>JBAYHC010000002.1:0-264019 GCA_041666325.1 Patescibacteria group bacterium
AGCTAGTAAGCTAGTAAGCTAGTAAGCTAGTAAGCTAGTAAGCTAGTAAGCTAGTAAGCTAGTAAGCTAGTAAGCTAGTAAGCTAGTAAGCTAGTAAGCTAGTAAGCTAGTAAGCTAGTAAGCATATAACTTACTGGCCTATACACTTATTTGCTTATCAGCCTACTTACTAACAGGAAAGGAAAACATGGACGAGACCAAGAAACATAAAATAATCGATTTGCCCTATGCTTATAGCGCCCTGGAGCCTTATATCGACGAAGAGACGATGCATTTTCACCATGACAAGCATCATCAGACGTATGCCGACAAGTTTAATTCTGCGCTGGAAAAACACCCTGAGTTACTGGAAAAACAAGTTGAAGATTTATTGAAAAATATTGAACAGTTGCCAGAAGATATCGGGCTGGCTGTTCGTAATCATGGTGGCGGTTTCTATAATCACAATCTTTTTTGGGCGATGATGGCGTCTGAAGGTGAGGGCGGTCATCCGGAGGGGAAACTCTTGGAGGCAATCGAGAGGGATTTTGGCAATTTTGAGAAGTTCCGAGAGGAATTTACCAGTACTGCCTTGAATCATTTTGGTTCCGGCTGGGCCTGGCTAGTCAAGGGCGTCGATGGCAAGCTCAAGGTTTATTCGCTTTCTAATCAGGACACACCGATCGGTGCGGGTGATAGGCCGCTTTTGACTCTCGATGTTTGGGAACATGCTTATTATCTCAAGTACAAAAATAAGCGCGCCGATTTTATTGAGGCCTGGTGGAATATTGTCAATTGGAACGAGGTTGCTCGCCGATTCGAGGAAAATTAATACGGTGATGTATTGTTCTGCCCAGCGGTGAGGAAGTAATAGATGAGGGCATATATTATGCCGCCAATTATAATATAAAGCAAAATCCACTGCCACAGGGGTCTTTTTCCGTAACTACCCCCAGTCTTGTCGTTTTGATTCATTACTATCCTTTTTGTTAATCTGTTCAGCGCCTTATCTTATCACAATAGCTAGTTTGCCGCATTTTCTGATTGTGGGCAAAAATATAGTTATAGGATTATAGTCGCTTCACTCCTTTTACGCACTGATTCTACGGCTATTTATATCTTGTAATAGTCGCTTCGCTCCTTTAACGCCTTGTGTCAAGCTGCATTACTTTGTGTCTTGTTATTGTCGCTTCACTCCTTTAACGACCCGAAGGGTCCCTGTGGGCACTGTATCGATAGCACATTACTTTATATCTTGTTAGAGTCGGCCAAAGTCCTCCTATAACGCACTGTAACAGTATCGCATTACTTTATATCTTGTTATAATTGCTGCTAGAATCATTAACTCAAATGGAACTATGGAAAAAGACCAAATTGTTATTATTGGTGCGGGGCCAGCAGGATTGATAGCTGCGGCCGAATTAGCCAAGGCCGGCAAGAATGTACTAGTTTTCGATCAAAACAAGGAAGGCCAGATCAATGGCAAGGGGGAGACTAAACTGTGCGGAGGAGGGCTGACGCCGCTGGCCCAAGAGTTCCTAGGAGAGATCAAGTCGGAGGTCTTGGAGAACCGCAAGGTAGTCCTAAAGACCGTTCATGCTTCATCTGAAATTGAACTCGATTTTCCCATTATAAACACTATTAATCGTGATCTATTGGCCAAAGAATTGACGGAGAGAGCTAAGAGTGCTGGTGCAGATATAAAATTTGAACAGGAAATCCAAGAGATTAATTTTAAGAAAAAATCTATTACGGTGGACGGCGAAGATATTCCGTATAGTTATTTGGTTGGTGCTGATGGCGTCCTGTCGGTAGTTCGCAAAGGATTGGAAGCAGAGGGCAAGATCAAGAAGAGCGATAAGTTTGCCGAGGCCTTGGAGTATAAGGTTTCGATCGGTGAGGTAGATCGTCCCCTGACGGTTGATTTTGATTATCGCTATTTTTCAGCTTGGTATGCCTGGATTTTTCCCCACAAGGATTATGTCTATATTGGAGCGGGGGAGTCTGGCTCAACCAGGAGGAGGGCGGGGAGGCGCATGATCGATGATCTCAAGGCCTGGGCAGAGAAAGAGCACCTGCCGTTTAACCAGGAGACTGTGCGCGGCTGGACGATTCCATATGGTTACATGGGACACCAATTTGATAATAATGTATTTTTGGCAGGTGATGCCGGTGGTTTTGTCACAGATGTTTTTGGTGAAGGAATCTTGTCGGCAATGTATTCCGGGTATGATGTTGCGCACTTGATACTAGACAAAAACTATAAGCCAATTCATATAGAAAAATTGCTTCTAAATAAAAAACGCCAAGCTCGTCTAGTTTGGTTTGGCGTAAACTTGCCGTTATTATGGTCGATCTCTGTTCATCTGATTGTACTACTCTCTCGCAACAGGAATCTTCTGGCTCCTCTTCTGCGCCACTTCTATCTTTGGCCGGAGAAGAAAAAGAAATCAGCTAAGTCCTAGTTGCTTTTTCATTTTGTCGCTAACCATCTCTTTGTTCCAGGGAGGAGTAAATGTTAGTTCAACCTCGACTTGTTTTATGTCTTCGAGTTCTTGTACCTTTTCCCTGACCTGAGAGGTGATGAGGTTTGCAAGCGGACATCCGGGAAAAGTCAGAGTCATCAAAATCCAAGCACTTCCATCGTTGACATTGACATCATAAATTAACCCGAGGTCAACAACAGAGATGCCGATCTCCGGATCGATCACTTCTTGAATTTTCTTGAGCACGTCTTGGGCCAGGCGATCTTGTTTATCGATCTTCATCTTTTTCGACTTGCTCCGCTGAAGCGTATTCGATTGAAATTGCGCCGGTTGGGCAATTGCTTTCCACTTCAATTATCGAATCACTCATTTCGCCAGTTATATTCTCTAAGTTAACAGTTGAAACCCCTGTTTTGTCGAGGGAAAAAATTTCGCTGCATATTGCTGCACAATTACCGCAGCCAATACAAACTTCTCGGTCGATTTTAACGTTACAAATAACTTTTTTGGAGGTAGCTTTAGCCATCAGTAAACCTTTCTGTCACTAAGCGAAAGTCTTTTGGGTTGATCTAGACTAAACAGTTGTGTCGGTTGTGACTTGGTTTTGGTTGCTTGCTTGTTGGGCGCCCAGATCATTCCCTGCCGGTGTCTTGAACTGGTTGTCGGGAGTGTTTGTCGGGGGGATAGAGGGATTGATCGTGAAGGACAGGTCATCTGAAGCGTCATCGTTTGCTGCAGGCGCTGGTTGTGCCTGTTGTTCCGAAGGCACAACCACTTGTTCCGGTGCAATTTCTGGTAGTGGAGCAGGGGCAGGGGGAGTTGTTGGATCTATGCTGGGCTGTACTGGGCTTGGTGTTGTTGGTTCTGGGAGGCCAGAGCTTGCAGCAGCATCGTCTGTTTGCTGGACGGGGGTTGGAGTAACTACTGAATTAGTGCCCCCTGTGATTGGCGTCTGTGGCGCAACTGTGGCAATGCTGTCGTTTGCAATACCCGTTAATTTTTCTAGATGGTGGACACCCACAACAACAGCACTTGGTTTGCCGTTTACTGTTAGGACATAGAGAATGTCGTTAGCAGAAACTTCGTCAACGATTTTATTAAGAGAGTCACGGACCTCGGTTACCGGTAAAATCTTCTCAATATCTACTTCAAGCACGATGCCTCCTGTTCGTATAAAATTACTTCTTTGTCCAGGATACACAATAGTCTCTCAAAGTTCAAATCCTAAAGGTTTTAGTAACACGGCGGTAACGCAGTAAGGCAGTAAGGCAGTAAGGCCGTAAAGCTAGTAGGGCAACAGGGCGCTAACAGGATTTTCAACTTTTGCTGGAACTTTTGCTGGAGCATTTAACAACCAGTCATTTTCCGTTATACTAGATCACAGAGAAACAATTAGAGAGGGTGTCAAATGAAAAAGAGTTCCAAACAGTCGTTGTTCTCCGAACTGGTCAAATATGGTTTGGTTGGCGTAGTGAGCACGGTTATCGATCTTGTTCTGCTCAAACTGCTTCGAGAAGTTGGCGTTGTTCTCTGGCTGGCAGTCGCGGCGGGCTTTTCTGCGGGAACGGTTAATGGGTATTTTATGAATTCCAGATGGACATTTCGATACAATACCGAAGGTCAGGAAGCGAAAAAGTTTAGTCAATTTGCAGTCATTTCATTCATTGGCTTAGGGCTAACCGAAATCATTGTTCACTATTTAAGCCTGTACCTCAATGCAAACTTCGGTTACTCAGTCAGTCAGGGAGAGACAATATCCAAGCTGGTTTCTGTTATTGTTGTTTTTTTCTGGAATTTTGGTGCTAACAAAATTTGGACATTTAATCGCTAGCTTGTAGCTTTTTGTAGTTTGGTACGGTCTTGCGCGCAGCTAGCCTTTTCCCTGGTTTTGTTTGGTTGCTTGCGTCCGATGGGGTAGTAGTCAAAGCCGGCCTCAGCCATGTCGCCTGGACTGTAGAGGTTGCGTCCATCAAAGATAATCGGATTTTTGAGCTCTCTTTTTACCGACGCAAGGTCAATCTGTTTGAATTCATCCCACTCTGTGATAATTACTAGCGCGTCGGCATCTTTGCACGCGTCTAGCGGCTTAGAGGCATCGCTAATAGACGGGAAAATCTTTTTTACCATTTCGGCTGCAACTGGATCATAGATCGTTACCTTTACGCCGAGATCAATCAGTGCCTCGATAATGGTTATAGCTGGTGCTTCTCTGATATCATCAGTTTTTGGTTTAAACGCTGCCCCCCAGATAGCAATTTTTTTACCCTCAAGCTCTTCGAGTGTCTGTTGAATTTTTTGGACAAAACGCAGGCGCTGTTTTTTATTTACGTTTTCGACTTCCTCTAAGATTTTGAAATCGTAGCCATTTTCTTTAGCAATTTGAATTAGGGCAGTAACATCCTTGGGGAAACATGATCCGCCATATCCCAGACCGGCATCTAGGAATGCTCTCTCTCCGATGCGCTTGTCCAGTTTCATCCCTTTGGCTACCTCTGCAACGTCCGCCCCAACCTTCTCGCAGATTGTGGCTATTGAGTTAATGAAGGAGATCTGTGTTGCAAGAAATGAGTTAGACGCGTATTTGATCATCTCGGCAGTTTCTAGGTTGGTGATCAGGATGGGCGCATCGAGTACTTCGTACAACTTGGCCACCTTCTTGGCAGCGCTGCCGTTGTTGTTGTCGCCAAGAACGACTCGATTCGGACTCATGAAATCATCAATAGCTGATCCCTCTCTTAGAAACTCTGGATTGGAGACAACATCGAATTCGCCGTTGTAGTGCTTTTCGATCGCTGCCTTGACCATCTTGCCAGTACCGATTGGGACCGTACTCTTGTTAACTACTATAGTGTAACCTGTTATGTTCTTTCCGATTTCTTCGGCTGCCTTCAGTACGTATTTCAGATCGGCCTTGCCGGACTCGTCCGGAGGAGTACCAACAGCAATAAAGACAATTTCGGCTTCGCCTACCGAGCTGCTCAGGTCTGTGCTGAAGTTGATTCTACCGGCACTTATATTGCGGGTGATTAGCTCTTCTATGCCAGGTTCATAGATCGGGGAGATACTGTTTTTTAGTTTCTCGATTTTTTCTTTGTCTATGTCAATGCAAACCACTTCGTTACCCAGCTCCGCAAGGCAAACTCCTTGCACAAGACCGACATAGCCAGTACCAATGACAACAATCTTCATTATTCTCCTTGTTCAGGTCTAATATAGTTAGAAATTAATATACAGAATTTCCCGACATTTTTAATAGCGTGCACCTGTAAACCATGAGATGGTTTTTCTTAGCCCTTCAGTAAGATCTACCTTAGGTTCCCACAAAAGACGTTTTTTGGCTAGTGATATATCGGGTTTGCGCTGAGTTGGGTCATCTTTTGGTAGTGGCCTGTATACGATACGCGATTGCGACTTCGTAATATCTTTTATCTTTTCGGCTAACTCAATCATACTAAACTCGGTAGGATTACCGATATTGATCGGTCCTTCTTCTTCGGAGTGGATCATTTTCATTTGAGCCTCTATCTGGTCGTCGACATAACAGAAGGAACGCGTTTGTTCACCCCTGCCAAAAATTGTTATGTCTTCTCCCTCAAGAGCTTGTCGGATAAACGTCGAGACAACTCTACCATCAAGCGGTCGCATCCTTGGCCCGTATGTGTTGAATATTCTAATGATCCCAGTATCAACACCAAAGTCCTTGCGATAGATGTAGATCAGAGACTCGGCGTAACGCTTTCCCTCATCGTAACATGATCGTTCGCCATATGAATTGACGTGTCCCCAGTAACTTTCTGTTTGAGGGTGCTCCTTTGGATCTCCGTAAACCTCTGACGTCGAGGTGTGAAAAAAGCGTGCCTTGTGTTCTTTGGCGATTTCAAGCATGTTTTTTGTTCCAATCGAGCAAGCCTCAAGTGTCTCTATTGGATGGTTTCTGTAGTCGGTAGGGGAAGCAGGACAAGCATAATTAAGAACATAATCAATTTTTGGTGTTGCATCAACAATATCAATGGTCTTACAGATGTTTTGGTTGATGAAGGTAAAATTTGGGTTGGCGGAGAAGGGGGCCATATTAGACTTGAGGCCCGTAATGAAATTGTCGAGACAGATAACCTTCTGCCCCTCTTTGAGAAGCCTCTCTGACAAGTGAGAACCAAGAAAGCCGGCTCCGCCGCTAATTAGATATGTTTTTGTCATTCTTACTGTGCCTGATTAGTTGCAATCTAATCCCCAGATTATCTAAGATGAATTACTAATACAATATCCCGAGGGTGTCCCTGGGTGCGTAATGACTTATTCACTTTTGCGCCATTAGGTGATAGTGTTGTTTTAATAAGATTGGTGCGGTCATCTTATACAACTAACACTCGGAAAACGAAGATGAAGCTATGCGTTATCATGCCTGCCTACAACGAGGCCTCGGTTATAGCCGATGTAATTAGGCAGATACCGAAAAAGATCATGGACATAAACAATGTCGAGGTTATTGTTGTAAATGACAACTCGACCGATAATACGTCAAGGGTGGCGAAAGAGGCCGGTGCTGTTGTTCTTAATCATCGCCTTAACCTAGGGGCAGGCGGAGCAACGATGACTGGTCTCGAGTATGCCAGACGAAACAACTTTGATGTTGCTGTAACGATGGATTCTGACGGTCAGCACGATCCGAGCGAGATAAAAAAGTTGGTCAAGAGGGTTTTGAGTGGCTACGATTTAGTCATCGGAAGCCGCCTTCTTGGTTCTCAGAGACATGGCATGCCGCTGATAAAGTGGATAGGCAACAACGCCTTTAACGTGATTACGTTTCTTTTTTATGGCGTCTGGGTAACCGATTCTCAATCTGGATTTAAAGCGTTTTCAAAGAAAGCGATGGAGAAGTGCCAGGTGGAGAGTGTCGGATATGAAATATGCTCAGCGTTGATTGGAAAGGCAAAAGCTGAGCATCTTAGAATTTGCGAAGAGCCAATCAAGATCATCTACACTGACTACTCAAAGCGAAAAGGGCAGCATTATCTCAATGGGTTTAATATTGTAATAAGATTGGCACTAAGTAAGATTAGAGGCAGTTTATGATACTACTTTTCGCAAAATTTCTCGCCGTTATAGTGGCTATATTTGTTCTTGCCAAGACAACGCACGACTACAAGAAGAAAAAAGAAAGCAGAATCATGTTTCTTTTTTGGTATGTGCTCTGGTGGGGAGTTATTGCCCTCACTCTCTTTCCAAGAATTATCGATACCATCTTTGGTCAGGGAAGATCGGGTGTTAATACGTTTATGGGGCTAGTAATCGTTTTTGTTTTGTATATGTCTTATCGTCTCTATATTAAGGCCGAGAGAACAGAGAAGGCGCTCCAGCAGCTAGTCAAAGAGTTAGCGATAAAAATGCCGAAGGAATAATAAAACCGGCTGAATTGGTATTTTGATGAAGTTCTCAATAATTACACCCTCGTACAATCAGGGCAGCTTTATCTCAAAGACAATTGAAAGCGTGATCAGCCAGAGGGGTGATTTTGAAATTGAATATTTTATTATGGACGGCGGATCCAAGGATGAAACGCTGGAGATAATTAAGAAGTACGAAGCTAAAATCAAAAACGGCGACTACAAAGGAGCTAATCGAGGGGTAAAGTTTTATTGGCAAAGCCAGAAGGACAGAGGGCAGTCCGATGCTCTCAATCAGGGCCTCTCTCGTGTGGCGGGAGACATAGTTGCTTATTTGAACTCAGATGACTTTTATGAAGATAATTGTTTTGCTGTGGTTGAGAAGGCATTTGCAAAACATTCTGACAAGTTGTGGTTGACTGCGTATTGTCGCATTGTTAACGATAGAGGCACGGCAATACAGGGGCTTGTTACTCGCTACAAGAACTTATGGTTGCGCCGATATGGCTACAGAAGCAACCTGATACTTAATTATATTTCTCAACCGGCCACATTTTGGACCTCCGAGGCATTGAAGACGATCGGACATTTTGACGAGAAGCTTAACTATACAATGGATTATGACTATTGGTTGCGGCTTGGGAGATTGAGCCAGCCGATTGTTGTCGATGAATATATCGCAGATTTTCGTATTCACAGCCAATCGAAGGGGGGCAAGCAGTATGTGCACCAATTCGATGAAGATCTGGAGACGGCCAAAAGATATACTTCGTCATGGTTGCTCATTGTGCTTCACAGATTGCACAACAGATTTACCAAGTGCGTTTATCGAATTATTAAGGGCTAGGTGACGATGAAAAAAATAAACCTACTCATGATTACCCCTTATTACGCTCCAGCCTGGGGATATGGCGGGCCGCCAAGAATTAACTATGACCTGGCCCGCTATCTGGCCAAGGAGGGCAATGTTACAGTTCTTACAACAGACGCTTTGAATGGCGAGTCTAGAGCAAAACCACTTCGCGAAGAGATGGAGGGCGTCAAGGTAGTTCGATTCAAGAATATCAGTAATTGGTTGGCTTGGAATTTCAAATTATTCTTTCCTCTTGGTTATGCTGCATATTTGCACAAAAATATCGCTCAATATGATTTCGTTTTTCTTTCAGACTTGCGGGATTGGCAGAATGTTTTTGCCTATAAGTTGTGCCGTAAGCACGACATTCCTTATTCTATAGCCGCTTATGGTGAATTACCGCTAACCGGAGGTTTCAAAGGTTTTGTCAAGAAGTTCTACGATCATTTTTGGGGTCGGCAGATGATTTCTGGCGCGACCTATCTTCTCGGTCAAACTGACCACGAGAACAAAGAGTATCTGCGTTTTGGTGGGAGCGAATCACAGATAGAACTTCTGCCGCTCGGCATTAATTACTCTGACTACAGAGACGCTAGCGCAGACAAGAGTTTCTGGAAAACACATGGGATCAGAGAGGACAAGAAGATCATCTTGTTTATCGGCAGAATCAACTATCTGAAGGGCATTGACGTTTTGATTGCTGCCATGCCCGCACTTTTGGAGCGAGTGCCAAACGCTCACTTGGTCATTGTTGGGCGAGATGATGGCTATTATCTAGAAGAGATTAAGCGCCAGATCAAGGACAGCGGCATGAGCGTAAATATCACCCTGGTTGGGCCGCTCTACGGCCGAGATAACTATCAGGCATATCTCGCTGCCTCTGTATTCGCTTTTACCCCTCGTCATTACGAGGAAACATCTCTGGCCTGCTTGGCCGCACTTGCGCTAGGCACGCCAGTCGTTACCACTGAGCAGGCCTCAATTCCGTATCTAGAAAAGTATCAAGCCGGGTTTGAGATACCCTTCGATCAGCAGGTGCTCGTTGATAAATTGACAATAATTCTCAAAAACCCTAAACTTGGCAGAGAAATGGGACTGAGTGGAATAGAACTTATTCAAAACGTTTTTGATCTAACGCAAGTTGGCAAGCGTTTGGAGGATCTTATCAAGAAGGCGGTTGATGATGGCAGGTGATAGGCATAAAAAAATATTAGTTACGGGCGGGGCTGGATTTATCGGCTCAAACTTTATTCTCTACATGATGGAGAAATATCCCGATTACAAGATTGTTAATTTGGATAAATTGACATATGCCGGCAATCTGGAGAACCTAATCTCGCTCAAGGATAACCCAAACTATACCTTTGTGCAGGGGGACATCTGTGATCGCGATGCAGTCGAGCGAGCAATGGATGGTTGCGATTGGGTTGTTCATTTTGCGGCCGAGTCTCATGTTGATCGCTCAATCAGTGCCCCTGCTTTATTTGTACACACAAACGTCTTAGGCACGCAGGTCTTATTGGATGTTGCCAGGGGCAAAGAAATCGAACGATTTCATCATGTCTCGACCGACGAGGTATTCGGTTCTTTGAGTCTGGACAAGCTTGAGGAAAGATTTACAGAGCAGACACCATATTCACCTCGATCTCCCTATTCAGCATCCAAGGCTGCCTCAGATCATTTGGTTCGGGCTTATGGCGAAACGTACGGACTGCCGACCACGATCTCGAATTGCAGTAACAATTATGGACCCTATCATTTTCCCGAGAAGGCAATTCCTCTTTTTATCACAAATGCGATGCAAGACAAGCCGCTTCCTATATATGGCACCGGCAAAGCGATCAGGGATTACCTCTACGTTACCGACCATGCTGCTGCGATTGATGTCATCCTGCATAGGGGCCTGGTTGGCGAGACCTATTGTGTTGGTGGTGACGCCGAGAAGAATGGTATAGACGTTGCCGACACCGTGCTTGGATTACTCCAGAAGCCAGAATCACTAAAAACCTTTGTGGCAGACCGTAAGGGGCACGATATGCGCTATGCCATGGACCACTCAAAGATAACCAATGAATTGGGCTGGAAACCTACAGTTACCTTCGAAGAGGGAATGAAGAAGACAATTGCTTGGTATAAGAACAACGAACAGTGGTGGCAGCGGATTATTTCAGGTCAATACTTAGACGCAGAGAGAACTATCTTAAATTCAACTTTAACCAAATAGCAAGGAAGGCCAATATGAAGGGCATAATTTTAGCTGGTGGTTTTGGTACGAGGTTGCACCCGATCACAAAGGTTACGAACAAACATCTTCTACCCGTTTACAACAAGCCGATGATCTATTATCCAATTGAGGCCATGGTCAGAGCTGGAATTGATCGTATCATGATCATTACTAATCCGCCTCATATCAATGACTTCGTTAATTTGCTTGGCTCGGGTCAAGATTTTATTGGCAAAGATGGCAAGCAAATCCAAATTGTTTATGGTATCCAAAATCATCCCTCCGGTCTAGCTGACGGTCTTTGGATCGCCAAAGACTATATCGGCGACGAGAGCTGCATCATGGTTCTGGGTGACAATATCTTTATGGATGATCTTTCTTCTCACTTAAGCAATTTTAAAGATGGTGCTCTCATATTCTTGAAAGAGGTATCCGACCCCAAGAGATTCGGTATTGCAGAGGTAGACGATAATCTTAATGTCGTCTCTGTGGAGGAGAAGCCGGAAAACCCGAAGAGCAATCTAGCAATTACTGGTGCCTACGTTTTTGATCAAACATGCTTCGAAAAGTGCGTCGGCCAAAAGCCATCCGATCGCGGAGAGTATGAGATTACATATATCCAGGACCAATACCTGAAAGAGGGAAAACTCAAAGCTGTAAAATTAGAAAAGCAATGGTTTGACGCTGGGACGGTCGACAGTTTGCTTGAGGCATCAAACTTTGTAAAATCATATGCAGAATAAATTATACGAAACAATCGAACTGCCGCTTTTCCATGATGAAAGGGGAGATCTCGTCGTCGCAGAAAGCGAAAAACATCTTGGTTTTCCGGTTAAGCGTGTATTTTATATCTTGAAGACGAGAAAGGGCGACTCGCGTGGCTTTCATTCTCACAAAGAAACTATCCTGGCGCTCTTTTGCTTACAAGGGAGTTCTGTTATCAAGTTCGACGATGGTCATGAGAAGTCGGAGCTGCTGTTGTCGGAGCCGAATAAGGGTGTTGTAATTAGGCCAGGTGTTTGGCACAGCATGGAGGATTTTGCTGAAAACACCGTTTTTCTTGCTCTCGCCTCTGAGCCCTACAATGAATCCGACTACATTCGCGATTACGCTCAATTCAAACAATATATCGAGGAATAATTATGCAATTAGTCTCTGACCCCAAGGCCCAAAACCAATCTATCCGAGAAGAGCTGCTTGGTGTGATAAGCGAAGTCGTTGACAGTGGCTGGTATATTTTGGGTGGCAAAGTTGAACAGTTTGAAAAAGAGTTTGCTCAATATTGCCAGGCCAAACATTGTGTCGGTGTCGGCAATGGCACCGATGCCATTACTTTGGCTCTGCTTGCTCTCGGCATTGGTCCCGGTGACGAGGTTATTTGCCCGTCATTAACGGCCACATTCACTGCTCTTGGCATCTCGGCCACCGGTGCAACGCCCGTTTTTGCTGATATCGATGAAGCGACCTACACCATTGATCCGACTGATATTGAGAAGAAGATTAGCGATAAGACAAAAGCGATTATGCCCGTCCATCTCTACGGTCATCCAGCCGATATGGATGCGATTTTGGCCATTGCTAAAGAACACGATTTGCGAGTAGTTGAGGACTGTGCTCAGGCTCACGGAGCCAGATATAAGGGCAAAAGAGTTGGGTCTATCGGCGACCTTGCCTGCTTTAGCTTTTATCCCACTAAAAATCTTGGTGCGCTCGGCGATGGTGGAGCTGTTACCTCAAACAATGACGAATATGCCGAAACGGTTCGAATGCTGCGCAATGGGGGGCAACGTAACCGCTATGAGCATGTTGTCCTTGGCAGAAACAGCCGGCTAGATGAGCTGCAGGCTGCAATATTGTCGCTCAAACTCAAGCGTCTAGATGGCTGGAACAAAAAGCGTCAGGAGATCGCGGCCCTTTATCGTAAGGAATTAGGCGAACTTGGCTTGACGCTACCGAGTGAAGCAGAGTGGGCAGAATCCGTTTTCCATCTTTTCGTCATAAGAACGCAATCTCGCGCTGAGATTATGGATGGACTGAAAGCAAGCGATATCCAGTCCCAAATACACTATCCGGTCCCGGCCCATTTGCAGCCTATTTACAAAAACCAGGACGTCTTGCCCCTAACTGAAAAGGTTGCTGAGGAGGTTCTTAGTTTGCCAATTTATCCCGAACTCGATTTGGGCCAAGCCGAGGTGATTACCGAGCTTATTATTAAATCAATCAAAGCATAAGCAATGAGTCAACAAAGAAAAAAACCGATCCTATCAGTCGTCGTTCCTTGCTACAACGAGGCGGCTGTTCTAAATGAGACGGCCAATCAGCTCGAGACAATACTGACAGGTCTCATGAAGAAGGGCTTGATTGATGACAAAAGTTTCATCTGTTTTGTTAATGATGGTAGCCGCGATCTGACATGGGAATTGATTCTGGCGCATCATGAGCGCAATTCGCAGCTTTTTCGCGGAACAAAGCTGGCTCGAAATTCAGGCCACCAGAATGCTTTGCTTGCCGGCCTGGCGTCTGTGCGGGATGAGGCCGACTGCGTTGTGACGATAGACGCTGATCTGCAGGATGATGTTTCTGTTATAGAGGAATTCATCGTTGAGTACGAGAAGGGCTGTGAGATTGTTTATGGTGTGCGCAAGGAACGCAAAAAGGATAGCTTTTTTAAGCGGTTTACCGCCTTGTTTTTCTATAGATTAATGAAGTCGATGGGGGTGGAGATCGTAAATAATCACGCCGACTATCGCTTAATTAGCAGTAGAGTGGTTGATGACCTGGATGGATTCTCTGAGGTTAACCTTTTCTTACGTGGAATATTTCCTGTTATCGGCTATCGTTCAGGCTATGTTTATTATGACCGTAAGGAGCGTTTTGCGGGTGAGTCAAAGTATCCATTTGGAAAGATGCTCTCTTTCGCTATAGATGGTATAACTTCGTTCAGCGTGGTGCCGCTTCGTTTTGTAACATTGCTTGGGTTTATTGTTTTCTTGGCCAGTTTATTGATGGGGGCCTTTGTTATTGTCGATAAAATCTGGCTTCGACAGACAGTGCCCGGCTGGGCTTCGACCGTCCTACCAATTTATTTGATTGGTGGAATCCAAATCATTAGCCTTGGGGTCATTGGCGAATACACTGGCAAGATATACAAAGAGACAAAACACCGTCCTCGCTATATTATCGAGACAAAGGTTTAGGCTTGAGCACAATCTATCTTTTAAAAGGTCAATTTATTTTGCTATACTAATTTAGATTAACGGTCCGCTAGAGCGTCACCATAAGATAGCCGACAATTATTAGTAGTTTGCTGAAAGGTCCGATGCAATACAAAACCCTCTCTATTATCATGCCCGTTTATAATGAGCTGAAGACCATTGAAACTATTTTGGATCAGGTCAAAAAGGCTGATAGCCTTGGTCTCAAAAAGGAGATTGTTGTAGTTGACGACGGATCCAAGGATGGAACCAGGGAGCTGCTGCGCAAGTACAAAGATAGTATGGTTAAAGTTTTTTTTCACTCTGAGAATCAAGGCAAGGGTGCAGCCGTTAGGACGGGAATTGAGAAATCAACTGGCGATATTATCCTAATCCAGGATGCCGATCTCGAATATCATCCGGATGAGTATCCCGTGTTAATCGAACCATTTCTAAAATCAGCCGACACGCAGGTTGTTTATGGCTCAAGAGAGCTTTCGGGCAAAAACCGCCACTCATCGGTCCTTTTTCATGCAGGGGGAAAATCTGTGACGACTATGACAAACATTTTGTACGGGAGTCGTCTAACAGATGTTCCGACTTGCTACAAGGCGTTTAAACGCGATTTGGTGATGGAATTACCATTGCGCTGCAAGCGTTTTGAGTTTTGCCCGGAGGTGACGGCCCATGTGCTAAAGAGGGGAATACCCATCTTGGAGGTTCCGATCAAATATACAGCACGAAACAGCAAAGAGGGCAAAAAGATTAAAGTTCGCGATGGATTAGAAGCTTTCTGGACGTTGATCCGATGTAGGGTCGGGGCTTAGCTATGTCGAATGACGATTCTCGAAAAATATCCTTCGGCCAAGACGGGGAATCTACTCTTGATCGGATAATCAAGATGCTGCGATTCAACCGTATCAAACGCAATATACCGTCTCAATCATGCGTTCTTGATTTAGGTTGTGGCTTTAGGGGGGATTTCTTAGTCGCTCTATCAAATCACATAAAGAGCGGCTTAGGTATTGATATGTCAGTTTCCAGTGAGGTCACTGCCGATAATATTAGTCTCAAAACAGGAATTGTTGACAAGCGCTTGGATGTAAAGGATGACAGTATGGATGTGGTCACTTCACTGGCTTTGATTGAGCATCTTGATGACCCCAAGACATTTTTGTCTGAGTCCCACAGAGTCTTGAAGAGTGGCGGTACACTATTACTTACGACTCCATCTATCAAGGCAAAGCCCATCTTAGAATTATTGGCCTTTAGACTCAAGGTTATTAGTAGAGTTGAGATAGCTGACCACAAACGCTATTACAGCAAGGAAACATTGGAAAACGCGCTCGTTGATGCTGGATTTGACAAGAGTAAGGTTAGTATATTGCCCTTCCAGTTCGGCAACAACCTTTTCGCGCGAGCTGAGAAATGAACTATATTGACGGTCTTCTTGCTCACCAGCTCAGGTTCTACGAGATCGGCCTTGGCCTTTTTGAGTTAGTTTGGGTGCTGTTTATTTGTTTTGGACTCGGTCGAATGATTTTGTCATTCTTCAGGGTGAGAGAGATGTCCACCCTGTTTCGCGTAGGAGCGTCGCTACTTATTGGCTGGGGCCTTCTGGCTTATCTGATCTTGCTATTAGGTATAGCGGGCATGGTCAACAAAACTGGCATTCTTCTCTTGCTGGCAGTACTAACAATTGCAGTTGCTTCTGCGGTGTGTCGCTCCGTATCGCAAGTGGTTCCGAAGCTGAGAGCGAAAATTATATCAAGTTCTATCCGTCCATTGGATGTGATTGTTCTGGCAATCATTGCAATTATAGTTTGCAGCCACTTGCTGGCTACCTTTGCGCCGCCATTTTTTAATGACGAAATAGCGTATCATTTTCCTGAGGCGAATCTAATTTTGGGCCAGGGCAAAGCGTCTTTTCCCTTGGGTGGCCACTATTTTTATGGTAACATTCCGATTCTTGGCGAGGTTCTCTACGCCGGAGCAATTTCTGTTGGCGGTTACTCGCTGGCGCATCTGTTTCATTATGGCATCTTTCTGTCGTTCTTGGTTCTGGTTGCCGGTTTCGTTTCGCACTATTATAATCGCAGGTCGGGGTTATTGGCCGTGTTGTTTCTGTTGCTTATCCCAGATCTGACCGACAATGCGATCACTGGGTATGTAGACGCGGCAACTCTCAGCTTTGAGCTCTCTGCGCTGCTGCTTGTTGGCGACTGGTTGATAAAGAAGAGGAATAGTTCACTTTGGATTAGCGCGGTCTTGCTCGGATTTGCCCTAAGTTTCAAGTATGCCCCGCTCTTTAGCGCGCTGTTTATTGTCGTGACAATAATAGTGGCTGGATTTGCCCGCAAGAAGGGTGGTCTTGCGATTTTGAGAATGGTTTCGGTTTATATTCTCTTGGTGGCCCTTTGTGGCGGTTTTTGGTATATCAAAAACCTGGTTATGTTTGGTAATCCCTTCTACCCGCTTTATCTTGGGCACAAGGGGGTTGATGAATCGACTTACTTAGGCTTAATTAATGCGATCCAAAGCTTCGTCGTGCCCAGAACTGTGGCAAATTTCTTCAGTATCCCGATTAAGTTTTATCTTTCAGCTAATTACCTCACGGTCTTGCCAGCATTCTTTGTTGCCCCCTGGTTAGCCATTAAAGTCAAAAACCGCTCATTGAATTTCCTGTTGGTCTCATTCTTCCTGTGCTTCTCCCTCTACTGGTTTTTTGTCGCTACCCACCAGACTCGTTTCTTGCTGCCGGCTCTTGTTGCAGCTGCGGTAGCTATGTCTGTTGTGCTGGTTGACTTGAGAAAATGGGTGATCGGGCCAATATTAGTTTATGCTCTGATCTTGGCTTTTGCCCGAAATGATGGCAAGCCGATTATTACCAACTCCAAAATGCGTGAATATGTAGTTAATACTTTTAAAATCAATCAAGCGTATGCTGGATTGGGCGGCGAGACGAAGGCCGAGTTTCTCGGGCGCTATTTTGGTTGTGGCATAGAAGTCGTCGGCTATCTGGAGGACAATCAGATGCAAGGCAATGTCATCGACAACTGGAGTGTCTGGCATGACCCAAATCTTTCTTTCTATGCCACCAAAAATCGTTTTTATATAGCACCAGTCTCGGGGACCAAAGAGCAACTCATCAAAGACATCAAGCAAGATGAGGTCAGATTTATTTATTATAACGAAGCGACAAGGGCACGCTTCTTTGCCAATCCTGATCCGGCAGTTCAGGGCTTCCGCCTCAATCGCGAAGAGCAAGAAGAGTGGCTAATCGAGCGATCAAAGCTAATATATTCAGAGAATAGCTGTCGGCTATATCAAATTGAGCTGCCTCAATCATAATGATCACAACGTTGAGTCACAAATAGTTCTAGCACCTAATTATTCGCCTTGGTCTCTGTGTTTAAGGTACCAGACTCTATTTTGTATATGGTTTCGTTAGCTCCGTCCATGATATCAGTGATGGGAAAGCTTGGAATATAACGGGGCTCATTCTTGTAACCCTTGTTAAATGGTGTGCCGATTAATAGGAGCTTGTTGTTATATTTGGCCCTAAGTTCATCGAGGCCAACCTCTTTGTCCCAGTTGAAGAACTTGTATTGACCAATCTCGTAGTAATAGAAGTCGTTGTACATGTTTTTCAGTGAGTTGGAATTGGCTTCTAATGAGAGAGCGTCGCCAAATTTCAGGGCATTAACCGGCGTGGAGGACCTAAAGTAATATATCTTCCCGTAATCATGGAAGTCGTTCTCTAGTTTGGCATGTATGGCGTAGAGTTCATTTTTTTCTTGCGATAGCATCTTGTGGACTCTGACTACATCAAATGATGTGATGCCAAGGGCGTAAACAGTTGCGATAACTACGACCAGATGTGAGAATATTCTTGCTTTGGAGGAGGGGCTATTGTACTGGATCAATCGAAACAGGAGAAACAGCTCTAGCCCGGAGAGCAGAAAAAGAGGAATCATATAGTGGGTGCCGGGTTGTTTTGCAACCATCAAGATACCGAATAGTTGCGCCAGGATGGTGCCGATCAGCAGCCTTCGCTCTGTTTTGTATACATTGGTCTTCTCCTTGATGGCAAACAGGCTGGCAAAGACGCCGATGATAGCCAGGGCCAAAATGATAGAAAAGGCAGGCACCCATTGGATGGCGCCGACAATATTTCTAAAATAGACGACAGGATCAATGATGGCCTCTTTGCCTGTGCCATAGCGTCCAGTGTGGCTGAATAGCGCAAAGATCCAGTTAATAAACTTTCGATAGGCAGAGATGATTGGCAGGGTGAATAAGACAAAGGCAACAGGGATCATCACAAGATAGAAGGCCCTGTTTTTCCACTTAGAGAGAACAAAGAGTGGAATTAGGGCTATTGGAGCAAAAGTAATCTTGGTAGCAATTCCGAATCCGATCACTGTGGCGAAGGCAATAGCATGTTGTTTGGGGTGGTCTGTGCTACCAAGGGTCCGCAGGATCAAGATTATAAGAATTAAGATGGCGGTTAGGAGTAATATTTCGGGTGACACCTTGGTTAAACTGTTGTTGAGTATGGTTGCGGCGAAAAAGGGGGAAAGCTGCAAGAGCGAGCTCTGCCAGTAACTCTTTGTTAGTCGATGGGCCGTGGCTCCGATTACGAAAATTAGTAGGGCGTTGATCAAGATTACCGCTTTGCTAATGGCTTCAAGATAGAACTCGGGATTAGCTAGAACGTCTACTTGCAGGTTGGCGAGAGTGCCAGTTCTAATTAGGTGAGACGTTTTGATTATCCACGATCCCAGAACCTGAAGAGTTGTGCCTGGATGGTCATAATGTCCAATTCCTTTGTCTAGTAAAATATTTAAGGAGTTTAGTAAGTAAATGTAGTCGGGATCATAGTTGCTTCCCATCCAATAGGGTCCACGAGCTTCTTTGAGATATAGGGCAGTGACAATTAGAAGCAGTGGGACAAGAGTGAAAGATAGAGTCGTAAATATTTTTTTCATCGTCTTACTTAAAAATTAGAAATACACCGATCGAGGCAAGGACAATGCCAATAATTTTTCCAGCAGAGATCGATTCACCCAGAAAGAAAACCGAGATTACAGCAATGAGGATAATAGCGCTGACACTGCTTATGGGATACGCTCGGCCAACCTCAAGTTTGGACAAGACCAGGAAATAGAGAATAAAGCTGATGCCATAGGCAAGAAGAGCGCCCCAGAATGAGGGGTGGGAGAGTATGACGGTGATTTTTTGACTGGCGGGAAGCGGGAGGGAGAAGTCCTTGGCGGTTAGCTTGAGCAGTAGCTGCGCGACGACATTCAGGACAACGGCTACAAATAATAAGGCGACATAAACCATTAAAACCTCCAACTACTTATTTTGAGGTCGCCTTGAAAGAGAAGCGAGATCAAATAATTATTGTTAACTAGTAAAACTTAATTTTATTCAATGCAAACGCAACCATTTTGAGGAGTAGCCAGCCATGTTTGAAGCGTGAGATGTTGGTGCTGCCGTATTGTCTGGCGTCATAGCGGATAGGAACCTCGGCCAGCTTTAGGTTCATCTTGCTCGAACCGAAGAGTAGGTCAAAGTCTCCGAAGGGGTCAAAGTCTCCAAAATAATGACGATTGGCGACGAGTTGATCGTAGTCCTTCTTGAAAATTACTTTAGTGCCGCAGAGCGTATCCTTAATCCTTTGTCCGAGCAGCCAAGTGAAGGCAATTGAGAAGAAGCGGTTGCCGATGATGTTGAGAAACCTCATCGCTTCTTTTTCCATTGGGTAGACCAGCCGTGAGCCGTTAATAAATTCACCCTTGCCTGTTGCAATGGCGTTGTAAAACTTGGGTAGGTCCTCCGGTGGGACTGTTAGGTCGGCATCCAGAATCATCAGGATGTCTCCCTTGGCTACCGCAAACCCCTTTCTAACAGCATCTCCTTTGCCTTTGCCGTCTTGGGTGAGATATTGAATGTTTTTGTTGGGATAAATTTTACAAATTCGCTTGATTTCATCCAGGGTTCCATCGGTTGAATTGCCTTCGACAAATATGATCTCTGTTTCTTTGCCCATTTTCGGGACGCGTTTAACGGCATTCTCGATATTACCGCGTTCGTTTCTGGCGGGGATAATAACGCTGACACTAAACGCCTTGTTGTCTGGTTGGTCGGCAAAAACAGGTCTGGCGATTATAAAGTTTGTCAGGCAAAGGTGATTGATGAGGGGAAGACGCGCCAAGTATTTGTTCACAAACCACGAAATAATTGGAAGGTATCTAGGAAGGAGCAGCCGTCGTCCGGTCTTGACAGTATCGTAATTTTCCAGAGCGAGGAGGTTCTCGATGTCGGCCAAGTTCAGCCAGTTAAGTCGGCGTGAGGGCATCTTGAGCCTGAGAGATTCAGCCAAGTCGAGCAAGGGAAGCCAGAGAAAGTTTTGATAGGTGATGATTACTCTGGTGCGAGGATGGCAGACCTGACGGATTTTCTTTAGAACCAACTCTACGTCATCAAAGTAACCGATCGTATCGGAGATTATGACGAAATCAAACTTTTCGTTGAGCGAGATACTTTGGCCATCCATCACAAAAAAATCAAGCTGTTTAAACTTCTTTTTTGCAATTCTGACCATTTCACTAGAAATGTCTATGCCAACGCCTCGCTTCGGCTTGAGGGTATTTAGGAGTGTTCCCGATCCTGAGCCAATTTCCAGAATACTGCTTCCCTCGGGGATGTTGTATTTCAAGAAGTTGGCTAAGTCTTTGTGGTAGAAGAGGTTGCGTTTGACCCATTTGTCTCTTTTGGGGGCCAGGGCATCCATTTGGTTAATGACCGACAGCTGACGTGCCGAAATGTTCATCAATCTCCTTTTGCGGGTGTTCTAAAATACAGAATCATTTGATATTCTGATTTAAGAGCATTAACAAACTAAAATTAGCCTGTGCGGACTTGTTACATACCCATTAAATACATATCGACCCCAAAAGTCAAAGTTTAATAATTAATGGCAAGGCTTGCGGTTTGATCTGTCGTTTACAGTGTTTACGTGCGGTGTGAAATATTGTTATTACCACTAAAGGAGTTCTCATGCCTAGGTCGGAGCTGATAATCGTTTCCCTCTTCTTTGTGTTTGTCGTGATTCAGGCTTTCGGCTTGGGCTTTTTGATTACACATGGCGCTAAAAAGTTGTTTCATAAGGGTACTGGTCAAGATGAATATAATTGGTTGCAAAAAATTGGCCTCTATCTTCTGGTTGGGCTTGGGGCTATCGGTTATATCGGTATCATTGTTGGGTTTCTTGGCGTTTTTAACAAGCGTTTTTTCCTGGTGCTTGGCGCTCTGTTGTTCTTGAATGGTCTTTATTGGTTGTATCGATTTTTCGCCAGATCTGGTAAAGAGATGAGACGGTCTGTTCTTGTGCTATTGAGGGATCCTATCGCTTTGCCGATGTCACTTGTGATCTGTGCTGTCCTGGGAAGTCTTTATCTTTCCGCCCTGCTTCCGCCCTATGCCTCAGATGAGCTGCACTACCACCTCTCTGAGGTGCGGCTAATCGTTAACACCGGCAGATATTTTTTGTCTTTGGGCGACCATCTTTTCTATGGTAATATTCCAAAACTGATGGAGGTTATTTATGCTTATGCGGTCACTCTTCACGGAATTGGCTTATCGCATCTCCTTCACCTGGCGTTTTTCGTTGCCGGCCTATTGGTTGTTTCGGGGACGGTTGCAAATTATTACGGCCGGCGGGCTGGAGCGCTATCGGTGCTTTTTTTGGTGTTCTATAATGAGATAACCTGGAACTCTACTGTGGGCTTTATTGACGCTGCGACGGTGAGTTTGGAAGTTAGCTCGCTTTTGTTTGCGCTTGACTGGTTTGTCAAAAAGCGGGAAGCGTCGCTTTTGTACAGTGCCATCCTGATTGGTCTCGCCGCCAGCATGAAATACTCGGTTTTGACAACCATGGCCTTCATTATCGGTCTGATATTTCTTAGAGCTATTCTGGACAAGAAGGACAGGAGGTTAAATTTGGCTAGGGCATTGCTGCCCTTCGTCGCTCTCCTGACTGTTTTTGGCGGTTTCTATTATATTAAGAATTTGGCATTCCATGGTAATCCTTTTTATCCGCTCTACCTGGGCCACAAGGGGTATGATGAGCTTGCGTACAAAGGCTTGATTAACGCAATTCAAGAATTCGGGCCAAGGACATTGAGTGCTTTTCTCCAGAGCCCGAACAGCTTCCTTTATTTTGATCAGATATTCATCTGGTTTGCTTTTTTCCTTGGGCCTCTTGTTTTTCTGATCAACCGCAAGAAAAAATTTCACATAATTTTGTTGGGCTACTTTGGGCTTTATTGGCCCTATTGGTTCTTTTTGGCTACGCACCAGTACCGTTTTTTGATGCCGGCGATCGTGGTTCTCTTGATAATGACAGCAATATTTTTAACTCAATTGCGAGCACGTCATCTGATCGTTACCCTTGCCACTATCTTTATCGCCTTTATTGGCATAAATCGCTATATCAAGCCAATCTATTCTGAGACATCGATCAAGAACTTCGTTGACTCAATGATAATTCGCCAGAACAAGATACCTTATGCTTTGGGTCGGGAGAGTGAAGTTAGTTTTCTTAGCAGCCAATTTGGTTGTCAGTACAATATTATCGATTGGCTTGCCAAGAATAAGCTCGAAGGTAATGTAATTGACAACTGGAGCGTCTGGCACGATCCTAGCGTTTCGTCTCTGGCCAAGTTTAATACGTTTACCAGTTTCAAAAGTGCTACGAATGATTACTCTAGCGTCGGTAGTCAGCTAGATGGTAACAACATCAAATATCTGTACTTTAAGACCACCACCAAGGCTCGTCATCTGGCTAACCCTGACCCAGAGGTAATCCGTTATCGTGCTGGTCGGGCCGAAACAGAGGGGTATCTGCTTGAACGCTCAGAATTGGTTTACGAGAGTGCTGCTTGTCAGCTTTATAAAATTGACAGGAGCTTGTTCTAATGGTGAAGAAGATTTCAGTGCTTGTTCGCGATTATCCGTTTGTTTCTGCCCTGGTTCTTTTCTCGGCTTTTTGGTTTTTAGTTTTTGTGCTAAGCGGCAGTCTTTTTTCTGGTTTTCATTATATTGATGACCATGAAATTATACGAATAAAACGGGACCTACTTTCTGACAACAGTTTCTGGAAGGTGGCTTCTGCGTGGATCAGAGAAGACCTGTATAGCACCGGACGATTTAGGCCGTTTTACTTTTTTCATCGAGTATTAGAAGCGCGATTGTTCGGCGATAATTTTGTTATCTGGTCTCTTTATACCGGACTGCTTGCAACCCTGACATCATCTTTTATGTTTGTTTTCGCTAAAAAAATTGGCTTATCCATGATTGAATCCGCTCTCTTCGTGCTGGTTGCTTTGGTCGGAGTGCAGGCATCTATCTGGTGGCGATTGGGGCCAAATGAAACAATCGGCATGTTTTTTCTGTCGGCAAGTTTATTGCTTGCCGCTGCGGCATCTCGAGTGGCTGGTGCCAGGCGGCAGATTATTATTGAGGTCACCTTTGTTATTAGCGCTGTCCTAATGTCCATGTCTAAAGAGAGTTTCGTCTTGCTTCTGCCCTTTATTGTTCTGGCTCGGATCCTGATAGAGAAGATTCTGACTCAGGCCAGCCCACAGAAGGTAGCTAGGCACACTATCCTTGGTGCTGTTCTCTTGCTTGTTCTATTCGGTTGGGAGATTTGGTTTATCAGAGCAGTAGTGGGAACTGATGCGACTGGCTATGCCGGAGTAGACAGCTCAAACCTGGGTGGGTTTTTGGCCACTCTTTTCAGCCTTGTAAAAATGGGTGGGTACTATCTTGTTTTGTTGATTGGCCTGATCCTTGCCAAATGGTCAGGAAGGACAAGGGAGGGAGAGGGGCATAAGTTCTTAAATTTTTCTGTTGTTGCGGTCTTTGTCTTGGCCATGTTGCCACAGGCATATCTGTATGCTAAGTCGGGCGTATATGAGCGTTATCTGTTGCCCGGCTTGATTGGCATGGCTCTTGCTGGCGCAATGTTGCTTAAATACATCCGCACTTCAGGCGCTCGACCACTGCTTTACTCTTTTGTTACAGGATTGATTATTGTTTGTCTTGTGCGGCAATCATTTACCATGATGGTCGAGGCAAGAGTATTTGCCTTTAGGGGCAAAAGCCTAAACGAGTCATTTCGAGCGATCAGTAGTCAGACAGGACAGGACGATATGATTTTAGTCGCTGCTGATCCAGCTATGGACTATGAGGCGAGCTATTCTATTAAGCAGCACCTCGACATAGTCGAGAAGCGATCTAACTCGTATATTTTCCCTTTATTGAAGAAGACAAATTACTCTAGCTTTGATCGCGGCCTGATTGATAAATTCAGCCGTTTTTATGGTTCAAAGGATATTGGCAGTATTTCCGACAAGAGTCAGATTAAGCTCATTTTGATCTTTCCTGGGTCTGAGGCAACCTTCTTAAAACAATCGGAGGATTGGTTTGATTCCGATGGCTATAAGAAGGAGGCCTTTGGTGAGTACATCGTTTTTGTGAATAACTAAGTTTAAAATATCTCTAAAGCAGGGTGTCGGCGGATTCGCTACTCTGCGGACAAAACTATCTGGTAGATTTGCCACTGCAAGAAGCCGTTGCTGTTATTTCGGTGTTCGGCAACGAGCTGTGTTTTGTACCCGAGGCCTGACAGTGTGGCCTCAAACTCAGCAACCTCTTGGTTGGATGTAGACCTGTTGGCAAAAAATATGTGCGTGGCGCCACTCGAGGCAACGAGGTTATTGTCTAGTCTGGGGGTGTTTGTCCTGAAGATATACGAGAACGGTATGTAGACTTCTTTAAATTTGTGTATAGCGGGAGGCGTGCCGTATGTCGGGCGCAATACAGGAAAATTGTCCTGGTTTGAAAGCTTGGTGGATCCGGCATAATAGTCGAGTGTATAGTGGTGAATATTGGTCAGGACAACGCCGTTGTTCTGGCGTATCTGCTCAAGGTATGGTGAGGCCTCTGCTAGCTCATAATTCTTTCCGAAAGCTGCAGACGATGCTTTTGCTTCAAGGTAGAATGGAACGAGTTTCAAGGCAAAAAGGCCTATGATATAACAAGCCAACAATACTTCCTTGTGCTTCCATTTTAGGGTCGAATAGCGCCACATATAAACGAAGCCGGATAAGAATAATAGTCCAAAAATTATCTGCTTAAATTTAAGGAGAAGGGCAATATTTTGCTGCTCTGATATTACACTGCCGTAGTCTCCGATTTGTCCCAGGAAAATAAAGTACATAGCCATGAACGCGAATAAAAGGACCCCAAAGACGACCTTTGCCGTTTTTTTGTTTTCAATCAGGATACTTCTGGCGCCGAAGTAGCTAAAATAGACAATAGACACAATCACTGGTATTGTCAGGCGAAAACCATGAATATTTAATGCTTCGTGCCAGTTGACGTAGGCATAAATGAAAAGAAGAAAAAGGAAGATTAGATCATTTCTGCTCTTGGGCCAATCTAGTTTTCGAGAAAGAAGAAGTCTTGTTCTGGAGATTAGACCGACAAAGAACAGAGGAAGCGTGAAGATCATCAAATCTTGTTCGGAGAAATTGTATTTGTAAATCAGCCACAGTTTGTGCCACATTCCGCCGGTTTCCTCGGCTACAACAGGGGAGGTAAATATCGCCTCTGGTATTGTTGCTCTCAGTCCCTCGCTGCTTATTCTGTTGGCGATACTTTGGACTGCTGTTACACCGTTGCTGCTTCCGGCCGAAAGCTGATTTGGGTCTCGAAACAGCGGGAGAATATTGTCAGTTATTAATAAGTAATAATCACCGAAGTATTGCTTGAGGGCAGTTTCGAGTAGTCTCGGGTAGGGCAGTATGTCGAACCCTAGTATTAAAGCCATGACCAGGAGCGATGGGAAGAAAACGAATCCTATTTTAGCAAAAAAGCGAGCCAGTCTTACAAGCCATTTGCCATTTTCTGTAAATATATCCGTAATAAAAACAAGTACGATTAGTCCGGCTGCAAGAAAGTAACCGTAATCTTTGATTAGAAGGATTATGGTCAGGGCTAAACCAATCCAGATAATTTTGGAACGGATAATGAGTAGATATGTGAGCAGTGCAAAGCCAAAGGTAAGGGGAACATCTAGCAGCATCTTGACCGAAAGAGTAAAAAACCCTGGAATCATCAATAGAAGGATCAAGAACCAGGCGCGCTCCTTTTGCTCTCTGACTACTTGTTTGGCGATTAGCCAAAATAGAACAATTGTGACCAGAGAGAAGAAGATGATCGGAATGCGGCTTAGTACAAGATCAAAATTTTTGATTCCAAAGATGAGCTGATACAGAGAAGTCACACCTGAAACGAGATAGGTGTGTTCTGTGTTGAAGCACGACAGGCATATCTCTCCTCGAGCTCCAGCTAAAATGGAGCGTGCGACTAGGGCGTAGAGATATTCGTCTGGAGTCGGCCAGAGCCAAGAGTTGAGCAGGATGAGTATGACAAGAATTGCGGACAAAAAAAACACGATTATCCGATTCTCCTCCCACCACGTACTTATCGACTTTTTGTCCATAACTTCCCCCTTATAGTCGAAATGGCGCCATAGATTCTGTTGCTTAGCTTTGTTTTTGGTGTAAAGCCGTAAGAGAATTTATCGTTGATTTTATTTACTTGGACGAATGAGTTTCTGAGTGCTTCTAGGTACGGATCGTAAACTAACTTTTTTTCATTATCAAAAAAATCATAACCCGAGGCTAGTTCAAAATTGTTTAGCGAGTACATTTTTAGAGCGTGGAAGTGGTAAAAGATTAGGGGGTCGTCATCTACATAAACAAGTTCTTTCTTCTGGTGTATTTCATAGTTTTTAATGTTCCATGGGGCAAGACCGCCACCTTTGTGTGCCAGGATGTGAATTCCGGAGTAGTCCTCTGGCCATGAGTTCAGGTACATTTGATCACCAAACTTGCCCTCCTCTTCCCGGTAGTAGCACCACTCGTTGCATTGTTCGCGCCACCTTTTCAAAACCTTGAGGCCGATGTCATCGCGCTTGAAGACTAGCAATTCAACGTTAAAGCGTCCGGCTGTTTTTTCCCAGTCTTTGCGTTCATCTGCGTACCGGTGTTCAATAATTAAAACTGAATCGTGCCCGAGTTCTTCAAAGATTGGTTCGGGATCGGAGAAGAAGAAACAATCAGCATCAACATATGTCACACTGTCAACCCCAGTGTCCCTGGAGAGAACATATAGTGGCAAGGAGGGAGTTAGGGTCCAAAAATATTCGACAACGCTCCTTGTTGGCTTTATCTTAAGTAATTCGTCATCTTCGAAATCTTTGAGGCGTATAAGTTTAACATTTTTTAACTTAAGTTTGTGCAGTGTCTCGTAGGCAATATCACTCATTGCCAGTATCCAAAGAGTATAGTCTGGGCAGTGTTTTTCGAGTGAGTTATATAGAGCAAGTCCTTTGTAGAGATAGTTGTGATCAAAGAGGGTGCAGAATGTTCTTTTCATCTTTTCCTAGTCCATTATTAATTGACGAAACTTGACCACAATCGGGCGAAAAACGACAAAGGGGATAGTGAACGAGAGCAAATAAAAAAACTTCAGAGCAAGAAAGCCGTAGTTGAGCAGCTTGTACTTCTTTGGTCCGCACAGTCTGATGAATTGGTAGTGGTCGACGATATTAAGCCTGGATTTTCGACTAAAAAGGAGCTGCCAAAACTGGCGATACGAGAGTACTTTGGGTAGATTGTCTCCCAAACCAGTTCTAACAGTATCATTATAGACTATTGCTTCGTAACTTAAAACCAGCCTATATCCAGCCTTCTTTGCGCGGCAGGCGAACTCATAATCGGAAAGATAGTGCGGCAGAGAGTCTTTGTTGAAGTTGCCTATTTTGGCAAAGACTTCGATCGGATATATAGTTCCCTTGGTGGTAAGCGTGTCGATGGTGTCATCAAATGTTGTGCCATCAGACAGGTCGTCAATCGTTTTGTGTGGTTTGGCGTGAAAGGACGCTCTTTTCCAGTTGATGGAAACTCCTCCGTCCCAGATCTTTTTTCTGTTGCTGGCGTCGAGAGCCAAAGACCCAATAATAGGTCGCCCCAGCTGCTGACTTAGCCGAACCAAGGTCTCGATATAGTCGCTTTTGAAGGTACAGTCATTGTTGATTGTTAGAACTAAATCTCCTTCTTTGCTCACTGTTAGTATTTGTTTGATTCCAGCGTGAAGGGAACCCGTCCACCACAAATTACCGTCACCTTTTAGGACCGAGACATTAGGATGGTGTTCTCCCAGGTATTGGCTAGTACCATCGGTCGATCCGTCATCCACTATTAGTGTTTCAAAATTAGTATAACTTTGTTTTTGCAAACACTTCATAAGGTTCTTGGTATAGTCGAGGCCATTATGAACGCCAACAAGGATGTGCACAGTAGGATTAGTCATTGGTCCTCTTTAATTCAACCAGGAAGCTTTCTCCGCAGCCCAATGCATCAATAGTGCGGTTTGCGATGGTTATTATCGGCAATAAGATAATCAAGATGGTATAGCGTATGGTTTGTCTCAAGATGGAACGAAGATTTTGGTCCTTGGTCTTCTTGTGTTGCTCTGCCCAGATTGGTTGCATTGCATTGGCTTTTGGTCGGAAGATAAACATGAAGAGCTGCAGAAGCGTCCAGTCGTTCGGTGTGATGGTTTTAATTTTCGTTACCCTTAGTTTCTTTTGGTTCGCCAGCATGGCCAACGATTTCTTGGTAAAAAAATTATAATGATAGGGTACATGCCAGTTAATCCAATATCGTCCGAAGAGGTGACGGTAAAAGGAGTTTACGTTGGGAAAGCTCAGAACGATCCGGCCGTTTTTGTTGAGTTTGACGGCAACCGTGTCGAGAAAGACGGTCGGGTCGGGGGTGTGCTCGATCACTTGGCTGGCCGAGATAAGGTCAAAGGTGTTTTTCGGAAATGGATTGTCTGTAACTTGGCCGCTAAAGACTTTTAGTTTGAGATCTTTGGCGATTCTGGCTGCGTTCGGGTCTGGCTCAACGCCATAGGCTTCTCCACCCAATGCCTTGATCTCTAGCAATGACACACCAGAGGCTGAACCAATATCCAAAACTGTGTCTTTTGGTTTTGTGGCCAGGTGAGAGATATTATTCGTGCCAAGGAGCCAGCTCTTCCAGCTGGGAGATATTTTTGCTTGGGACTTAACAGATTCTGCTGTAGCGGCTGAGAGGGGATAGTATCTAGCGTAAAATTGCCCAATCTCTTCTTCGTTTAAACCTGGGCTTATACGTCCGAAGCCACAGTTTGGGCACTGGTTGATAGAAAATTTGCCAGGTGCGCCATAGCGGTCATCAAAAAGATTGTCGATTAGGAGATGAGTTGATTGCCGGCAGATTAAACATTTTTTCATTTTTTATCCTCTTTGACACACTCAAAAACGTAAAAAAAGTTTGAGTTCAATGATTCATTTTTACGATGGCAGGGTATCTGAAGAGAGTAACGCCACTTCTTTAAGATTGGCAGCCAGTAACCTCGCATTGAGCCTTCGATCAGTTTAAACTTTGGTGAAAGCTCACCGATCAGTTCGCTGTAGTGCCATTCGTTGACGTGCTCAGGATGTTTGCCCTTAACCTGGTATTTGTAAGCAAAATTATTTGGGATTGAAATGATCATCTTGGCGCCGTTTTTGCACACCCGGTGCATCTCTGAGAGAGCTTTTTTGAAATTTGGTATGTGTTCAAAGACCTCTGTTGAAACGATGGCGTCAATCGACGAGTCTGGCAGCGGAATATCGGTAGCTGATGCGACAAAAAGGTTTATCTTGTGATCATTGGCTAGCGGAGATGTGTCGTAAATATCAAAGGCATAATAATCACATTTGTCCAAGTCAAAGTATTTTAATAACCGACCGTTGCCAATACCGACCTCCAAGATCTTGCCGTCCTTAATGTGGCGCTTAATCAGATGGCCGACTCTTCTGGCGATGTAACCATCGACAAAAAGGTAGATCAAGGTATCTCGCCAATTTGTGATTGGCTTGACTATGGGCCAAGCAGAGCCCTTTAATACCCTTTTTAAGCTTGGGGTCCGATTTAAGAATCTAAATGTTGTTGGATGATGCTGAGATGGTGGAGTCTTGGATAAAAAACAAGGGATACTGACAACTTCGCCGGTGTAACCGACCGGTTTTCGAGTAAAATTTAATTTTTTCATCACTTATTCTCGGTTAGGTAAATAGCGATAGAAGCCCAGGCATTAGGAAAACTATGTAGGAGTTTGGTTGGAAAGCGCAGGATTCGTTTAGGGCCGAGGAACTTTTTGTCGACGATCCTTAGACTAGACTTTCGACAAAACTCTTCATAATCTCGTATTGAGAACTGGTGAATATGTCCGGTTGAGTACCACTGGTAGTAGGGGATCATTACTTGCGGCATCCGGCCATTAAGGAGCATGTCGAGACGATTAGGCAAAAAAGCGAAGTTTGGGAAAGATACTATTTGTCTCTTGGCAATTCTTTTCATTTCAGACATTAATACTTCTGGATACATCACCATTTGCAGAGTAACGTTGCAAATAGCATAATCAAATTGTTTGTTCTTGTATGGCATCTTAGCATCTATGCGGCCAACTTTTGCCCTGATGCCTTTTTTCTTGGCTGCCTCGACACCGCTTTCGGCAATTTCTACTCCCTCTCCGCTAACGCCTTTCTTTTTTAACTCAGCCAACAAGGACCCGTCGCCGCAGCCAAGGTCGATAACTTTACTTCCTTGTGGAATCCAATCAACAATTGTTGGGTATTCATCTCGAAAGGAATTGGATTCGAGAGCAAATTTGTAGTTTCTGTTATCATTCATACGTGCTTCTCCAAAATTTGTAAGAGCTGTTTTGTGCGGTTTAGATAAGTGTGCTCGATAATAGTTCTTTTCTGGCCGGCTTTGGCGATTACCTCTCTCTCCTCGTTATTTTTTAAATAATACCTAATTTTTTTAACCAAGTCATCAGTAGACTTATATTCAACCACCTCTTTGCCGATATCGAATAGATCAGACAAGTTTTTTTTGCTATCTGTAATCAGGAGCGCACCCATACCTGTCGATTCATAAAGGCGCATATTATTGGCGTAGTTTTCAGATGTGCCGATGTGCCGATTAATGACAATCTTACTTTGAGCCAAAATCGAATACATCGCTAAGCCCCAAGCACTACCGTGGTAATGGCGTGAGATGGGCGAGAGGGGTGACATTAGCATTGGTTTTATGCCCCAAAAATCAATCGGTAAATGATTGGCCACCTCTTCCAAAATATGCGTTCCCTTCTTGTGGTGATATGAATAACTACCGATGAACGTTGTGTCGTATATTCGCTCTTTTTTGGGAACATGGTATAGGATAGTCGGCTCAAAGGCAATCTTTAGATATTCGCTTTTTACGCCCTCATGGCGGAGACGAGGGACAAAGTGAGGGAATGAGGTTAAAATCAAATCATAATTTTGCCAATAACCCTTGGGCGGGAGCGGACAGGCAATTTGACCGACGATTAGCTTGCAATGTTGTCTTATGCGATTGAAATATTCAGGGTTAATGATACTTAGGTTGTGGACATACAGTATATCTGGTTTGTATTCTTTTATCTGAGCTAGCATTATCTCTTGGGTCCACTCCGGTTGCCCCAGGATCCTATAAGCCAATGGTAGTCCCTTTATTGTTGCTAGTAATGAACTTTCTGAGACTTTTACTTTATGTTCCTTGGCCCACTTAAACTGTAGAGATAGGTCGTTTACGATGAGATCGTCGGCCTCTTGGCCAACCTTTTGAAGGTTTGTAGAATAAAAATCAGAGGTTCCAAACTTTTGGTCGAGCAAGAGGCGCTTTTGTTTGGCGTAGCTTAAATTTCTTACCTCTTTGTGATTTGAGTAAAAATCCCCTAAAAAGGCTGGATAATAAGTATCAACAATTAAAAATTTCATTTGAGATTTTTCTTTATTAATTCGATTATCTCTACCATTCTTTGTTTGTAGGTATGATCATTAAGTGTCCGAGTTTGACCAGCTCTGGCGATCTTTCCTCTCGCATTGTCGGACTTTTGATAGAACTTTATCTTCTCTATCAACTCCTCAGGCGAGGAGTACGTCTCAATCTCTTTGCCGATTTTGAAAAACTCAGCCAAATTATCTTTAAAGTCAGTAATAAGAAATGTTCCGACGCCGGTGGTTTCAAACATTCTCATATTCCCGGCATAGCGGCCAGCCACATCAACATGGCGATTGATGACAATTCTGCTATTGGCCAGGATATTGTAAGCCTCCATACCCCAGGCCTGGCCGTGGAATCTTTTTAGAATTGGACTACTCTTATCTAAATTATCTTCGCCATAACCCCAGAAATCGACTGGTACAGCAGTGGCGGCCTTCGTCAAAATTTCTGTGCCCGAACGGTGCTTTTGGGTGAACCCACCAATAAAAGTATTTTGCCACCCCGTTTTCTTTTTGGTAATCCGCTTTAAAATATCGGGCTCAAAGGCAAGTTTGACTCGAGCGGAGTTGAGGCCAAGTTGTTGAAATTGTTGATGAAAATTCTGAGCAGCGGTTATTATCAAATCATAAACATCTAATTGGCCAGGATCATCAATTGGTGAAGCTATCTGGCGAACCAAGAGCCTGGTTTCTGCTTTAAGCTTCGCAAGAAAGCCAATGTCTAGAAATGAGTCGTCTTGGACATAGATAATATCGGGTCGAAATTCTCTTACTTGTGCCAAGACAACCTTTTTTATCCAGTTTCCCTTTGTCTGATTTCGGAAGTAAGGCAACTTTGAAAGCACGTCGTAACCCGTTTTAATATCATTTTCTTCCGCCCATTTCTTTTGGAGGCACTCACTGTTGACAATAAACTCCTCTGCTATCTGCCCAAGTGCTTTGAGATTTTTGGAATAAAAATCGGCCAAGCCGAATTGCTCTTGGAGCAAAGCCTTCTTTTGTTCATAATAGCTTCTTTGAGACAGTGAGGGTCGTGAAAGATAAAAATGTTCAAGGAAAGAAGAGTAGTAAGTATCGATAATAAAAAAGCGCATAGTTAAAACCTATTCAACCAGTGATTTTAGATTTTTTGCAACGTAACTTATTTCATCGTCTGACATTTCAGCAAAGAGAGGTAGGGAGAGTGTTCGGTTGGCAACTCTTTCGGTTACGGGCAATGACCCCTGACTAAGACCTAATTCAGCATAGGCTGGCTGGAGATGCAGGGGAATTGGGTAGTGGACGCCGGAAGCAATGCCTGACTGTTGCAACTTCTCTCGAATCTGGTCTCGCTCGTTCATTTCAACGGTATAGAGATGGTAAACATGCCTGTTTCCCATCTTCTCAACAGGCTTCTTGAGGCTATCGGGCAGGAGTTTATTGTAGCGCTCGGCAATAGATCGCCGTTTTTCTGTCCAGCCGCCTAAATGCTGAAGCTTGACGTTGAGAATGGCGCCTTGGAGGCCATCAAGGCGAGAGCTGTAGGCAGCGAAACTGTGTTGGTATTTGCTTTCCCGCCCATGGTCACGGAGCTTTCTGATTAAATTAGCAAAATCATCGTTGTTGGTAATAACGCAACCTGCATCACCATATGCCCCAAGGTTTTTACCAGGATAAAAGCTAAAAGCGGCAATGTCGCCAAAAGTTCCGGCTTTTTTGCCCTGGTGCTCGGCATCGTGAGCTTGAGCACAGTCCTCAACAACCTTTAGATTATATTTTTTAGCAATTGTCATAATTGATGTCATGTCAGCCATCTGACCATAGAGATGGACAGGAACAATCGCTTTCGTTTTTTTGGTGATAGCCGACTCGATTTTATTTACGTCAATCAGGTAGGTTTCGGGGTCAATATCAACAAACACTGGCTTGGCGCCCAGCAGGGTTATGGGCTCAGTAGTGGCAAAAAAAGTATTAGCTACAGTAATAACTTCATCATCTGCCTTGATGCCAGCAGCGATATAGGCGAAGAGAAGAGCGTCGGTGCCTGAGTTAACGCCAACGCAGTGTTTGGCGTCACAGTGATCAGCAAAATTTTTTTCAAAGCTCTGGCAGTATTTTCCCAGGATAAAAGCTGTCTCGTCGATGACGTTAGCAATAGCTTGGTCGATTTCGGGTTTAATCGAGAGGTATTGTCTTTTGAGGTCCAACAAAGGTATGTTCATAATTTTTCTCTTTCTAATAATTGCACCAATGTCGTGATGTTATCAGTGATATAGTCGGGCTTGTATCTGGTTAGAATTTGCCGATTTGAAATACCAGAGAGGACTGCAACTGTTTTTAGTCCCAAATTCTGCCCGCATTTAATATCAGTACCAGTATCACCGGCTATCATATCATTATGATTTGCAATATCGGCAATAAGATCCCGTTTGATTTTCCAATTGTTCTCGCTTTGGAAGAGAGCGGGGCTAGCAATAAAGATTTGGCAAAAATATTCGACAATCCCAAACTGTTTCAAGATAGACATTTCCGTTTTACTGTCTTGTCGCAATGAAACCGCAAATAAATTATTATGTTGCGACAACTTATCCAATGCGGTGATTGCACCAAGCTGGATTTGGTCAAATTTGGTGTAAGCTGGCGATTCGATGACCTTGGCCCAATAGTCCCTGAAATCAGCCCTAAGCTTATCGGGAATATTGATATCTTTCTTAGCTCGTTTTGTTTGCCAAAATTTTTTTTTGGTGGAGGGCACCAATTGATTCTTGTCGCAGAAATCTTGGTAGACTCGATAATAACGGTCGGATACGTCCAAGATTGGGCCATCAATATCAAGAAACAGATTCATTTGGTGGCAATAAGGTTAATTTCTGAACAAAGCTCTGGCATATCTTCGCCAGCGGCAAAAAAGGCATCAATCATTTCTTTACTCCATTGCTCTTCTATTTGGCGGTTTGAGATCGGCTTGAGCATGATACCACCGAAATAAATCTCTTTTAGTCCTGCTGATCTGACGTGTTGGCGCAAGAGTTCAGGAGTGTATATCCTCTTGTGACCCAAAAGCTTATCCTGCTCATTTAGAGAGTCTTTTTCTGCCAGCAATCCCATCTTAACACCGATCAGGCGATGAATTGAGTTGGCGTTTGGCACGCTAATCAGGACATGCCCTCCGGGCCTTAGCCATTCACGAGCATTTTTTAAGACTTTGATCGGATCATCCAGGTGTTCCAAAATATGAGTCATGAAGATGGTATCAAACTTAAGATTAGTTTCAAAATCTTCGAAAAGAGCGCAAACAGACTCAATATGCTTAGATTTAATTTTCTTCTTTGCCTGATCGAGAAAATCTTGAGATCCATCGACCATAATAATCTTTTTAAAATCTTTAGCTAGTTTTTGAGTCATAATACCATCGGCCGGTCCGAGCTCAAGGGCAAGATCGCCTTTATGAAATGGTCTGAGTTTTTGGTAGAGATATTCACGTTTTTTCTCGTAAAGATTTTCCCAACCTTTTACTATTGCGCTGTGGTAATCTCCGGCCGATTGATCAAGAAATTTTTTTGTTGCCATCGTGCTCCTTTGCGGGTTGTATTATTGTCTTTTAAATTATGCTGAATAGCGAATTTTTTCCCAGTAATGTAGGTTGTCTTTGGCCCACTCAAACTCTTCGCGGATGCCTTCTTCTAGTTGGATTTCCGGTTGCCAACCAAAGGTCTTGCTGGCCTTGCTGTAATCCAGAAGCATCAGTTTTAGCTCGGCAGTGTTTCGCTTTTTTTCTGGTACGAGTTTAGAAAATTCGCCCTCGTTTAACTCTTCGTGGATAACATTGATATTCTTGCCGGTGGCCAGAATCACGAGTTTTGCCAAATCGTTAACATTTGTGCCAATGTTTGTGCCGACGTTAAAGAAATCACCCCGGCACGCTTCATCTTCGATCGCCAAATTATGAAGACGAACGACATCGTGTACGGAAATAAAATCGCGAACTTGCTGGCCGTCACCAAAGACAACAATATCTTTATTCTCAAGTGCTCTCTTAATAAAAATGGTTAAGACACGCCGAAACCACTCGCGAGGTCCGTAGGTTATACCGTAACGGAAGCTAATAACCGGAAGATCATTATACGTTGAATATATTGTGCCATATCTTTCAGCAGCTAACTTACTAATGCCATATTCCCAATTGGGAACTGGCATACTTGTCTCATCGACTGAGCCTTCTTTTTGGCCATAAACACAAGCCGAGGAGGCATTGATTACCTTGCAAATGCCGTGTTTTTTTGCTGAGCGTAAGATATTGAGCGTGCCGATGGTATTAGTTTTGAGATCAGCATACGGATCAGAACTGGCCAGAAAAATCTCCAATTGGGCCGCCTGATGTGAAACAATATCTTTGCCGTCAATGACTTGATCAAGGTGATCTTGGTCGAGAATATCGCCCTCAACTATTTCAATATCCTTTGACACGCTTGCTAGATTTTCCTTCCGGCCGAAGCTAAAATTATCATAGACGGTGACCCTCGCTCCTGCTTTGACTAATGACTCAGTCAGGTGTGAACCGATAAACCCGGATCCACCGGTCACTAAAATCTTTGATCCACTAATTTTCATCCTTTGCTCCTTTCAATATTCGGAAAAACCTCGGTTAGATACCGGCTGATGTAGACGTCTGGTTTGTATTCAAGCTCTGTTGGATCAATGTTCAAATCCAAAAGCATCTTTATCAATAACACGGGTGTGTTTAGACCGGCAGCAACAGTTAGCGGTAAACCACCAGCTGAAAAACGAGTATTAATTTCAAAGAATTTGTATTCACCATTCTCCTCAATACACTGAAGATTGGCTGGACCAACAATTTTTATGAGTGAGAGAATCAGTCTTACCTCCTCCATCAAGCGATCATTTTTGACTGTTCTTCCCTTGACGCTCTTGCCGTCTTTGACAGAAAGCCTTTCTCGTATTGCTCCAGCCATAAAGTTTCCGTCGAGGTCAGAAAGAGTATCGATAGTATATTCAGGGCCGACCAGCAATTCCTGGAGTGAAAGTTTGAGTGGCTGGACCTGCTTTTCTAGGTAATTGAGTTCCATTTTTGTATCCAAACGCAAAGAAAATCGACTTGAACTGCCGGTAACAGGCTTAGCGAAGATTGGAAAATCACTCTCCTTCAGAGATTCTTTACTCAATAGTCTGGGGGCCGGGATACCATGGGATAGCAGAAAGGTTAAGAACTGGCTCTTATCAGCACAAAGGCTAATTACTTCTGGTGAAGAAACAGCCAACCTAATACCTTTTTGTTTAAAATAAGATCTCTTTTGTGAAAATAGGGCAATTTCTTTTGATAGTAAGGGAATGATTATTTGGATGTCATATTTTTGGCAAATGGCATCGACCGCCCCGATGTAATCAGGGCTATCAATTGTCGGCACCATCTCTTTTTTGTCACTCAAATAAAGACCGGCCGAAAGAGAATCATTGGCAACGCCAATAACAAATGGGCTAAACTCTGTCGCCTTACGCAAAGCGCTTATCACGTTTGGTCCAGTTTCTACGCCGACTGATGTGAGGAGGATAGGAATTTTACTCATATTAATTATCAAGAATTATTACTTCGCCGGTACGCGCAGATCTTAGCGCACCCTCTATCAAGGCGATTGTCTCGATTGCTTCATCGCCGAAGACAAGATTGCCATTCTCGTTTTTGTGATTAAAGTTGTTAACAATATCTTTGAAGACCTCATGGTGATTCGACATTGATCCACGATAAGTGCCGTAATCATTCGCGTCGATATGGCTCTCCTCTAACTCGTATTCATCAACTCCTTCGACTGAGAAGTAATCAATCGTATTTATGTATTCGCCACCAATCTTGATAGTACCACCGGAAAAAATAAGAGTGATAGATCCCTCAAAGTTTTTCTTGGTAGCGCAGGTTGTATAATTAATTGTTCCAAATGCGCCGCTTGAAAACTTAATATTGATTGCTCCAGTATCTTCGATTTCAATCTTATGGTTGAATGTGCCCATCTGAGCATAGACTGTTTTTGGTTTACCAAAGAACATCAGCAGAAGGTCAACAAAATGACTGGATTGGGTATAAATAGTACCGCCGTCCAGATTTAGGGTGCCACGCCAAAGGTCGCTTGAGTAGTATGCATCGTTTCGATTCCAAAACATGTTAACAACTGCCATGATTGGCTTGCCGAGCTTTCTTTCGTTGATTAACTGTTTTACCAATTTGACCGGCGGGTTATAGCGGTTCTGCTTAACAACATAGAGGAGTTTGCCGCTCTTTTCAGCCATTTGGCGCATAGCTTTAGCGTCTTTGACCGTTAAAGCCATTGGTTTCTCGCACAAGACATTCTTGCCAGCTTTGAGACACTCGATCGAGTGTTCAGAATGTAGCCCCGAGGGAGTGCAGATGTTAACGAAATCGATTTCTTTATCTTTTAGCATGTCACTAAGCTTATAGTAACTCTTGCAAACATGCTTTTCGGCTAACGATTTGGCTTTTTCCTTTTTAATATCGCAAACAGCTGCTAAGCGGACATAGTCCACGGCTCGCATCTTATCAGCATGGCGAGTGCCGATCTTTCCGCAACCAACAATTGCAAAATTAACAGTTTTCATAATGCTTCTACCTTATTTTCTCAATAATAAATAACAAGTCATCACTAGATAGCCTTTCAAAATGCTGGATCGCAATATCATCAAAAGATTTTACAAATTGTCGAAATTGCTTTTCGTTCCAAAAATTGAAATGTCCTTGCCAGTTATCAACGTCGCCGTCGGGGATAGTGATCAAAGCGCGGCCTTTTGGTTTTAGAATGGACACAAGGCAGGACAGATATCTTTCCGGTTTTTCTAAATGCTCGAAGATTTCGGTGGCAATGGCCAGATCAAAATTTGGTTGAAGTAATTCTGGTAAGGAAAGTAAATCTGCTCGGAGCAAGTTTGTTTTTGGCAACAATTTGTTAACTTGCAAGAGGGCATAAGCGGATATTTCATTGGCAACCAAATTCTTTTCGTTGATATCATGTAATTTTGCATAGTGGGCGAGGATATGACCAGAGCCGCAACCGATATCAATTACATGCTTTATATTTTTTGTGTAAGGAGCCTTGCTGGCAACTTCCTCAAAAAAAGCCAGTCTTTCCGGTATTAGATAGTCCTTAATCCTCAGTTCATCTTTCCAAAAGAGATCAATCTGTTCGGGAGTAATTGCCCCTCTCTTGTCAAAATCGGGGTCAAGGTACTTTGGGGAACGTAATAGCTTGGTTTTAACCGCCCGAGTAATCTTTTTTAGTGTCATCGGTTTGCCTCCCAGGAATAATTAATAAGAAAAGCGCCGTCTGATCGAGAGAGGCTAGCCCCATGATTAACATTATTAAGATTTTCAACGTCAAAATATGCAGCTTGTTGAATCCAGTCCATAATATCGCCATCATGGCGTAAAATCAAAGAAAGATAAAATCGGCCACTATTCAAGGGTAAATCTTTTACTTTGCAGACAAATGACCCTTTGCCCTTGATAATTTCAGGGAAGGAATTGTCGCCAATGTTAGAAAGTCCAGCAATTCGCTGACCAATGCTGTCGTCGAGACCAATGCCAATCGCTACCTGACTCAAGTCCTGTTTTGGGTTAGTTGCCTCGTAATAAATGCGAATAATGGCATCTTCACCAGAAACAAAGGAGGCAACTTCCTCACCCTTAGCGTTTTCAAAGGTAACGCTGGTTAGTTTTATGTTGCCCTTACCGATGCGGTCCCGGCGATCTGATAGTTGAGTATTATTGAAATTCTTTAAATATTTTTCGACGACGCCCGGTGTTTCGCCGGAAGCAACAATCTTACCGTGCTCCAAGAGAACACAACGCCCACACAGCGTCTGAATGGCGCCCATATTATGACTAACAAAAAGAACAGTTCGTTCGTCTTTGCGAGCGATCTCATTCATTTTGTCCAAGCATTTCCTTTGAAATTGCACATCACCGACTGCCAGAACCTCATCAATAACTAAAATCTCTGGTTCCAGATGGGCGGCAACAGCAAAGGCCAAGCGGACATACATACCAGAAGAGTAGCGTTTTACTGGTGTGTCAAGAAATTTTTCAATCTCGGCAAATTCGACAATCTCATCAAACTTCTTTTTAATTTCTTTGCGAGACATACCTAAAATTGCGCCATTCAAATAAATGTTTTCCCGTCCTGTTAGCTCTGGATGAAAACCAGTGCCAACCTCTAAAAGCGAAGCTACGCGGCCATTCATTACCACGCGGCCTTTTGTCGGCGGTGTAATTTGCGATAGGATTTTAAGCAATGTGCTCTTACCGGCACCATTTCGGCCTATGATGCCAATCGCTTCACCGGCTTTAACCTCAAAGCTAACATCTTTGAGAGCCCAAAAAGTATTATGTGGTTTTCTGTGCTTAAACGTTAAAAGATCCGAAACCGAATCACGCAAGGAATAATAGGTCTCTCTCTGACCAATTTTATATTCCTTGCTTAATTTTTCGATTTTGATAATAGGTAACATCGTGTTTATAGCACATCCGCAAAAAAGCGTTCTGTTTTTCGAAAATAACCGACACCCAGGATGAAAATTAGCAGACTTATGCCCAGAGCTATGATCGGTGAGCGTCCATCTAGAGCGGCGGTATGTAGCAGGGTGGCTCTGGCTGCGGTGATAACTCCGGCCATGGGATTTAAATACATGATCCATTGAAATCTGGCTGGGATGATTGAAACAGGGTAAATGACTGGCGTAATGTACATCAAAACCTGAATAAAGAATGGTAGGATATATCGGACATCTCGGTACTTGGCGTTGACTGAAGCTAAGAATAAGCCGAGACCCAAGGCAGTTAGAAGCGAGATAAGAAGCAATAGAACCAAGATAAGAATACTCGAAAGTGAAGGAGCGAAGCCATAGTACCACATTAGCCCCAGTAGAACGATAAGGGCAAAAAAGAAGTCGATTATAGGTGTAATAGCAGTTGAGATTGGTAGGATCAGCCGGGGAAAGTAGACCTTCTTGATTATGCTCTCGTTGACGATCAAACAATCACTTGCGTTAGTCAAAGCGGAGGAGAAGTAGTTCCAAAGTAAGAGCCCGGAGTAAACAAAGATAGGATAGGGAACTCCGTCGGAGGGTATTTTAGCAAGCTGGCCAAAGAAGACTGTGAAGATAACCATAACTAGGAGCGGTTGAAATATGGCCCAGATAATACCGAGTACTGTTTGTTTGTAACGGACCTTAACATCTCTCCAAACGAAGATGAAGAGAAGGTCGCGATAGCGCCAAAGCTCAGAGAGATTGATCTGAATAAGTCCTTTGGGGGGAGAAATTTCGTATTTCATGTCTTTCGAACCTATAAGAATTGAGCATAACTTTACTGATTGTACCAGCATAAGGTCTTGTGTGTAAAGCTGTAAACTGTCTGTCCCGGGCGGTGAATGCGGGTATAGTTTGTGGTTGTTTGTTGAGTCTGGGCGTTTGATTAAGCTTTGATATGTAAAGTTACCATCCCAGCATAAATGAGCGCTGGGATGGGTGAGAAGTTAACGGCAATTAGGAATACTGTATTCCCTGCAACAGAACAGGCTCAAACGCCTTGATTTGGTGTTTGCTGAGCTGATCAATAACTGACAATCGATTTTCTGGGTTCGTGGTGAAGACGATGCCCCAGCCGCCACCGCCAGCACCAACGTGCATCCAGCCCCGGGAGCCAGCTAGTTGATCAAGGATAGACGTATAGCCGAGTTGTGCTGGCGCCATCTCTGGTACGAAGTTAACCAGGCGTTTCCAGCCGGCGATATATACTTCGGCCGCAGTTGTGGCGTCCGACCAGAAGGAAGAAATTGTGTCTTGGGCATTTTGCTCGAGAGCGTGACGGAATGCCTCGCTGGTTTCAAACAGATCACGGACGCGGTCGCCGATTTCCTTACTCGGTCGCCTGACCCCAGAGTCAAACAGGACCAGGTGATCAAAGACCGGATGGTTGTCGCGGTTTGTGATTGTGAAATCAACATGATCGAGAGTCTGAATAAGTTTCAGGCCCGGCGTAATGGCTCCGATCTGGTCTTGCCAGCCACCTTTTGTGCCATTGCGTCTTTCCCAATCAAGTACGTATTGGATATAATCGTTGTCGCTTTTGGGGTGCTTGTGCAAGAAATCAATTGCAGCATAGATGGAGCTAATGCCCAGCCCAGTTCCTATGCCAGTAACTTTAGAGTGAAAGCTGCCGCGGTTCATTCGGAGCGGAAATGGATCGGGATCATCACCGTCGATCCAGCCGACCGCGGCGTTTACCACGGCCTTGGTGCCAGTCCAGTCGGTCTGATCGGTCCAACCGCCGCCGAGGTTAATGCGAACAGGCGACTTTAGCATTTCAGCCTCTCCTCTCTTTATTGCCGTTGTACTATTTTTACTCGATATTCAGAGTCTTGGCAAGACTGGTGGTTGAGATGCCGTCCTTGAGATGGTTGGGGGGCAGGCGATGGCAGGCAACAAATTTGCCGCCGTTACTTTCGATTAGAGCTTTCTTTTCTTCTAGCATTGAATCTGTTGCCGGAACAACATAAATGTCTGGTTTGATGAGTGCGACCAGTTCATTGTGATCCATTTTGCCGAGCTCTGTACTGATGACGACATAATCAACGCACTCGAGGGCGGCTACCATTCTGGCCCGGAATGTTTCTTTGTTGATCGGTCTGTTTGGACCCTTGAGGCTGCGCACAGTTGCGTCGCTACCAACACTGACGACAAGAATGTCGCCTCTCGATTTACAGTAGCTAAAATGGATGATGTGGCCGAGGTGAAGAATATCATAACAACCGGTCGTCAGGACAATCTTGTTGCCTTCAGCCTTGTGTTTGCTAGTTGCGGTCTTGAGCTGAGAATATGTTAACACCTTTTTGTCTGTTTTCATCTTTTAACCAAAATTAACTTTGATCCATCTTCAAACTGCTTGATAAGGTTGCCGTCATAATACTTATAGGCATTAAAAAAGCCGGTTACTCGTTCGTAGTTATTAAATTCGGAAAAGGTCTTCTCGTCAATATTGTTCTTGGGTGTCTTTCCGATGAATAGATAATTTACGTTGTTGGCGTATAGAAATTCTTCTACGATCGCACTTTTTTTGTTTAGGTCTTTTTCTGCCTTAATGTCGGGCACTTCCGCGATAACCTTAAATTCCAGCTTGTTGTTTGCTCTTTTGTTTAGAAAGTAGGGTATGTACGGATTGGATGGATTGGCAATGATGACTGACCTGTCCGGAATATTTTCTTTGAAATAATTTACTTTGTCATCGTCGACATCTCGATACCAGACCATGTCGCTGAATCCGCCTTGCTGCAACAGGAATGGCGGCGCATTGATTTGAATGATATTCGTGTAAACCAAAAAGCCAAACATCGCACAGATAGCAACTTTCTGGATGCGATCTTTCCCTTGGCTTACAAAATAGCTTATTATAATTCCGGTCAAAATACAAAGAGGCGCGGATAACTCGCGTAGATAGCGCGGCGCTAGACCAGAGAGGGCAGTCCGGGAAAGTATCCAGAGAATGCTCACCCAAGTTAGCAAAAGTATTTTCTCCGGCATTCTGTTGCGAATTGTCAGGAGAAGATAGACGAAACCGAGCGCGCCCAAATAGAAAACAAAAGGAGTGATCAGTGCCCCGATATCTTCGTAGCGTGGGGGATTGGAAAAGACCTTGCTTGTTATGGGGGAGCGGAACGAGAGAGCGGAGCTGAGGGTTCCCTGAAGCGAGCTACCGAATGCAATCCTTGCGATTGTGTAGATAATAAACGAGTACACAAGGAAAAAGGTGGTTATTTTCTTGTGGTTGGGAAATTCATTTTTGCAATATTCTGGATAGTATCGCCTCATTATCCAGATGATTGTTAGATAAGCTGCCAAAATTACGATAGTAAAAATAGAGGTAAGGTGGTGAGTAAAGACGCCAAGCGAAAGAAATATGAGCGAGGCAATGATGTTTTTGACCGTGTCTTGGCCGCGGAGGCCTCTTACCACGCTCATGAATGCTAGTGGAATGAATATGCCGTAGTTCAAGAGATCGGGATAGTTTCCATCGACAAATCCAAGGAAGGGGTTAGCTGAGGCTAAAGTGAAGACAAGGGTTGCCCAAAACGCAGGCCAAAAACCGAAGAATTCCTTTGTTAGTTTGTAGAGGAAGGGAATCGGCACGAAAAGGAGCAGTACCGAGGTTGCTTTCATGATTTCGATGGGGTCAGTTCGCATCATCTTGGACAGGGTTGCCACAAGTATGTGGTAGAGGGGTGGATAAGAATGACTGCCTCCGATGATTTTGCCCTGCAGAATCTCTTCGATTTTTGCTAGATGGTTGATCGGATCACCGCCAGGAGCAACTAAAAAGTGGCCCTCTGAGAACTGGAGGACAACAAGAGAGAATCGAAAGATAAAAGCAGCAACGAGAAGATAAATTGCTAAATCAACTGGCTGAAGATTCTCGCTAAATACTTTTAACTTCTTTAGGTTCATGGGAATATTTTATCAACTTTTTGTTTTTGAAGATAGTGAGGGGCGAGGCATTAGGTGGATGAACAAGCGAGTGATCAGACAAGAATTAAGCAAAGCCGCAGATTGTTATGTTGCTTGCTTGGCTACTTCTTGCTTGGACTATCAAAGCGTTCTTTTAATATGTTTTCGAATATTTTTACATTAACTTTGTCGTTGTAGTGTTCAATCACATATTCATGACCATGCTTGGCAAAATCTTGTCGCTTCTCTTTGTCGGAGAGAAGTTCGTCGATCGCTGCCGCTAGCTCTTTGTGGTTGCTCTCCGGGACCATGACGGAAAATTCTTTCTTCATATAGTCAGGAATTGAGCCGCTGGTTGTGGTGACAACCGGAGTGCCGCAGGCTATGGCTTGAATGTTAACCATGCCGACTTGTTCGGCCCAGTCAGGGGCCTTCTTGGATGGTAGAACAAAGATCCAAGCTTTCTGGAAGTATTGGGGTATTTGTTTGTGTTTGATAATGCCAAAACAGGTAACACCGGGTAAGTTCTCAAATTCTTTACGCATTGATCCGTCGCCAACCATCCAGAGCTTCAAGCCTGGGTGCTTGGGTTTGAGTGTTTTGTATGCTGTGAGAAGATCATTGACCCCCTTCATGGCTTCAATTCTGCCAACAAAGAGCAGGGTTGGGTCTTTCTCTTTGTCCTTGCTGGGAGCGAAGTGGTTTATATCGACTCCCCACGAACCCCACATTTCTCGAACAATCTTATTATCGGGAACACCCAGGCTTTTGATGATCACTTTGGCATCCTCATTGATTGCAAATATTAGCAATGCTCTGTTGGCAAAAATGCGTCCAAAAATATTCGCGATCCTCCCCATGAGTGGCCCATATTTGACTAGTGGAGACAAGTTTTCAAAAAAGGGAAAGAAATAAGGGGTGCGATGGGTGACAGAGTAGGCATAGATTGCTTTGCACAGAAGGGTCATTTTAATGGAGATCCTGAAGCGTCGACTGTAGCCGGCAAATGGTTCGATGGCCTGTATAATGTCTGGCTTGATTTGATTTAGCTTGCGATAGAGGTCGACTGGGCCGCTGAACTGAACAGTTCCCGTGAGATCATCCTTGGTCATGTCGCCATAGTTTGCTTTTTGGTAAAGATGGATAATCTCAAAATGCTCAAAATATCTAAATGGTCGATGCAGATCGCGGCGAATCGTGTCGGAGATGATGGCTAGCTTCGGTTTCATTATTTAATTGTGCTCGCAATTTTATTGATAATTTCCAGGGTCTCTTCGGCTGTCTTATCCCAAGAAAAATGGCTAACATTTTCGTGTCCGAGTTTGACATAGTGGTCTCTGTTTTCCTGTATCTTGTGATAGGCTTCGGCAAATTCTTCTGCATTACCCGTTTCACAGAGCAGAATCGCTTTGCCGCCCACTTCGGGCAAGGAAGTATTGTTGGCGCCGATTACAGGACAACCTGTTGCCATGGCTTGTAGTATAGGTAATCCAAAACCCTCATATCGTGTTGGGTAGATGAAGGCTTCTGCTCGGCCATAGAGGGCAGGCATATCTTCCTCTGGGGCAAAACCGGTGAATATGACGTCCTTCTCTAACCCAAGCTTTTTCATTTTGTTAACAATTTTTTCATATTCATTGTGCTTGCCGCCATCGCGGCCGACATAGACAATCTTGAGGTTCTTTTCGGAGCCTTTTTTCTTAATAATGTCGAGCATGCCTAGTAGCATGTCGTAGTTCTTGCGTGGGTCCTCGCCAAGATATTCGCCAACTGTCATAATGTACGGCGAGCTAATCTTGTATTTGTTTAGCACTTGGTCGCTCTCGTTTTTCTTGATTGGTTTGTATGAGTCATCAACTGCAAGATAGGTGACATGTACCTTGGCTGGCTTCACTTTTAGCCACTTGTAGATATCTTCTGCTGATGCCTTGGAGATGGTAATAATCTCGTTGCTTAGTTTGGCTGCGAATAGCTGAATTCGGTAGAGCAGGGCTCTGTCAGGGGCGAAATCGTATTCATCCCAAAGAATGAATGGTATCAGGTCATGGATTGTCCCCAGTAGCTTGACCCTCGGTCTCAAAGGCTTAAGCATGAGCGGCATGTTAAAGTCGAGCGAGATGTAGAGGTCAAATTTGCGCCGAGCAATTTTGAATGGCAGGGCAAAATGGTCATAAATCCAGTTCAGGCGTGGACGCCACTTGGGATATGGTACGATTATTGCCTCGCAATTCGGTTCTTTCTCAATAACTGGATAAAGGAGATTGTCCTTAGAGCAGATAAGGCAGAGATAGTGATTATCTTTGTCCAGTTTGGGTAAGTGCTGAAAAAGGTTATAGATATAGTACCCAAAGCCGCGATAGCGGTTTCCTGTTTCGAGGGGGCGAAGATCAATGATGATGTTCATGGTTTGAGTCCCAAATCTTAGGCAATAAGGCAACAGGGCAGTGCTTTGCTCTATCTGCTTTACTTCTTTATTGCTTTACCAACCTTACTGCCGTTTTTGTTTGATTAAATTAATTAACTCGGACGGTCCACCAGGCGCCACCACCGTGTTCAGGGAGCCAGGAGTATCCCTCTACCACTAGTTGAACATAAAATTGGTAGTCACCCGGGGCGAGACCAGATGGAATTGTGATAGAGAAGGGAACTGTGACTGTGTCCCCGGACAGTACATCATTTGGCAACCAGGCGATTCTATCTGTTGACACCCATGACGAGTTTCTGAAGCTCTTGTTAAACTCCTCCATGTCCTTGCGATAGTGGACAGCGAGAACTACAGGGTGAGTTGCGCTTCGCTGCCATGTTCCTGTGCCGTTATTCTTTAAAGTCACAGACATGTTGTGAGTCGACCCTGGAGCACCCTGAACCCACATTGACTGATCAATGTATGCTGACTGGAAGTCGCCAACCTTAACGGTCCACCAAGCGCCGCCGCCATTTTCGTTTAGCCATGTATAATTCTCTGCCACTAGCTGAACATAGAACTGGTATTCGCCCTTGGCAAGATCAGAGGGGATAGTGATTGAGAATGGAATCGTCACTGTTTCTCCTGATGCAACATTGTTTGGCAACCAGGCAATTCTGTCGGCTGATACCCATGACGAGCTTCTGAAGCGCTTGTTGAACTCTTCCATGTCTTTGCGATAATGGACGGCGAGAACTACCGGACTACTGCCGCTCTTTTGCCATGTTGAGGTGCCCGTGTTTTTGAAGGTTGCATACATGTTAAAGGTGTTGCCGGGGGCCCCGCCGACCCACACTGACTGGTCGACGTAAGACGAGTGATATTCTGGTGTCTCAAAATAGTCGACGTAGAGTTTCCAGAAGTTATAGTTTCCATAAAACACATGCGGAGTATAGCGATAGAGCGAGGCTGTGGCAGAGTTGGCTGGTGTGGCTGTTTGTGTACCATACGATCCATCGCTAAATGTTTTTGTTAACCCGACATAATAATGCTCCTGGCCGGAATAGTATTGGTTCCACCAAGAAACACCGTTCTTCGAAATTTCAAAGTTGTAACGTAGCTGCCAGGCAGCATTTTCTACCTGTTTGGAAAACCCTTCATAGGCATCATTGCAACCGTTGTCATTGGCATCGTTTGACGAACCGTTATCCGGACAAGCGTAGCCCATTGCTTTGGTAATCGCTCTGTCATCGCGCGTTGTTTTGGTGATAAGGCTTTGTTCTTTTTGGAGCACAACAAGGAGCACGCTTGGACTAACCGTGCCGGTGGTGGTGTTTACGGAAACACCGTAGATCGAGCCGGAGGCGTCACCATATCCGTGAGCAGCGTCATAAATAATCTGTGCAGCCGAGCGCCCGCCCTCTGAAAAGTCTTTAAGATAGGAGCCCTTTCGCTCAAGGAAGGACTGTACTTGTGCACTCGTCATTGAGTTGATGTCAGTAAACAATCCATCTGCAATAAGATTGTTTTTTGCCCCCGCAGTGTTGAATTCATCAATAGTGGTACCGGCTTGGACCAGACTCGATCCGGGTGTTGCCGCGACTAGGACTGGAATAAGTAAAGCAAACAAAAATCGTATTTTGTTTTTCATAGCGCTACCCCACATTAGTTTCCCATTACTTGCTATGTTACGGGAAAGGGGCGCTGATGGCAAGAGAAGTGGGTGAAAGTATCGAGGGATTCCACCCTTTTGTCCTTTCATGCTAATGTTGGTGCTTGAGATTATGGCCTCTATCAACTATATTGGGTGCATGAGTCTAACTAGAAAAGTGGCCTACAACACCATCGTCCAAATTGTCGGACGAGTTATTACGACTGCAACCTCATTAGTCTTGGTCGCTAGCCTGACGCGATACCTTGGAGTGTCTGGTTTTGGTAGCTATACGACGATCTTTGCCTACACTGCATTTCTGGCGGTTTTGGCTGATTTTGGTTTCTTTAATGTACTTGTTCGTGAGATTGCGACGAAGCAGCGAGAGCAGGAGAAGGTGTTGAGTAATATTTTCTCTGTCAGGATATTATTTGCTCTGGCGGTTTATGCGGTTGGATTGATTATCGCTTTTTTTATTGGCAGCTACAGTATCGAAATAAAGTACGGCATCGCCATAATAACTATTGCCCAGTTCTGGCTGACCCTGAATTCAACTCTTGTCGGTGTTTTTCAGGCTCACCTTCGCATGGACAAAGCCGTCATCACTGATGTATTGGGCCGCATCGTGACGTTGATCTTTGTGCTCCTTGCTATCAGTGCCAAGCTCTCATTGCTAGCAATTATCAGCGCCTATATAATTGGCAACCTAATTAACCTCGTATTAAGTGTCGCTATTGCTTCTCAATACATTAAATTACGCCTGTCTTGGGACTACTCGTACTGGCGCTACCTTGCCAAGATTACCGTGCCGATGGGGTTACTAACTATTGTCGGTTGGGTTTATTTTCATGCTGACATGGTCATTTTGTCCTTGCTCCGAGATGAATATGAGGTTGGCATATACGGTGCTTCATATAAGATAATGGAGATCCTTCTGGCGCTGCCGGCAATATTTACCGGTGCGATTTTTCCGATCTTTTCCCGCTACTTTGTTGAGAAGAATAAGCGTCTCTCATCGATTTTTCAGCAATCGTTCAATTTTTTGGTTATCGCCTGTATTCCTCTGGCTATCATAATCTTTATGCTTGCCAAGCCAATTATCAGTTTTATTGCCGGCGGACAATTTATTGCGGCATCAGCACCGGGACTTCTCTTCTGGGGCCAGCCTGCCACCGCCGTTCTTACTTTGCAGATTTTGGTTTTTGCGCTTGTGTTATCTTTCATCTCGCATCTATTTCGGATGGCGGTAATTGCAATCGGCGAGCAGGGCAAGCTTGCCATCTCAACGGTTGTCCTGATGGTAATCAATATCGTTCTTAACTTGGTTTTTGTCCCGCGTTATAGCTATCTTGCCGCAGCCACAATAACTGTCTTGGGCGAATTTCTGATTCTTCTTTTCCCGATAATGATCATAGCCAAGAGCGGTATTAGACTGCCCTCGCTTACTCTCTTTCCAAAGATATTACTTAGTTCTGTCTTCATGGTCGGAGTAATTCTTGTTTTTGATAGCCTATCGCTCATCCCTCTAGCCATTCTGTCGACAGTTAGCTATTTTATAACTCTTTATTCAATAGGTGGAATTCCCAGAGATACTATTCAGGAGATCCTCTATTACAAGAAGAGCGGGCAAGTTTAAGCAGGGTGACAGATAAGAACAATGATACGAGTTGCAATAGATGCTGAGCCAGCCACACGAAGTGGCAAAACTGGTCATGGTTATTACGTGTCTAATCTTTTGGGTGCACTCAATTCCACTTGTGGTGTGGCGGTTTTGCCATGTTCGCCAAAGCGCAAGCATGACAATCTAAATACTCTAAAGCGCATGGTGTGGGACCAGGTGACACTGCCGCTTATGGCCAAGAGAGCGAAAGCAGATCTTCTTCATGTGACAGCTTTTTCTGTTCCCATTTTTTATGGCGGGAGAGTTGTGGTAACGATTCATGATTTGGCACTTAAGCACTTTCCCGAGAATATGACAGGGGTTTCCGGCTGGTTTCTTTCTAAGTTTGTGCCATGGACTTTTAAGCGAGCCGACAGAATAATCGCCATCTCAGAGTCAACCAAGCGGGATGCAGTCAAGTTTCTCGGTATCTCGCCAGACAAGATATCCGTTATTCTTTCTGGTGTTTCAGATTTTTTTACGCCCTCCGATGAGGCAGAGAAAAAAATGGTGTTAGACAAATTTGGATTGGAAACAAATAAATATTTCTTGTTTGTTGGTACGCTTGAGCCAAGAAAGAATTTAGTTTTCCTGGTCAGGGCATTGGCGCCGATATTGGCGAATAACCCAGGGTACAAACTTGTGCTTGCCGGAAAGCGTGGCTGGCAGCATGAAGAGCTCTTGTCTGAAATGCGAAATATGAGCCCTGATATACGAAATGCAATTATTGAAACTGGCTATATCACAGATGAGGAGAAGCGGGGATTGTATTCATCGGCGCTAACTTTTTGTTATCCATCGAGGTACGAGGGATTTGGATTACCGATTCTTGAAGCTTTTGCTTGTGGTTGTCCTGTGATAACCGCAGATAACTCATCCTTGCCCGAGGTGGCAGGAAGTGCCGGAATTGTTATACCGCTCAAGGAGAAAGATTGGCAGGAGCAAGCAGAGAGGCTGATTGCCGATCCAGCCCTTCGGAACAAATTCTCAAAATTGGGCTTGGAGCGTGCGGCTGAGTTTACCTGGCTAGAAACGGCAGAGAAAACAGCTGATGTCTATCGTCGGTTATGTGGGGGTGATGATGAAAGGTAATGAGCTTTCTCTGAACAGAGAAAAGAGAGCAGAGATTATTTCTTCTATCAAAGACTTCTTTCAGCGAGAGCGCGATGATGAAGTGGGCGACTTGGGTGCTGGGTTGATTCTTGACTTTTTCATTGCTGAAATCGCTCCAGAGTTTTACAACCAGGGAGTTGGTGATGCATATAAATATGCGGACGAGCATTTGGAAGACGTACTTTCTCTTCAAAAACTTTAATTACTGAAACAACTATGAAATTTGCAATTGATGTTAGAGAAGTGGGCGAAATGAGGGCAGGCAAGGGCTATTACGTTTTTGAGTTAGTAAACCATCTGGCACAGATCGACCATGAGAATGAGTATGTCCTTTATACCAACAAATCTTTTTTGTGGCAGTTGCCAAAGAACTTCTCATTAAAAGTAGTCTTGGGCAGATCAATCATGTGGCACAAGCGGCTCGCCAGCCAAATGGAAAAAGATTCAATTAATGCGTTTCTGTCAACATTGAGTTATTTGAGTGCACTTTTTTCGAGTGTGCCAACCGTTTTGGTGGTCCATGACTTGGCGGTTTTTTATGCCCCAATCAAGAGCAAGCGAAAATCCGTGATCGCCGAAAAGCTCACGCTTAATCGTGCAGCCAAGAGGGCAGAAAGAATAATTGCCGTATCAGAAACGACAAAATCAGAGCTAAATCGCTTCAATCCTTCTTTCGGCGACAAAACAGTGGTGGCACCAAATGCGGTTTCCGATCGTTTTTGCGTTGCATCGAGGGAAGAGGTAAGCAGTTTTATCCGCTCCCGCGGGTTGCCCGATAAATACATTCTCTTTGTCGGTACGCTAGAACCAAGAAAGGGCATATCCGCACTAATAGGTGCCTACGCACAGCTGGATCAGGAGATACAGGAGGAATATCGATTGATTATTGCCGGCAAGAAGGGATGGTATTACGAGGAGATATTTGACTTAGTCGGTAAGTTGGGGTTAAAAGAGAGGGTTGGCTTCCCGGGATATATTGCGGAAGATGATTTGCCCCTGCTTTATAATGGTGCATCTCTTTTTGTCTTTCCTAGTGTCTATGAAGGTTTCGGCTTGCCTGTGTTGGAGGCGATGAAGTGTGGCACACCAACCATCACGAGTGATGCTCCTGCTTTGGTGGAGGTGGGTGATGGGGCAGCGCTGTCTGTGCATGTTGGAGATGTCTCTGGTCTGGCAACCCAGATGCAGAAGGTGCTGACGGATAGCGTGTTGTCGCGCTTGATGGTTGAAAAGGGTCTAGAAATTGTGAAAAAATACGACTGGAAAAAGAGCGCAAAGATAACGCTGGATACCTTGATTAGAGCAGTAAAGCAGTAAGGCAGTAGAGCGGTGAGGTGGGTAGGGCAAAGCACTACCTTACAACACTATTGTCTTGTCACTTCATTTCTCTGCTACCTTACATCCTTATTGCCTTACAACTCTATTACATTATATTAACGACATAGGAGAGTTATGGAATCGTTGGCATATATACTTCTTTACTTAGTGCCATTTGAGAGAATCCCATCAATTGAGATTTTCGGGCTAACGGCAAGATTGAGTACATTTGCAATCTTGGTGTTTGTCTTAATCTTCCTGCCTGGTTTTTTGTACAAGAAAAAATATTTACCAATATCATCCATTGATAAATCTATTATTGCATTTCTTCTGATTACTTATTCGTCCATCTTGGTGGCGGAAGATAAAAAGCGGGCGCTGATCGTTGCTGCTCTCCTAACATTTGTTATCTGTGGCTACTTATTAGTAACCCGTGTGCTGCGCGTAAAATTTAACTTTGAAAAAGTATCCAAGGTGATTATCTGGTCTGCGTTAGCGACTGCCTTATTTGGCTTTTTCCAGTTCTTTGGCGATAGCCGTTTCGGCTTGCCGGCCAATGTGACGGGACTCATTCCCAGATACACAAAAGAGATATTGGGTTTTGCCAGAGTCCAATCAGTCGGCATGGAGCCTCTTTACTATGCTAACTTTTTGTTCCTTCCGATTTTTATTCTGTCCAGCCGAATCTTGACTGCAGCCAAGAAGCCAGCTGTCTTTGACCTTGTCTCGCTCACAATAGTTTTGTCTGCCTTTATTTTGTCCTTGTCTCGTGGGGCTTATGCTGGTTTCGCTGCTGGTATTGTTACTCTGATTGCTTTGTTGGTCATCTTTTCTCATCTGAGAAAGCATGCTTGGAAACTGGTAATTGTTGGTTTGGTCGCCTGGGGGTTGTCTCAGATGGCCGTGCTGGATGTTTCTGGTGGTCAGGGTGTGACAGATTTTACGGAACAGGTGACTGTGCCAGAGAAAACAGCCGGAGCGTCGACTAATCCCAGACTAGAGTCATACCGTGAAGCCATCCGGTTGTTCAGAGAAAATCCGATTTTGGGCGTGGGAATCGGCAACTACGGTGTTGTTTCTAAATTTGAGAAGAATATTGCCGAGGCCGGGTATATTATTGTAAATAACCAATACCTAGAAACTTTAGCAGAAACCGGGATTGTCGGTTTTGTCTCCTTTGCCGTACTAATTTTTCTTCTTATCGTCAAGCTGTTTCGCGCCTTGAGGCTCAACAAGGCAAATGCGCCATCCATTGCTCTGACGTTGACCCTCGTCTCGGTTTTGACTCAATATAACTTTTTCTCAACTATTTATATTCTATATATTTGGATAGTGGTGGCTCTTATAGAATCGATGCCGATAGCAACAGGGGAAGGGGACAAGTGAAGCAAGATAAGCTCGGGAAGAAATTTGTCGTCCCGGTGATTATGCTTGCGCTCTTTTTCTTGGCCCTAAATATTCTCTGGTCTTACCTGGACAAGACTCCACCGCATTGGGATATGGCCAGGCATCTATCCAATAGTCTTGACTATCATCGGTATTTGATCGATCTTAATTGGCGCAAGCTGATCTTTAATTACTCATATTACCCACCCTTTTATTATTGGCTGACTGCCCTGTGGTATTTGGTTGTTGGCAGGTCGATTGATGCTGCAATTTCAACAAATCTGTTCTTTGTTGTAGCACTTGCGATCAGTGTTTATTTCAGTGCGAAGAAATTACAAGACGAAAGATCTGCTTGCTTGGCCGCTCTTCTTGCGTTAACCTTTCCGATGCTGTCGAGCCAATTTAAAGAGTTTCAGCTGGATGCACCGCTGACAGTGATGGTTTCTCTTGGCCTAACGTTTCTCTTGTATAGCGATAATTTTCGCAATAGAAAATCGATTGTCTTTCTGGGTATCGTCTCTGGCCTGGCCATGCTTACGAAGTGGACCTACGCTGCTTATGTGCTTGTGCCATTGATTTATCTATTGGCAGAATCATTACTTAAATTTCCCAGAGAGAGAATTAGCATTCTGAAAAATGCTCTTATCGCCGCGATTGCTACATCGATTATCGCCGGACCCTGGTACACGCATAATCTGTCCGACATCAAGCGAGATGTTGACGGAAGCGGTATAAATGCTGCTCTGGCCGAGGGCGATCCGGTCGGCTTGACGTTGAAAGCATTCATGTTTTATTTTTGGACGTTCATTGAGCATCATTTTTGGCTTATCGGCACTATAATTTTCTTGGTTGGGTTGGTGGTCCTGCTCAGCAATCGCGAATCACGCCGCAAGTATGCGATATATCTGATCTCCGTCATTGTCGGTTATATCATCTTTTCGACTTTTCCCAACAAAGATGCCAGATTTATCATGCCGATCGTTCCCTCTGTGGCCATAATCATTATCGGTTTCATGTCCCTGTTACCAAAGACTCCAAGAGCATTCCTGGCAGTCTATTTGATTATCTTTGCTTTTTTCACCTTCTTTGAAACCACCTTCAGCTTGCCATTCACTAAAAGCATCTCATGGCAAACGGAGGGTAAGCACTGGATCAATGTTTATCTGGAGAGGAGCTACACCGTTACGGCGCCAAGCCAACTTGATTGGCATTATGACGTAATTGTTTCCAGAGCTAGATCTGACGCAGGCGAGGACAGAACTATTCAGTTTCTGGGACAAGACCGCTCTGAGTTTAATCGATGGGCTTTGGCATATTACAGCAGGCTTTATGGTATGGAGTGGGTTGGCGAAAATACATCTAGCGTCAATTTCCGCTATCTCGTATTTCGTGAAGCCGGGGAAAGCTATGCCCAAAAAGAAGAGGAATTGTTTCGAGAGGGGTTTTCCCCTGATGTCATGGGCCAGTGGATTCTTCCAGATGGAACGAGCGCCTACCTGATAAAGATAGAAGGGGAGCAAGATGTTTAAGCTGGTTATGATTATTCTTATTGCTACTGTTTTTCTTGTGCCTTTTTATTTCTTTCGCTTTGATCTTCTGGGGGTGCCGACGAATATTTTTGAGGTAGCGATTTTCGCTGCCATCCTGGCGGCGATAGTTGATCTTGTCGCAAAGAAAAGACGTGTAAATTGGGGTGGGATCTGGCCATACTTGCTTCTGGTTTCGGTTCTTGTTGGAGCAATAATCTCTGAGGACAAGACCAGAGCCGCTGGTATCGCAAAGGGTTGGTTTATTGCTCCAATCTTGCTTTATTGGTTAATGATTAACTTTGGCAACAAAAGCTCTATCCGCAAAATCGTCCTCGCGCAATTCTTCGCTATGATTGTGATTGCGCTGTGGGCAATCTTGCAGCGGTTCGAGGTGGTCGGTTTACTCTTCTACCAAAAGGGCGACCCGTCATTCTTGCAATATCTGGGAGATACGCCTCGGTCGTTCGGACCATTTGAATCACCGAATTATCTTGCGATGTATTTGGTGCCAACTATCTTCATATCATTGTCGACACTGACTTTTATCAGGCCTATTGGCCAAAGGTTAATTCTGGCTTCCGGACTAATTATAGCTATTATCGCCCTTCTGCTGTCGGGCTCACGGGGTGGTGTGATTGCTCTAGCACTGGCGTTATTGGTGCTCCTTGTAATAATTATCGGCCGACGCCTAGGCAAGCAGGCGTCACTATTGATTGCCGCACTGATCGCAGCATTGTCGTTGTTCTCAATCTGGAAGATCGCGCCGGCGCAGGATCAAGCCAGGATTGAGATCTATGCTTATTCAGTTGAGATGATCCAATCGCACCCTTTTGCAGGTATTGGTCTTGGTAGCTTTAGAGATGAAATTACCAAACTTTCTGTGGGTAATCCGACATTTATTGAGCATGGTCTACCATTCGCTCTGCACCCCCACAATCTTTACTTGGCAATATGGCTGAATCTGGGTTTGTCCGGATTGCTTGTTTTTGGCTTGCTATTGTGGGGGTTTTTAAGAAAAGCCAGATCGGACAATGGTGGAGTAGGGCTGTTTGCGCTTTTGGCAATGGTTGCGATTTTAGCACACGGTTTGGTTGATACAACTTATTTTAAGAATGATCTTGCTGCCCTATTTTGGTTGATTTATGCAATCCCGTATCTCCCAAGTGAGAATGATGAAAACAAGTTTTAAGAAAACAATATATCATTTTCTGTTAGCAGTTATTGTTTTTATTCCTTTTCAGTCTCTTGCGGTTGCGATTCTAGGGAACATTAGTAATCTGCCTGCTGCGGAAGTATTTTGGCTTGCTCACTGGTATGAGCCCGTTTCACTTCTATTGCTACCGGCAATAATTTTGAGCAGAATTGTGAAGGGAAATATCAGCCGAGATCGTCTTTGGTTGATGGCTATCGGGTTGATTGCCTTTGGCTTCGTAACAATAATTACCGGAGATTTGCCAGTCGGCAGAATGCTTGAGGGATTCAGGTTTACTTTGTTCCCGATTTTGATCTTTCTGCTGGCTTCTTCGCGTGTCTTTCGGTCGTGGGAAAAGAGAACTTTTGTGACAACATATTTGGTCTTGGCATTACTGATTGCCATCCTAGCTGTTGTTGAGCGTTTTTTGCCGCCACATTATCTTGAATTTCTGGGTATATTGCCGCAAGGTTCACTTTTTGGTTTTGGTAATTTTACAATCGTCGAGGTCTATCAAAGTTCCTCGCTTATTGGTGCCCCTAATCAACTTGCTACGTATCTTCTGCCCGCACTTTTTTTGTTCTTGATAAAAGCGAAGCGAGGAGAGATGAGTAGACTTTGTGCTGTTCCTGCCAGCACAATCATTGCTTTGGCAATTTTATTTACATTTTCTCGATCGGCGTTAATTGGAGCTGTCTTTGCCTTATTGGTGTCGGCAATGCTTTATTTTAGAGACAGATATTGGAGTATGACCATCGCATCCTCTTTGCCGTTTTTTGTTCTGATTCCGTACTTGGTATATATTAGATCCGGAGGCATGTGGTGGGATCTTTTCACCCACGGAGCATCTCAGACACAGCATGCTGGTGCCTTGGAGCAAAGTTTGACCGAGTTAGGGTCAAGACTTAGCCAGCCAGGAACGTTGTTTTTTGGTTCGGGCTTAGGGTCGGCCGGCCCGCTTGTGTTGAAATATGGCGATGGCCTTGTCTCTGAGAGTTGGTATCTTCAGCTGTTCCTTGAGCTTGGTTTGATTGGATTTATGCTTTGGTTTTTTCTAATCATTGCCATGTGCAAGCGATTGATCGATGGCTCTGGTGACTCAGAGAAGCCAATGCTGGCCTTGGGTTTGATTGCCGTTTTAGTTGCTGCCCTCTTTCTTCATACGTTGTCTGACAATCCGGCAGTTAGCATTACGTTATTTATTTTGATCGGGGTGTATGCGACCGAAGATGCCCAGATCGCTAGAGCTGCGCAATCTGGGGCAAGAGAATGAGCGTAACGTGTGATATTTATGATTGATTTTTTAGGACAGGATTATACTATGAGCAAAATCTTAATTGATGGCAGATTTGTGGGTGTTGGCGAATCAATGACTCGCTATACTCTGGAAATCCTGCGGGGTGTTTTGGAGCTGGACAAAGAGAATGAGTACACATTGCTCGTTCGGCCGCAGGGATTAGGGGCAATCAATGAATTTTTTGGTGAATCGGAAATCAAAAGACACGAATCAGGGAGTGACCCTTTTCGAGCCGAGATTAAAGATTCAAGCTTTATGATTCAAGTACTCGACATACCTCATTATTCCTTGCCTGAGCAAACAAAGTTGCTGCAATACTTAAATAAAAGCAAGTATGACCTGGTCCACTTTATCCAGTTCAATCACCCTGTCCGCTACAAGGCGCCCTATGTTGTGACCGTGCACGATTTGACCATGGTGGGCTACTTGCACAGATCGAATCCGCTTAAGCGTTTAGCCTTTGGCAGAGTGATGAAATCTGCCGTCAGGGATTCAAGGCGGATAATTACCGTTTCTAATACATCTCGTGATGAAATCGTTGAGTATTATCGGATTGACAAGGACAAGATTGATACTGTTTACAATGGCATTAATCATGAGCGCTACAATGCCCTGATTGAGGATAAAGAGCTGAAAACTAAACAATTTAGGAAGAAGTACGAGATTGATGGTGATTACTTGCTCTACACTGGGATGTGGAAAAAGCACAAGAACTTGCTCAGGCTTTTGAAAGCCTTCGAGCAAGTAAAATCCAAAATCCAAAATCCAAAATCCAAAAATATAGAAGGCTTGCAACTAGTATTGGTGGGGAAGAAGGACGAGAGCGAGCCAGAGGTGCTTGCTGAAATTAAAAGAATCAACAACCTAAAATCGAAAATCAAAGATCGAAAATCTATTGTAACGACTGGCTATATCAAAGAAGAAGAGTTGCCGGTGGCCTATGCCGGGGCATTGGCATATGCTATTCCCTCACTCTCTGAGGGGTTTGGTCTGCCGCCGCTCGAAGCCATGGCTTGTGGTGCGCCTGTTATTTCATCGAATGTTTCCTGTATGCCGGAGGTCTTGGGTGACGCACCGCTTTATTTTGATCCTTATGATGTCGATGATATTGCTGGTGCGATAGAACAAACAGTAGAAAGTCGGGAACTAAGGAACGACTTGATTAAGAAGGGGCTGGTCCAGGCCAAAAAGTACTCATGGGATAAGGCGGCGAGAGAGACGTGGGAAGTGTATAAAAAGTTGCTAGGATAATATTTTATTCTATATGTTAGCTAGTAAGGCAGTAGGGCAATAAGGAGGTAGAGCACTAAGACTCTGAGTCTCAGTCAGAGTACTTTTTGTGTGGGTATTAAATAAAAAAGACCGGCGGCACCCCAAGAAGGGGGCGCCACCGGCGTGTGTAATCGAACGTGCCAGGATCTACCTGGCGGTGTGAACCTGCATCGGCAGGTGCGGCGGGTCCGCGCTGGCGTTTACCGGCTGGACCTGCAGCCCGCGTGCGCGGGTGATGACCCGCACCTGGCGGCGGAAGTGGTCATCGGTCCCGACCGTGCCCCACCACAGGTAGACGCCATTGGAGGCGAACTTCCAGCGGCGGGGCTGGTCCGTGCCTGTCACGGGCGTGGGCTGGGGCAGCGTGCCGCCGACGGGGGTAAAGGCGTACTGGACGCCCTCGGTTACCTCCGCGTTGGCGGCATCGTAGACCTTGGGCAGGATCTCCTGACCGTTGCCGGCGAGACACTGGTCGCCGAAGAGCGAGAGCTCGTCCGGCGTGGTGTCCTCCGGATCGTAGCTCCAGAGCTTGAGCAGGTGGGGGCTGACCCGCACCTTGCACGTCAGCTCGAACCTGGCGAAGCGCAGCCCCGAGGCTTCGGTCGGCTTCACGCCGACGATCAGGTCGTACGTGCCCGCCGCCGGCTTGTAGATGCCCGGGGCGGCCGGTGTGACAACTGTCGTGCCCGAGCTTGTGACCAGCCGGTAATCCAAGATGAACTTGTCACTTGGCTGCCCACCGGCAGTTATGTCCTCGATCCAGCTTGCCAGCCACTCGTCTTTGCAGGCCCAGCGGTTGGTGGCGTTGGCACCCTCGAGCTCGACCCACTTGCCATTGGGGTCGGCGTTGGAGCTGCCGACCCAGAACGGCACTGTCAGCCGATAGATGCGCGTCTCCGGCTCGAGCCGGAATGAGTTGGCGTTCCGGTCGATGACCGGAGTCACGGTCGTGCCACCCGGCGGGGGCGGGTTGGTGCCGCCACCGGATGACGAACCGTTCCCGTTGGTGTTGGAGTTGTCGAGGACCGTTCCGCCTCCGCCCCCACAACCGCCAACACCGATACCAGCACACAACACTACCAGCAAAAGGTACCTCATGATGTGTCCCTTCCTTTCGTTACGTTTGGATGCTCCTGAACGGGCGGTGAAGTATGTGCTTTTTGCGAATTCCGGCGCCGGTGGAAGCCTCGAGAGGCAGGGCTGGCGTGGGCGGCTGAAGCAAAAAGGACATACGAGCCAGTGTAAGTAACGTAACTAGCTTTTATATCACAAAACGGTACTAATGTCAAGATTGAAAAGGTAAATCATTCATGATATTGTAGCGGTGACTGATTGAGAGCTCAAATGGTGCCAAGTTTGTTGTACTTGGCTCAGTTTTTAATAAACTAATCTAATATCATTACCCTCACCCCAACCCTCTCATAGAGGGAGAGGGAACAGGGAAGAAAGGAAACCATGTTCACGGCCGCTATGGGCATAGCTTTTGGCGCATCGGTTCTGGCCATTGTTTATGCCTTGATTCTTATTTCTATCATCCTCAAGAAGCCTGCCGGCAACAAGAAGATGGCAGATATTGCCAAGGCAATCCAAGAGGGTGCGTCTGCCTTCTTGAACCGCCAATACAGCACCGTTGCTGTTGTTGCCGCTGTTCTCTTTATCGTTTTGCTTTATGCCTTCAATTGGCAGACAGCCGTTGGCTTCCTGGTCGGAGCTCTTTTCTCTGGCCTCGCTGGATACATCGGCATGAACATTGCTGTTCGCGCCAATGTTCGTACGGCTGAGGCAGCCAGGAAGGGAACGGCTGCCGGCATGGATGTCGCCTTCAAGTCAGGTGCAGTCACTGGCATGTTTGTCGTTGGTCTCTCGCTTTTGGCTGTCGCTGGTTTCTACGCTATCTTTCGCGACACTGTCGCTTTGGTCGGTTTTGGTTTTGGCGCTTCTCTTATCTCGATCTTTGCTCGTCTTGGCGGCGGAATTTTTACCAAAGGCGCTGATGTTGGCGCTGATCTCGTTGGTAAGGTTGAGGCTGGTATTCCTGAGGACGATCCAAGAAACCCCGCTGTTATCGCTGACAATGTCGGTGACAATGTTGGCGACGATGCCGGCATGGCCGCTGACCTTTTTGAGACCTACTCCATCACAGCTGTTGCCACAATGCTTTTGGGCTCACTGACCTTTGATGGTTTTGAGAATGCGCTTCTTTATCCCTTGGTTCTCGGTGGAATTTCTATTGTTGCTTCCATCATCGGTTCATTCTTTGCTCGTCTCTCCAAGAAGTCAAAAAATATCATGGGGGCGCTTTATCGAGCCCTTGCCGTATCTGGTGTATTGGCTGCTGTGGCGTTCTATTTTGCCACCAACTGGTTGATGAAAGACAACGGCATATACAGTACAAGCAGTCTCTTCTACTCCTCACTGGTTGGTCTTCTGGTGACCGCCCTAATGGTAGTGGTTACGGAGTACTTCACTTCAACCAAATACTCCCCGGTAAAATCAATTGCTCAGGCCTCAATTACCGGCCATGGCACCAATGTTATTACCGGACTTGCCGTTTCGCTTAGATCAACCGCTGTTCCCGTCATCGTGATTGCCGCTTCTATTCTCGGTGCCTATCAGCTGGCTGGTCTCTACGGTGTTGCTGTTGCCGTCATGAGCATGCTCTCTATGGCTGGAATTATTGTCGCTATCGATGCCTTTGGTCCTGTTGCTGATAATGCTGGTGGTATTGCCGAGATGGCAGACCTACCTGAGGATGTGCGCGTTCACACGGATGCTCTTGATGCCGTCGGAAACACAACCAAGGCTGTAACAAAGGGTTATGCCATTGCTTCCGCTGGGCTTGCCGCAGTTGTTCTTTTTGCGAGTTATACCGAGGAATTGATCAAGGCAGGCAAAAGTCTAACATTTGATTTGGCAGACCCATACGTTATTGTCGGCCTGTTCATCGGCGGTCTGTTGCCATACTATTTTGCCTCTCTCGCCATGGAAGCTGTTGGCAAAGCCGGTAGTGCTGTTGTGATCGAGGTTCGAAGACAGTTTAGAGAAATCAAGGGCATTATGGAGGGCAAAGCGAAACCAGATTACAAACGTGCTGTTGATATTGTTACCAGAGCAGCTATTCGCGAGATGATATTGCCAACATTCGTCACTGTTGCCGCGCCTTTGGTTGTTGGTTTTGTCCTTGGTCCTGTTGCCCTTGGCGGATTCTTGGTGGGCACTATTATAACTGGAATCTTCGTAGCTATCTCCATGACCTCTGGCGGTGGCGCTTGGGACAATGCCAAGAAGTATATCGAAGCCGGTGCATACGGTGGCAAGGGCTCGATTGCTCATCAGGCTGCTGTTACTGGAGACACTGTCGGCGATCCTTATAAAGACACTGCTGGGCCAGCAATTAACCCAATTATCAAAGTTGTAAACATTATCGCATTATTGATAGCTCCAACTTTGGCTAAGGTCAATGTTTCTTGGGAGATCAAAGTTGTGATCGTTGCAATATTCGTGATACTCTTAATTGGTTACGCGCTGTTTGCTCCTAAAGGTGAAGCAATAACTGAGTAAATGTACTTTCTTCTGCGATGACTAAACCAGGTGATGATGAAATCAGTAAGGTGGAGCTAACCCTCGATAGATTCGAGGGTGATCGGGCAATTCTTATTGTTGAGGAGAGTGAGTTTATCGTTCCAAAACAATACTTGCCACGGAATATCAAAGAGGGTGGCGTAGTCTGCCTGTCGATGGCGGCGATTGAGGTAGAGCGAAAACGCCGTGAGAAAGCTGCCAAAGATCTTCTCAATGAAATTCTGCGCGGAAATAAATAAAAGTATTGACTCCAGGGGCAACCGTCTCGCCTTTGGCATCGTCGCCCAGTCGGGCATTATCGTATCTTGTAATAAAGAAAATATGTGCCTCATTGGAGAGGCACATATTTTATTGAGAGGGCTCAAAGTGGAGCGCTCTAGTGAGCAATTTGTTCGAATTGTGATATACTGAATTTGCTTAGGTTTATAGTAAGCTGAGTCGAACCACGTTACCTTAAATTGATGACGAAATCGGGGAAAAATAGACGCACAAGAATAATCGGCGCTGTGGTGGCCAGTTTTTTTGTGCTGATAATGATTTTGTCCGGAGCATTCGCGGTGTACTCATTTTTCAACTTTGATCGTGTCTACGCCAATCAGTATGTTGGTAATATCAACTTGGCCAAAAGAACTCGATCTGAGGTTAGAGATATTCTCACAAAGGAAGCGGCTGATTTTTCGAGCAAGGAATTGATTCTGCGCTATAAGGGCGAAAAAGAAGAGAAGACATACAAGATTAAGCCGTCAGAAGTCGGTTTGCACTATGATGCTGAGGCGACCACAAAGAAGGTGTGGGATTTTGGCCGAGAGGGTGACATAGCAAGTTCGTCCTGGCATCAGATGAAGTCAATTTTTGTCAGAAGCGAACATGAAGCCGTATTCACGATTAATCAAGGCGAGCTTGAGGCTAAGATCAAGACCATAGCCAAAGAGATCGATCTACCCGAGAAGGACTATTCGATCACATATAAAGAGGGAAAATTTGTTCTCAGCGATCAACAGTCCGAGGGCAGGCGCATCGACCAGGCAGAAATCACTACTGCCATCCTCAATCACTTGCGTAAATTTGAGAGTAGCGAAGTAGCGTTCGTTTCCAAGATCTATGCTCCAAAAGTAAAGAAGGAGAAGGCACTGGCGCGACTCTTGGCGGCCAATAGAATTCTCGAAAAAGGTGAGCTTATAGCTTTCTACGAGGGGCAGGAATTTAAATTTGACAAGGATATGATCGGCGGAACAATTAAATCGCAAATCAACAAAGATGATCTTGAGATCTTGTTGGACGACAAGCGTTTGAACACATTTTTGGATACCGTCGGGGGAGCGATCAATGTCGAGCCGAGAAGCGCGAAACTAACGATCAACAACAGTCGGGCAACCATCTTTGAGACATCAAGAGACGGCAAGAGCTTGAGTGGGGACATTAGCAAGGAGAGAATAAAAAGTGCCCTGCTTTCGAGAGCTGAGGACGACTCAGATCATTCTCGCGTAGAGCTGGTGGTAGAGGTAAAAAAGCCAGAAATTGCCGAGAATGATATTGGTAATCTGGGCATAACTGAGTTAGTCGCTTCTGCCTCAACTGAATTCAAGGGCTCTCCAGCGAATCGAATTCACAATATTCAAACCGGTGCAGCTGCGATCAATGGTGTTTTGGTAAAACCGGGGGAAACTTTTTCGACTTTGGCACGCCTTGGCGCTATCGATGGATCAACGGGATACTTACCAGAGTTAGTTATCAAAGAAGATCGAACCGTGCCTGAGTTTGGTGGCGGGTTGTGTCAAGTCTCGACAACTCTTTTCCGTTCTGCTCTCAATGCCGGAATGAAGATTGTGGAAAGGAGTAATCACAGCTATCGCGTTGGTTATTACGAGCCTCCGGTTGGTATGGATGCGACCATTTATGACCCGGCGCCTGACTTCAAGTTTTCTAACAATTATTCCAGTCATATTCTTATTCAGTCAAAAGTCGAGGGAACCAAAATAACTTTCGAGCTGTACGGGACCAAAGATGGCCGCCAGGTCGAGATCGGGCAGCCTGTGGTTTATGATTACACCAACCCATCAGAGCCGATAAACATCGAAACCGATACTTTGCCGCCCGGTGAGAGAAAGCAGATCGAGAAGCCGCACCAGGGCGCTTCGGCAAAATTTCATTATAAGTCTGTCCGTAACGATGAAGTGCTCCAAGAGCGAGATTTCTTCTCCAAGTATGTCCCTTGGCCAGAGAAGTGGCTAGTGGGTAAACAGCCAGTGCAGCCGCAGCCAGAGACGGTACCGCAGCCGGAGCCGGCGCCAGCGTCAGAATCACAACCACAATAATTTGGCGGAATCATAGTTACGATAGACTCTAGGGCCTAGGATTCTAGAACCTAGGCCTTGGGTTCTAGTGTCTAGAGTTCTAGATTCTAAATTCAAACCATTTATTCTTGCGAGAGATTTGTAAGTTCGTAGGGGATCAGGAAGCCTGGAGGGGCAGTGTCAAACCATCAATTTTATGCTTGGACTGTCGAAGAAATCGAGCACCATTTTGGTGTTGAGGCAAATTTTGGTTTGAGTACAAAGCATGCAGGACATCTGCTTCAGAAATATGGTCCTAATTCACTTAATGACCTCAAGGAAACGGGAATCTGGACTGTGTTACTGCGGCAGCTGGATAATTTTTTTGTCTTTTTGCTAGTCATCGCAGCCGTCATTTCTTACATGGTTGACGGTCTGGTGCAGGCGTTAATTCTCGTTGCTGTAATAATTATTAACATCGCTCTAGGGTTTTTTCAGGAATATAAAGCAGAGAGAGCTCTGGCCGAACTAAAGAGCGCGTACCAAGCCAAGAGTAAGGTTCTCCGAGGTGGTAAGATCAGAGCTATTCCAAATGAAGAGCTAACAATTGGTGATGTCGTTATTCTGGAAAGTGGCGACAAAGTCCCAGCTGACGTGCGGGTGATTGAGGAGGAGGGACTTCGTGTTGACGAATCTCTTCTGTCAGGTGAATCTGTTCCGGCCAGCAAAAACCCAGCTGCTTTATCGAAGGAAACATCTTTGGCTGATAGGCACAACATGCTTTTTGCTTCAACACTCGTTGCAGCAGGCAGGGGAAGAGGTATTGTTGTTGCCATTGGATCAGGAACGGAATTTGGAAAAATTGCTAATCTTGTCAAAAAGGCTGAGGAGAGAACCCCTCTTGAACAGCAAATTTTCTATATTGGCAAGATACTCACGCTTGTTTCTGCACTGGTAGCAGCGGCAATATTTATTCTAGGGTACTTCAGTGGCGAGTCACTTCTGCCTCTCCTGTCCTTCTCGATCGCTCTTCTTGTTGCGACTGTGCCAGAGAGTTTACCTACGGCTGTTACCTTGTCCTTGGCTATGGGCGTCGCAAGGGCAGCCAGGCAGAAGGTGCTAATCCGAAGAATGGCGGCGATAGAGACCCTCGGGACGATAAACATTATCGCTAGCGATAAAACCGGGACCCTAACGGAAAATCATCTTGTTGCTGAGGTTGCCTCAGTCTTTGGCAACCTGCATTGGCATCGAGCTGATCTCGACAGCGGTGAAGACAGGAAGTATGCCGGGTCCCTTTTGGCTCGGGCAGTTGTTTGCTCCAATGTAGTTTGGCGTGGTGAAAAGGAGCTGGTGGGTGATCCCATCGAGATAGCCCTTGTCGAGCGTTGCAGAAAAGGTTACTCGGATGCGCTTGATGAATCTGATAAATACCGGCGTGTGCTGGAGATTCCCTTCGATTCGGATCGAAAATATATGGCGGTCTTGTGTCGTCGGCGCGGAGGAAGCGAATTGATAGTTAAAGGAATGCCGGAGAGGGTAATCTCTTTTTGTGCCCTGACTGTTTCGGAAAGAAAGGTGGCATTAGCCGAGGCGGCGAGTTTAAGCAGGGATGGTTATAAGGTGCTGGCGGTCGCAAAAAAGAAAAGCGTAACCACCGCCAAGGTTCTCTCGAAAATGGAGTTGCTTGGTTTCTTGGCTTTTGCGGATGAACCGGCGGTAGGGGTAAAAGAGGCGATAGGACAAGCCATTAGGGCTGGCATTAGGCCGATTATTATTACCGGAGATCATCCTGAAACAGCACGGTTCATTGCTAACAAAGTTGGTATGAACGTGGGAAATGATGAGATCTTAGGTGAAAAAGAGCTGGCCAATATGACGCAAAGGCAACTCGAAGCTGCGCTTAAGGTGGTGAAAGTTTTTGCCCGGGTCACGCCCGAAGACAAAATCAATATCGTCAAGACTTTACAAAAAATGGGTTATTCTGTCGGTGTTACGGGTGACGGAGTAAATGATGCCCCTGCGCTCAAGGAGGCGAATGCTGGTATTGCTATGGGAATCAAGGGAACAGAGGTGGCAAAGAGCGCTGCCGATATTGTTTTGGCCGATGATCGTTATGGAACGATCATCTCTGCCATTGAGTACGGGCGCTCGATTTTTGATAACATCAAAAATATTATCACTTTCCTGGTTGCGGGCAATCTGAACGAAATACTGATGGTGGGTTTGGCCTATATTTTCGGGATGCCTTTGCCGATCACTACCTTGCAGATCTTGTGGGTCAACCTGATTACTGATTCTTTTCCTGCCCTGGCGCTAAGTTTTGAGCAGCCGTCTCGCCATGTTTTGTCTGAACCCCCAAGGTCGATTCGCCAAGACTCACTCAAGGCCCCGATTGTATATGCAGGGTATTTATCCATAATTTCCCTCGCCCTGAGTATCGCAGTCTACTTTTGGGGATTGTCTTTCTCTCTGGCCAAAGCCCAGACTATGACGTTCACATTTTTGGTCTTAATTGAGTTGATTTTTTGTTTCTCTGTTCGTTCTAAGCAGAGATTTTGGCAGCGACCAAGGGGTTTCTTTGAGAATAAGTTTTTGCTTTGGGCGATAGCGCTCTCCTTGTTCTTGCAGGGCATAATATTTGTCGCTCCGCTGCGCAAGATCTTCGGCCTTGTTGGACTAACTTCTTCGGACATTGCCGTCTTGGTTGTGTCGTCAGTTGTTGCTTTTGTCCTGGCTGAGCTCATCAGATATGTTTCCGACAAAGTAGCCCAAAGAAAATTGCGGCAAAAACCATAGGGTCAAGTCGGAGCTTTTTTGATTTTAAAAATTAGTCGAAGATGTACCGTGCCGCAAAATGGCTAGATCTATTCCACAAAAAGTTCCCATTCAACAACAGATAATACTTCTAGTGCAGAGCACAACCTGTGACATTGTGAACAAGCGATCAAATGGTTGGTGCGAGTTCTTTTTCGATTTTGGCAGCGATTGTGCTGTTGGATGAATGTTCATCTGCTGCCTTGATGAAGGCCATGAAAAGCGGGTGGGGGTGAAGTGGGCGCGATTGGAGTTCGGGATGGAACTGGACGCCAACATAAAACGGATGATCTTTGAGCTCCACTATCTCTGCAAGGTCGCGTTCGGGGTTGACGCCGGCGATGACTAATCCTGCCTTTTCAAGTTGTTCGCGGTATTTGTTGTTAAGCTCATATCGATGGCGATGACGTTCCACTATCGTGGGGTATTTCGTATTTCGCCCGCCTGCATCGCCTGGAGCGAAGCTACCGCGGGCAGGTATTTCGTATTTGGTGTACGCCACATAGGAGGTGGTGCCTTTCTTGAGCAAGCAATCGAATGCACCGAGGCGCATTGAGCCGCCATAATCTCTTTCTTCAAGCCTTTTCTTTTGGTCGGGCATGATGTGAATGACGGGGTATGGAGTTTCAGAATTGATTTCTTCTGTGTGAGCGCCCTTCATACCGCAGACATTCCGAGCAAATTCAATTGTAGCGATTTGCATGCCATAGCAGAGGCCAAAATAAGGAATTGAGTTTTGGCGACAGAATCCTGCGGCCGCAATTTTACCCTCAATACCTCGCGATCCAAAGCCTCCCGGAACGATAACACCATCAAAACTTCTCAGTTCCTCTAGCTTTTCCGGGTTTTTCTCATATGCTTCAGAGTTCAGCCAGGTAAGCTTTGGCTGCAGTTCTTGCGTCCAGGCAGCATGCTTAACCGCCTCTATAACCGATATATAAGAGTCAGACAGAACGTAGTCTCCTGTGCCAAAATATTTTCCGACAATACCGATATTGATCTCTCTCTTGCCATTGTGAGCGTGGCGAGTGAATTCCTCCCATTTTGACAGATCTGAATCCTTCTCCGGTAGGTTAAGGTGATGCAATATCTTGTTGCCCAGACCTTCTTTTTCAAAGTTGACCGGAATATCATAGATTGAGTCAACATCAGGAGCAGAGATAGCATTTTCTGGTTCTATGCTGCAAAATATTGCGAGCTTTTCTCTGCGTTTGTCGTCGATCGGCTTTTCTGATCTGCAGAGAATGAAGTCGGCTTGGATACCGCAGGAATTTAGCTCTCGTGAAGCATGCTGGGTTGGCTTGGTCTTCATCTCTCCAACCTTGGAAGGAATAGGAAGATAAGAGACCAATACAAAAACTACATCCTTCGGTTGCTTAAGTTTTAGCATTCTGGCTGCTTCGAGGAAAAGAAGGTTTTCGTATTCCCCGACAGTACCACCTATTTCTATGACGCCGATATCTGATTTTGTTTCCTTAACAGCTGTCTTGATCCGTCTGATTATTTCTTCAGGAATGTGGGGCACTACCTGGACACACTTTCCGCCGTACTCAAGATTTCTTTCTCGGTTTATAACGCTTTGATATATGCGGCCGGTGGTCATATAGTTGATCTTGGTGATGTTTTCATTGAGAAAGCGCTCATAGTTGCCAAGGTCCTGATCGCACTCATCTCCGTCAATTGTAACGAAAACCTCGCCATGCTCTGTCGGGTTCATTGTGCCAGCATCAACATTGACGTAGGGGTCGGCCTTAAGGGCAGTAACCCTGTAGCCCTTGCTTTTAAGAATTGTCCCGATCGAAGCAGCTGCGATACCTTTGCCCACTGACGACATGACGCCGCCAACGACGAAGATGAATTTTTCCTGGGCCATAGACTTCCTCCGTTGTATATTAGTCGAGCGATGTGAGTACAAACAAAAAACTCCTTGATCTGGCATATTGGAGTTTTTTTTAGAAGCTAACTTTGTTTTAATGCTATTTTAAACCAACCCGTAAGTTGAATGCAATACTAAAAAGGTTGATTGTCTGTGGAAATGTTGTGTCAGACCAAACACAATCGTTGTCTGCTATACTATCTTTGAAATGAGAACAAGACTTCTGCAAAACAGACTAACCAAGTTGCGGATCGCCGGATATTTTTTCCAGGCGGTTCCATTTATTCGAGCCGTTATTCTCAATGGCTCATTGGCGACCGGCCAGATCAAAGCGTCGTCTGATATTGACTTGCTGATAGTTGCCAGTGAGGGCAGGATTTTTACTGTGCGTTTTTTGGTCAACGCTTTTGCTTGGGTCTCGGGACAGAAGAGGCCGAAGGATGAGCGCCGATCTCACGCCGGTAAGTTTTGTTTCAACTACTTTATGTCTACCTCATACCTGAAGATTCCAGTTGGTCGTGGTGATAGCATTGATCGATATTGTGCCAGGTGTTACTCGCAGAGTGTGCTGGTGTGGCAGAGAGGAGATGTCTTCGAGCGTTTTTGGCAGGACAACTACGATTTATTTGTCCGATATTCAACCCGGGGCAACAACCGTTTTTCGAAGATATTTCCCGTTCGAACGCTGTGGTCAATGACGAGGCTCTCTGGGCTTGCTGAGTTTATTTTTGGAGGAAGGGCCGGGAATTGTCTGGAACAATACTTGAAAGCATTCCAGATCAGATCTATTGAGCGTGATGACAGGACGCGCAAGTACCCTTCATTGATTGTTTACTCCGACAGAGAATTGCGTTTTCATCCGCCAAAAGAAGACTGACAAGGTTTCTGCCGGTTGGTTTTTGGGCACGGAAAACGATGCAACAATTGGTTGAGTTTGAGTCTGACTAATCTTGACATCGTGCGTCTGATAATCTAAGATGATGTTGGCGGCAGACGTTTCCCCCTTGCGTCGCCGCCATTTTTAAAAAGACTGAAGAACTTGAGAACCAACGAACAAGTGAGGGCTTGGCAATATCCTTACAGTTCCTGTGTGCTTCCGTTCCTCAGTTTTTTGTTTATAAGAAAGTTGTTGCTATCGCTAGGTGATGACAAGGCCAGCCAGTGCTAGGGGGTTGACAATGTGTAAAGTTTACTTTACATTTTGTGATGAAGCCATGAGTATTTAATAGTATTTAAAAAGGAAGGTGAGGTGCTTATGTTTAAACCACTCGCAGACAGAGTCTTGGTTAAGCCGCTTCCAGCAGAGGAGATTACAAAATCGGGTATTGTTATCCCTGACACTGCTAAGGAAGCGCCAGCAGAAGGGGAAATTGTTGGTTTAGGTGATGGCAAGTTAAAAGAGGGCAAGAAGCACGATTTTTCCGTCAAGAATGGCGATAAAGTGTTGTACTCAAAGTATGCCGGCGACGAGATTACTCTCGATGGGGTCGAACACAAGATCATGAGAGAAGATGAGATATTGGGAATTTTAAGTTAAAATTCCTCCTGCGAAAATACGAATCTAACGAAAATACAAATATTGCTAAATTACAAATACGTGAGAAGCAGAATATTCGTAATTTCGTAATTTCGAACAATTCGTAATTTAGTAGGAGGACGATTGAAAGGAGCCTTTATGGCAAAACAGATTGAATTCTCAGAGGAAGCAAGGAATGGCTTGCGTCGTGGAGTTAACATTCTAGCTGATACGGTCAAAGTTACGCTTGGACCCAAGGGTAGAAACGTCGTTTTGGAGAAAAGCTTCGGCTCTCCAACTATTACCAATGACGGTGTGACTATTGCAAAAGAAATCGAACTTGAGGATAAGTTTGAGAACATGGGTGCCCAGTTGATCAAGGAAGTTGCCTCAAAAACCAATGATGTCGCAGGCGATGGTACTACAACAGCAACAATCCTAGCTCAAGCAATGATTAACGCCGGCTTGAAGAATGTTGCCGCGGGTGCCAACCCAATGGAAGTGCGCCAGGGTATCGAAAAAGCAGTTGAAAAAGTTGTAGAAGTAATCAAAAAGAACTCCAAGGAAATTTCTGGCAAGGGCGAGATTGCACAAGTCGCAACTGTGTCAGCTGGCGATCCGGCCATCGGTGATTTAATCGCCGAGGTTATGGACATGATCGGCAAGGATGGGGTTATAACCGTTGAAGAGTCAAACACTCTTGGTCTTGAAAAAGAGGTAGTTGAGGGCATGCAATTTGACAATGGTTACATCAGCCAATACATGATCACGGATACGGCCGCGCTTAAGTCTGCAATTGAAAATCCGAGTATTCTTATCACAGACCGAAAGATCTCGTCGATTCAGGAGATCTTGCCGATACTTGAATCACTCGCTCGCGCCGGCAAAAAAGAAATTGTCATTATCGCTGAGGATGTCGACGGAGAAGCGCTGGCCACACTTATCGTGAACAAGCTTAGAGGTACACTTAATATCCTTGCTGTCAAAGCTCCTGGATTTGGTGAAAGAAGAAAAGAGATGCTTGCCGATATTGCTGCTCTTACTGGCGGAACGGTTGTCTCCTCTGACCTTGGTCACAAGCTCGAAGACACAAAGATAGAGATGCTGGGCAGTGCCAGGCGCGTAGAGTCAGACAAAGAGAACACAACAATTGTTGAGGGCAAGGGTGACAAAAAGGTAATTGAAGCCAGAATTAAACAAATCAAAACTCAGCTCGAGAAGAGCACATCTGATTTTGACCGCGAAAAGCTCAATGAACGTTTGGCTAAGCTTGCCGGCGGCGTTGGTATTATCAAAGTAGGTGCTGCAACCGAAGTTGAGCTGAAAGAGCGCAAGTATAAGGTTGAGGACGCTGTAGAGGCAACAAAGGCTGCTATCGAAGAAGGTATCGTTTCTGGCGGCGGCGTCGCTCTTGTCGATGCAATTGCAGAACTCAAAAATGTTCCGGTTGGTGGTGACGAGGTTATCGGTCTTGAGATCGTGCGAAAGTCGCTCGAAGCTCCGATGAGACAAATTGCAGAGAATGCCGGAGTTGACGGTGCTGTTGTGATTGAAAACGTTCGAAATATGAACCCTGGTGATGGCTACAATGCTCGTACAGGCGAATATGGCAATATGATTAAGTTCGGTGTGATTGACCCAGCAAAGGTTACTCGCAGCGCCCTACAGAATGCTGCCTCCATTGCTGCCTTGATTCTCACTACTGAAGCTGTTGTTGCCGACAAACCAGAAAAAAATCAGCCTATGCCTGGTGCTGCTGGTATGGGTGACTACGGCATGGGCATGTAGTTTCTGTATTAAAAAAACAAAAGAGTCCTGGAGAAATCCGGGGCTTTTTTTGAGATAGATTGGATTAAATACTTTCAACCGCCAGAGTAGTCGAGATTTCAGCGAGGCCGTAGTCGTCTTTGATAATGATTTTGTGGCCCTGAATGTCGGTGATGGCAGAGGCTGGTATTATTCTCTCTTTGAGAATGCTTTTGGTATAAATTTTGGTGATGGCAAAGCTTGCACTGTCGATAAGATAGTCGAAAACACGCCCGACCTTTCTACCGCTTTGAGTGACAACGATCTGATTTATGCCGACGAATCCCTTGTTAATAGCACTCGCTACCCTGACCAGGTCCTTGAGGTTGGAAACAGCTTCCTTGTTACCAACCATGACAGCATAGTTATTCAGACTAATTATGTCGGTTGTCGAGATGGCTTTGGTATCTCTTTTAATGAACGTAGGGCTCTTGATGGTTAGAGCGAGGATTACGAGGTTGGTTTCAGAAAAAACGATATCATCAATTTCGCCAAGTATGCTTTGGCTTTTGGTTTCAAAAACTTTTGCTCCTACGACTCTGGAATAGGGGATGATCATTGAGTTCAGGCCTCCTTGCGTATTAGTATAGCACATTAGGAAAAAAGCGGAATTGATCTCAGTTTGATATTGATCTTTTGGTTCTCATAATTACCAACAAAAAAGAGGCCTTGGCCTCTTTTTTGTTGGTATAACTTGTGGTTTAGTTGGCTCTTTCGACATATGAACCATCGCGGGTGTCTACGACGATTGAGTCCCCCTCTTTTATGAAGAGCGGTGCGTCGACTAATGCGCCTGTTTCGATGGTTACTTTTTTGGTCACTGAACCTGCGGTATTGCCCCTGACTCCTGGGGGAGCAGACGTTACCTTGAAGTTCATCTTAATAGGAAGCTCAATGTTGATCGCTTCATTGTTGAAGTAAATAATATCGACAGGAGTATTCTCGGCCAAGTAGTTGATGTTGCTGCCGATTTTTTCGAGTGAGATATCAAACTGATCGTAGCTTTCCTCATCCATGAAGTAGGCACTGTTTTCATCGGAATAAAGAAAGGTTGATTTTTTCTTTGACAGAGATGCCTCCTCGACCTTGTCTGCTCCTTGAAATGTTTTATCGATTACGCCGCCGGTACGGAGGTTTTTCAGCTTGGTTTTGACAACTGCGCCTCCCCGTCCCATCTTGCTGTGTGAATAGCTCAAAACAACGTACGGGTCGTTTTCGTAAGTTAATTTGGCGCCGGTTTTTAGGTCAGTGATGCTTAACATAGAAACCCCTGGTTTCTAGTTCATAAAGTACTGAGTTCATAAAGTGACGGAGCCGCCTTTGCCTCTAAGATTCATCGATCTGAACAAAGCTGTGTATCACTTTATAAACCTTATGAACTTTATAAACTTTAAAAACTAAATTATTCTGCAACGAATGGCATAAGTGCCAAGTGTCGAGCTCTCTTGATTGCCTGAGTAAGCTGGCGCTGATGCTTAGCGCAATTGCCAGTTCTTCCGGCGGACTCGATCTGGTTCCAGCGGTTGAGGTAACGTGTCAACGCGGTGACATTTTTGTAATCAATTTCTTCTGTAAGTTTAGCTTTGCAAAACAAACATTTTTTGGTTCGAACATTGCTTTCTTTGCTGATGTAAGCCATAAAATCTCCTGATTAAGTACTAATTGTGAAAGAAATCGCTTTATTCCAGCTTGACTTAGAACTTAGTACTTTTAACTATTTGGTAATTTTAAAATGGAATTTCGTCTATATCAATTTCATCGTCGGATTGTTTTTTAGCAGCAGGCTCTTGGCTTTCGGATGTGGTGTCGACCGGGTTGCTGTCGCTCATGGTAGATGGGGCACTGCCGCCTCGTCCGCCAAGGACAATAACATTCTCGGCAACTATCTCGGTCTTAAACCGTTTGACGCCATCCTGCCCTTCCCAGCTTCTGGTTTGAAGTCGTCCTTCAACGAAAACCGGTCCGCCCTTTTTGAGCATGGGGCTCAAAGTTTCGGCTTGCTGGCCCCAAAGAACGATATCATGATATTCGGTTGCCTCTCCGCCGGCTGCGCCATCCTTGCCCTTCCAGCGTCTGTTGGTTGCTACGGTGAAGGAGGAGACAGGTTGGCCATTAGGAGTGAAACGCATTTCGGCATCGCGAGTCAAATTGCCTAGTATCTGTGCACGATTTAAATTTAACATAGGAACCTCCAGTTTATTAGCTGGTAAGCTGGTAAGCATGTAAGCAGTAAGTTTACATTACTTACTAGCTTAATTCTTATTAGCTTATTGCTTAATTAAAGTTCGTCGTTCAATATATCATCCAGCTCTTTGTCGAGCTTAGCCAGGCGATCTGCTTCAGTTTCTGGCTTCTTCGTTCCGCGTGTCTTTTTTGGAGCTGTTTCCTTTGTTTCGGCTGGCGCTTTGGCCTTTGCCTCTTCTTTAGTTTCAGTTGGTTCTTCTGATGGTTCTTCGGCGGGGGCCGCTTCCTCTTCTTTATCGTTTCTGACCGACATCAATTCGCGACTGTCCGCGGTTTCACCCTCTACTGCCTCAAAGGCTCGTTCTCCACCGGCGACTTCCTCAATTGCTTCTGCTCCTACAATTTCCTCTGCCGTCAGAGTAAGCTCCTCTGTGCCGTAATCCTTCACGATGATAAGGTGGCGGATAACTTGTGGGAAGAGATGTAATTGCCGTTCCAACGGAGTCATCCCATTGGCCGGGAGATCAAAGTTGATCGTAACATAGGTTGCGAACTCTTGTTTCTTAATTGGGTAAGCGAGCTTTCTTCGTTTCCAGATTTCTTCCTTGAGGAGCTTGCCTCCAAGATCAGAAACAAAACCGCCAACTTTGCCGGTTACTTTATTTAGATCGCTCTCTGGGACCTTGTCAGAGACAAGGTAGGTCATTTCATATGAACGCATGGACACCCTTTCTGTGGCAACCTCGGCTCGCCTGATGGCGAGATGGGCTCTCTGGCCTTTCGGGCTAGAGAAAAAGGTTAATAAATATGTATTATGATTTGTGAATCATGAGTTATGGTAACAGAAAATGAGGGAAAATGCAAATCTATTTCTTGACGTTGAACCTAAATATTGTCACGTCGCCATCCTGAAATATATACTCTTTGCCCTCGGTTCGAACCAAACCCTTTGATTTTGCTCCCGCCCAGCCATTCTGAGCATAGAGATCTTGCCAGGGGACAACCTCTGCGGCGATAAAGCCCTTCTGAAAATCAGTGTGAATGACGCCTGCAGCCTCGGGCGCCGTTGCGCCTTTGTTCGCGGTCCAGGCCCGAGTTTCCTTCTCTCCCGAGGTGAAGTAGGTGATTAGGCCAAGGAGCTCATAGGCCTTCTTGATCAGTGAATTTAGCCCTGTTTCTTCCATGCCTAGTGCCTCAAGGTATTCTTTCTTCTCGTCGTCAGAGAGTTCGTTTAATTCAGACTCCACCTTGGCAGAGATAATAACCGGCTCTGATTTTTTGATCCTAGATATTGTTTCACTAATTTTTGTTTTGACGCTTTCGCTTTGTATTTGTTCCTCAGAGACATTGGCAATATAGAGAAATGGTTTCATTGTTAGGAGGGCAAGATTTTTGATTAGCTCCGTCTCCTGGTCATCAAGATTGGTTTCGTGGGCATTTTTGCCGGCATTGAGAGTATCCTTTATCTTTTGCAGTGCAGAGTGGGCGACCTCTGATTCCTTTGACCGAGCTTTCAACTCCTTTTCGACGGAGTAGAGTCGTTTCTCAACAGTTGAGAGATCTGCTAACTGAAGTTCCGTTTCAATTGTTCCAATATCGGAGACCGGATCAACTTTGCCCTCGGTATGAATAATGTTGCCATCCTCAAAGAAGCGTACGACCATAGCAATAGCGTCGCACTCGCGAATATGGGCCAGGAATTGATTGCCCAAACCCTCACCCTTGGATGCACCTCGAACAAGGCCGGCGATATCGACGAACTCAATTACTGTTGGGACAATCTTCTCTGACTTGGAGACCTGGGCCAGTGGAGAAAGGCGTTCATCTGGGACCTCAACAACGCCAACATTAGGATCAATTGTGCAAAAGGGATAATTGGCTGCCTCAGCTTTGGCGCCTTTGACAAGTGCGTTGAACAATGTAGATTTTCCAACGTTGGGGAGACCAACGATCCCGATTTGAAGTGACATTAGCTATCCTAATCAGTTTTTATTATGTCATTCCCGCGGAGGCGGGAATCTATTCAATATTTCGTCTCACTCTACCACAAACCACGCCTGATGTCGAACGGTCCACCGGTTGAGGTGTGTCAAGTGTCGAGGAACGACTCCCAAAATCCTTATTGTCAAAATTTAGCTAGAAAGTGAGATGTCCCCAAGGCTACCCGATTTAAACAATTCGACTATATTTCACGCGCAATATTGAACGTAATAATTGCTGTGGGTTAGGCCTTGTCAAAAAACAGGAGCCAGCGTAAGCACTGTCTCTTCGTGCAGTGTCCGAGGAACAATAGGTTTGAGAGAGAGTGATAAAAGTGTATAATTCACATGGATCCTAATAAAATTTTAAGTGCCGGGAACAAGGACATTATGGATAAAAATAAAAAGTCGGATAAACAATCGGGCAAACTGCAATGGAATCCATTAGACAGTAATAATACGGTCGGCGGATTGGTTAAGACTGCATATTCGCTGGAGGCAGGATCTAGTATTGTTGGTCAAATTATCTGGCAGTCATTTTATATTTTTTTGGTCATCTATTTTTCAGCTCAACTTAAAATTACGCCCATTCTCGCTATAGTTGCTGCTATTTGTGCTGGTATCTCACTCTGGATCTATTATCGTTCTTATAAAGTAATCAGAACTCTGCCAAACGAGAATAGTTTAGAAGGTTTTCAAAATATATTTATCCTTCGAGAACTGTATAAAATTCAAAAATCGATTGCTGATTCGCCAACGTCGCTCATTTTCTGGTACTTATTGATACTTTATTTTGTTCAAAAATCACCGGGTTTTGAGTTTGTCCCGCATTCGGTAATCATTTTTCTCATTCTCATCTTTGCCGGTAATTTCTTAGTCGACCAGACGTTTGGAATAATTCGCTACCTGCAATATAAGCGCCATCTGCCTGAGGCCAAGAATAAAGCTCACGTTACTCAAATCGCAAAGCTGATTGATGAAAAGATTGGTCTGGTCGGTTATTTAATTACAATGCCGATATTTTTTGCGTTAGCACTTCTTGTCGCAAGGAATATCGCTAATGGTGTACCAGGGCTTGCCACGATTCTCGCGTCAACTGGATCCCTGACTACAATCGTAATTGCTATTATTGTTTTTGCCAGCACATTGGTTATTATGCCGGTTTTATCAATGGTTATTATTCGGCGGATCAATTCAATTGATTTTTCCCAATTTTCTGACCCCGTTATTCCTGTTGCAGTTGATTCTTCTCCTGTGATATCAAAAGAAAGGCGCCAAATTATTGATTCAGAGGAAAGATTGGTTTCCCTTTATGGTATTTGGAATACCCATAGTTACTCTGTCGAGGTTCTGGGAAAAGGCCAGCGCTACGATCCAGAGAACACCCTGATTATTACTCCCCACCGCCTTGTCTTTCTGAAAGTGCCAGTCTTCGGTGCCGGTGTTTCTATGGATGGTATTGACTACACTACCGAAGCAAATATTTGGGGGCGGGCAGATATCAGGGCGAAGGCCGAGGAGCTGGTTCAAAGCCATACCTTAGACGAGCTAGTTGAGAGAGATAAAGATAATTTTGTTCTCACTTATGACAAAATTAAAGAGGCCAAGCTAATCAAAAAAGGTTTTATTAATGTTCCGAGGCTTGAGGTTCATTCAATTGATGGCCGATCTCGCGCATATTGCTGGCTGGACAAAACCTACCGTGGCATATTGGAAAGTACTCTGCCTAAAGTCTTAGGTGATCGGGCGATTATCGACTAATCAGGCTCAGTACGTCCATGCCTGGAGAACGCTTCGAGATATAAATCTTGACGACAATTCCGAGTAGCCCAAAACGCTAACTCGCACTATTTGAGTCTTAGCGCTGATGGTTTTGATCTCACCATTCGACCCAGCTTATCTCGTTGAACTGTCAGTTGTTCTTTTTGTGGTCGCGGAGCTGTGAAAGAGAACTGAAATTCTAAAAATCGGATTTGATGAGGTAGATGCCTATTTGTCGAACAAAAAAGCCGCGGCGAATGCCAGCGGCGGGATGTATGAATAAACCATATCTCAATTGGTCAGTTCAGCCTCTTTTCGATAGAGGTCGCATAGGCGGCCAAGCACGACAAGCAGGGTGATTTGTGAAGTGAGGGTATCAACATCAACAGGCTGGAGCTCGGCCCCATGTCCTGGCTCCCAGGGATGAGCCATCCAAAGCATACCGCCACTCGGCGGGACCTTGAAGCGCAGTCCTGTCGGGAGATTAATGATTGTTTCAAGCCAGGACACATCGCTCTCGTCGCCAGCCATGGCTTTGTATGCTAGTTTGACTGGTGCTTCCAGGTCGGGCCAACTATAACATTGGCCTTTTTGTGATAACCAATTCATCAAATCAGCTGAAAGTGTAGCACAGAAAGAACCGCCACGCATTCCGAAGGTTGTGATGAAGTGGTCAATCGTCAGCAGCTGGCTGCCTGCGCCGCTTTGTCCTCTATCATAGCCAAGGGCAGCAAACAGAAGATTGAGTGTGGCGGATATGCAGAGGATTGAATCATGGTTTGGCCTTCTCCAGCCTGAAACAGGGTCATACTCAGCTGTTTGCAGGTCAAAGTCTAGAACAACATCACTTGAACTGTCCTCAACGAAACCAACAAACATGTATGATGCAGCTCTACCGAAACCAAAGAAAGCAGTTCCCTCCTTGTGGTCAGCAAAGGGGGGTAGGCCGGAAAATCCTTTCTGCCTAGCTGCTTCCTGCCAATCTAATCGAAGAAGATTCTCCCAAACATCTCGTTTTATCCAGATGCGGAGGTTGGGGTCTCCGCCGGCAGCAGATAAGCGGTATCGTTCTGGTATTTTGCCACAAAGCAACGAAGGAACTCTTGCCTTGTCCATTTGGCTCTTCCTCCTGTGCGGTATAATTACCGCAAACTCTTTGTAGCACAATAGGATACAGCTCGCAACAAAAAAGCCGCGGCGAATGCCAGCGGCGGGAGATGAAAGGGGAAATTAGGCTCGGGGAGCGCGGTTCGGTGTAGGACGGATCCCATTGACCTCGACGGTAGCCGAGACAGTATGGGCACGCTCCTCGATGCGCTGTCGCATCCGGTCCAGGGCTTCCTTAATAGCCAAGATGTCCTGATTCGACTGGAACTGTGACAACAAGGTGGCAAGATACTCGATGGCGCCGGTAACCTCGGGCACGTCGCCAACGATCTTGGCGAGCCGTGCCAAGATGGCACTCGCCTGGCCGACCGTTTCGACGTTGAGGTTCTCCGGGTCAACCAAGGCGTCAAGCATCCGCAAACAGGTCGCCGTGTCGGCCGTCTCGATCGAAATGGGTTGGTCAGACACGGGCTGTTGTCTTGGCTGCATAATGGCTGCGACTGCAGCCTGCACGTCCGGGGCAAATTCCGGCTTGGACTCAGGGGCAATATCAGGTGCTACCAAGGTGGCACAATATCCGTAGTCACTGAGATTGCCATCGTTCCCATAAGTCAAACGTGTGAACAATATTCCGCTTGTGTCTCCGTGTCGAAATACAACATAGCTTTGGTCAAACACTGCGCTGCTGAGTGTGCCTTCGTTCAAAAAGAAGATTCTGATTTGGTTATCTCTGGTTTTGTACCATTGAACAACCGGTAGCCAAGTGGCACGACCGACTTTTTCGGCCTCTTCGACAATCTGTCTTGTTGCCCTGAACTTGTCCATAGCAGCCAGGACTGCTTTTTCGCCATAATACGCGCCTAAGCCGAAGAGCAGAATCGGTATGCCGTATACAAAAATGTTCATCATGTGCAACGAACGAAGGACAAAAAAGATGATTATGCTAGCAACGGCAGCGCAACCAGTTGGTAGCCATCTTGGGGTGGGCTCCGATACCTCACCTGAGCGGTCTGGGACTTCGATCTCAAGTGGAATACACGGATTACTCATGTTTTCCCTCTCTCACAGCGTTGTCGCACTCCGGCTCCAGGCACGGAATGCCGACATTATTATATGCTTTTCTTTGAATTTGTCAATGTCAGAGGCGCACAATGCGACTCATGTATCAAAAAAGCGGAGTGGTGCTCCGCTGAGAGGTAATTTGCAAATGGGTCAAAAGATGTATCGAACACCCTGTTGGGTCCAGCCGGCAAAGCCGGTGATGTCCTGATTCTCCCAATTGTCGGCATAGTGTATCAGGTGCATTTTGCCTCGGATTTCCGCCGGGAGTGTTTGCAGGTCGGCAAGCGGTGCGTGAACGGCACCGGGGAAGAATTGAACATCGTGGAACATAACACTCGACCTATCAGCATAGAAGTCAATCAATTGCCGGTCAAAGCGTGTGTCGCAGGAAACGAAGACGTGGCCATCGATAAACAAACCATAGCTCAGGAATGAATCTCCCCATCCCGTGGAGTTATCCGGGGTATGCATAGTGCGGAAGATCTCCAGATCGATGCCAGCGTAATTGCAGCTGAATATCTCGCGTGGTTGCTGCACTTTCCAGCGTGGTTGGACGATCGAGAAGTAATCAACGAGTGAGAGCCTTCGGCCGTCTGCTTCCTGCTCATTGTACTCAAGGCCGCCACGCAGCGAGCATTCCCAGAGTACACGCTGATATTCAGGGGAAACGATCATCTTGAGTTTGTCTTTGCCAAGCATGCGCCGACCTTTGTAGCGGTTGGCTAAGGCTAACGTTTCGATTCCGCCTATGTGGTCAGCGTGCGAATGGGTGGGCAAGAGCACCTCAATGTCGGTCGGAGCAAGGTTGGCAGTTTGCCGCAATGCGATCTGGGCCTTCTGGCCAAAATCAACCAAGATGTGGGTTTTGCCCTTAATGATAAGGAAATTGGTCTGGAAGTTGCGCTCGGCGTCCGCCGAGCCAACGCCGAGGAAGAAGAGTTCGAGTTGGCCATCATTTTGAAGACTGTATTTCTCTCCTGGCAACATGCCTCTTGTTTCCATTGGATGACTCCCTTTCTGTGGGTCAACGTTGAAGCACGCACGAACCATACCACAGTGCCACCTAGGTGTCAAATGTAACGCGAAGGAATCGATGATTGACGTGGCCTTGTGGCCATGGTAGAATCACGCGTGTATTTTGACGAGGGAGGGAAGTGGAAGATGCGTAATTCTTTGTGGTATCAGGCGGTGTACCAGGGCACCGGCTTGACGATTGAGCTGGCTGGTTGTTTTGATGGCCAAGACGTATTCCAGATACGGGAGATTGTGGCCACGATGTATGCCAGGGGATTTAGCCAGGTCATTCTTGACTTTGACAAGGTAGTTTCTCTGGGTGATGAGGGCTTGCTTGTGCTCTATCAGAGTTACGATCTGGCAAGGAGGAGTAATCGCCAATTTGGTATTATCAATCCCAGTCCAGACGTGCTTCAGCTGCTCAAGCAAACACAATCAGAGAGGATTATCTACACCGGTGAGAGCAGGGTATGAGCGACTAGCTCGTGCCCAACAGACAGAACTGTGCGATTGATACGCGGGCGGCCTTAGTGGGTCGCCCTTTATTGTTATTACCTGATTGTTGTGGTATCTAGTTATCAATCGGAGGTGAGAGTGGAGTGATGACGAAACCAGTCGAGACTGTTGAAGCAGCTTGGCGGCAGCTTGATCCGTCGCCGGAAAAGTTTCGTCAAGCTTTCTTTGCGCCTGGTGTTTCGGTTGCGACAATCCGGTTGAGTTGGCAGCAGAAGCGTCAACTACAGGATAGCGTGATCGCCGGCATCATTGGGGACGAGACTTTTGACTTGGATGATTTTCTTTATCTGGCGGAACATTGTTGTCTTGATTCGTGGGCTGGAGTCGGAGATCGCAATGGTCGCTGGGATGATGCTGGAGAGATTCTTTATGCCGAGGCGGTCAAAGCCGGCAATGAGTCTGCTTGCCGAAGCATCGAGAAATGGAAGGACCGACCAGCTATATTATATGAAGGTGCGCGCATGTATGTTGGTCGGCTTTTCTTTCGCCTAGGGGAGGAATTGAGGTGTACCAGCATTAACACTGCGAAGAGATTCGTCGTCTCAGTTCTTATCGAGAGAAGCTTGCGTCCGAGTAAACCGCAACAGCGGCGCATCAATTGGAGTGAGTTTGAGCTTGTCGACCCGCAGCCTCCGTCATAGGAGGCCTTTTTAAAACAAAAACTCCGGCGGGGCCGGAGGAAGCGGAACACAATCAAATGTTCAGTTGGGGACGAGCCTGGTCGTTCTTGGGCACATCCTTCTCGAGGATGACCTCAGTCTTGCTGCCTATTTCAAAAACTTCTCCCGATATCAATATCCGTGCCATCGGTGCTTGCCAGCCATCTATGCCTGATGGGACGAGAATGGATCGGAATGATCCTTTGGCAAGACAGTCTACTTGGCCATTTGCTCGCCGGTAAATGCGTATTCCCTCAAATTGGAATTTACTGTTGATAATATTTACCAACTCTAGCACCTGCCTATAGCAAGAGCTGTATTCATTGAAGTAGCCGAGAATGTTGGATAGCGTAATTTCAATCAGGTTGGCTGGCAATCTGGTTCGAGGTTGCGGTCGTCGAATAGCAGATACTACCCTCCAATCATGCGATAGGCTGATTTCAACAATCTGTTTCTCTGTATAGCTCTCGTCGGCTGCGTGTGTGACGGACGATAACGCCAGATAGATATCGGCTGGGTAACTATCGGGTTGGAGTGTGCCGCCAATCTGAATGGGCTTACAGTAGATGCCGATTGGGTTTCCGCTAAAGGATAATTTGCAAGATGGATCGGCAAGCTCAAGCTCTGTTTGGCTTTGGCCGTGATAGTGTAAAAACTCTCTGCTCGCCGAGTTTACTTTGTCTGCAGTTGTGTAAACTCTAGCGCAGAGTTCATCAAGCTCCAAGAGTGCTCTTCGTAGATTGGGCGTAGATTTGCGCGCGTTCTTTCCGATCAATCTGTACCTCCTTCCAGCCAAAGCCTTCAGCCTTGACTCAAAATATATCTACTCTCCGGGATTAATTATGTCAACACGGGTTTTGCCGGCATTGTTAAATTGGCTCGGTTCAGTATAGACTAAATGGCTACGGTTTTTTGTAGCAAGGACAATCCAGCCAGGCGATAAAGCCCCACCCAAAAGGTGGGGCTTGTCGTATATTTTAATAAATTTAATCAGTCTAATATTAATTAATATTATCTTATACCACAAATGAGCACTATTAGCCCTTGACAAGTTATGGTATAAAATATATAATGATCTAATCACTTTAAAAATTGAATACAAATGCCTGGAGGGGCAAGAGATCGTATCTGGTAGCTCGTAGCTAGTGTTTGGGTAAATGCTAATTGCCGAATACCGATTACGATAAAAAGCGCCTCCACCACAAGGCGCTTTTTATTAGCTCGAGTGAGATGGGGATGAGGGGTCTGCTCCGCCTTTCATCGAGGGAAATCAATCTATAAAAATTTATGACTGATTCCCCCCAGCTCAGTCTAGCTAAAATAAAGCTAGAAGAAACAACCCAAAGTCAAACAGGAACAGAAGAACAAAAACAGAAAAACAAGAAAAAGACAGAGGGGAAAAACAAAAAAGTAGGAAGAAATCAAAGGTGTCTTTTATGAAACAATATGTTTCATGGGGGGTACCACAAACGATTTAAAAAGTCGCTTTGCGGCCCTTCCTACGAGCGCAAGTTGAAGTGACCGGACAATAATTAAAAATATTTGTTTCCGATTAGTTCACAAATCACTTGCGCTCAAACAAAAGCCTCCGATTCAGTCGGAGTTTTTTGTTTGAGAGAATATAGTCTAATTGATTCTTGCGATTGACGTGTCTCGAGACAGAAGGCTCAAACGGGTCATGTCCCATTCGAAAACAAAAAGCCCTCGGCCACGGGACCGAAGGGCGGAGAAGCGAGCTCTGTGCGGCTGGTGCCTACGGCTTGAAGAGTGGCCAGCCTATTCCTATTACCACCATGAGTGCGACAAAGGCGCTGATGATGGCTGTTTGGAAGCGTGCGACTGGGTTTGACATCTGGACCCAGAATTCAGCGATCTTACCCTTGGGCTGCTTGAGCAGCGGTTTTGGTTCGGGATTGAGCAGGAAGAAGATAAAGCTGCAGATGAGTGAGAAGATAATCAACAGTGCCAGGATGGCTCTCCCTCCTATTCTGTGGGAAAACTCTGGTGTCGGCGCTGTGCTAGGGCTGCCTATTCCAGAGAGAACCCCCTGCTTTTTCATGGTTTCGATTGTCTGGTTGACCACGAACACGATCTCTTTCTGCCCCATGGGCTCGACAATTCCTGCAAGCTTGCCTGCCTCTCTCTGCTTTCTCATCCAGCTCAGGAAGGTTTCCTGGTTTGCTCTGCCGCCGAGCGGTTGAGCCTTGATTGCCCTGATCTCCTTCCATGTGTCGCGAATCTGCTCCAGCGCAAACTGCTGTGTTTGGAGAATGACAGGGGACGAGTATACCACGCGAGTTGCCGGTATGTCTGCAGTGGCTTCGGTGGGTTCGTGTTGAGTAGTATAGGCTTTAGTGGGAGGGGGGACGACGGGAGCGCTGGGGATTGGTCCGGCAGGACCAGCCTTGGGCAAAGTGTTTTTCGTCAGGGTGCCTCCGGCCAGAGCCGATCTTGGCACTCGCTGTTGAGGTGTGGGCAACGCTTGCTGCAGAAGCTTGTTTTGCTCCCTGACAAGCGTGCGTAGCTCTTCGACTTCTGCGCGGTAGCTCCTGATCTCTAGTTTGAGGTTATCCAGCTCGGTATTTGGCGGGGTCTCGGCGATTGGCGGTGTTGCAGTATTCGGAGCTATTGCGGGCGACGATAGCGCGATTTGGGTCGTTGAGCCAGTGCTCTCGGGCACAGCTGTTGCAACGACATTTGTTGCCATCGGTGCGGTTGCGGTCAGTAGCGGTTGCTGTGCCTTGGTCGGCACGACTGCGACGGTCAGGCTGAGCCCGAATGCCGCGATGATTCCTGCTGCTTTGCGTGCGAACGATTTCATCTCTGCGTCCTTTCCGGTGAAGCGGAGTGTTGCATACTGTTGTTTGGCGGGATGTCCTTATCTGCCAAACTGCGCATTTCAAAGTGCAGCAGGATAGCTTATCACACCATTAATAAATGACAAGGGCTTTTGTGCCCGGACTTGTTTTGTCAATTTGTGATAATTAAACCCACAAAATTAGTTGACTAAAAAAAGATCTCTGCTAGCATGTAGTTGCTCTAAGCGTGTGCTTGGACAGGCAAGGGGGAACAAATGTCGACAGTTGATCTGAGCCGGCATATTGGGTGCTTGGGTCATCTTGCTTATCAGGCTGACAATTCGCTTGGTCGCCGTTATAACGAGTATGACGAAAAGTGGCTTGATGGTATCGTTGGGCCGTTCGTTATTGATGCGAAGATTGTCGATGAGTCAAAAGCAGTGAGGAGACAAAGGCGAAAAACGCAAGTCTTTACTGGTACTGTTAACTCTCATATGAGAGACAGGGATGTTCACGCCAGGGAGGTTATATCCAACGCTGTGATTATGGCAAGCATTTTGGGGCTAAATCCTGAGATGTGTAGGGTAGGCGCCATCGCTCATGATTGCTGCCATCTGCCTGGGGGCCATCCAGCAGAGCGGATTCTAAGTAGATTAAGTGGGCGGAAAATCAAGCACAACCGGCTCTTTTGCGTTATCGGCCAGCATGTTGAGCGCAAGGGGCAAGGATTGCCCTTGCTTTTCGAGACTTATGAGATCGTTTTGTTCCACTCGGCCGATGAGCACATTCGTCCAGTTAAGATTCTGCCGAAAGAGTATTTTCTCTTGGCGTTTGCCGATACTGCTGCCTTCATCACTGCTGATCCTGAGGATGCTGTCAAACGTATGCGTTTTATCTCCCCGGCTGATTTTCCGCCTGAGTTTTGGGTTATGGGAAACACGCAAAGAGAGAGGCAGCGATACATTGTCAGTCGCTTGGTTAAAGAATCGGCCAGAGATGGTCGAGTGTCATTTACCGATGAGGCATTTGAAGTTACAAAAAGGTGGATGTATGAGCATCTTTATTATCCTGCTAACTCGATTGCCTTTGCCGATGCGCTTGAGCGAACTTATGCGTTTGTGGCAACCTCGACGATCTTTGAAGGTTGCGATCCGGTGCTTGTCATTGCTCTAATGATCGATGACGATGTGATGCATCTTGACCGGATCTTGCAGTTGGGTAGAGGACCTGAGATTAGAGACTTTGAGGACAGGGGTTTCTGGGAGCTGGTTCCTGGTATTCGGGGCCGAGAGATTGATCTTGAAAATCCAGATCTTGATTGGGGTCTGGAGCGCTGGCAAAATCGTAACCGTGAGTGATCCCTCACGGTTTTTTAATTATTGAGTTGTTGCTAGAGAGGCTAACTTTTGAACAATTAAATTTTCGATATATGTCTTGATTTCTAGTTGTTCCTTAATCGTATTTGTAAGCTCTATGGCGATGATGGGTGCGAAATAGCGAAGTGGAAACTGCTGCAGATAATTTAGCTGTTCCATGTCATCCATGTGGTGCGCATCATAGCAAACCATGCCCTGTTGATTGATTTCCGGTTTCGTGCCGATGGCGCTAACATGGTTGACCAAGATGGGATAGCGGTCTAGAAGGGGAATGGTTTTTGCATAGTTGCCGGATTTGGCTAGTCTGTCACTCTCCAGGTGGGCAAAGTCAAGGCAGAGGCCCGCATATGATCCTAACTCATTTTCTGGTAATCCCAATTCGGTCGAGGTGTTTTCGAGAGCAATTATGGATCGCAATTCTCCCAGGTCGTATTCCAGTGGGTATTCTGAGTTGGAATGGAGGTTGAATAGTTTGGTGCCAAATCTTTTAATTAGATAGTGGTATTCATCTGGCGCCATATCCTGACGAGCGTGGACGAATGGTATTGATATTCCACCCACTTTCTCAAGCGCACGATAATATTCTTGTCTTTCGTCTAGCTTAATGCTGGTTAGGAAGAGGGAGAGCTCTCTGATCTTGAGCTGTGCGATATCTCTGATTTGGCTCTTCCAGTCTTTTTGTTCAAAGGATGTAATGGAAACAAGAACCTTATGTTCCATAGAACCTTTCGGCTAAGTGTTTCTTAAAAAGATACACCTAGTCTAGATTATGAGCAATAGTTCTATTGGGTATTATACGTATTGTGCTCCGATCCAAGCGAGCTCGAAGATCATTCGTTGAGTTTTGGCGATGCTTTCAGATTCAATAATAACGGCCATGATCTCGCCTTGAGTGGAGAGGATGGCGACTTTATTACCATAAATATCGATCTCATTTGTAAATGGGAATTTATCAGCTGGGACAAAGCGCGAGGTGCGAAGTTGTTCGGTATCTTTATTGGTGTATTTCCGAGTCTCTGGTGTGTCAACAACGATGGAGCGAGCACTGATCTTTTTAGCGACGCGATCTTTGATGTAAGCGGCTGAGAACTCAGGCTCCTTGGTGTAGAAGCCCTCGGCTGTGGCATAAGAGATAATTTCGCTGCCTTCTTTTTGTTGCAAAGTATCATAAAGGGCAGTTTTTAAGCCTTCTCTGCCCTCAAAAAACCGGACCTTTGGCCGATCTCCAACGGTTTTTTCTAAGACTTTTAACTCCGGCATAGCACTCTCAAATCGCTTGAATTTCTCTTCTTGGATTTTTTTGAATTGTTCAATGGAGACAGCAGAGTAGTGCTTTTTGCCCCGAATCTCAACTTCAGAGACGATCGCTTTATCCATCAAATCTTTCAAAATATCATAGGCAAAGGTGCGCTGAATACCGGCGTCCTCGGCAATTGTACTAACGGTGCTTTGACCTAACTTTAAAGCGGCCAAGTAGATTTTGGCTTCTTGCGGTCGCATGCCGAGATCGGTCAATAATTTTTCATAACTTTGATTTTCCATTTGTTGTCCTATTTATGCTGTCATTCCAGCCTGGGGCTAGAGAGCTGGAATACAGGCTATTGTTTCTGGATCCCAAATCAAGTTTGGGATGACACAATTATTTTACACTCACATTGTATCTTATTTACGACAATATGTCAATATCTAGATACGATGAGGAAAAAATATCAAGAAAATGTGTATCAGCTAATTGACATAATCAATTAATTCTGTTAAAATAGTGCGTTGCAGAGTTGGAAACGGCTTTGCAAAGAACCGGCGCAATCACGTGTCAGACAAAACGTCTACAGTTGAAAGGGAGAATCAAATGACTGAGAAGACATACACCGAGAAGATGGACGATCTGGCGTATGAGATCTTCAGTCTCATCCTAACAGCGCAAGCACGACTTTGTCTGCACGAGGCCGATCAAATAGCTGGAATGCAGGTTCCGTGCGGCAAGGGAACAGCGACTGGGGACATAAGTTGGAGAGAAAATGAGCCTTACTGTGAGGTAAGGTTTCGTCATCAGATTCGGACTGGGAGTTGCAGCGTTATTATCCGCATCGGGGGGAGTCCAAAGGACGTCCATTGGTCTGCGAGCTATTCCGAGCGGACTAAAACGGGTGAATTTATCCGCCAATATATAGAGTACGATGCGGTTTCGTGTGAGCTCCGGGGCTATAAGACTGGCCGGCTGGCAGAAGAACCTGGCGCCTGGCTCGATGACTCACGGAATGACGATGATGTGCACTGGCGGACCACCTTCTGCCCGGAGGCGGAACAGCGGGCTTTACATGACTTAGAGGCCATCTTGGATGACCTTAAAGCCAAGAGAGGACAGTGGGTCATACAGCGTCTGGCGACGATGTGAGTACGTCTTCAACCTTCAGACCGTCCCGATAGCCGCTTTGGCGGCTATCGGGGCTAACTGAGGGGTGAAAGCGTGTTCTCGGAAAGGGGAAAGTGTGATGGGAATCTTCATTAAAGCCCATGATGGGCTGATCGAGTTTCGATTTCTGGTTGATAAGGAGTGGGAGGAGAGTGTAAGACGGTTTCGGTCCAGCCAGCTGGAGTTTGATTTCCTGGCTGGTGGGAGTTCGTGGAAGAAAGTGGTGGTTGGAGCAGAAGGGAAGGTGGAGATCGTTTTTAGAAAGGCGATCGATTGGCACCGAATAATGGAATTACCCAAAGCGTTGCATGATCTGCCTGCCTATGTACAGTATGGGCTGCTTAGCAGTGCCCTTTTGTACGATCTGATGCCTCACAGCCTAGCTGAATGGGAAGGGACATATTTTCTGTTTAGACAGAACAATGGTCGGGTGGCGGTCAAGCACAATGGCATCGTGGAGCGACTTCCTGATTGGGAGAGAGACGAGCGCGAGGAGGAGTTAGGGCGAGAGAGCTTGATGCGGAAAGCTCGCCAGAAGCGTGAAGATCGGCTGGAAAGAAAGCAGAGACGGAGACAGAAGAAACAACTGCCACAACCGCCAGTGCGTCTTGCCGCCTCCGGAGATCAGATCTGGGGTGGCGGAACAACGAAAGGCAAAACACAACTTCTACGCAAGTTCTGCTGGCTGGTTGTCGGGGTGAATGGTGTCTGGCACATGGGGAACCTGATTTTCTCCTGGCCGGATTCACCGCGATGGCTAGCCTATCTCTCCTTACTAATGTTCTGTTACCTCTTTCTGCACCGAAAGAGGACCTGAGCACGGCTAAGGGTGAGATCCGACGCCTCGACCTGGCAAACGCCGGGGCGGGGCTTTTCGTATTTAGTATGCGCTGCTACAATGTCCTAGTAATGTGACTGTCATCCCAGCCTGCAGGCCTGAAAGGTACCCTCTGGGTCTTGAGAGCTGGGATCCAGAAATTAGTTTCCGGGAATTTATCACTGGATTCCAGGTCAAGCCTGGAATGACACAGAAGATGAAATCCTATTATATTTACATTCTTGCTAGCAAGCGCAATGGCACTTTGTATATTGGTGTTACGTCTGATTTGGTTAAACGGATTTGGGAGCATAAAAATAAAGTGGTTAAGGGTTTCACCAGCGAATACAATGTTTCGTTGCTGGAATATTATGAAGAAACGAGTGATGTGAGAAGTGCTATCAAAAGAGAAAAACAGTTGAAAGCGCGGAGACGAGAATGGAAACTAGAATTAATTGAGAAAGAAAATCCTGAGTGGAAAGATTTGTATCAGGATTTACTATCTTGACTGGATCTTAAATCAAGTTCAGGATGACGCTAAAGCGTCAACTAGATCCCAGCTCTCAAGCTGACAGGCTGGGATGACACAATGGTGTTAATTGGATACTAAATCAATGTAATTACTATTTATGGATCCCGTATTAAGACCCACCGAGGGTCCCCTTTGTGGGGTACGGGATGACAAGGGAATGAATGACCTATTAGACAATTTAAATCCCCCTCAAAGAGAGGCCGTGCTCACAACCGAAGGCCCCGTGCTCGTCCTCGCCGGGGCTGGCTCAGGGAAAACCAAGGCCTTGACGCATCGAATTGCTTATTTGATTAAAGAAAAGCATGTTTCGACGTATAATCTTCTGGCTGTGACCTTTACTAACAAAGCGGCGGGGGAGATGGCAAGCCGCGTTAGTGATCTGTTGACCGGCCAATCTTATGGTGGTGAGATTGTGAGGCTGCCTTGGCTTGGGACCTTCCACTCTATCTGTGTTCGAATCCTTCGCCGGGAGTCGAACCACATTGGCTATGATCGCGGCTTTACTATCTATGATGACGGCGACCAGCTCTCGATTATCAAGCGTATCATGAAAGATCTCAATATTGACCCCAAGCACTATGCGCCGCAAGCGATTCGTTCATTTATCTCAGGGGCAAAGAACGAATTTATCAATGCCCAAGAGTACAAGAAATATAATAATTCTCCCTTCGAAGTCGTGACATCCAAGGTTTACGAGCGCTACGAGAAGTACTTGAGGGAGGTGAACGCGATGGATTTTGACGATCTCCTGGTGAATTGCGTCAGGCTCTTTGATGAAAATCCACAAGTGCTGGAGCGCTATCAGGATCAGTTCAAGTATATTCTTGTCGATGAGTATCAGGACACCAACCATGTTCAGTATTTGTGGGTTAAGATGTTGGCGGCCAAGCATGGGAACATAATGGTGGTGGGGGACGATTCACAGTCAATTTACGGCTGGCGTGGAGCCAATTTCCGCAACATCCTGAACTTCGAAAAGCACTATCCGTCTGCCCAAGTGATTAAATTGGAACAAAACTATCGTTCTACCCAGGTTATCCTTGAGGCAGCCAACGAGGTAATTAGATACAATCGTCAGCGTACAGACAAGAAGCTCTGGACCAAGAATCAGCGCGGTTTACCAATTTCGATCTATGAGGCGCTCAACGAGAAGGACGAATCTGAGTTCATTGCTCTCGAGATTGCGTCACTCGCCAGAACCAAGGGACAAGACGAAGAAAAAAAGTACTCTGACTTTGCCGTTCTTTATCGGACCAATGCTCAGTCCCGTGCTGTTGAAGAGGCCTTCTTGCGCTTCAATATTCCTTATCGAGTCGTTGGTGGTATGCGCTTTTACGAGCGCAAAGAAATTAAAGATATCGTTGCCTATCTGCGCGTAATTGCAAACCCGCGTGATTTTGAGGCTTTTGAGAGGGTTGTTGCGACTCCATCGCGGGGAATAGGCGAGAAAACACTCACTCAAATACGGCAGATTCCTAATTTTCAACTATCAGTCACCAATCAGACGCCGAATTTAGAATTTTCCATCCCTGGCAAGATTGTTGATTTTTTGGGTATCCTCGATGAAATGAGAGAGTATGCCAAGGATTCTGGCCTGCCTCAATTAATTGAACATATTGCTGTGAAGTCTGGTTACCGCCAGCATCTTCTGGATGGTACCCCGGAGGGCGAGGGAAGATGGGAAAACGTGATGGAACTGATGACTGTTGCCGAGTCGGTCCAGAAATCACGCGAGAGCGATGACACTGACAGCCATCTTTCTGATCTGGAGCGTTTTATTGAAAGAGTAATGTTGGCTCAGGACGTAGATGAATATGATAAGGATAACAATGTTGTAACGTTGATGACACTTCACTCCGCAAAGGGCCTCGAGTTTCGAGTTGTGTTTATTGTTGGCGTCGAGGAGGGACTTTTCCCTCACACTCGGGCATTGGCTGACGAGAGTGAGATGGAGGAGGAGCGCAGGCTTTGTTATGTTGGTATTACTCGTGCAAGGGAGCGGCTTTATCTTTTGTATGCCTCCGAACGCGTGATCTATGGTCGGTTCCAGTCTAATCCCAAATCTAGATTCATCGAGTGCTTGCCGGACAACCTTATTGACAAAGTATAGGAAATAGTGTATAATAAAGAGGTTGTTTAAATCTATTTGTCGTTTCGAGCGAAGTCGAGAAATCTTATCTGCTGTACTAGCAAGATGCCAATGTTGGCGCAGAGCAAGATCTCTCCGTTTCAGTCGAGATGACAGGGGGGGAAAGCGATGTACGCAGACGCCTGGGAGCGCATCTTCGGTCGATGGATTGATTCCATCGAAGAGGGCCGCTGCGATTCCGCGATCCTCTTCTTTGTCGGTTTCACCCTCTATATCCCTAGTTGTGCACTGGGGTTGGCGAGAGTGATTACGCTTGATTGGTGGCTGCCGCAACTGCGGCAGCGCATAGAACGTAGGATACCCGCCGCACAGCGACGGGCGAGAGAACTGGCATAGCCCCCTTCCGGGGCTTTTTTGTTTGACTTGTTGGGTCTTAGCTCATATAGTCGCTTCGCTCCTTTAACGCCCTGTATCGATATCGCATTTCTTAAAATCTTGTTATAATGATTAGCGTATATGAACAACAAAATCATCTTCGCGCTTGCCGGGGTAGCTATCTCGGCATCGTTGTACGCAAGGGTTTTCGCACAGAGTTCAACAATCGAAAAGGGAAGCTTATCTCACGAATACGCTAAGCCGTATTTAGTTGAGGTGATAAATCCTGACGGCACTAAGGAGCGTGAGATTAGCGGAAGAAGCAAGTCAGTCGTTCCTTTTTTGATTGCTAACGAGTTAGGATCTGAGCCTAATGAGAAGGATCACTTCTCTGCTTTTCCTGATATCCGACTCGGTATTGGTGCCAAAATCACACAGCACATTACGCCAAGCTATGTTGTGAGTGATGGCCGCAGGAAACTATTGATCCGGTCGTGGGCCGGAAGTGTGCGAGACCTTCTGACTGAGGGCAATATTGATCTGGGAGTAGAGGATAAAATCAATTTTTCCCTAGACACTCCGCTCACTCTGGACATGTCTATCGTAATTATTCGCGTAGCCCGGACAACAGTTGTTGAGAGCGAGCCAATTGATTTCAAGACGGTAAAAAAGGACGACCCAACTATAGACAAAGGCCAAACTAGGGTTGAACAGAAAGGCCAAAAGGGCCAAAAGAAACGTTATTTTGAGGTCGTACGTGAAGACGGTGAAGAGATTTCAAAAACGCTCAAGAGAACAGAAGTTACGTCAGAACCTATTAGTGAAATTATTCTTGTTGGTACCAAGCCCGTTATTACTGTTAGGTGCAAGCATAACGACACTGTGATTGCGGCATCAGCCAAATACAACTATGACCCAAATGCGCTTTGCAGTTTGATGATGAAGGAGAGCAATGGTAATCCAAATTCGATTGCCAGCGCCGGGTACAAAGGGCTGTTCCAGTACGAGGATGGTTTCTGGCGTGATGCTTCCAAGAAGGCTGGTTATGCTGGCGCCAGCGTTTTTGATCCAACGGCTCAAATTTATACAACAGCCTGGGCGTTCACTCATGGGTATGCGGGGAGATGGTAGTTGCCAAATCCGAATTTCAAAATGCAAAACAACAATGAAAAATCCAAAAAGAGTGCAGCTATCTCAAATGGGATTTATCGCCATTACAAAGGCGGAACTTATAGGGTTATTGGCCAGGCCAAACACTCCGAAACACTCGAGGACATGGTCATATATGAGGCGCTCTATGACAATGATCTGTCGAGGTTTTGGGCAAGGTCGCTAGATGAATTTGTTGGCGATGTTGAGTGGGGTGGGAAAAGAGTGTAGAGATTTACATTTATCAACGGATCGTGAACTAAGAATTATGACTCAAGATTCAATTGACCTGACTGACCGTCAGCAACTAATACAATACTTGCAAAGGCATCGTCTCTATACTAAGAAGGGCTTGGGGCAGAATTTTTTGGTTGATAGAATAGCCCTGGAGAAGATTGTTGGTTCGGCTGAGTTGAAACCCGAAGATTGTGTGGTTGAGGTTGGGCCGGGTCTGGGCACTATGACAGAGGAGCTAGTTGCCAGAGCCAAAAAGGTAGTAGCCATTGAGTTGGACAGGGTGCTAGCCTCGTTGTTGGCAGACAGGTTGGGCGACAGAGCAGAGATAGTGAACGCTGATATCTTGAGAATAAATCTTGCAAAAACGATCGGGGCTTGCTCTGGCTACAAAGTTGTAGCCAATATCCCATACTACATTACCTCCAGGATTTTGCGCTTCTTTTTGGAGGCAAGCGAGAAACCGTCCCTGATAGTTCTGCTGACCCAGAAGGAAGTGGCAGAGCAAATTACAGCAAAACCAGGGGACATGTCATTGTTGTCCGTATCTGTTCAGGCTTATGGTGATCCTGAAATAGTTGATTTAGTTGGAGCCAGTTCTTTCTTTCCGGTGCCCAAGGTAAATTCGGCAATTCTCAGAGTGAGGAATATCGGTTGGAAAATCGAAAACCTGGGCGAGAAAGAGTTTTTTAGATCGGTTCGAATCGGTTTCTCCTCTCGGAGAAAAACACTACTTAATAACTTATCCGCAGGCTACCAATTCAATAAGGTGAAAACGCTTGGTATACTGGAAAAAGTAGGCCTGACGGATAAGACTCGTGCGCAGGAACTATCGGTGCAGAAGTGGCAGGAGCTTTGTAGCCAATTGAATAGTGAATTATGAAATGAGCGCTATGTCTGTAGGCACAGCTCTTAATTCATAACTCTTAATTCATTCAGGATGAGGGGAATATGACTGTCGTGACCAAGGGTGTTAGTGCTGAAGCGGTAAGCACTAAGGGGAAGCTCTTCACTATCTCGGAATTTCGCCACGAACTGGGCATTCCGCTGGTTTTGGCTAGAAAGCTTTTGGTTTGGGGTTTGGTTGAGGGTTATCTTGCCGTTGACGGCACAATTCGAATTACTGAAGAAGAGTTAGCGAAGGCCAGGGAGATATTAAAGAACCCATGGCGCAAACTGGCTCTGTTTGTAAAGTCGCTTGGTCCTGGGTTAGTGACTGGCGCTTCAGATGATGACCCGGGTGGAATCGGCACGTACTCTTCTGTTGGTGCGGCCTATGGATTTTCTCTTTTGTGGATGGCTGTCTATTTGTTGCCATTGATGCTGGCAGTTCAGGAGAGCTGTGCTCGTATCGGAATCGTTACCAACCGGGGTTTGGCTGGTGTGTTGCAGCGCCACTATCGGCGTAACGTGGTAGCAATGGCGGTTATTCTTCTCATTGTCGCCAACGTTGTTAACATTGGCGCCGATCTTGGCGCTATGGCTGCATCGTTAAAACTGATCTTAAATGTTGACTATGCTCTTGCTGCAGTCATTTTTACAATTATCATAGCGGCTATTGTTATTGCTGTGCCGTACCATATTTATGCCAAGCTACTTAAGTGGCTAACTCTCTCTGTTTTTGCTTATGTTATAACCGGCATTATTATTCATCCTGACTGGATCACGATCTTGAGGGAGGCGTTCATTCCACGGGTTACTTTTGAGAAGGAATATCTCTTTGCTATGATTGCCGTATTTGGCACAACGATAACGCCATATCTTTTCTTTTGGCAAACCTCGGAGGAAGTAGAGGAGGGCAAGATTGAAGTGAAAGAATCAAAGAAACTATCGCTCCATCATCGCATTGGCCGCATGCGAACTGATGTGCGAACAGGGATGGCGTTGGCAAATTTGGTTTTCTTTTTTATAATTCTCAGCACGGCGAGTGTGCTCAATGCGAATGGTGTCACCAGCATTAACTCAGCTGAACAAGCGGCTGAAGCATTGCGGCCATTTGCTGGCGATTACGCATTTTTGCTCTTTGCTTTTGGAATAATTGGTACGGGATTGTTGGCGGTGCCCATATTGGCTGGGTCGGGTGCCTATGCTCTTTCTGAGGTGATGAAGTGGCGAGAGGGTTTGGAGTACAAATTCTCGCAAGCCAAAGGTTTTTATCTGATTATTGCTTTTTCGCTTGTTGTTGGACTGTCGCTTAACTTTGTCGGTATCAATCCCATTACCGCTCTTTATTATTCTGCTTTTCTAAATGGTATTATTGCCCTACCACTGCTTGTTGCTATAATGATCGTTGGCGATGATGAAAGAATCATGGGCAGAGAGACCCATCCTGGGTGGGTTAAGCTCTTTGGTTGGTTGGCTGTTGCTTTCATGGCGGTAGCAGTAGTTTTGGCCTTGTGGCTTAATTTTGTTAAGTAATGTCGAGAGTTAGAAAGGAATCTTCTATGTATAAAACAATCACGGCGGTTATTTATACCATTCTTGTTGGCGGACTTGTTGCATTGTTTGTTGGGTTTGGTATCCAGGCGTTCTACCCTAGTCCGAAATTTCCTGAATACCCCCACGAGCTAGAGTTTGCCAAGGGCGACCCGAGCGAGTACACCGACGCACAAAAAGTGGTCAAGGATGAGTACGACAAGAAGAGTGACGATTACAAAAACAAGCAGAAAGAGTGGTCGAAAAACGCTTCCGTTATTGCCATAAGTGCCGGACTTATCCTTCTGATTGTGAGCCTGACTGTTTTGCAGCCAGTGCCATTGATTTCGAACGGTTTTTTGCTTGGTAGCGGTTTTACTTTGATCTATGGGACGGGAACAAGCTTTATGAGTGAAGATAGCAAGTTTCAATTTGCAATGATTGCCGTTACTCTTGTTGTTGCTATCGTATTGGGATATCTAAAATTTGTTAAGCCGGAAAAGGTGAAGTAGAAGATGGATAAGCACGGAATACTGTACATCATTGCAACTCCGATCGGTAATCTCGAAGATATGACCTTCCGAGCGATTCGGATATTGAAAGAAGTCGATCTAATTGCTTGCGAGGACACTCGTGTTACCAGGACTTTGCTCGATCATTATGAGATCAAGACACCGACTGTCTCATACTTCGCTCACTCAAAGTTATCAAAGATAGACTATCTGATCGGACAGCTGGAAGCGGGGAAGTCAATTGCGCTAGTTTCCGACGCAGGCACGCCGGGAATTTCTGATCCAGGGGAATATCTGATTCGGAGAATCAGGGAAATCCGAAATTCTAAATCCGAAATCCTAAATATATCCCAAACACCAATAGTTCCTATTCCCGGTCCGTCGGCGTTGACGGCGGCGGCATCGGTTAGTGGCATGATTGATAAGGAGTTTTATTTCGCTGGTTTTCTGCCCAAGAAAAAGGGTCGCCAGACGGAACTAAAAATGTTGTCATCACTCAGCAGTCCCGTCGTAATCTATGAATCAGCTGTTAGGATTGAGCGAACGCTTCGCGATATTGAGGCGTATTTTGGCGACAAGACACAGGTTTTCATTGCACGGGAGATAACTAAGATGTTCGAGGAGTATTGGGGCGGCAACATTAAAGTTGTTATCACCGATCTTTCAATCCACAAGCTAAAGGGTGAGATTGTACTGATTGTTAAGAAATAATAACATGGGGGCAATATAATATGTCTGATGGAGAACATTATCTTCACGAGGTTGCCATCACGGCCATCGTTGTGAAGGAGGACAAATACCTGATCACGCGCAGATCTCCGAACAAAAAGCGGTTTCCTGGTAAGTGGGCTGTCCCTGGCGGCAAATTGGAGGCCAAGGATTATTTGGAATTGCCTAAGGATACTGAGTTTTATTGGTACAACGTTTTGGAACGCACCTTGGCGCGCGAGGTCAAGGAAGAAGTTGGGCTAGATATTGAAAACGTTAAGTATGTCACGAGCCTTGCCACGGTTCATGCTGACGGGAATCCATCGATCGTTATTTCCTGCATGGCTGACTATGTCGGCGGAGAAGTAGTGTTGCAGGCAGAAGAGTTGGACCAATTTGCTTGGGTTGATCTGGAGGAGGCGAAAAAATATGATTTGCTAGATGGTATTCATGAAGAGCTGGTTATGACAGAAAAGCTGAGAGTTGGCCAAAAGGCCGAGTGGCAGAGACTTAACTAAACTAATATTTCGGGTGGAGGAACATGGTTACAGATATTATTGATATTCTGGCAAACTTCGTCGTCAGCACGATAGACATGATTGGGTATGGCGGAATCTTTATTCTGATGCTGGTTGAGTCTGCGGGGATACCCATGCCATCTGAGGTTATTATGCCGTTCTCCGGTTTTCTGGTGGCTGATGGCAAGATGGGATTCTGGGCGGTGACGTTACTTGGAACTGTCGGTAATCTTGTCGGATCACTGCTTGCTTATTGGATTGGCGCCAAGGGTGGCAGGCCGCTGATCGAAAAGTACGGCAAATATATTTTGATCTCAAAACACGATCTAGATTTAGCTGATCGGTGGTTTAGGGATTACGGCAGTGCGACCACCTTCTTTGGCCGCGTCCTGCCAATCGTTCGCACCTATATCTCTTTTCCGGCCGGTATCGCCGGAATGAATATTTGGAAGTTTTCTTTCTACACCTTCCTGGGCGCGTTGCCCTGGTGCGCGGCCTTGACATATGCCGGCATCAAGATGGGCAACAACTGGGAGCTGATTCGGGAAAAGTTACATAATTTTGATCTCGCCATCGGTATTACAATCGTTGCGTGCATCGTTCTCTATGTTTGGCGTCACATCAAGCACACTAGAGCAGCCTAGATAACGAAAACCCTGCCGCAAGGCGGTCAGGGCCGGTGAGAGAACCAGAAGTTCTGAATGCCTGCAATGTAGGCAGTTGTGTAAAAAACGCAAGCGATCAAGATTCCCCACTGTTTATGCTTAATGGTGGTATAGAACCAGAATGGCTGAGCGGCAAGACCAACAATCGGGCCATACTTGTTTTGCTGTCCCAAGAGGAAAACGGAGCTTGCTCCCATCACCATGATGGCAAGCTGAGAAACATTGTCGAATGTAAGCTTTGGCAACCGTAGCCGTCTCTTTGACTTGTCCAGTCTGGCCACCTCCTTGTTTTGTCGATCAGTTGCCGGCTAATAATACAAGAAGACATTCACTAAGTCAATTCACTCTGGAGCAATACTTCCTCTTATGTTAAATTCATGATAGGTAATTAATTTTGGACTAATATGAACAATCTTCGCAAACAAGCGGATGATCATCGCAATAGCGGTCGGGTTACAGAGGCGGTGAGGCTTTATGAACAAATCTACGCTACGGAGGATAGTGCTAGCAACTGGCAGTCTGCCGGCGAGGCTCTACAGATGATCGGAGTGAGCTATAAGATCAATAACGACACTAAAAATGCTTTGAAATACCTCAAAAGAGCAGTCGACTATTACAAGCGTCATGATATTGAGGTAGGCATAGCCAATGCTCTTCGCGATATCGGCATAACTTACGAATACATAAACAGGCTAACTTTAGCTGAAGAAAACTTAAGAAAGAGTTTGCTCATCTCAAAAAGAATCAGTGATGACGAGTCTTGGGGAATTACCCTTGCCAAAATAGGGTTCGTGGAAACGCGCCAGAAAAAATACCGACAGGCAGAAAAGAATCTGAGTGAGGCAGTAATAATCTTGAAAGGGTCTGGGCGGAACTGGTTCTATACTGCTACGGCCTTGGGTCACTTGGCAAATTTATATATCGAGATTAAGCATTTCGACAGGGCGATCGAGATATTAAATGAGTCACTGAAAATGTTTGATGATCATGGCAATGAGGCTCAAACACGCCGCTATGCTCAGGGTTGGGGTCTTTTGGCTTTTGCCTATGCAAATTTGGGGCAGATTGATAAGGCGAAGGATTTCTTGCATAAATCTCTGCACATTGTCCTGTCGTCCGACTTTTCTCAGAGCGCAGCCGCAGTAGTTCTACGTGATATTCGGGCAGATAAGACAATTACTAAACTAATGAAATGATCTTGCAACGGTTGACGCAGATTAATTGATGATGGCATACTGGTGTGGTTGTCGTCCCTTGAACAAGTAGATCTAACTATGAGGTGAGGTATGAGTAAGAGCAGCAAGCGCTATCTCAACATTTTTCGCATGGCGTTTTTCCGTGAGAAATATCGCTTTGATCAGGGCAATGCCTTCTTGGTCTTTTTTAACTTTTCTTTGCTTGTGATTTCGGTGGTCAAGCAGTATGGCGGGAGTCAGAGCTCAATTCCGATTTACGTCACTGCCGGTCTGCTCGGAACCTGGTTTCTTGGTTATGTTCTTGACCGGTTTATCAAAGTTCAGGACGCTCAAGAGCGAGTTGCTCTGAAGCGAAGTCCTATTTGGAAGGAGAACTTCGATCGTCAGGATGAGCACAATAAAACATTGCGAGAAGCAATCCAGCGTCTCGAGGACCTTGAAGCCTTAATTCGAGGCGAGATTACCGATGATGAGTCGACGTTCTCAGTGGTGGGGAGAAAGCAAGTATAAAAATAGCGCGGAACCATGGAGTTCCGCGCTGAGAGATAATGAGCACAGAGATTGGCTGTCTATCTAACGACGATAATCATGTCGGAAGAGACAATTCGGTGAACTTTCATTAGTGGTTGGCCAAACTCTTCCGGATTCAATGTGCTTGATAAGATTCGGGATGGATTCACTTGCTTCAGCAGGTGAGATATAGCGATAGCTCCGGCTCAGACAAACTTCCGTCTTTTGCCCAGCTTCTGTGACATCGTAAGCAACAATGTGCCAAACATGATCACGATCAATTGCGGGGATAGGGGGCACTTCTCGGTGTTCAATGAGCAGTTGGAGTCTTATACCCTGCGATGTCGTTGCTGTTGCGATCACGGATCTCTCCTTCCAGCTTCCTAGGTGGCCAGGTATGTATTACCTAGCCATCGGAAAGCTGGAAGGGAAGAATTTAAATATTACAAAAAATCACCGTTTGGCGGTGATTATCTTTGTCTTATAAGGTATTGAACTTAAACCGAAATCACCGCCACGGAGTGGGAGATAGAAGGACGAGCAAGAGATTTTGGCTGAAGGTATAATTCATTAATCTATATATAATATATTGACCTGTTCTTGTCAAATACTACTTCTTCGGCATAAAAAAGAATGGCCGGGGGCCATTCGGGGAGAGTGTAACAACTCAGAGTTGGGAACAGTAGACCGGAAAATCCTCTTGGTGAATACACAAAGTGAGTCTGCGAGTAGATTGGTCTCTTTTGATGAAGCGATCGGTCGGGCAGAGAACAGCATCACCTTCACTCAGTGAGCGCTGATTGAAAACGTACTCCGGAAACGTATAGGTTTCCCAGGGCAAGCCCAATATCCTTTGCCCTTTCTTGGTCTGGGCGCCAACTGTTCCAAGGTAGAAGGCAGATGACGAATTTGCCGGTGTTTTCATCTCAGTAATGTTTATATCACAATCGATATATCTAGTCAACGGAAAACCATTGACAAATTAAGCAATTTATGGTAGTATCTGCGCATCGTCAATCGGGGCATTGGGCCACATTCAGTGAAGGAGGAAACGGCTGTGAAGAGAACATTGTGCGGATTGATGCTTGGTTTCGCTCTGGTGGCGCAGGGGTGCGGTGGCGGGAGCAACAGCCCCGTGGTACCTGCCGCGACCGAAGGACGCTTCTTGGTCGCCTTCGAGCAGTACGACGCGCAGATCAGCGACCACGTCACCCCGGTGATTGAGAGCGGTGTCGAGTTCCGTATCGACATCGCCGGCCTGTCATCGCCGCGGTCACGGGGAGGGATCGATCCCTCATCTGCCACCTATCGCTGGCTCAAGGATGGCCGGCCGTTCGATCCGGGCATTGTCGTGACGGCGGGTCAGGAGCGGCGTGGTTGGATGATCGGAATCCCCAACCGGCACGAGGACTTTGGTGACACGGCCTTCCAGGTCGTGGCCGAGATCACCGACCAGGGGCAGACCTTCATCGCCCGCCGGACCTTCTTCGTCCGGCCCTGGTCCACGGTCAAACCGGCAGCACCGATTCTGCAGACGGATGCCTTCTCGGGTGACCCGGCCAGGTCGCGCTATTACAACGAGGTCGGGGGCTATTACGTCGGCATTCTGGACGCGAGGATCGACATCCTCAACGGCGGTGGCGCCGAGGGCGCGCGCGAGGCCAAGGGGCGTGGCCCCGGCGGATCGTACTGGGAGGTATCCACCAATGGCACTCGCTTGCCGCTTACACCAAGCAGGCCGGGCTGGTGGACGGTGTCGCTGGTGAGCCCCGGGGGTTACGTTTCCCGGCCGGCTTGGCTCTGGGTCTACGACCCGGCCAACCCGGGGGCAACCCCGCCCGCCCGCCCGGATTGGTAGTTCTGTTTCGCATTCACAAGGTCGGGCGCTTCGGCGCCCGACCCGTTTTTTTACTTAAACCCTATTCCTTGAGATCTGAGGCTGTATTTGCTACTATGAGTGCAAGTCTTTTATCACACAAATATGAAAAAATTCTACATCACCACTCCAATCTATTATGTTAACGATGTGCCGCACATTGGTCATGCCTACACCACTATTGCGGCCGATGTTTTGGCGCGGTATTACAAGAAAAAACTCGGACCCGACAAGGTCTTCTTTTTGACCGGCACAGATGAACATGGCGCCAAAATCGCTGAAGCTGCCAGGAGAGCCGGCAAGGAACCGAGGGAATATGTTGATGAACTTGCCCCGAAGTTTCAAAAGACTTGGGAAAATTTAAATATTGAGTACTCTGAATTTTTTCGTACAACTAATCCGTTGCATGAGGAAGCGGTACAGAATTTTGTTCAATGCCTCATGAACAACGGTTATGTTGAAAAACGCAGCTATGAAGGGCTTTATTGTATATCATGCGAGCGGTACTACAAGGAAGAGGAGCTAGTTGAGGGGAAGTGCCCGGATCACAAGCGCGAATTAGTCAAGCAGTCTGAAGACAACTACTTCTTTCTGTTATCAAAGCCTGAAATATCGGAGCAACTTTTAGCAAAAATTGAGAACGGGGAACTAAAGATCGGTCCGGAAAGTCGCAAGAATGAGGTTGTTAGCAAAATTAAACTGGGCCTTGAGGATGTTAGTATTTCTCGCGCCGGAGTGAAGTGGGGGATACCATTTCCCGGAGACCCCGATCAGACAATATACGTTTGGGTGGACGCACTGCTGAACTATTTCACGGCAGAGAAAATTTACTTCAAAAACGGACAACCAACAGATGGGCCAACTGACAACGAACAAGCCTCCCCTGTCCTGTGGCCGGCCGATTTACATCTCATGGCCAAGGATATTCTCTGGTTCCATGCCGTCATCTGGCCGGCGATGCTGATTGCTGCCGGAGAAGAAACTCCAAAAAAAGTTTTTGCTCACGGCTTTTTTACCATCAATGGGACCAAGATGAGCAAGACTTTGGGCAATGTCATCGATCCAAATGAGGCTGTGACAAAGTTTGGTGCGGATGTTGTTCGCTATTCTCTGCTGCGTGAATTTCCGTTTGGTGAAGATGGCGATATCTCACTGGAGAAGATGCAAGGTCGCTATCAGGAGCTCGGCAACAATATCGGTAACCTTTTTCAAAGAACTATCTCTATGATTAATAAGTATGACACCAAGGTTACGAAAACCGAAAACAAAGATGAGTATGACTACGGACTAGTCGATATGGTTGACAACGTTGTGGATGAGTTGAGATTTGATATGGTTCTTGCTTCAATCGATTCCTATGCAACAATGTGCAATACTTATATTAACGAGCATAAACCATGGGTTTTAGCAGTTTCTGATCCGGAGTTATTAACCAAAGTCTTGAATCGAGTTTTCAATAATCTCTATTCGATCGTCCTGGCGCTTGAGCCGTTTATGCCCGAAACTGCCAAGAAGATGAACACTCAGCTTGAGACATTGCGGCCGGAGCCGTTGTTTCCCAGACTTGAATCTTAGTAAAATCGGGAACGTTTCTTGCGGAGAAGCGTCCCTATATCCAGGAGGGGTTTCATGTTGGAAGCGCTGATCGCCTCAATCGGTTACTCTGGCGGAATTATTGCCGATAAAATTATCCTTTCCCGCCATCGCATCCCGGTGATGCGCTTTATCCCATTGCTTTTTATTTGGTTGGCAGTTATCACTGGTCTCTTCTTGGCCAAATGGGGTAGCGTCAATACCGATACCTTATATTCTCCCGCTAATCTAGTTTTGTTCGTACTAATGATCTTGGCGGCAGTGGCCTGGAATATCCTCTACTATCGCGGGGTTCAGAAGGAGAATCTGGCAGAGTTCGAGCTCATCATGCTTCTTACTCCGCTAGCTACGATCATTTTTGCGGGCATATTTTTGCCCGCAGAGAGAAATGCCTCGGCGTTCGCTGCCGGGCTAATTGCCTCACTTGCTCTTGTTGCTTCGCGTTTTCGTCGTCACCATGTCCGCCTGAGCCGGGTAGCGAAGCAAAGTATGCTCGCGATGATTTTTATGTCTTTGGAGTCAATTTTTATCAAGGAATTACTTGAGGTTTTCTCGCCGGTAGCGCTCTATTTCGTCCGTACCACGGTTTTGGCTGTTGTTTTCCTTCTTCTGTACCGGCCGAAACTATTGGCCTTCTCGCCCACTGCATTTGCTCTAACCATAATCTCAGCCGTTTTCGGTGTTGTGCAGATGGTGTTGAAGTTTTATGGTTTTCAAAATGTGGGCATCGTTGAAACCACGATGATACTGTTGCTCGGTCCCTTCTTTGTTTATATTTTTAGTTATTTTTATTTCCATGAGCGGCTTTATAAGAGAGACGTGGCAGCGTTGGCGGCGATTGTCGTTAGTATTTTGTATGTAGAGTTTTGGAAGTAACTAGCAGTTCGTGAAGTTCTTAAAGTTTATAAAGTTTGTAAAGAAATAGCTTCAATAGCGTTTTCTTCCTGCGAACTTTATGAACCTTATGAACTTGTAACTTTATAAACTTATTTCATGTTTATTGATACCCATTGCCATCTAAATTTTCCAGAGTTCAAGAATGAGATCTCGGCCGTAATCGGCCGAGCTGTTGATGCTGGTGTTAACAGAATGGTAAATGTTGGTATTGACCTTGACACGTCGAAACGCTCACTTGAGCTTGCTCGTCGTTATCCTGAAGTCTACGCTACGGTCGGCATTCACCCCCATTGCTCTCCGGACTTAAGTATCGAGACCTGGAGCGACTTGTCTGTTCTGGCGGCCCATCCCAAGGTTGTGGCGATTGGTGAAATTGGCCTTGACTACTATTACCTCAAACGATCTTCCCGCTATGCCGACTCCCCTTCTCGTGAAGATCAAATCTTTTGTTTTGAGCGCATGCTTGATCTTGCTTTGGAGACAAAACTCCCGGTTATAATTCACAGTCGCGAGGCTGACGCGGACATGCTGGGGATACTTAAGAGCTATAGCGGTTCGCTACGCGGTGTTTTTCATTGTTTCTCTGGCGATACGTACTTTGCCGAGAAGGTGCTCGATCTTGGTTTCGCGATCTCTTTTACTGGAAACATCACATATAAAAAATCAGTTGATACCTGTGAGGCCATCGAGCGGATTCCTCTGGGCTCGATCATGATTGAGACAGACGCTCCGTATTTAGCGCCTGAGCCATTTCGGGGCCAGCGCAATGAGCCTGCTCATGTGGTAGATGTAGCGCAGAAGATAGCCGAAATCAAGAAATTAAGCCTGGCTGAGGTTGAGCGAGAGACGACTAAAAAGGCAAAGAAACTATTTGGTATTGAGTAATTAGCACTAATCTGTTCATTGGCATTGACAAAATGCCTTTTTTGTGCTATACTCGCGAAGTTATCGCGAGCGTGTGATAACTCTGAAGGGGGAAGATCGTGTTAAAAGTCATGTTGACTATCATCGCCGGTTGGGCGGTGTTCGGCTTTTCGGTTTGGTTCTTTGTCACCAACAAGACGTGGGACATCGGGGGCAACCAGCTCCTCGCCACGATAATGTTGGCTGCAGCAGGGATACTGCTTGTCATCTTCGGCATCATCGCACTGATCGAAAGGAGACGCCGGTGAGAGGCATTCTGTGGAAGACGTTCGTTGGATTGTTTGTGTGGCTTGGCGGCAAATTGCCTGGGTGGAAGAAGTCTGCCCGGCAGCAGTACCGCCGTCACGGGGGTGTTATCCGGGGTTTGGGGTACGCTGCAATCGGTCTGGTTCTTCTGTCTCTGGCCAGTCACTACTTCGGTGATGACCATAAGCAGATGACCAAGAAGTCACACAAGCCGGGCAGGGTGGCCACACGGCCCGATCACCCGACGAAGCCGGAGTGGCAGACTTCGACGCCAAAGAAGCCGAATCGTACGTGGCGGGAACGGGGTCTGACGACGGCGCAATTGCGCCAGATCTACCGCCACCCGCGGGTCCAGCAGGGGCCGCACGGTCCTGAGCTGGTGGGGCAGACCAAGCCCCACCCCAACCCGTGGAAGCCGACGTCGCGCGGGTTGCTCAGTGGCCTAATCGTCGTCGTCGACCCAGGTCACGGCGGCGTGGATCCCGGCAGCTCCTTCGAGCATGCCGGCGCCGGCTTCTGGGAATCGGCCTACACATACAGGGCCGCCTACGAGCTCATGCAGCTTCTGCGGGCCAAGGGGGCTACAGTCCACCTGACCTGTTGGAGTGACGTCATGACTTTGCCGGAACCGCCGCGGGCCGCTGTCCCCATGCCGCTGCCACGTGACGCCCGAACTATTCGCGAAGGTCTGGCTGTCAGATTGTCGACGCGGGTGCTCAACGCCCGTATCGACTACGCCGATGACTTGGCTAAGCGGTACGGGGGAAAGAGGGTCCTTTTTGTCTCGCTCCATACTGATTGGGAGAGGCAGGGGCTTTCCGGCGCTTTCGTCTGCATCAACCCCGGCGAGCCGGCTCCGCTCCTGGCCACGTGCATCGCGGCCGAGCTGGAGCGGAAGAACTACCGCCGGCGCGACAACGGCAAGCCGCGTTCCTGCGTCGTGCCTCAGGCGAAGAAGTATGTGCTCTTCGCCGGCAAGACGCCGCAGCGGGTCATCGTCGAGATGGCGACGACCACGGCGCCGGCTGACGGCTTCCGTATTCGCTGGGAGCGCAACCGGATGGATCTCCTGAAGACCATCCTGGCGGGGATCGAGAGCTATGCCGCGGAGACGTGGTGATGAAAGGAGAGATGTTCGTCAAATCCAGGGCCGGCCCTTGCCATGCGCGAGGCCGGCCCGAATTGTTTCGATACGATCTTTGATGTAACATTGCCTTGCCGGCACGACCAGTGTTGGCAAGCACAGTGTTTCAGAGAGGGGGATCAATCTTTGAGAAGAGAAGAAAAATCGGATCGTCTGCGAAGACGGCATGAGATAATGGGTTTTCTTGTGCTTTGCACTCTGATTCTACCATTGCTTTTGGTTGTTAGATGGTTCTGGTTGAATATCAAGCAAAGCGAAAAACGTTTGCCATCATCTGGGAGCAGAGCTCAGTCCTTGTCCTCTGCCTGGTTACGCTCATTTACGATTCCAATCGAGTGCCACAAACATCTTGATCAGCACATTGTTTCCAACGGGCGAGTTCCGGATCTTGGCGAGCGTATGGGCAAAGTGGATAAGCTCAAAAAACTGATCGACCAGCTTTGCGCAGAGAGAGGAATCAGCCCGGAATTGGCTTATGGTCTTATTCTCCATGAGTCGCATGGCGACGTGTGGAGTGTTGATTTCAAGACCAAGCTCGGCCAGGTTCCGGTGACGCAAGCTCATGTTGGGCTGGGCCAACTGAGTCAAGATTTTCTGCCGGAAGCGATGCGGGTGGATCCAGCTCGCTTGCGTGCTGCTGACGCGTGGCAGAGGGCGACACTCGATCGCATTGCCCGCAAGCAGTGGCCGCCGACTGCGGCGGAACGTGTTTTGCTTAGCAAGTGGGCAGCCCTCGATTTGCGCTTCAATGCCAGATGGAATCTAGAGAAAACGCTTGATTATGTCAAGCAAAATCTCGAGATAACAGGCAATGAAACACTCGCTATCCTGGCACATTTGCGAGGAACTCGCTATCCATTGTGGTGGGTGGCGCGTTATCGCTTTGACCATGAACGAGTGCCTTACAACGAGGCTGACCGAATTCGACTTCATCGAACAACTGCGCCATATGTTAAGTCTGAGGGCATTGACCTTTTTGACCTGATCGTTGACACGGGAGCCGAGGGCTCTCGCTATCGCAGCGATCGCAAGGCCCAAGTTTATTGCTTTTCTATCCTTGCTTGGAGTGAGCTATATGCTCGCCATCGCAAAACACTTCGTCCGCCCCGATTCAACGGGGCGGCTTTTTAAAACTTGAAGTTACGAGGCTAGTTTGCTACGCTACACATATCAAATGAATAAATTAGACACAAAAATTTTTGACGGTCGGGCAATCCGCAACCAGATTTTGGATGAATTGAAAAGCAAAATTAGCTCATCGAGTCATGTGCCTGTTTTGGCTGTTTTCCTTGTCGGTGACGATCCCGTATCAACCAATTACGTTGCGATCAAACAAAAAATTGCTGAGAAATTGGGGATTCAGGTTCGTCTGTTCCATTTCCCTGAATATGTTTCCGAGAAGGAGATCATAGACACGATTATTGATTTGAATAATAGGCCCATGATCAGCGGCATCATGGTTCAAATCCCATTGCCCAAGGGCATAGATCGCGACAATATCATCAGGACAATTGATCCTGCCAAGGATGTTGACGGGTTGCGTTATTGCTTGGGACTGGAATCGGGGTTTCTGCCGCCGGTTGTTCTTGCAATCGAGAAAGCAATGGCTGGCGCGGGCGCCAATTTGGAGACAATGAACACCCTGATCATCGGACAAGGCTTTCTTGTCGGTAATCCACTTGTTAGGTATCTACACAACAAATATGAAAAAGTAAGAAAACTAACAATTCTTTCAAAACCGGTTGATAATTTAACAGCTATCACAACGAAGGCAGATATAATTATCTCTGCTGTTGGCAAAGCAGGCTTAATCGGTGGCAACATGATTAAGGCCGGTGCCATCCTAATAGACGCCGGTACCAGTGAGATAGGTGGAGAACTCAAGGGAGACATTGATCAAAGTGCTTACGACAAGGCTGCATTTATTACTCCTGTTCCCGGGGGAATTGGTCCTGTGACAGTTGCTATGCTGATGCAGAATTTGTTAGAAAACCCTATTGGCTAGATGAACTATTATAAAGACAAAGCGCACGTGATGCAGGCGGTTTCTTTTTTGCTGGCTTTTGACTATATATAGGTATATGGATATTCCAGAAGAGTCGACTAAAATCCAATTTTTGAAGGGCGTTGGGCCGAAGATGGCGGATAAATTTAATCGTCTGGGCATTGATGATGTCGAAGATCTGCTTTTTCATTGGCCAAGAAGATACGAGGATTATACTCGAATTAGTAGAATATCCGATCTGAACGGAGGTGCTAGGTATGATTCGACGGCAGGCGAAAACACAAATCCCTATGAATATGATCCATCTATTCACTCTGTTCGGGGGAGAGTTCTTGGCGTAGTCAATAAGCTTACATCGCGCCAGAGAATGAAAATAACAGAGGCTGTCGTCGAGGATGGCAGTGGCACGATTAAGCTCGTTTGGTTTAATCAACCTTTCTTGAAGCAGACATTGAGGGTCGGTTCCGAATGGATATTTCGCGGCAAGGTGATTTATGACTCGTTTAACCATGTTTATGTAATGGAATCGCCAAACAGGGTAAAATTTCCGTGTATAGTACCTGTTTATCCAACTACTGCCGGCCTGACAAGCAACTATATCACCAAGCTGATCAGCAGTCAGAGGCAAAGAATAGCCAGCCTGATAGACCCTGTTCCTGGTAGCGTTATTGCAAAGTACAAATTATCACCGCTCGTCGATGCTGTATTAAAACTTCATACGCCAGTAAGATTTGAGGATATCCAAGAATCTCAGAGAAGGATCGCTTTCGATGAACTTTTTTTGCTGTCTCTCTGTTCCAGGATGATAAAGGATGAAAATCGGGTTTGCCAGGCACCGATAATGAGAATAGACAATTCAGAAATAGATGATTTTATAAACGCTCTTCCCTTTGGGCTGACCGATGACCAAAAAACAGTGACATGGCAAGTCATCAAGGATATGGCAAGTCCAACTGCAATGAATAGATTGGTTAATGGCGATGTTGGTAGCGGAAAAACGATTGTAGCAGGGATTGCTGCTTATGTCGGTACCAAGTCTGGGTTTAAGGTTGTTGTGATGGTTCCCACGGAAGTTCTTGCGTCTCAGCATTATTCAACCTTTTGCAATCTTTTTGAGCGATATGGGATATCGGTTGGTCTGCTCACGTCATCAATGAAAAAAATTTCGACAGAGGAGACGCCGAAGGGGAAGAAAGTATCTAAGCCAGAACAGGCCGACATTGTAATAGGAACGCAGGCTCTGTTGCAGAAGAGCGTTAATTTGGATAATGTCGGTCTGGTTATAGTTGACGAGCAGCACCGATTTGGTGTAACCCAGCGAGCTGCGTTAAGACAGATTCCATCTAGTGGTGAAAGTAGCGATGACATGAGTCAGGAACTGGGCAAGCGCTCTCCCCATTTCCTTAGTATGACTGCAACGCCAATTCCTCGCACGCTCTATCTAGCACTTTTTGATGATCTTGATGTGTCGGTAATTAAGCAGAAACCAAAGAATCGAAAAGAGATAAAGACAAGATGTGTTGAGCCACACAATCGAGACAAGGCGTACCAATTCATTCGCAAGCAAATTGAATCTAGCCGGCAAGTTTTTGTTATTTGTCCGCTAATCGAGCAACAGGAAGATGTTTTGAATGAAAGAAGCCTTGAGCTGTGGGAGGAAGATCGAAAGTCAGTTGCTCGGGAGTATGAAAAACTGAGCAAGCATGTTTTTCCGGAGTTTCGAGTGGCAATGCTTCATGGCAAGATGAAACCCAAAGAAAAAGATTCTATTCTCACCGATTTCGCCGATAAAAAATTCGATATTCTTGTTAGCACATCTGTTATTGAAGTGGGAATAGATGTGCCAAATGCAACGGTTATGATTATCGAGAATGCAGAAAGATTTGGTTTGGCCCAAATTCATCAGTTTCGCGGTCGTGTTGGTCGGGGAGAGCAGCAGTCTTTTTGTTTTCTTTTTTCAAATTCCCGCTCCTTTGGGGCAATCGAGCGGTTGCACAAACTGGAGGAAATCTCTGATGGATTTAAGCTGGCAGAGATAGACCTGGAGACTCGGGGTCCGGGAGATATCTTGGGAACATTGCAATCTGGACAGGTGCAGTTGAAAATGGCCAGCTTTTGCGATAGAATGTTGATCGAGCAGGCAAGTGAAGCAGCTTCTTTTGTTTTCAGAGAAGATCCGACACTGGCACGTCTTCCTGCCCTGAAAGAGCGGATTCTTCGGCTCGAGATGAACAAGCACATGGAGTAACCAGTCGCAAAGGGGTATTGTGGCTTATGAAAGAAGATAGTGCCAATCCGGGTCATTTGATCGAGAAGTATCGCTTTTTAATTGGCGGAGTGCTGCTGCTCGCTGTTTTATCAAGTGCTGCAGTTCTTCTCTATCGAGAGAACTACACTAAGGTTCGATCAAAAGGCGATATTGAGCGTCTCGGAGCCGAGGTAGTTAAGCTGGACAAAGCGATTGCTGAGATAAGGGAACAACAACAGCGATTGATTGTCTCTGCTTCGAATCAGTCCAAGACGCAAGAGGGTCAGCAGGCGGCAAATGTTGCCCAGGCGTCTGAGTCAATCACTAGAGATGCCGGCGTAGTAAAGGGGCAATCAACTCAATCTGTTTCGCCAGAAAAGCCACAAGTGGTCGTTTCTGCTACGGTAAATATCAATACAGCATCAGTCGAACAATTGGACGCCTTGCCCGGAATCGGGCCGACCTATGCCAAACGGATCGTCGAGTACCGGGAAGCGAACGGCAAGTTTGCATCGATTGACGAAGTTATGAAGGTCAAGGGCATTGGCCCGAAGACGTTCGAAAAGTTTAAGGACAAGATAACGGTTCAATAACAAAGAAGCCAGTAAGCGTATAAGCGGGTCAGCTGAAACGCTGAGAAGCTTATTCGCTTACAAGCCAATCGATTTGCTCGGGTGGTGGAATGGTAGACACGCTAGCCTTAGGAGCTAGTGGGGTAAAACCCGTGGAGGTTCAAGTCCTCTCCCGAGCACCAAATTAAAAATACCAGTTAACTGGTATTTTTAATTTGGTGAAAATGTAGAGCTTCGTCCTATACCAGAGGTCATTGTACGGGAAATAACTTTCGCATATAATGATAGCTAAGGATACAAGCCTGCTTTTATTGTATCAGGCAGGAGGTTAAAAGGATTGGGAGGGCTGGATTGCCAGTGGGCGGTAAGTTCAATCTTACGGAAGAGATCGACAACCAAATAGTCTTAGTACAGAAAAGTACCAAGACTGTTTTGCCGTTTATGGCTAAGCCCCATAACAAACTTCGCCAAAAGTTCCATTGGTATTATAAATGGCATTTAAATCCATATCACAAAATTGTTCATTGGTCAGCGTTATCGCTTCATGTCGCCGTTATTTTCTCCCTTGTTGCAAGCTCAGTTTTTCTTGGCCGCTTACCGGCGAGCGCAGCCACGACAACAAAAACATGGACAACATATAATGATTTTACAAACAACGCTTCAACAGTAAACTCGGCAACTACTCAAGCCTCGGTCACGGTGGCCGGTTCGGGAATTCCTGCCGATGTCACAGCCGGCACGGTGACGGTTAGTCCGGGTACAGCCTCGGAAGATTTTTCGACCACAACCAACAAAGATGCCGGCAGTACAACGGCGACCTGGGATACCACTGCTCAAACAGTATCAAGCCCAAGTAGCTGGGGTGACAAGACCGCATCGGCGCCAACGATCTCTGCTGGCAGCTATATGAGTTTTGTTGATGCCAATAATGGTTATGCAATAGTTGCGTCTAACAAATATGTTTATAAGACCACGAATGGTGGTGTGAGCTGGACACAGCCGTCTATTGTGACTCTTGGCTCTAGTACCATCGCAATATCCTCGATGCATTTTATTAGTGCAACGACCGGTTTTGTGGCCGGGACTTGGAATGATCCGGAGTATTGGGATCCCGCTGGGTGCTGGGATCCGGATTACAACGAATGGTACGGCTGTAATGTGTCCGGTCCAAGCGGTTCGGTTATATTTCGGACGACTAATAGCGGGGGTAGCTGGACGGCGGTTTCACAGTTGAGCCAGGGTGCTGGCGAGACAGTGACGGGCATTAATTTCCCTAGTGCGAGTATCGGTTACGCAGTTGGACAGAACAATCTAATTCTAAAAACTACTGATGGCGGAGCAAACTGGAGCGCACAGACCGGTTCGGGTAATTTCACCTCCGTCTACTGCGCAAGCACGACTACCTGTTGGGCGGTTGGCACTGGTAACGTGATCCTAAAAACGACAAATGGCGGCACCAACTGGAGCGCTCAGACTAGTGGCACCGCTCAAACTCTAAGCTCAATAGCTTGTAGTGGTGCAAGTAATTGTATTGCGGCTGGGGCATCCGGAACTACTGTTAAGACAACAGACGGCGGCACGAACTGGAGCGTTTCCACTATTGTGAATACCCCGACGCTCAATTCCGTGGTAATGATTTCTAGCACCGTAGCTTATATTATTGGCAGCAATGGTTTTTATAAGACGGATAATACTGGATCGAGTTGGTGGAGCAGAATCGGCCCGACGCCAGCTGCTCAATCGGCCGTCCAGCTGTCCTCGACGGCCGGTGTTGCCGCTACGAGTGCTGGTATTGTCAGAACAACTGATGGCTGGACAAGCGTGTGGCAAAACAAGTCAATGGCAGCAATTAATTTCCGCTCGATTTCTTTTCCGACAACCTCTGTCGGCTTTGCGGCTGGTGACGGGGGAGTAATTTATACTACTGCTGATGGTGGAGCAACGTGGACGGCCCAGACAAGTAATACAGTAAACAACTTAAGGTCAATTTATTTTTCTGATGCGAGCAACGGCTGGGCAGTCGGTGTCTCTGGCACAATCATGCACACAGCTAACGGCGGTACGACATGGGCGGCCCAAACAAGCAATACTGCAAACCAGCTAAACGCTGTATATTTTACCGATTCTAGCAACGGCTGGGCAGTTGGCATCTCCGGTACGATTGACCATACTTCGGATGGCGGGACAACCTGGGCAACGCAGACTAGCAATACCCCAAACGGTCTCAACTCTGTGTTTTTCGTTGATTCAAATAACGGCTGGGCAGCCGGGAATTCCGGTACGATCGATCATACTTCGGACGGCGGTACTACCTGGGCAACGCAGACCAGTGGTACAGCCAGTACGCTCAACTCGGTTTCCTTTACTAGCACTGCCAATGGTCGAGCTGTTGGTGCCTCGGGTGTTGTCGTTAGTACGACAAATGGCGGCGCAGCCTGGTCGGCCAGCACATTGGGAAGTGCCGAACTTAATTCCGTCGGCTTTGCCAATGGCTATGGTATCATCGGCGGTGCATCGATGGCGCTCTATTCGCTCTCGTACACAGTTTCGACTCAAGCCCAGTCAACAAAAATGAACTCATCTGAAACAATCACTGTGGCAACCATGACTGCCACAACAACTCTCAACGGCCAGAGTGTGGCTTACTACTTGTCGGCAGATGGTGGATCAAACTGGGAGAGTGTTACCTCGGGTGAATCACACTCTTTTACAAACACGGGATCAGATTTGCGCTGGAGGGCAGTCTTAACTTCTGACGGTGCCAATACGCCGATTATCACCACTATCGCCCTAAGCTATGGCACCATCGGCACGATTACCAATTTGAAAATTAATGCCGGCGGCACTGCTGGTTGGGGGACGATTTCTTGGGCCGGCACCACTCCTGGCGCCTCGACGATCACTTTCAAGACTAGGAGTGCGGCAACAGAGGGGGCACTGACCGGATCATGGGGAAGCGCCATCACAACTTCGGGCACGGCCGGTAGTATTAATACTTCAGGGACGGCTGATGATGAGTGGCTTGAAATTCAGATGATTTTAACTGCCGACGGTTCGAACTATCCGACTCTAAATGACTTTTCAGTCACTTATACTATCAATGCCACGCCTGTGGTCACGATAGATACGCAACCAGCGCAGGGTTCAAACGGGGTTGTTTCGACTACTGCAACTGTTTCTGATTCCGATAATGATACGGCTACGCTCGCGCTTTATTATTACAATGGTTCTGCGAATATTTCCGGCGGGATTACTGCCGGCAGTCCGGCGAACGGCGGAACGCTGGCGCTCTCGAGCGCAACTGGCTTACTGGCCTCGGGTACAATTTTAGTCGATTCCGAAATCATTGCTTATGCTTCGATTAGTTCAAACACGCTCCAAAACATCACTCGTGCTCAGAGTAGCACAAGGGCGGCGAGCCACACCGACGCTGCCAACGCCTACTTGCCGACAACCACCACGACCAACACTGGTAGTAAAAACACCGGCGCTTCTGGCAACCAATATATAATCACTTGGACACCGGGTTCCGACTTCGCATCCAGCTACACTGCCGGGGCCAAAGTACGCATACTGGCTAATGACGCAGAAGTAGCTATGAATATCGGAATCGGAACATCCTCTGCTTTTGCTCTGGATACGAAAAATCCGGTGGCCGGTGGGACGCCGGTCTCGATCAATGGCGGAGCGGCTAAAACAAATTCAACGGCGGTTACTGTGACCCTGAGCGCCACCGATGACACGGCTGTTCAATACGCTATTTCAGAGAGCCAAGATGCTCTAACCTCCTTCAGCACTTACTCGGCACCGGTTGCCTTCACACTCTCGGCCGGAGATGGTGTCAAGACGGTCTATGTTAAATTCCAAGATACCAAAAACAATCTTTTGAGTACGGTTTATAGTGATACGATCGAGCTGGATACGACCTCGCCGATTCCCCAGGATTTTTATGTCGCCGATTCTTCAAATGTTGATGCCTCGCGCTATATGGTGACTGTTAGTTGGACGGTCCTCTCCAATGATGACTTTTCGCTCTATTCGCTCGAGCGCTCGACTAACGGCACCGACTACTCTGAGCTCGCCACTTTCTCCAACATTGCCACAGAAAACTATGTCGATAAAAACCTCTCAAATGGAACAACCTACTACTACAAGCTTCGCTCGCAAGATGTCTTAAGCAACTGGTCGAGCTACTCGGAGGTTTCTTCAGCTACTCCGGGGGGAGCGGATAGTGCCGCTCCAACCATCTCGGGGCCCGGCCCGGTGGTAACGGCTGCCGATATCACAGCAGCTGTCAGCTGGACTACGAATGAGGTGGCTGATTCATTTGTCGAATTTGGCACTACGACCGGTTATGGTTCGATTCAGGGTAAGGCAGATTCAGTTACCTCCCACTCTGTTACCGTTGTCGGATTAGCGGCTCAGACCACCTACCACTTCCGTGTCCGCTCAAGGGACACCAACAACAACGTCGTTATCGGGAGTGATAATTCTTTCACGACAACCCTGCCAACAGAGGCAGATGACAGTCCTGTTATTACTTCGCCAACAGCAACTACTCCAGGGACGGCTCCAGAAGAAGTTACTATTACCTGGACAACTGATAAGTACGCCTCGTCGCAGGTATTGTACGGCACGACCCAAAGCCTTGGCTCCACAACGACAGAGGATGCAACTTTAAATAAAACGCATGTTGTTGATATTACGAATTTGGAGCCGGATACAACTTATTATTATCAGGTTCGCTCAAAGGACACCTACGACAACGTAACTTTGAGCGATGTTGCTACATTTACAACACTGGACAATTCGACTCCGGTAATATCAAGCGTTGTCGCAAATGCCTCTATTAATTCAGCAATTATTACTTGGACAACGAGTATTGCGAGCGATTCATTTGTTGAATTTGGCAAGACGGCGAGTTACGGAACAATTCAGGGATCAAGTGATTCGGTAACGCAGCATTCTGTGACAATCATCGGCCTCGATATGCTTTCGTCTTATCATTTCAGGGTTAAATCAACATACAATGGTAACACGGCAAGCTCATCTGATGGCACCTTTGACACATCTCTTTCGGCTGATGCATTGACTGAGCTGGTGATTAGTAATATTAACGCTGCAGTTGATAGCGGAACTGGAAAAGTTAGCGTTACTTGGACCACAAATAAAGCAGCTACTTCTAGTGTATCGTATGGTATAACAGAGAGTCTTGGTAGCCAAAGCGATAAGAACACAAACTCTGGATTCGAGCACTATGTTGTACTCTCTGGCCTCAGTGCCTCCACCAAGTATTATTATAAGGTTGAGTCTGAAGATTCTTCCGGCAATACCATTGCCTCTGGTTTATTAACTTTTGCAACAAAGGAATCGGTCGATAAGTCGCCAGCGGCGATCTCGGCAGTGGTGGTGTCGGATGTTACCCTAGACTCCGCGCTTATCTCCTGGAAGACGAGCATTGTGGCCAAGAGCACGATCAAGATTGGCGAAACTGATGCCTATGGCAAAGAAATCACCGACCAGTCAACCGGCGCAACAACCATTCACACCGTCAAGCTCAGTGACCTCAAGCAGGGAACGGCTTACCATTTTCGTTTAACTGGCGAGAGTGTCGACGGTACTTCGACTATTGCCTCAGATGACTATGTCTTCTCAACGCTAACTTTGCCCCAAATCTCAGAGATTGTCGTGAAGGACATTGCCTCAAGGGGTGTGACAATCACTTGGAAAACGAACGTACTGGCAGACTCATTCGTCGATTTTGGCCCAACTTCGCCCACAGCTACGCTGGATAAATCCCAGGGGCGAAGCGAAGAAGTTGTCGACCATGCCGTTGCCTTAATTGGCCTGGAGTCCGCGACCAAGTATCAGTTTAAGATAAAGAGCCGGGACAAATACACCAATTTGGCCACAAGTGATACTCAAACATTCACGACGATCATTGATACAACCCCGCCTGTAATCAAAGATTTAAAGAGCGAGACCTCCATCATCACTGACGCGAACGGCACGAGTAAGGCTCAAGCCATTGTCTCTTGGAGTACCGACGAGCCGGCCACCAGCCAGATTCAGTACTCAATGGGTGTGGCTAGCCAAGGTAATTACCAGCTTTCCACGGAGGAGAACCTCACCCTCTCTACTTCTCACATTGTAGTTATCTCCAACTTAATGCCATCAGCTACCTATCATATGAAGGTAGTGGCCAAAGACGCCTCGAGTAATATTGCTGCCTCCGATGATTACACTGTCCTAACTCTGAAGCAGGAAACAACTTTAATTCAATACATCGTCTCTATCCTGGAGGAGCGCTTCTTCTGGATCAAGGGTTTTGGAATTGGGAGGTAGTGAACTTGTATAAGGTATTAGGTATTATGGAGTAGAACAAATAAGCGAGGGAGCGCATGCGAACTCCTTTGATTAGGGTTGAAAAAATCGAGAAGGAATTTGGCCAAGGCGAGACTCTGGTTCAGGTTCTAAAGGGGATAGACCTAGAGATTTACTCCGGTGAGTACATCATCTTTTTTGGGCCGTCGGGTTGTGGTAAATCAACCTTGCTCAACTGTATCGCTGGACTCGAAGTGCCGACAAAAGGCAAAGTGGTTGTTCGTGGTCAAGATATCTCCAAGCTCAGCAAAAAAGAGCTTGCTGATTATCGGAACAAAAAAATAGGCATGATTTTTCAGCAGTTCAATGTTTTAAAATCTTTTAGTGTCATTAACAACGTTGCTTTGCCGCAAGTTTTTGCCGGTGTACCCAAGGGGCGGCGGATGAAGCGGGCCCAACATTTATTGTCGATGTTCGGCCTCGAAAAGATTGCCAAACGGCTACCGACGGAGATATCCGGCGGTCAACAGCAGCGTGTCGCCATTGCTCGCTCCCTGGCCAATAATCCTTGGATTTTGATCGTTGATGAGCCGACCGGCAACCTCGACTCCAAGGCTTCGGAAGAAGTGATGGGACTGCTCGAGCAGCTCAATAAAAAGTCTAAACGTACCATAATTATGGTCACCCACAATCCCGAACAGCTCAAATACGCTCACCGGATTTTTTATCTTAAAGACGGTCAAATCGTAAAAACCGAGGTCAAACATCACGTCGCTGATATTGATGAAAAGGAGATAGGGGAGGTGCAATTATGAAACCGATTGATGTTTTGCGGATCTCGCTTTCAACTTTCGTCAACAACAAGATGCGCACCATATTGACTATCTTTGGCATCGCTATTGGTATTGGGGCGATTGTTTTTTTGGTCTCATTTGGTTATGGTTTGCAGAAAATTACGATTGGTGAAATCCAATCGATTAAAGCGTTAAAGACGTTAATGGTGACGAGCGGCGACTCCTCAATTCTTTCGATGGGTGACGATGCGGTGGAGAAATTTAAAAAGATTGAGGGTACGGAATCGGTCAATCCAAATTTATCGATGTCTGGTCAGGTGATTTACGGTTCAACTCGCACTGATTCGCTTATCAATGCCGTCTCGGCAGAATACTTGGATCTTGAGGGCCCGCGCCTTGAGGCCGGTGAACAATACACTGGGGATTCTGACAAGGAAATTGTTGTGACTTCAGTCGCTGCAAATGCCTTCGGTTTAAGCCCAAACGATTTAGTTGGCAAAACCGTTAAGGTGGCTGCCTACATTCCAGATCCGGAGAATGAGAAAACGCCGATTTTGGCCGAGGGTGAGTACACTATCGTCGGCGTAATCAAGGACTCAGTTGCCTCGTATCTCTATTTGCCGATTGGTACCATCGCTATACCAAAAAATTCTTCTTATAGTGCGATCAAAGTGAAGGCCAGGGATACGGCGGTGATGGCCCAGATGAAAGAAACCCTGACTGGCCTGGGATATAAAACGACCTCAATAGGGGAGAAAATCGATCAAATGAATCGCATCTTCCAGATTGCTCAGATAGTTCTCCTGACTTTGGGCGCGATTGCCTTGGTTGTTGCTTCGATTGGAATGTTTAACACATTGACAATTTCTCTTTTGGAACGCACCAAGGACATTGGTGTAATGAAGGCATTGGGCGCGACAGATAAGGGAATATACGCTGTTTTCTTGTCAGAAGCGGCTATTATTTCTTTTGCGGGTGGTTTCTCGGGTATTGTTTTGTCGCTTCTCTCTGGCAATATCTTGAATGTAGTAATTAGCGCTGTTGCTGTTAGGGCTGGTGGCGAGAGCGTAAAAATATTTCAAACTCCTTGGCAATTTATTGCGATAATTATCGCTTTCTCATTTATTGTCGGAATTTTGACCGGACTTTACCCTGCTCGTCGTGCCGCTCGCTTGAACCCCCTTGATGCTCTTCGCTACGAATAAAGCTAAGGTTGTGTTAACTATTTAGGCAAAAATTATGTTCTATTCAGACCCGCTCTGTTATCTGGCAAAAAACGAGGAAATGTATCATGGGTGAAGATTATGATCAGATTGAGGAAGTGCTGATTAAAAAAGAGCAGGATGAGCGCAAGCAACAAATGCCTGTTTCAGGCAAGTCAGTTTTTCTAATTTCTAAAATACTGCACAGGAGTGCTAAGGCAAAGAAACGATCTTTGAGGTCTTCTGACCGATAGCTCTCTGACAATTATTTATTGAAATTTTGCACTGACTCTACCTGTTTCCTGATCTATCTGAAAGCTAAAACCAAATGGATCTTCTGGTATATACAGGAGGACTTTGCCTGTAGTGAGGTCGTCGGCCTCTTTTGGGTAATTGCCATACTTATTCTTGTACTCTCTTGCGCCAATTTCTAGCATATCCAATAATTCCAGATGTACAAGATATTTCTTGGCTTGATCTATAACGACCTCGTCATTCGAGTTTTGTAAAATTCCTTGCCAAATAAGTTTCGTTTGGCTGCGAAGGTCTGGCCTGGACCCAAAATTAGAGGCGACGAATTGAATGTTGCTCGGAGCGCCAGGTGTTCGCGCTGCTACGTCGAAATACTTGGCTGCGCTGATCTTGTCATCTTTGTCGGTAAAATATGTTGTAGCCAGGTAGTAGGGAATTCGCCAATCTGGAGTGGAGTCATTTACTCCTTTTTCTGCCAGTTTGATCGCCTCATCAACCTGGTTAAAGGCCGGTAAAAGCAACGCTCCGAACGCATATGGATAAGAAAATTTTGGGTCGAGGTCGACAGAGAGCCAAAGATAGTTGTCGAGCTTCTCTAAGTTTTTGCTTTCGCTGCCTCCGAGATATTGGATTGCTGTCAACCAGGCCAGATCGGCGGCCGCATTGTGGAGGCCCAGGTCGAATGCTTTTACGATCTCGGCCTTTAATACCAGCGGTTCGATGTATAGGGATCTTTTCTTTTGTGCGTCATAGCTTTTCTGGCAAAAAATAATGCTGGAGAATAATAAAATAGTGATGAAATATGGAAAAATATTTTTTACAGCAGATTTCATAAGTCACATTTTTTAAGAGTCAGGTTTGAAAAATAGAGCAATACTGCAGAGTAGAGAATCGAATAGATGATAGGATAGGCTATCTGATCAGCCGAGGGGACAGTACCGTGAACCACACTATTTCGAAGATTAAATTTCTCTAGGTTGGGAAGAATGTAGTACATAACCTCGATTATTGTTTTTTGTGTGCCGCCAACCTGCCGGACGTAATTCATGAGGAAGCTTAACGAGTGGCCAACATACAAGATCACTATGGCATAAATAGTGCTGGAGAGCGGCGCTGTAACGGTTGAGAAGAAGATGGAGAGCGCAACAAAGATAGCTAGCTCAGGTATTATAAGAAGAATTGCCCAAAGAGAGTTGTAATCTAGATTGTTGGTTTTGATTAAAACGATGACCAAGTACACCACAGTCATGAAAACAATATTTGTTGTGATGCTGGCGATAAGACCCAAAAATTTACCAAGCAGCAACTCGGCTGTTGAGACTGGTTTGGACAGAATTATATATATCGTTCTCTTGTCTATTTCTTTGTAGACGAGCGAAGTACCGATAAAAATGGTAATAATAACCGAGAATATATAAATTCCAGCGAGTCCGAGGTCTTTGATAATCTTTGTGTCTTCGCCGAGCGAGATAGATCCTAAAAATACTGTTGAGAGCAAAAATAGCAAAGCAAAGACAAGAATACCATAAAGAATTCTGTCCCTAATAGTTTCCTTGAAGGCATTTTTCGCAATTGATAATATGTTTTTGAATGAATTCTGAATCATGAATTAGATATCAATGGGAGATTCTTTGATACATATTTCGCGACCCTTAATTCAGTGCGCTGATAATCTCAACGAATCTCTTCTCCAAGCTCTTTTTGCCACAGAAAGATTTTACGTCACCGGCATAGATTAGTTTGCCCCTATTTATAATGCCGATTCGATCACAGATTTCTTCTACATCCGACAGAACATGGGAGTTGAAAAATATCGTTTTACCCTCCCTGTTCAGCTGCAGGAAAATTCTCTTAAACTCTAATCGTCCGATCGGATCAAGCCCATCGAGCGGCTCATCCAGAAAGAGATAGTCGGGGTCATTCACCAACGCTTGTGCAAGTCCCAGCCGTTGCTTCATTCCCTTGGAGAAGTATCGGATCTTTTTTTTAGCCACATTAGCTAGTCCGACCTGCTCGAGGATGCTGATCAATTTTTCTTTTGGCTGACGTGCCCTAAACAAGCTGGCCATGAATTCCAGGAGCTCCATGGCATTGAGATGGTCGTAGAAATATGGATCCTCTGGCATGTAGCCGATGTTTTCTCTTGCCCTGATCTTCTTGAGATTATTGCCATCAACCTCAACCCTGCCGGCACTCATAGTTGCAAGCCCGACAATCATTTTCATTGTTGTCGTTTTGCCGGCTCCATTGGGTCCCAAGAAACCAAAAATAGAACCCTTTGGAATCTGGAGGGATAAGTCGTCGACGACTTGGTGCTTTGAGTATGATTTAGATAGATTCGTTATTGTGATCATCAATTAATCATTCTATATCGAATGATGGTCTTATGCAATCTTGACTTACGAGCAAAAATGTTGTAAAAGGAAGGTGTTCCCGCGTACTCTGCGATAGGGGGGAGGTGATAACATGGCCGCAACCAGTGCCGTTGAAGAAGAAAGGGCCAGGCGAGTGACCAGGCAGGCTCCTGGTGCCAGGAGGCTTAGGGAGTGGCCCCTGTTTGGGGGGTTGCAAGAGTACCTGAGCGATCAGCGCGAAGAGCGCAGACGCAACAAGGAAATGCGCCTGGAGATGGGTGCAGAAGGGATCGAAAAGGGTGAATAGGCGCGGGAACACGCCGAAAGGGCGCCCAAGGATCGGATAAACCAGTTGTGCGGGTTGCGCGATTGGACGATCAGGGGCGCCCTTATTCTTTTTGTTGATGAATTATTCTTCGAGTGAAACGAGAAGTTTGATAAACTTGAAAAGTTCTCACTTCGTTCGAACGATAATAAAATTGAACTATGAAAAAGAATCAAAAAATTATTACTGTCGTTGGGCCGACGGCGAGCGGGAAGACCGGTATTGGGGTCAAGCTTGCCAAGGAACTCAATGGCGAGATAGTGTCAGCTGATTCTCGTCAGGTTTATCGTGGTCTCAATATCGGGACAGGCAAAGAGGGCCAGCCAGTACGGAGCGCTGGAAACAATAACACCAAATTTATAATGCCAAATGGTAAATCTGGTAATTGGACATTGGCGAATTGGAAATTAGTTATGGGTTCGGAGTTAGAAATTGTGAATTTACAAAACGCTCAGCGTTTTGTTGGTGGTGTTCCTCAGTGGCTAATCGACATCGCCGATCCCGGTGAACGATTTACGCTTTTTGATTGGTTGCCCTTGGCTCAGCTTGCCATCGAAGACATTTTTTCTCGAGGAAAAATCCCCATTATTGTCGGTGGAACCGGACTATACATTCAAGCGCTTGTCGAAGGGTTTAAACTAGAATCAAAATTATTGGGAGCTAATCGTGAAGGGGGACGAGGGAGCGGTTCTGCTCCGGCCTTTGTTCGGGAACACAACTCTGCTGACCTAAGCGCAAATAGTCTCAGTCGGTTGCGCGCTGAGTTGAGGCAGGTAGACCCAGAAGCCTACGAAAAGATTGATAGCAACAACCCCCACCGCTTAAAGCGGGCGATAGAGAGGGCGCGAGAAGGCCTTGCGCCAACAAAAATTAAACCTAGTTTTGGTGTACTTCAAATTGGTATGGAGCTTCCGCGCTTTGAGCTTTATCGAAGAATTGATGATAGGGTAGAGGGCCGTTTCTCAGAGGGCATGCTCGAGGAGATAATTGCACTTTTGTTCTCCGGTGTTAGCCCTGCATGGTTATTAAATCTTGGTTTAGAATACCGTATTATCTCTCAGTTCGTTTTGAGTGCGGTCCACTCCCCCGATCTCATTTCGAAGAATCTTTATGAACTTGAGTTGGCAACTAACAAGGTGGCGGAAAAGTCGAAAAACGCAAGAGTAGGCGCTTCGCCAATTGTCGCTTCCCTCTCGCCTAATATCTCTAACATTGCGATAGAACTTAAACAGTTGTCCCAGTACGAAGAGATGAAACAGGATCTTAAATATAAAATCCATGCTTTTGCCCGACGCCAGCTGATCTGGTTTAGGCGCTTCCCTGAGATTTATTGGGAGCGTAATTACGATAGAATTATTTTACCAGCCAGAGATTATCTTGAGAAGCCAACAGATTCCCTGCCTAGATCTATTTGTTAACAATTACGTAAGCCCTCGGAGCTGTCCAGTAATCTGGATACAAGATATTGTTATTCCAGCCCTTAGTATGGGCATTTTGTATGGTTGAGGTATCGCTTGAGATTTCTAGCCGTGCCGCAATGTAATAGCGCTGGCTATTATCGCTGCCGTAGGCATATGCTGCTGTCGGATTATTATCGTTTTTTTCTCCCTGAGTACCAAAAGGCCAAAGACATGTATCAATTGGGTCATGCGGTTGTTTGGTCAAATAGGGGTCACTCCAGCTGTAATTGTACGAATATTTTTCACTGTCCTTAAGTTCTTTGTTCGGTAACCAGTTTCTCTGCGGGCGCCAGCAGTCAATTACGTCGCTGTGTGTAGTGGGATAATAATCGTTTGCTTCGTGAAAAAGCTCAAGACTGTCTTGAATTTGGCCCAAATCAGATTTTCTTTGGGCGTCTCTGGCTTTCGCCTTGCTAGTGCTAGAGCTGATTATTATGGTAGTGGCCACAACGCCAACAATAAAGACCACAACCAGTAGCTCAATCAGAGTAAAGGCTTGCTTTTTCATCTTAGTTCATCCTCAGATTGTACTAAATCTATTAAGAGTTATTTGACCTGGATTACAAAGCAGTTGTTGTAGCTGCCGTATTTATCCTCATAATATCCGCATTGATCTGAGTTGGTAGTATTGTCCATATCGCCCCAGCCGCTTGTCCGGATCGACTCTCCGTTGCCGCTAGCTGTCTCCAAACCGGTAAAGAGCTGATAGGCAGAAGCACGACCAGGGAAGTTCAATACGCTTACATCCCCTCGGGCATATCTCTTGCCGACAATATTTTCGGTGTAATCCATATCGTTTATCCCAATCGAGAAACCGAAGTCTCTCCAGGCTGTTCCGTCCAGTTCGATATATCTACTGGCAGTACCTGCCGGATATTGGTTGTTGCTATCATAGTAGAGCGCCAGCGCGGTTGAGGTCTGTTTGATGTTGGCTATTCGTTTGCTGTCTCTCGCCTTGGATCGGGCATTGCTTAGATTGGCCAGCGATACTGTGGCCAAAATTCCAATTATGGCCACGACGATAAGTAGTTCTATTAACGTAAAAGCTCGAGTGCGCATTTCCCTCCTCAAGGACGATATGTTATCAAGCAAGATCTTTGTGCTTGAAATTAGTATAAATCAAATCAGTAATTTGTTCCAGCTGGCTGCTAGAGCCTTCTTTTTCTTCTCTTGATCACGTTTAATTTAGCAAGTTGCTTCTCGAGTTGGGTGACTGCGTCAGCGTATTCAACGTCATCCTGAGCTTGAGACAGCCGCTCCTCGGCGTTTTTGCGTGCTTCCTCAATTTTGAGTTGGTCGAGAGACGCTACGTCTTCGGCGGTGTCGGCCAGAATTTTTACAGTATTGTTTGCAACCTCAACAATACCGCCCTCTGTGGCGAGGACATGGTCTTTGCCGCTGATCTTGAGAACTATCTCCCCTGGGCTTAAGAGTGAGATGACTGGCATGTGGTTTGGTAAAATAGTAATTTGACCGTCAGGGGTCGGCAATGTTGCCTCTGATGCATCTTGCTCATACTTAACTCCGTCTGGCGCGATGAGTTTTAATCTAAATGTGTTCATTTCTTTTTCCTTGGAAGATTAAACAGAACAAGAAGCGCTGCAAAGAGACCGATCATAATATATTCTGCCCAGTTCCAGGCGTTCTTAATATCAATCCCGGCAAAATTTAACAGAACAGCTATTGCGCCCGGAATGATTACAAATACCGTCAAATACTCGATGATTTCTCTTGTGCGATATCTCATTTGCGCTTTCTTGTCGACAAACGCCACTGCTGCATGGCATACGATATTATTTGACTTGCTCAATCGTGCCCTTCATGTAGAAGGCCTGTTCTGGTTTATCGTCGTGTTTGCCCTCAATGATCTCTTTGAAGCCGCGAATCGTATCTTTGAGCGAGACATAGGCGCCCTTGTATCCAGTGAAATTCTCGGCAACGTGGAATGGCTGGGAGAGGAATCTCTGGATTTTTCTGGCGCGGGACACAGTTTGCTTGTCTTCGTCGGACAGCTCCTCCATGCCAAGAATGGCAATGATATCTTGAAGATCCTTGTAGCGTTGCAGCAGCCGCTGAACTTCTCGGGCGACGTTGTAGTGCTCTTCTCCGACGACGTTCGGGTCTAGGATATTGGAAGAAGATGCTAATGGATCAACGGCCGGATAGATGCCAAGTTCAGCCAAAGATCTTTCTAGGACGATAGTGGAATCCAAATGGGCGAATGTAGTGGCTGGAGCAGGGTCTGTGAGGTCATCTGCCGGGACATAAATCGCTTGGACAGAGGTGATAGACCCTTTCTTTGTAGATGTAATTCGCTCTTGAAGCTCACCCATTTCGGTTGCGAGCGTTGGTTGGTAACCGACGGCTGATGGCATACGGCCAAGCAGTGTTGAAACCTCGGATCCGGCCTGAGTGAAACGGAAGATGTTGTCAACGAAGAGAAGCATGTCTTTGCCTTGATCGCGGAAATATTCGGCTTGGGCCAGTCCTGACAGACCAACTCTCATACGAGCTCCTGGCGGTTCATTCATCTGGCCAAAGACCATAACGGTTTTATCCAGAACTCCAGAATCTCTCATTTCATTGTAGAGATCATTTCCCTCACGGGTTCGTTCACCAACACCAGCAAAAACTGAAAATCCTCCGTGTTCAGCAGCGATGTTGCGGATCAGCTCTGTAATTAGAACAGTTTTTCCGACGCCAGCACCACCGAAGAGGCCAACTTTTCCGCCCTTGGTAATTGGCGCGATGAGGTCGATAACCTTAATTCCGGTTTCAAAAACCTCGGTTTTTGTTTCTTGGTCGGTGAATTCCGGTGCTGACCGATGGATTGGATAACGATCCTTGGTTTTTGGCGCTTCTATGTTGTCAATTGGGTCGCCGATGACATTAAACATGCGGCCAAGTGATGTTTCCCCTACTGGCACAGAGATTGGCGCACCTGTGTTTTTGACCTCGATTCCGCGCTGCAAGCCCTCTGTCGGCCCCATTGCAACGGCGCGGACAGTGTCGTTGCTCAGATGTTGCTGGACCTCTAGCACAAGACGGCTGCCATCAAGTTCACACTCGAGAGCATCATAAATTTCCGGTAGATCCTCTTCGAACTTGGCATCTACAACAGCTCCGATGATCTGGGTAATTGTTCCGGTCTTCATAAGAAACTCCTTAAAAGGTATTTAGTATTTCGTATTTAGTATTTGGGGCGGTAACCCGAAATACCAAATACTAACCCCTAAATACCGGCTATGAAATAGCAAAGCTATTTCATAGCCTCTGCCGCACTAGCTATCTCGGCAATTTCCTTGGTGATTGAAGCTTGGCGAATTGAATTATAGGTTAAGGTTAAATCGGATATGAGCTCTCCAGCATTGTCTGTGGCGTTCTTCATGGCAACCATTCTGGCAGATTGCTCGGATGCGTTTGCTTCTAGGACAAGCCCGAATATCTGGACTCTGATAAATTGGGGGAGTATGCGGGACAGAACCAAATCGGCACTGGGCTCAAATTTATACTCGGTTAATGATTGCTTCTCGTCAGTTGTTTCCCACAGTTCTGGAATATCGATGTGTTCTCGTGTTATCGGTAAAATTTGCTTTATAACCGGAGATTGTTTGAGCGAAGACTGAAAGTGGGAATAGACTGCCACCACTCTGTTGTATTTTTTGCTCTCAAATTCGTCAATGGAGAGTCTGGCAATCGGGGAAACATCCTCAAATGTAGCGCCTGTTTCGAATGAGGAGAATTCGGCAATTAGATTTTCGGGTGCAATTTTTCTAACTGTCTCACTCCCCTTTTTGCCAACAGTGATAATGTCGAGATTTGATTTATCGTTTTCGCGAAGAAAGCCTGATAGCTTTCTCGTAAGATCAGAGTTATAGCTTCCGCAAAGACCCCTGTCTGAGGAAATAAATATAAGACAAGTCTTTCCTGCCTCTCGACCCTGGAGAAGAGCGTGTCTCTCCGGGTTGGTCGAGTGGGCAAGAGTGAGGAGCATGTTCCAGGAATTCTGGACGTAGCTTCGAGCAGATAGGATGCCTCGGACGGCCTTTTGCATCTTAACAGAGGCAACCATTTCCATGGCGCGAGTAATTTGCGATGTATTTTTGACGGATTTAATCCGTTTTCGAAATTGTTGTGTGCTTGGCATGTTTTTTTCGTATTACGTATAACGTATCGGGTATTATGTTTTTAGTACATAATACCCGATACCTGGCACTTAATACTGTCTTGAGCATTGATATTTTGGTGTTAAGTGGTACAATGCGGCGAAGGAGGTGGGTCTATGGGAACGACTCGCGAGTTGGGGGATCTGGTGCAGGGTTTTGTGAAGTCAATCCGCGCTGAGGCGCGGCATCACGGCATCTCATTCGTGATTCAACACAGGAAAGAGGTGTTTGGGTACAGTGTGCGCATGGTCATTCTTTTGGGCGATCCCTTTGTTGCTCGGGCCCTGTTCGAGAAATCGCTGGAGACGCTATTAGCAGGATGGCCATTTGCACTGGAGGTGGCGGTCGTTCCTCGGTGCCTGGCACTGAACTTTCGCTAGCGGCAACCGCCGCCAGGAGGGGAAAATTCGGGGCAAGAGTAGCCCTGTTTGGCCCGGGAACCGGTTCAATAAGTATCGATAATAACTTTTGCTCCTGTTGTGCATTCCATCCGCTTGGCACTTTGCCGGCGGTTTTTTGTTTTAAGGTGCGTCTTGTTCGAGCGATAGCGAGAACTTGATGGCCTTAAGTTCTCGCTTTGATCGAATGATATTGTGGGTTGTCCCTTGCAAAGTTGTTAGATCATGTTACAATGCGGCGAAGGAGGTGACTAATGACTGACAGAAGTCGAAAGCATTTCTTGCTTGGAGTGGCGTTTGCGTTTATGATCTTTGTCACCCCTCCGGCGGTTTTGCCTGAACTTGTGTATATGACAGTCAGTCTGAACTTGTGTATATGACAGTCAGTCTGAACTTTGTTGCTCTCATGGCAATCGCTTCAGTCTTCTTTCTCCTCGGTTGGTGTCTCCATTTTAATTTGGTTACCCCACTCTTGCGGGTGGATACAAGCCCGTTGAAGCTGCCCAAGCTAAGTTACGTGCTATGTTTAGGCAGGTCACTTTTTGGATCCAGGGCTAGAAGGGCGGCAAGGCGAAGATGATGGAGCTTCAATCACTCAATCGCAAAGAGCGTGTAAAGAAGATTGTTAGCGATTTGCTCGATGCGATCATCGTCATTTTCCTTGTTCTGCCCATGCTCTTGTCTGAGCTTGCCGGTTCGATTCTTTGCCTCGAGCTAGAAGAGCAGCGTATCTTGTCCCTACAGTTCGTCTGGGCGGAGCTAACACTTATCGGAAGCATTGCTGCATTTCGTACTATGTGTTGGCTTGCAACTATCGAAAACCCCCAACCGAGCGGGTGGGCCGATGTTATCCCGGCGCTCATAGTGATGGGCGCAGTAGCTCATCTTGGGATTCAGAAAGTTCTACGGCAACGTTATGAATCTGACTTTGATCCCATGCCCTCGCAATGAGGGCTTTTTGTTTTAAGGTGCATTTGTAACCGAATCACGGTCGGAAGACAAACAGTCCAAGTGACTGACACTCTCGCGTTGTCATCCTGAGTGAAACGACCTGCCAGATTCTTCCCACTTCGCCCAATTGGGCTCCGCGGGACAAGTCGCTCTGCTCAGAATAACAAAGAAAAAATATTTAAGATAACGACGCAAAGATGCTACTTAATTTGTTTCTTGCCTAAGGCTAATAGAACCAAGTAAACTGCCGGGATAATCAGGAAGCCAAGGAAACCATATGATCTGATAAACTCCATGCCGAAGGTGTAGTAAAGGACACTCTCCATGATCACGATATAAGCCAGAACGAAGCGTACAGTTTGGTCCCAAGCCGACTGACTTTGGCTAAGTAGTTTAATGCCGAAGAAGATTTGTAAGCCGGCCATCACAAGCGAAAGAATGGACCAAATAACTACTCTTGATTGGTTTACGTCCGTGCCCGCAAAAACATCTTTGGTCGCTAGAGAAATCGTGGCCATAAATCCGGCGCCAAACAGGCTCCAGGCACCGAGAAAGATCATTAATGTGGCACAATTTTTTAGAAAATTTATCTTTGACATTATTTTTCTTCGGTTTTAGTGTCCTCGGTATCGTTTGGCTCATCTTTGGTTGTGCTTGTGCCGTCTGCCTTTGAGCTTTCGCCTGCCACTGTTTTCGTGTTCTTTGACAAGAACTCTTGCAGTTTCTTCTCTTCCGCCTCAGTCATCTCGCCCTTTTCACGGATAGTTTTTAGAAGATCTTTAAGGGCGGTTCTGGCACGATCAAGGATGGTCTCTTCCACCCCTTTGATTTCTTTGACATCGTATCCATCAAGATAGCCATTTGTGACGGCATAGAGAATAATAACCTGTTCTTCTGCTGGCAGCGGCGAGTACTGAGACTGCTTCATTACCTCAGTAATACGCTTGCCGCGCTCGATAGTCTTTTTTGTTTCGGGATCCAGGTCGGAGGCGAACTGGGCAAAGGCAGCCATCTCGCGGTATTGAGCCATCTCGAGCTTGAGGCGTCCGGCAACCTTCTTCATCGCCTTAATCTGAGCAGCGCCACCAACACGGGAGACGGAGATGCCGATATTTAGAGCGGGGCGGATGCCCTGATAAAAAAGATCGGTTTCAAGAAATATCTGACCATCAGTAATTGAAATGACGTTTGTTGGAATATAGGCAGAGACGTCGCCGGCCTGAGTTTCAATAATCGGGAGAGCAGTAATGGATCCGCCACCATAATCATCCGAGAGCCTGGCTGCTCGTTCGAGTAGGCGAGAGTGGAGATAGAAGACGTCACCAGGGTAAGCCTCGCGTCCTGGGGGGCGGCGCAGCAGAAGTGAGACCTCGCGGTAAGCCCAAGCATGTTTGGTTAGGTCATCGTAAATCACCAATACATCCAATCCTTTATCCATGAAATATTCCGCAATGGCAACGCCGGCGTATGGAGCAAGGTAAACAAGCGGTGCCGGGTCGGAAGCTCCAGCAACAACGAAGATGGAGTACTCCATTGCGCCCTCTTTTTCGAGTAGCGCCTTGATTCTGGCTGTCTTGGATTTTTTCTGTCCGATTGCGACATAAATACAAATCGGTCTTTTCTCTTTTGGTAAATCTTTCTGATTTAAGATTGTGTCTATGGCGATAGCGGTTTTGCCTGTACCCCGATCACCAATTATGAGCTCGCGCTGTCCTCGGCCGATTGGGATGAGGGCATCGATGGCTTTGATACCGGTTTGTAGCGGGACAGTAACCCCTTTTCGCGTGATAACGCCCGGGGCAACCTTTTCAATTGCCATTTCCTTTTCCTTTTTTGGTGCAGGCCGACCATCGATCGGTGATCCCAAAGGGTCGACGACGCGGCCGATAATCTCGTCTCCAACCGGTATGACGGCAACCTTTCCTGTCGATTTTACTCTGTTGCCAGCCTTGATTTCGGAGTAATCACCCAAGACAATTGCGCCGATAGAACTTTCCTCAAGATTCAAGACCATGGCTGTGACTAGTGATTTTCCTGTATCGATTTCTAGAAGTTCTCCATTTTTTGCGTCGCGAAGACCATAGATTCTGACAACGCCGTCGCTAATCTCGGCAACTTCGCCGCCAATTTCTTCTCTGGTCTCTGCGTCGAACGCAAGAATCTCTTTCTTTAGTTCTTCGATAATGTTTGTAGCCATAGTAACTCCAGTTAGCATGTAAGAATTAAGTGCGTAAGCTAGTAAGCAGGGTCATGTTCGCCTAATACTTATTAGCTTATGGGCTTAATTGTTGATTAATTTCTGCTTTAGCCGTTCAATTTTTCCAATCGCTGTAGCATCAATCTCAATATCACCAACCCTGACTGATATTCCGGTCACAACTCTTTTGTCTAAGACTGGCGTTAGCTCTACCTCTTTGCCTAGGCGCTTAGCCACTTTCTGCTGGATAGTTTTTAATTCATCGGCAGATAACGGTTTGGCTGAAAAAACTTTTCCAATTAGGAGATTGTGTTTCTTGCCATATTCTTGGTCAAGGGCTGAGAGAATTTTATGAAGATCCCGATGCTGCTTGTTGCGTTGCAGAAGACGCCAAAAACGTATCGCCACTTCTTTATGGCTTCCGTCTTTTGTCTCTGCACTCTCAATTAGCGCTTTAGCATAATCATTAATCTTGATTTTCATGTGATTTCTAAAGCTCCTTAACTGCGCTGACAGTTAGCTCTTCCTTGGTTTCTAGATTCAACTTATCCCCGACAATTTTTTCAACGGCTAGCATGACAAGGTGGGCGATTTCCGTCTTTGCGCCGCTGAGCGCTTTGGTTTTCATCGTTGTTGCTTCGTTTTCGGCTGCTTTTAGAATATTTGATGCCTGGGTTTCGGCTTTGGTGACGATTGCTGCGGCTTCTTTGGCTGCGGCTTCTTTGGTCTCACTGGTGATCTGTTTTGCCTCTGTGTATGCTTTCTCTCTAATCTTTTCCGACTCTTGTGCTGCCTTTTCTAATCTTGTTTTTGCCTCTTCGGAGTTTTTTAATCCCTCTTCAATCGTTCGGCTTCGGTTCTCCATCATGGCGAGTATTGGCTTGTAGGCGAACTTGGATAGGAGAAATAGAATTATTCCAAAGTTAATAATTTGGGCCAATAAACCCTTAATATTTACAGCAAACTCTTCCATGCTTTCCTTTGAGGATTAATTATTCACAAGTGGACGATTAACATCCTAACAAACAAACAGCAAATGTAGCTTTAGTATTCGTTGTTAGGACGTCCGTTGTCCGTTCGTGATCGAACTAGACCATGAAAGCGATAACTAGAGCGTAAACAGCGATAGCTTCGGCAAAAGCGGCGACAAGAATCATCGAAGACTGAATTCTTGGCGCGGCTTCTGGGTTTCGTCCCATTGCTTCAAGCCCTTTTGATCCAATCAAACCGATAGCAATGGCTGGGGCAATACCACCAATGGCAATTGTTGATGCCTTGGCAAGCAAGCCAATTCCTTCTGCGTCCATAAAACTCCTTGATTAGTTTGTAAAGTTTATAAAGTTTGTAAAGCTGATAAAGTCATATGATCCAACTTTAAGAACTTTCGAACTTTAGGAACTTTATGAACTAATGTGCATATGCCCCTGTATGTTCCTCGTGCTCTTCGTGGCCAGAAATTGCAATTTTAATAAAGACGATAGTGAGCATTGTAAATACCAGGGCTTGGATTAGGCCGACGAACAGTTCAAGCAATGAAAATGGGATGGGCGCCGCGTACGGTGCGATGGAAGCGATGACAGTCAGAAGTACCTCGCCGGCGAAGATGTTGCCGAAAAGTCGAAAGGAGAAGGAGAGTATTTTGGCAACTTCGCCGATAATCTCCAATATTCCGATAAAGAAATCAACAGGACTTTTGAAATTAATAAACTTACTGGCATATTTGAAGAAGCCAAGTGCCGTGATGCCGAAGAACTGAACTGAAATAACCGAGATAACTGCCAAGGCTAATGTATGGTTGAGATCCGCATTTCCAGGCCTGAAGAAGGGCACGAAAGCGGCTTCACCATCTTTGATCTCGTTTAAACCGATGGTGCCAATTCCAGGAAGAGTTCCGAGCCAATTATTGGTCAAGATGAAGAGAAATAGAGTGGCAATAAGCGGAAAGTATTTTTTGGTTGCCTTTTTATCGTCGAGTACACTGTTGACTGTGTTCCAGAGAAACTCGATGGCTATCTCAAGAACATTTTGGATTCCTCTTGGTATCAGCTTCGGTTTTCTGGCAGCAATCAAGGCCACAAAAATCAAAAGGGCCGAGGCTACCCAGCTCAAAATCATAGAGTTTGTAATTGGAAACCCTGCTATTTCTGTAACTTTTTCTGCTGCTAAGCTAGCGTGTATGCTCGACATTCTTTGATGGTCTAAATTAGGTAGTTATATCTTCAAAAATTTTAGCCGCTCTTTTTGATATTGCAAACATGCTCATGGCAACCTGTATGGTAGCGAGGGCGATGCCCGCATAGGATGCGTATGGGGCAAGGCCGTATTGTCCGTCAAGGTACTTACCAAACTTGATAAACACGAAGAGCGGAACAACGGTAGCAATACCGACTGTCAGCATTAACGCAAAAGAAAAAAGAAGACTTCTTTTCAATGTGACTCCCTTTCCACTGCCAGAATCGGAGGTACTCTATTAGATGTAACAGAAAATGCCAATAATCTCAAATCTAATCAAAGTACTTTGGTTCGCCAGGGGAGGGGAGATCCTATTGTCAAAAATTTGATGGGATTTCTCTTCCTCTGTCGTTTTGCAAAATCTTGCTCGACTCTGTTTGGAATAATAATTAATAAATTGTTAAATCATCACGACATTAATATTCATGCCATTGCTTGGTCAACTAAGGGGAGGATTGACCCTTGCGTGTGCTTGTGCTAAAATATCAGATTATGTAGCGGTGGGTAACGAGCTCTTGCCAGTGATGGCCCCCATATTTTTTCTGTTGGTTTGGTCTTGCACCAAGCTAGCAGCAGAGAACACTGGGGAGGTGGGCACTTGGGAGATCTGATACTGCTTGACGATAACATGATTCGGACTCCTGGCGGGTTACTTATTCCTAGGTCCCAAACTATTGATATCGTTGGGCCCGGCACTCTTGTACTTCATCCATCGCTGGATCGTGACGAGGAGCTGCAACGCATTGTTGAGCTTTTGAGTGATTTGCTCGAGATGATCCAGGTTTGTTTCATCCACTGCTTCGACGGCCGGAAGTTTTGGCGCAAGCTTTGGCGCTACGTGATCATGATTTTCCAGGCAGAGATCGTTATGCGGATGTCGCTAGCCGGAGCGGCATCAGGGTATGACACTTATATTAGTTACATCACCAGGGTCAAAAGTGCTCTGATTGATGTTCTTGACTTTATGGAAGTGTTCTTTCCGGTTATCACTCACAGTCCTTGCGGCCGTTTCCCCAAGGATATGGATCCCAGGTTGATCGCCCTGAAGGGCACGATTCTTTCGCGAAAGCTTTGCGATCGCGGCAAGAAGTCAGTCGCTTTCCATTTCCATTGCGGTGGTAACGGTTTGGAATTATGGGTTGATGATTACTTCGGCTATACCAAGACCCATCCGCTCTGTCGCATGATCCACGAGCGGGCCCAGAGCGCTGTTGGTTGGATGGTCGACGAGGGTGATCTTGGTGATTTGCCCGATCTGCACATTCTGACTACGACTATGGCCATGGGTTACCCTCCGGCCGTAGATGATCCGACGCTGGTTTTGTGCGAGGTTGATGCCAACGAGATACGCAAGTCTCTCGTAACTGCCCAGAGGCTCAAGGGCCGTCCGCCCGTGATTGAGCCGATAGCGTTTTACGCTAACTGGAGTTGACGGAATTGTTTCATTACAACTTTCTCGGTCTGTTGCAGGCATTTCTTCGCTCGCAACAGACAGGCTACGCTGACATTGATGCTGCCGCAGGGCAGCTTTTTCTTTTACTGTTAATAATCTAATATAGTAAAAGAAAAAGGAGGATGAGTGCAAAAGGTAGCAAAAATTTATAGTGCGGCGACAATCGGACTGGATTCATATCTGGTCGAAGTTGAAGTTGATATTGGCGCCGGGTTGCCCTCGTTTACGATTGTTGGTCTGCCGGACAAAGCCATCGATGAGAGTAAAGAGCGGATTCGGGCGGCGATCAAGAACTCTGATGTGAGTTTCCCTCAGCATCGTCTGACGATCAATCTAGCACCGGCTGATGTCAAGAAGGAAGGCCCGAGTTTCGATTTGCCGATGGCTGTCGGTATTCTCCTGGCTGGAGAGCAGTTGGAAAGAATAGCCGAATACGAGCAGTCGCTCTTTATCGGTGAATTATCACTTGATGGAAAGCTTCGCCACGTCAATGGAATTCTGCCTATCGCTATATTTGCGTCGCAAAACGGCTACAAGCGTATCTACCTTCCGGAAGTAAATGCTTACGAGGCTTCGCTTGTGAAGGGGATAGAAATAATACCGGTTGATTCGCTAAACCATTTAATTAAACACCTAAGGTGCGAAACAATTATTAAGCCTTATCGGACAAGGCAAGAGAGCAAAATTACTACTGAAACGATCGATACTAACGATTTTGCGTATATAGCCGGACAAGAGCAGGCGAAGCGTGCATTGGAGATTGCTTCTGCGGGAAACCATAATATATTGCTTTCGGGCCCACCAGGATCGGGCAAGACGCTTCTTTCTCGTAGTCTGCCCTCAATTCTGCCGAACATGGACGAAGAGGAAATGCTTGAGGTGACAAAGATTTATTCTGTTGCCGGAATGTTTCGGGGCGAGCGCGAGAGTCTGATCAGGTCGCGGCCCTTCCGAGCGCCCCATCACACTACTTCAAGCGTCGCATTGATTGGCGGGGGACAGTGGCCAAGGCCAGGAGAGATAAGTCTCTCCCATCGAGGTGTGCTCTTCTTGGATGAGTTCCCGGAGTTTCCGAGGGGTGTACTCGAAGCCCTGCGTCAACCATTGGAAGACGGCACTGTGACAGTGTCCCGTGCTCAGGGCAGTCTACGATTTCCAGCGAAGTTTCTGCTTGTCGCGGCGCAAAACCCCTGCCCTTGTGGTTATCTCTCTGATCCAGAGAAGCGCTGCATCTGTACACCATTGCAAGTTCTGCGTTATCAAAAACGGGTCTCTGGTCCTATGCTCGACCGCATAGATATTCATATTGAGGTGCCACGCATAAAATATGATAAGCTAGCGACAGCCCCGGCGGCTGAATCATCAAAGTCTATACGATTGCGCGTAAACAATGCTCGCGTTGTCCAGCAGAGGCGATTTGAAAATCTTCCAATCAAAACCAATGCCGAGATGGGAGTCAGGGAGATCAAAGCATTCTGCAATCTTGATGATGAGGCCGAAAAAGTGATTAAGCTGGCAGTGGAGCAATTGAGATTTTCTGGGCGCACGTATCACCGGGTTCTGAAAGTGGCTCGGACTATTGCTGATTTGGATGGGTCAGAATTAATCTCTGTGATTCACATGACTGAAGCATTGCAGTATCGGCCCAAGGAGAAGACTTATTGATGAGCGTGAAAGTTGTATAGAAACTTCTATTTTACTTAGTGCTTAGAATCTTCATGCTTAGAACTTGATATATATTGCTTGGCATTTAGTATCATTACTGCTATCTTGAGGTCAGAAATTTCTTTAGTTCTACAAGGAGTGAAATGTCCAAGAAGAAGAATAAAAAATTTAAGAAGATTAGCGGCAAGGTGTCTACTGTAACTCGGGAGGACGAAGCAGTCGAATTGGTCGAGGCAGGCGAATCGTCTGCAGTTAGCCGAGGCAGTGATGCTGTTGCTCTAAGTTCTGAAGCGGATCCTCGTTACAAAATGATCCGAAGGGATGTCAGGAGAGTTTTGATTACAGTTGCAGCGCTTCTCATTATTCTTTTCGGGACATATATCTTGGGCTTGAAGACAGGGGCGCTTGGTTCGCTTGGCGAATGGATCTACAAGATTGCCAACATTCAGTCGCTCTAATATTTGTGTTTAAGTGTTGATTTTTGGTCATGGTGGTGTTTACACTGGTGCGTCTTTGTGGTAACATTTTTTCGTATTAATAGTATTGCCGCGGTAGCTCAGTGGTAGAGCAGGGGCCTGAAGAGCCTCGTGTCGTCAGTTCAATTCTGACCCGCGGCACCAGTCTTGTCTTTGGCAGACAAGACGCAAATCACAAGATACGATATTCAAATAGATTGTTTTTACCCGTATCTTGTTTCTTGGTTATTGCAAAATGGCGTGGTAGCCAAGTGGTAAGGCAGAGGTCTGCAAAACCTTTATCCGCGGGTTCGATTCCCGCCCACGCCTCCAGCAAATTGACTAATCCCACCGTTTTGCTATAATTCGAGAGCGAAAGTAAGTTTGCGGGTATAGTATACCGGTATTATGCGTCCTTGCCATGGACGAGAAACGGGTTCAATTCCCGTTACCCGCTCCAAGAAAACAGGTTAATTTTTGACCTGTTTTCTTGGTATGTGAGGACAGAATGGAATTGAAGCGAGGAAAGGAATAAAAAAAGCGGCGGGCCGAAGCCGCGCCGCACGAAGCAAACAGGGGAGGCGTCTATCGCGTAAACGCAAGTCGACTCCGGTCCATGTTGGGCGGATCGTAGGTGATCACGCCGTTGTAGTACCGGAAGTACTTTGCGTCCCGGTTGTCGGGGTCGTTGGGGTCACCCGGCTTTATGACCTCGACGTGGAAGTAGTAGGCTACGTCGGGGGCAACCTCAGCGGGCAGATAGCCGAAGTAGTCGAAGCCGAAGGTGATCCTAGCGATCCCCTCGCCGCTGTCAACCGACCCCATAATCTTGAACCCCAAATCGAATTGACGTGGCCCGTAGCCGTTATGCGGCGGGACCAGTGCGTAGCCCTTGGCATAGCACTGGGACTCCTTGGGCCGGTAGCGCACCTTCAGGGTAGACCCGTCCAGCATGTCGATGCTGCGGATCTCGGCATCATAGTCAAGGATCTTCTCAAAGGCACTGCAGCCGGCGCCGCCGAGGGCGAACAGGCATGCCGCCAAGAGGGCGGTGATGCGGACGATGTTCTTCATGGTATCTCCTCCGTCCCTGGAATTCGCACACGTCTCCGAAGAATACATCATATAATTTTAGCACATTGTGCTTACTCTGTCAAGGGAAATCGCCGGGGTAGACTAAGCCAGATGGAACTAACCGGTATAATTAATCCATATACCAACTGATTCTCAAGTCAGAAAGCAATTAAAGAAGATTATCTTTGGGCGACACGTTTTCTGCCCCAATTGCAGGTCAAGACAGATGTTCAAACCCGAGAACCGGTATATATAAAAGGTGTAAGCTGCCTTTTGCGCTCATAACATGGCTAACTGTAAAGTGCATCTTAACGTCTTAGCCGAGAGATCGATCAGGGTCTGGAACATGGATAAGTTCATCTGTGTGATACCGATGAGACCAAAAGGATGTTAAAGAAAATTGTTGAACTAACAGCTTCTCTTCTCGAGAACAGATCGCTGCAGAGCCAAAAGAACATTTAGATGATTCGTAACACGGGGAAAGTTCATCAACACAAGATCTCAAGAAACAAAAAAAGGGGCCGCAGGCCCCGAATACGGTGAAGAGTAAACTAATGCGTTGCTTGTCGCAACATATCGATCGGGCTCTCGGGTGTGCCCCCAAACTGGAACACTTCGCTCCATCTTACTTCTCCAGCATCGGTTAAATCCTCGAGCCGGCTAACGCCGTCAATCCGCCTTACCCCGCGGGCACTCGGAACAAACAGCAAGATCTTCTCAGGGTTTGCTGCCCGATGATACGCGACTCCGCTGTTAACCCAATCGCCATCATGAAGACGTTGCCGGATACGATAATCCGGCAAGATTAGGTCATTGGTCATGCCATCTGTCTCCCTTTCTCGCGGGTTTTGCTTAATTTATAATACTTCTAATCAATATTGTCAATGCTAACGGTAATCATTCAGCTACAATGTTCCCATTACTAGTTGGCTAAATGTTTGCGTGGCATGCTGACTGATTCCCGGAAAGAGGGTCATGAAAAGAAAAGCTGTGGCTTTTGAACAGTATGCTGAATTGGGATGTTTTGGCCGGTATCACGAGGCAGGAAGGTTGAGTACTGGTTTCATTGCTCGGGAGCTCGGACTAATGCTGCAACATGGCGGGCGTCTCTTGAAAAGAACCGAGCCGCCAAGGAAACGGTTATCCTAGAACAAGATAGGCCAGGATATCAGACAGTTTGTGATTGAGACCAAGGAAGAGCATATGAGGTACAATTGCCAGCGGATCAGTGAGCTTGCCAGTTAGCTGACTTGCAACACGGAGCAAGGAAACTGAGATAGCAAGCGGGTCAGTCTGAATAAATTGATTTATCTCGAGACTTGCGTTTGCATGTAGTTGTGCTATCATTGTGCAGAGGCTTTGGGGAAAGCTAGTTTTGTAAGTAATAGATTATACAAGCATGGAAGCAACATTAAAGATTTTCCAAATCGTTCTAGCTGTATTGCTCACAGGTGCAATTCTTTTGCAGCAGCGGGGTAGCGGTTTGGGTGTCACGTTTGGCGGCGAGGGCAATGCTTATCGTTCGCGTCGTGGCTTTGAAAAAATATTATTTATTGCAACAATTGTCATCGCAGTGTTGTTTTGTGCTTCTGCGATCGCTACAGTTTTTCTTTCTAAGAGTGTTTAGGACGTTTTGCCAGACGATTGAGCATTAACTGAGCGTTTGGCATGACTATGAAACTAAATTCAAATTTATTTAGAACTAATAAGAGAACGGGAAATCAGGGGTTTGTTCAAAACCTCTTTTTATCTATTACTGTCATATTCAATCGTGTGTTGAACAGTATAAAGATGATGACCAGGTGGGAGAAAAGGGCCACTGTACTTCTTCTGCTTCTAGCTCTCACTTTGGGCACGATTAGGGCTTACGGGTCGTATATTGATAGAACTACGCTCGCGCCTACGGTTGGGGGGACGTACAGAGAGGCTGACGTCGGGGAGCTGAAGTATTTAAATCCTGTATTGGCCCAATCTGATATTGATAAATCGTACTCAGGTTTAATATTTTCTAGCTTAGTTCGCGTGGACACACAGGGGGTTCATCCTGATGTCGCCGAAAGATGGGATATATCCTCTGACGGTCTTCGCTATACCTTTTACCTAAACAAAAATGTTTACTTCCATGATGGAGAGAAACTGACAGCAAAGGACGTTGCGCATACGCTTGATGCAGTCAAGGCGACTGCTGAAAGCGCTGTCAGGAGTCCCCTCTATGACGCATGGGAGGATGTTACCGTGACGGTCGACGATGATTATCAAATTACTTTTGTATTACCACGTGCGTATGGTCCCTTCATTTATAATGCAGATTTTGGGATTGTTCCTGCTCACCTGACCATGGACCAGGTTTCCAGTAGATTTGTTGGTTCTGGACCATTCCGGTTTGAGAGGACCATAATGTCGTCAAAGAAGAAAATTGCCAAGTTACTTTTGTCGCGCAACAAGAGCTACTATGCCGACAAACCTTATATTGATAATATTGAAGCGACGTTCTTTGATAAGGAGGAGGATGCCAAAAAAGCTCTTGCCGATGGCGACGTCGAGGCTGTGTTTGGATTTCAGGCTTCCGGGCAAAACATCAGAGACTATTCTTATGAATCTTCTCGTCGGTTGGGACTCGTATTTAACTTGCGCAATGATAAATTTAAGGACAAGGAAACTAGGCGCAAGATTTTGCAAGGGGAAACGATGCCAGAGCCTTTTTCATTGCGTGTAGTGGCACTTAATTCGCCGTTGCAACAGATCAAAGCAGAGGAATTAAAAACCAGACTGTCCAAACAGAACATTAAGATTGAGGTAATTTATCTTAACTCGGTTCAACTCAAAGATGTTATTGATTCAAGGGAGTTCGAAATTCTTCTCTATGGATTTACTACTGGATACGATCGGGATCCCTATGTATTCTGGCATACTTCCCAGGTAGATAAACTTAATTTTGCTGGATATTCAGACAAGGAATCGGATATCATGTTAGAAGATGCTCGAATGATGGGTGACGCAGTTGGACGGAATGCGAAGTATGACCAATTTTATTCGAGATTAAGCGGCGAGTTTGTTGCGGAGTTTTATGAGCCTGTTCGTTACAACTTTTCGGTCAGCGAGTCTATTCGAGGAATTAAGCCCATTGTGGGAAGCGACGCAGGCTCCCGTTTTGATCATTTTTTTCAGTGGTACATGAAAGAAGGAAGAGTTAAGAAATAGCATTATGTATCAAGTATTGAGTATCATGGTGAGCCGTAAGGTTTGACGCGCTGCACCCGATGAAACTATTTTAATTGGCGCAGTGGTGAAATTGGTATACACGCTACGTTCAGGTCGTAGTATCCGCAAGGATGTGAGAGTTCAAGTCTCTCCTGCGCCACCACTATTACGAATATCGGGGTAATCGCAAGCTCGTAGAGGTTCGACCTCTCTTTCGGGTACCAATAATTACGGGATACGCTATCCAGAAATCAATTTGGGACAGATTGTTCAGGTCGTCGTGAACGCAAGGCTGTGAGATTCAGCTTTTCTCCAGCCCACCAGCCTTCGCCTGAATCTACGGCTGGCAAGTCACAATAAAGATATCCGGTATCTTTTGACAGAAATCAATTTTTCTGCTAACCTGATTAAAGTGCAACATTTTATCATTAAACTAGCTTTAATATTTCGTGGACCTTGGTGCAGAGAGATGGTCCATGGTGATTTCTCGGGCTAGTTCCCGAGTTTTTGAAATTTAGCGCGCTTAGCTCAGCTGGTCAGAGCGTCTCGTTTACACCGAGAATGTCGGGGGTTCGAATCCCTCAGCGCGCACCATAAGTTTGTTCTGATAGTGTGTTGAGGGATTCGAACGGGGAAGGGGTCGGGGAACCGGCCGGTTCCCCGCGTGAGGAAGTGATTCGAAACCGAGGGTTTCGAAAAGCGAAGTGCTCGAGATCCCTCAGCGCGCACCATTCGACTCGCTTTTGCTCGCTCGTGGTAAACCATTAAATAGAACAAAAGCGAGTCGAATGACCCCGAGCTTATCGAATGACCAAAACTAGTTTGGGCGGATGGTGAAATTGGTATACACGCAGCCTTGAGGTGGCTGTGACCGCAAGGTCGTGGAGGTTCAAGTCCTCTTCCGCCCACCAATATAAAAAGCTTATAGACTTGAACACGAAAGGGGTCGGGAAAACAGGTGTTTTCCCGCGGGAGGAAGGTTGGGAAACCGAGGGTTTCCCAAAGCGAGATGTGGAAGCGAGCTTGTGAAAGTCCTCTTCCGCCCACCAGCCTTCGCATGAAGCTATGGCTGGCAAGCCAACATAATAATTTCACTATGACATTCAAGGATGTTTTTACAAAAAGTTATCTTCTTGATCCGACTCCATCACCAGAGAGTCGATTGTATGTTCCCCTTCTGGTACTGTTCCTGATATTGATCATTTTGGCAATCGTTGTGAAAGTTTTGCCGTTGAGATATGACCAGATGGCAAAAAGGTACTCTGCTACCTTCTTGACCAGTGGAGCCATTGGGCTTCTGCATCTATTTGGCCGCTATGAAACATTGCCCTGGTTGGGATCAAGATTGGTTTTACTTCTGGTGCTTTCGGTTTTTATAATTTGGATGCTGATCAATATTGTCTGGGCATTGAAATCAATTCCCAAGCACACAAAAGACTTGAAGAAGCAGGATCGCTATTTAAAATATTTACCAAACGCAAAATCTACTATTAAATAATTGTTGTATTGTTATATTGCTTAGCTCATGCAGTTCCATCGTGGCAAAACAGTGTGACAATGCAGCAATGATACATTGCTGAAAGAAAGGAGAACGAGAATAATGAGTGAAGATACAGAAAATGTAGCTGCGACAGAAGCTGTTGCTGTGAAGGAAAAAGGGAAAGATAGTATGGCCAGCCTCATGGAGGAGCTTGGTGATAATCTTTTGCCTTTTGTCGAGGGCGATACTGTTGAGGCGGTGGTTCTAGCTATTGGCGGGACAAGGGTTTGGGTTGATGTTTCGGGCCAATCTTTGGGTTTTATCCCAGAGAGAGAGGTAACCGGAACAAAATCATCGATGAAAATCGGTGAAAAGATCCTGTGTACAGTCGTGTCTATCGAAAATGAGGAAGGTCATGTAGTTCTGTCAATGAAACAAGCAGACAGAGAGAAATATTGGCAGGAGATGGAGGACAAATTCAAGTCCGGAGAACCATTCATGGCTCGTATCACTGATGCAAACAAGGGTGGATTAACTGTTGATGTCGGCGGGATACTTGGATTCCTTCCTGTTTCACAATTGGCGCCTGCAAATTACCCACGAGTAAGTGGTGGCGACAAAGATGAAATTTTAAATCGCCTTCGCAAATTTATCGGCCAGGAGATTTTGGTTAAAGTAATCAACTGCGACAAAGAGGGTAATAAGCTTATTTTTTCAGAGAGAGCCGTTAAAGCAACTGAGATCAAAGAGAAAGTTAATAAGTATAAAGTTGGAGACAAAGTTAAGGGCAAGATTACAGGCATTGTCGACTTCGGTCTCTTCGTAAATATCGATCAACAAATCGAGGGTTTGATCCATATCTCTGAGATTTCATGGAGCCGCGTTTCAGACTTGTCCAAACTGTTTAAAGTTGGCGATGATGCTGAGGCAATGGTTATTTCTATTGATGACGGCAGAATATCACTTTCCTTGAAACGGCTTTTGCCTGATCCGTGGGTTAGGGCTGCCGCTAAGTATAAAGCCTCAGATATCGTAGAAGGTGAAATCACAAAGATAACTCCGTTTGGTGCCTTTGTATCTTTGGATGAGGAAATAGATGGATTGGTCCATGTTTCTGAACTTTCCGATAAACATGTGGTTGATCCAAGCCAAATAGTCGAACTAGGTAAAAGATATAGCTTTAAGATTATATCAATAGAGCCAGAGAATCATCGTCTGGGACTTAGTCTAAAAGCAGTTAACTCTGAACCAAAAGAAGAGAAGGTTGACGTTGAAGAGGCCAAGACCGAAGAAGCTCCAGTAAAAGCAACAAAAGCAAAAAAGAGTAAGGCAAAAGAGGAAGAAGTTAGCGCAGAAAAAGCCTAATTTCTAGAAGGGTGATATGCAAATAAAATATCGGGGTAGCGCCAAATTTGAGATAAAATTTGGCACAACCTTAATTGAGCTGGATGATAAAGTTGTTATCGATAGCTTTGTATTGCCTGGTCCGGGCGAATACGAGCGCAGTGGCGTGAGTGTTACGGGCATTGGAATCGATGATGGCAGTATTTATGTTCTTAAGGCCGAGGATATGACGCTACTTTATCTTGGACGATTGAAACGCCCACTGTCACAGGAAGAGATAAAGGAAGCGGGAGGGGCCGATATTCTTTTCTTGCCGCTAGGCGAAGAGGGAACAATATCCACTAAGAATTCTCTTGCGTTGGTCGCAAAGTTTGATCCTCGCGTGGTTATCCCGATGATGTACTCGGATCTTTCCGAGTTCAAGAAAACCGAGGGAATTAGCGATGGTGAGGTAGACATTCTGCGGATTCGACGTGCCGATCTTGCTGAGGAAGAGCAAAAAATTGTTATTCTTCAGGCCAAGTGATCATTCAGGTATTAATTTGACCTTTGGGCGGTCTCGGGGTAGATTTTATTACAAGATACAGATAGTCTTAGAATCAGTGCCCACAGGGAGTTTTCAACTCGTAAAAAAGGGTTTAATACCCCGCCCCGAGGTTAATACCCTTTATAAAGCACTTTTCCAATTGATTTTTAAATATTTGTTATGGGCTCTTTTTCAAAACTTAAGCAGATTTTTTTGGAGGACAACGATTTCTTGCTAATTTGCCATGAGCGTCCCGATGGCGATAGTGTAGGATCTCTCTTGGCGTTGGGAGTGGCCCTCCAGAGTCTCGGCAAGAGAGTTACATTGGTGTCGAGCGATCCGGTGCCGGACGTTTTTAAATTTTTGGATGGCTGGCAAAGCATCCAGAATGATTTTCTCTCTGGCGATTATAAGGCGGTTGTTTTGGTGGACAATGGTGATTGCCGTCGAACAGGTTTTGGTGAGAGAATAATTGCTCTTAAAAAGCGGAGTATCCCTCTCGTTAATATTGACCACCACACAAAGAACGATCTATGGAGAATTGCAAATATCAACTATGTGGACACGGAAGCATCTTCGACATGCGAGTTGATTTATCAAATAATTATCGGACTTGATATAGCCATCACTCCGACGATTGCGACAGCGCTGATGACCGGAATATATACTGACACTGGCGGATTCCGGCACAGTAATACGTCCAAGGGTGTGCTGGAGGTGTCCTCAGAGCTATTGAAGAAGGGTGCAAAACTGCGCACTATTTCTTCTAATGTCTCCAATTCACACTCTGTATCGATGTTAAAGCTCTGGGGGATTGCCCTAAGTCGTCTGAGCATGAATCATGACTTCGGTTTGGCCTATTCTGTTTTGACCAGAGGCGATATCGAGCAAGTTGGGGCAAACGATGAGGAAGTTTCCGGACTGGTCAATCTCATCAACGCTATCCCTGAATGCAGGGCTGCGCTGTTGCTTTACGAGACTGCGGATGGTAAAATTAAAGGAAGCTTGAGAACGGAATCAGAATCGCTTGATCTTTCAAAGTTGGCCAATCTTCTTTGCGGAGGCGGCCACAAGAAGGCTTGTGGCTTTTCGTTTTCCGGGCACCTCGAACAGGCCGAAGACGTTTGGCAAGCAATATAGTAGAAAGTAGAGGGGGGAAAGTGGAAGGGAGGCAACAAGACAATTGCTGCTATCTACCTTCTACCTTCTTCTTTCTACCAAAACAATGCCCGGGTGGCCCGCCTGCAAAAGCTATCGCTTTAGCGATTGCGGGCAGGTGGAATGGAATTATGATACTAATGATATGTATTATACATATGTATTAAAAAGCGCAAGTGATCAACGGTTGTATGTTGGCTGGACAACGGATCTCGGTCATAGACTAGAAGAGCATAACAGCGGGCTAGTCGAGTCAACGAAGAATAGGCGGCCACTGTTATTGATGTATTATGAAGCTTGTTTATCTAAAGAGAAGGCGATCGCGCGCGAGAAACAACTAAAGACTGGTTTTGGGCGCAAATATTTGAACAAAAGAATTTAAGGTTAGGCCCGGGTGGTGGAATGGTATACACGAAGGACTTAAAATCCTTTGCCGTAAGGCTTGTGGGTTCGAATCCCACCCTGGGCACCAAATGAAAATATGGTAAGTAGTTACCATATTTTCATTTGGTAAGAAGTGGGATTCGAACAGGGAAGGGGTCGGGAAACCAGCCGGTTTCCCGCAGAGGAAAAGACTAAAAACCGTGGGTTTTTAGAAGGTTGCTATTGCGACCGCTCGAGATCCCACCCTGGGCACCAAACTAAAATATGCTAAACAATTAGCATATTTTAGTTTGGTGTTGCGTTTCTTTGATTTTTGTTGTCTGATATGATACTGTCTTCTTAGCGATTCATCCAAAACAAGGGGGGTGACACATTGGGTCGCAAAACCTCGATCGGGTTTCTTGGGGTTTTGGGTATTTGGATCACGGCAGGATTAGCCCTGCCTTTTGTTAATGTTCTTGACATGTTCGCCCCGTCGCAACTGATGGTCTTCCGCGGGTTCATGACTGCTGCAATGGCATTCATCGGACTTCGTGGAATTATCGGTCGAGTGGACAAGTTTACTTATCTTCTTGCCCTGACGCTGCCGTTCGCCACGCTGGGGTTGTTCGAAGGTATCCGGCAGTGGGGTGCAGGCCCAGCCGTTATCATTCTGGCTACAACACCTCTAGTGAATCTTGTAATCGGTATTTTCTTAGGCCGCCACACCACATCAACCTCGGTCGTCGGTTTTGTGCTTGTTCTTGGTGGCGTGGTGATGGCTCGGTGGGGAGGGCAATTTCATCTGGCTGGATTTACTTGGTCAGTATTTGGCACTGTCATGAATGGAATTACGTATGAGTTTTTTGCTCGTGCTAGAGCGACCTCACTGCAAAAATGCTTTTGTGCTTGTATGGGCATGGGGGTCCTTGGCCTTGCTCTTAGCACCAGAACTTCATGGGCACCAATTGCAGAGCCAAAACTCGTTCTGCTCATTCTTGGTTTCGCATTTGTAGGAGGATTTCTGTATTGGATTGCGAACTTGCTTGCCTTTGAGAATTTACCGACGATAGAAGCAAGCGTGCTTGCGCAAGGGGAAACGCCAGCTGTGATTATCGGCGCTACATTCTTATGTGGCGAACAACTCACGCTTGTTCAATGGATTGGCGTATCGATTGCACTTTATGGAGCGTGGCATATTTCGCACTGGCTTTCGAAGCAACCAGCCGAAAAGCAGCAAACCGCACAACCGGGTCTCTGAGCTCTGCCTCATGAGACCTTTTTGCTCCCACGGATGAGTAGAGTAATTTAATACAGAGCTAATTTGAGCTGTCGAGATCGCCAAGAATGGAGCATCTTTTTGATAGATTTTTTGCACTTATTATGATAATCTTAAATAAGTCAAAAGGGAGGGAGATTTTTTGTCATGAAGAAGCAGTCAAAGCTCAAGCTGGCAGTAGTTATCATTAGCTTTATCTTGCTCCTGTTTTCAGGCTATCTTCTTGTTCCCACCTTTTTCGGTGATACGGTATATCCACTACCGAAAGAGTACGCTCCGAAGATAGTCGAGCTCTCCGATAAATATGATGTTCCGCCAGCATTTTTTGCCGCTTTGATCTTTGCGGAGAGTGGATTCCACGCAACCTCACGATCGAGCGCCGGGGCGGTTGGCCTAACTCAGATGATGCCATCGACTGCTCGCTATACGGCGCAGGTTGTGAATTATACCGGAAAGATTGATCTGACTAACCCAGATGTTTCACTCGAGCTGGGTGCCGCGCACCTATCAATATTGTTCAAAGAGTACAACACCCTTAATTCTTATGACCAGAGAAGGGCAGTGCTAGCATCATACAACGCTGGAGGTGGAGTTGGCGACGCTTGGGTTGAGAGCGGATTGCGATCCAAATTTCTCTCCCGAGGCGTTGAGGGGTATGTAAACAAAATCATGTTTTTAGAGAGAGTGTACGAACAGGCCTATGCTGATGAGCTTGGCATAACAGAGAAGGTTTCTATTCAAGCAGCTAAGCCAAACGAAAGTGATTGGCGAAGTAACTTTTGGTACTATGCCCTAAGCAGAAACTTTAAACTGGGTCTTTAAGGTGAATTAAACCAATGACAGCAAGTGAACTACGTCAAAAATTCATCGATTTTTTTAAGGAGAAGGGACACACTGTGATCCCTTCTGCTTCTTTGGTGCCCGAAAACGATCCTTCGGTTCTTTTCACTACGGCCGGCATGCACCCGCTGGTGCCCTATTTGCTTGGCGAAAAACACCCTGGCGGAAGCCGCTTAACTGATGTGCAGAAATGCATCCGGACCGATGACATTGATGAAGTTGGCGATAAGTTTCATCATACTTTTTTCGAGATGCTAGGCAACTGGTCCCTTGGAGACTATTTCAAAAAAGAAGCTGTTGAATGGAGCTACGAATTTCTTACCTCGAGAGAATGGCTTGGATTGTCGAAAGAAAGATTGGCAGTTTCAGTTTTTGAGGGTGATAAGGATGCTCCGTTTGATGAGGAAGTCTATGGCATTTGGCTCGAACTTGGTATTGTGCCGAGTCGAATTGCCAAATTGCCTAAAAAGGATAACTGGTGGGGTCCTGCTGGGCTAACTGGACCATGCGGCCCTGATACGGAGATGTTTTATTGGACTGGCGGTAGCGATGTTCCCGAGAAATTTGATCCTAGCGATAATAATTGGGTGGAGATCTGGAACGACGTCTTCATGCAGTATAATAAGACCGTTGACAGCAGATTTGAGCCCCTATCACAGAAAAATGTAGATACGGGCATGGGTCTTGAGCGTGCTTTGGCTGTTGTGGATGGTTTCGATGATGATTACCGAACAGAGTTGTTCTTGCCGATAATCAAAAAAATCGAGGAGATTTCCGGTAAAAATTATGAAGAGTCCACAAAGGAGTTCCGAATTATTGCTGACCACATAAAGGCGGCTGTTTTTGCTATAGCTGATGGAGTCTCCCCTTCGAACAAAGATCGAGGCTATATAGTTCGTCGGCTTATTCGTCGAGCTATCGTAAAAGCTCGCGGTCTTGGTATTACAAATAACTTTACCAGTGATCTGGCGGAGCCTGTCTTTGAAACGTATGCTGGCGTTTATTCTTTTTCTTTGCAAGAAGTCATCTCTGAGCTGCAAAAAGAAGAAACGAAATTCAGAAAGACCCTCGAAGAGGGATTAAAACTTATAGCTTCATACAAGCAAATTGATGGCAAGGTGCTTTTTGATCTTTATCAATCTTTTGGCTTGCCGGTAGAAATTTCTCTCGAAGAGGCCAAGAATTGCAGTGCCGTGATAGAGGGCGAAACGATGAAACAATTTAACGATCTTCTTAGAGCCCACCAAGAGCTATCCCGGACGGCGTCGGCGGGTATGTTTAAGGGCGGATTGTCTGACGCCAGCGACGTTGTCACAAAATATCATACGGCAACTCACTTGCTCAATGCAGCGTTGCGCAAAGTGCTTGGCGATCATGTCTATCAAAAGGGCTCAAATATTACAGCAGAGCGTTTACGCTTTGACTTTTCTCATCCCGACAAGATGACCCCGGAACAGATCAGTGCTGTCGAGAGTTTGGTCAACGACCAGATTAGTGCGAATCTATCCGTTAATCGCGAAGAAATGACCATGGAAGACGCGCAAAGCTCGGGTGCCATCGGAGTATTCGAGAGCAAGTATGGTGAGAAAGTGAAAGTCTATACTATTGGTCAAGCAATTGATGACTACTTCTCAAAGGAAATTTGTGGCGGCCCTCATGCCTCACGCACCGGCGAACTTGGTCGCTTCAAAATCATCAAAGAGGAGGCTTCCTCTGCTGGTGTGCGTCGTATTAAGGCCGTGTTGGAATAGTCCTATAGATTACTGGCGCACTCCCGTAGGGTTGCTCCCTTTTTTTGATTATGTTATTCTCTCCTCTGGATAGTGACAGAGAGGAGAGCCAGATGGACGAAGCGCGTACGCTGAGATTTTTTCGAGGAAAAGGCGCAATAGTCGATGGACACTTTGTTCTTGATAGCGGGAAGCATGCTGCTGTCTATGTCAATAAAGACGAGGTTACTCCGCACGCTGAAGCAATTTCGAGGTTGGGTTTAACCATCGCCGAGAGAGTCGCGGGCTATGGGGTCGAAACAGTTATCGGCCCGGCCGAGGGCAGTGTGATACTTGCCCATTGCGTTGCTTATCATTTGGGTCGTCTTGAGCACAGAGATATTCAGGGAGTTTGGGCCAGCAAAACAGGCTATGATTGTGATGGAAAAGGCATCTTTTCGATCAGGCCCTCATTCGTGAAATGGGTTATGAATACTAGGGTCTTGGCTGTCGAAGACATCATGACCACGGGAAGTTCTGTCGCGCGGACGATCGAGAAGGTTAGGGGGTATGATGGCACCGTCGTTGGTGCTGTAGCGCTTTGGAACAGAGGAGGCGTTATCGCTTCGGATATTGGTCTTAGGGAATCAGAATTTCTGATTGCGCTAAGTTCGCATCGGTTTGACGCATGGGGGGCGGAGGATTGTCCGCTCTGTCGAAAGGGCGTGCCGATTAATATAGATCTCGGTCGTGGTCGAGAATACTTGGAAAGGCAGCGGAGCAGGACATAGCCCACTTATCTTCAGGGGTCGGCAACTAGATTGAGACATAATGTCACAATGCCGACCTTTCTTTTATACAAAATATGCGGAAGTTTGGTATAATAGCCTTTGACGATGTTGTTATTTGAGTTGATGAAAGTAATTACCTAGTTTTGTTTGGTGCGGAGGGCTTTTGGGACTCTTTGGCTTAGGAAAGAAAAGCGAAAAACATGCCATTGCGCTTGATATTGGGACGGAGTTTGTCAAGGCGCTTATTTTTCGTGCAGAAGAAGACAAAGCAACTGTTATCGGCACGGGCAGACAACGCCAACGGTTGTCTGATATGCAGGGAGGCAGAGTTACTGATATTTCGGGCGTGATTCAAAACTGTGAGAAAGCCTTGGAGCGTGCTTACGAAGAAGCAAAAATATTGCCAAAACAGTGTGTTATCGGTATTGCCGGTGAATTAGTTAAAGGCACGACCGTAACAGTAAACTACAAGAGGGATGACCCAAAGGCAAAGATAACAATCAAGGAGCTTCAGCAGATAATCAAACAGGTCCAGACAAAGTCTTTTGAGAAAACCAGGGGAGAACTGGCTTGGGAGACCGGATATTCGGAAATCGATGTAAAGCTAGTAAACTCAGCTGTGGTGGATGTGCGTATCGATGGGTATCGAGTTTCTAACCCCGTTGGTTTCCAGGGTAGGGATATCCAGGTTGGAATCTTCAATGCTTTTGCTCCAATTGTTCACTTTGGCGCACTTCAAACGATTGCTGAGGATTTGGGACTAGATGTACTCTCAATTGCAGCAGAGCCATATGCGGTTGCCCGTTGTGTTGGGCTGGAAGATTCGACCGAGTTCTCGGCAATATTCATAGACATCGGCGGAGGAACGACCGACATCGCAGTGGTTAGGGGCGGAGGCGTAGAGGGGACGAAGATGTTTGCCATAGGGGGACGAGTTTTTACTAAATCTATTGCTGATGCCTGTGATATCTCTTTTACTGAGGCCGAGAGATTGAAGATTGAATATTCGAAGGGTGAGTTAGAAGATAGAAATCTAAAAGATAAGATTGCCGATTCAATCAATAACGATTGCCAGGTTTGGTTGGCTGGTGTTGAATTAGGACTAGAAGAGTTTACAGGCTCTGATCTTCTGCCATCCAGAATCCTCTTGTGTGGTGGCGGTAGTCTGTTGCCAGAGATCAAGATATCACTCGAGGGGTACGACTGGACGAAGAGACTAGCCTTTGCCAAGCATCCAAAGGTTGATTTTATTGAACCCAGCCAGCTGATATCAGTCAAGGACGAGACAGGGAACATTTCTGACTCACAAGATATCACCCCAATGGCTCTTGCAAATCTTGGTATTGGATTGGTTGGTGAACCAAATATGGTTGAAGGCATTCTCGACAAGATCGTTGATGGCCTGCGATCATAATGATAGTAGATAAGCTAGTAAGCCACTTCTTAAGTACTACAGTTACCTGTGCCTACTAGCTTATTAGCTGCGATTTGGCTTTTGGCATTCCTTTTCTGTTAAAGCCACTTCGCTCCTTTAACGCCTTGAATCGGTATCGCATTTCTCAATATCTTGTTATAATGGTAAAAGTATGAATGATGTAATCTATCTTGATTCTGATGATGAAATTACCTCTGTTATCGAGCGCCTAAAATCGAGCACTCTTCCCAGTGTTGTTTTGGTTGTTCCCAGGGGCTCATCTATTGCGCAGAGCATCGTTAACCTAAAGATTCTGAAGAGAAGCGCCGAGGAAACTGGCAAGGAAGTTTGTTTGGTCACTAGTGATCGTATTACGCGCAATATTGGCTCTCAGGTAGGTATAACTGTTTATTCCAAAATTTCTGAGGCCGATAAGCCCAAACCGAGCGTTTCCGAGGTTCAAGCTGTTCAGTCGCCTGAAGATGACGGATCAGGCCAGATCAGGATCAACAGTTATATTCGATATGACAAGAAGGGCGAGAGTGACTTAGCTGAGGCAGACACAAGGCCTGCTGTATCTGAGGTTGAAGAAAAGAAGCCGGAATGTCAGCCCTTCATTGCTTCAACAACAGTTACAAGACAGCCAACGGTACAAGAGAAATCCCTGCCTAGAGTTAAGGAGTCAGTGATTAGAAGTAACAAAAAACCTATTCGACCCAAGCGGGCGTTGGTGCTACTGACTGCTTGTATGGCAGGTGCTGTCGTATTGTCATATGTTCTTTTACCCAACGCCTCTGCTACATTACAGCTAAAGGCAGAACCTTACAGTAGGGATGTGGAGATAAAAGCAGATCGCAGCGCTAAGGCGATCAACTCTTTGGATGGTACGATCCCTGGTAGTGTGCTGGATGGAGAGAAGGAGCTGAGTAAAAACTTTCCAACTACAGGCAAAAAGGATGTTGGGAAGAAGGCTACTGGCAAGATCACTGTTCTGAATAGTTATGATTCAATTGTTCACAAGTTTACAAAGGGTACTAAATTCACTTATCAGGGCAAGGTTTTTTTGGCGGGTGAAGATTTTTCTGTTGCTGGTGCGCAGACATCGCTTGCCGGAGGCAGGGTTAATGTTGTGCCTGGAGAGGGTGTCGTTTCTGTTGAGGCAGAAAAGCCTGGTGAGTCTTACAATATTGGGGCGGCAACTTATTCCATTGACGGAGCGCCTGCCCAGATCGTCGGCCAGGGGGACCAGATGGCTGGAGGACTAACAAAGGAAGTTAAACTTGTGGCAGAGAAGGATCTCGCAGATGCTGAGGTTAACGTGAAGGATGCTCTGTCTGCTGAGATTAGGCAGGGCCTGAGTGAACAAGCCGCAAAAGACGGCCTGATTATTAATGACGGCGTCTTCAAGAGTGAAATTGTCTCAGTCTCGCACTCTAAAAATGTTGATGACGAAGCAGACTCATTTGATACAGTCGTTAAAATAAAGGTGATCGGTATCGGTTTCAAGGAAAAGGATCTAAAGGCTGTTATTGCCAAGATTTTTGAGCGCGAGATCGGTGCGGACAAGATGCTGGTCAACCCAGACAAAGCCAGCGTGACTTATTCTGTGTCAGAGAACGATCCCGACAAGGGAACGCTGACGCTTAAGGCCAACTTTGCCGGCCGCATCAGTCAAAAGCTGTCTCAATCCGAGGCGCGAGCATTGATTCGAAACAAAAATAAATCAGAGGCCGCGAATTTGCTACGATCGAATCAGGCAATCGAGACAGCGGAAATTGTTACGTGGCCGCTCTTTCTTAATCGTACGCCGCTTCTGGCGAACCGAATCAAGATAAATTTTGATTATGCGGAATAATTCCAGGGTTCATAAAGAAAAAAGTTACTAACAAAAATAGCGTTTTTTTTCATCTGAACGTTAAGGACTTTGTGAGCTTTATGAACTTTACAAACTTTACAAACTGATATGAGCTATTTAGCTATTGACTACGGAAAAAAAAGAATTGGACTGGCGATCGGTGCAGTCATGCCCCGGGGTGTTGGTGTTTTGGATGGTCAACTACCATGGGATGATCTTTTTTTGAGAATTGAAAAAATATGTAAAAGTGAGGACGTTGAAACTATAGTCATTGGTTTACCAATTCGGAGTCAGGGCGAGGAGGGAACCTTGGCGGGGGAGATCCGTCGTTTTGGGGCGCAGCTCCATGCTGCAACCTCTTTGCCAGTAGTGTTTGAACCTGAGCAGTTCACATCGACAGAAGCTTTGCAGCAGATCAAAGAACACAAAAAGAACTATGATTGTAAGGGTGAGATAGATGAGCTCGCGGCAGTTCTGCTCTTGGAACAGTATTTGGCGCATAGCCAGGAGAAATAGGTGAAGCTATTAAAGATCGCAACAATTGTCATCTCGTCTTTTTTGGGCTTGGCCTTGTTCGCTTTTGTTGTTGCCGCCGTCTATTTTAATCAAGCAATCAAAGAAACGACGACCAACGACCAAACCCAGAATATTATTGAGGTCAAAGACGGTGAGTCTACTTTGGGGGTGGCAAAGAGACTGAAGGAGAGGGGATTGATCTCTTCTGATGCTTTCTTTGCTATCTTGGCAAAGATCAAGAAGGGCTCCATCTATGCTGGCGTCTATCGTATTCCCAGGGAAGCATCTATACTGTCAGTTTATGACCAACTCTCCTCTGGAAAAGTCACACATATCAAGGTAACAATTCCAGAGGGCTGGCGGACAGAACAGATCGCACAGGTATTATCCAAGAAGAATTTGGTAAGTTATGAGGAATTCATAACTAAGGCAAAGCCGTTCGAGGGGAAGCTGTTTCCTGATACTTACTTTTTCCCCTATGATACGACCGCTGAGAATATAATTTCTCAGATGCAGGATGATTTTACCAAAAGAACCAGCGGACTCAATGTCAGTGATGCCGACATAGTCATTGCTTCAATTGTCGAGCGGGAGGCCGTGACGGATGAGGAGCGGCCCTTGATCGCTGGTGTTTTCAAGAACCGTATTGCGAAAGGCATGAGGCTGGAAGCCGATCCGACTATTCAATATAGCAAAGATAGCGTGTTGATCAAGGCGATGCCTGCTGCTGAACTGACTGATTTTCGATTTTGGCAGCCAATTACGATCTCGCAGTCCCCCCTGTATGATTCTCCATACAACACCTACATCGCGCTTGGTTTACCGCCGGGCCCAATCTGCAATCCGGGTTTGGCCAGTATCAAAGCAACCGTTAACTCTCAAGAGCATAACTATCTCTATTTCCTGCACAAGGATGGGGTTATTTACCCGAGTGCTACTGTCGAGGAGCACAACGCCAATCGTGCCAAAATTCTCGGTGTCAAGATAAAACGATAACAACGCCAAAAATAGTCTGCTTGGTACGGCTATGGCATGGTTGTTGAATCGGAGCAGGAAAATGCAATCAAAGAATAAAAATAGGCTCGACCAGCTGGCGTGTGCGCCGGTGTCGAGCCTGTGAATTTGCCTCCGATGTGTCACCATCCGAAGATGGCAATGAGTAATCCTGCGGCGAAGAGTACTCCTAGAATACCCCCGATGATCCAAGTAACGATCTGACTATTGTCGGTCTGATGCTTCGATCTTGCCTTCATCTTGTTCTTCCCAACCGGGGCTAGAATACCAACGAATTACGCGACCCTGGTTGTTGTCACAAACCCAGAGCATCTGGGAGAGATCGGCGCAGCACCACCAGGTATTGCCGATCCTGGCGATGACAAAATGGCCATCTGGAACATTGGGATATTTGCTAGGTAGACAGCGAATATCGAGTGGGACAGGGTTCACTGGCGGCCTATTCTGGCTACCGGGCCTGATGACAATATCATCAACACCATCGACTGTGTTGTCAATCATGATCTCGTCGGCTTCGAGTTGGCGGCAAATGAGGAGGAACGGCTCCTTGTGTTCGCCCTGGTAATCAACCAGGGGAACGAAGAACTGAGTTGCTAGTTGTCGTCCTCTCGCCGTCGTCATGTTTCCAACCAGAATCTTATCAGCTGTGAGTGGTGTTACGCGGGCAGCATATGTTTCTTTTACCCTGAAATCATCAATGTTTGCCAAGCCTATGTTCGTGATCTGTTGGCTGATGCTCTCGGTTGGGGCTGCAGGTACAGCGCCTCTCACGAGCGTGGGCACAAGCACATTGAGGGCTGGGCTATTGACCATGTGGATCATGGCGCCGGGATAGCGAGAGCCATCGAGTTTGCCGGTTTTTCGGAATCTTTCCAGTTGGTGATCGGTAACAATGGTGAAAAGATTGGGCAAGTATTCGATTCCTTTGTCCATGCGTTGCTCCTCTCGTGGCGATTCGTACGAGCTGAATAATACTACGGAAGTTAAGGTCTGTCAATCAGGGACTTAAAAAGGTTTGAATAATAGATTGTTTCACCCTATTATTTCAAAGGCGCTGAATGTTCTTAAGCTTTGACTTGTGTCGTTGTTGTTGAGCTTGACCGATAGTCGTATTTCCTCTAGATTGAAGTAGACTTCCGGTCATCTATTTTTTGTGGATGGGTTCACTAAGGAGCTTATGAGAAAAGGTATCGGCAGAATTGTCGGCAGGGTCCTTGGAAAAGTTTCCCACGATATTGGGATTGATTTGGGCACGGCCAATACTCTGGTCTATGTCAGGGGCAGGGGAATTGTTATTCGCGAACCATCGGTCGTTGCCCTGAACAAGCGGACGAAAGAGATACTTGCCATTGGCGAGGAAGCCAAAAGAATGGTTGGCCGCACTCCGTCTCATATTGTTGCTGTCCGGCCATTGGTTGATGGTGTTATCTCTGACTTTGAAATTACTGAGCAGATGCTGCGCTATTTTTTTGATCGTGTGCATCGGGAAAAGTTTAGTCTCCTGCCAAGGCCTCGCGTTGTAATTGGTATTCCCCATAGTGTGACCGAGGTTGAGCGCAGGGCTGTAGAGGAAGGCGCTATTAATGCGGGGGCACGCGAGGTGTATCTGATTGAGGAGCCAATTGCTGCTGCTATCGGAGCCAGGCTTCCAATTCAGGACGCTTCCGGCAGTATGATCATCGATATTGGCGGCGGCACGACAGAGGTTGCTGTAATAGCCTTGGGCGGAGTTGTCGCGTCGAGATCATTACGTATCGCTGGCGACGAGATGAATGATGATATCGTTCAGTATGTCAGGGACAAATTTAACCTATTGATCGGTGAGAGAAGTGCAGAAGAGACCAAGATGAGAATCGGTTCGGCTGTGGAACTAAAGGAGAAGTTAGAGGCACCGCTGCGAGGTCGCGACCTAGTCACTGGTTTGCCCAAAGAAATTATTGTTAATGATACTCAAATACGCGAAGCTCTAAAAAAGTCGATCAGTGCGATCATGGAAAGTATTAGGGTAACCATGGAGGAGACACCCCCAGAGCTATTGGCTGATATAATGGAAAAGGGCATCATTCTTGCTGGCGGAGGTGCTTTGCTACGTGGCCTCGATAAGCGAATTGCAACAGAGACTCTGACCGCGGTTCATATCGCTGACGACCCCCTGACAGCGGTCGTGAGGGGTACGGGAATTGTGCTCGAAGATCTAGATATGCTTGCTGAGGTTTTGCTACCAAAGGAGTTCAGCAGATAAAAAACAGCGCAGGCTTGGCTAGGACTGTTATCGGGATTCAAGTGGAATGAAAAGGAATAACAATCTTGTTAAAATGTTGTCCGTATCTGTGTTTTTGGTGTTGATTTTGGTCATGCCCTTACGAGCGAAGTTTCGTTCGTTCGCCTGGAGTGCCGGGAAGGTTGTTGCTAATCCATTTATTTTTTTGTCTCAAAAGACACAAAATGTCACGACATTTGTTAGGGGTATTGGTAGGTTGCAAGACGAGAATAAGGATTTAGGCCGAAAGATTGCATCTCTTGAGGTTGACAGGAGTCGAATTACCGAACTTGAACATGAGAATGAGTTGCTCAAACGCGAACTGGGATTTCTTGGTTCGCGGCCTAATCAGGAGCTGATACCGGCAAGAATTGTTGGGCGTGAGCCAACCACGTTGCTTGATTACGCAATTATTGACAAGGGAGAGTCTGATGGAGTAGTGGCAAATGCACCTGTTGTCTCGGAGGGTGCACTTATAGGACAGGTTAGCGAGGTCAACAAGGACTCCGCTAAAATCATTCTCATTACGAGCAAAGATTCGATTGTTCAGGCCATGTTGCAGGTTAGCAGGTCGAAGGGGGTTTTGCGGGGAGGGATATCTGGCCTTTCGCTTGAAAATATTTCTCAGGATGTTGAGTTTAGTTCAGGAGAATACGTTGTAACATCTGGGTTGGGAGGAGAACTACCGGAGGGCATATTAATTGGGAAGGCCCGGTCGCTTCAATCTCCCCTGTCTGGTATTTATAAATCTATCTCCGTAGAGCCCATAATTGATCTTCCGCGACTGGAGATGGTTTTCGTAGTAAGGGAGTAATAATTTTTCGCGGTGATTTTTGCGTCTGGTTGTCTTGCTTTGAGTTTTGTAAAAGAGGTTCGGCAATTATGAGATGGATAAAATATTTGTTGGTTGGTGTACTGTCGCTTTTCTTGGTAATGCTTGATGTAACATATTTTTCTTCTTTGCCGATCAAGGGAGCGACGATCTTTTCTTCATTGGTAGTGGTTATTGTGACAGCGCTGATCTGGCCTCTTGACCCGTTACTTATTCTGATATCTTTTCTTTCTGTTCTTTTCGCCATTTTTTCCTCCTTGCCAATTGTATTAATCTTGATTATGTTCTTTTTGCTTCCGGTTGCGCTGGTCTTTTGTCGGCAGCGTTATTTGCCTGGGTCTTCTCGTTTTGTTGTACTAGTCATTTTGATAGTCACCTGTCTGTCGACCGAAATGTTAATGCTTATTTTTTTTCCTGAGTGGAGCAGCGAGGTGGCCACTTCTATCGGGTATTTCGTATTAATAAATTCAATATTTGGAATGGCGGTGTTTGAGCTGGCCACGAGGGTCCGTTCAGCTGTTCGGCACAATGAAATTAGGCTCTAGGATTAGTGATGGATATTTTCGGAAACTTTGGCGCCCTAAGGGGCGATCGAAAGAAGCGCAAGATTCCTCAAGGTGAAGAGAACGATTTTTCCTATTCTGATGCAGTAATTTCAGGGATAACTAAGATAGAAGATAGAGCGATCTCTTCGTTAACACTGCCAGCAAGGACATTGTTGATAATGTTTTTTATCGTATTGCTAGCCAAAGTATTCTTTTTGCAGGTAGTGGAGGGTAAAAACCACCAGAAACTTGCTGAAGGAAACCGTATCAGACCAAGAGTCCTTGAGGCACCAAGAGGATTAATTTCGGACAAAGATGGAGTTTGGCTTGCGCGCAATAAGGCTGATTTTGCTCTCTCGTTTTATCCCTCAGACTTGCCGAAGGCGAAGGCGGACAGAGCAGAAATTTTCAAGAAGCTTGCCGACGTCTCTGGTTTGGCCCCAGAGGAGATTCAAAAAATTGCCGAAGAGAAGGGAAACTATTTTCTTGATTCAGTTATTATCAAGGACCATTTATCACATGATGAGGCGCTGCTATTGGAAGAAAGGACAGCTGATCTGCCGGGTGTGTTTATTGCGCATCGCGTGAGCCGAGAGTATGTTAGTCTTCCTGGAATCTCACATATCTTGGGATATACTGGCTCCGTTTCGGGTGCAGATCTAAAGGATCATCCTAACTATTTTCTTTCGGATTGGATTGGAAAGGCGGGAATAGAAAAGGAGTATGAGCAGTATTTGCGCGGAGTCCACGGGGTCGAACAGGTCGAGGTTGATTCGCGCGGAAATGTCGTGCGCGTTCTTGTCAAAGAGGGCAACATGGAGCCGAAGCCAGGGAATGATGTTTCCCTCTACCTGGACAGAGGATTGCAGTCAAAGGTTGCGCTCTCTCTGCAAGATGGCATCAAGAAGGCGAAGGAGATCACCGGTAAGGAGGACATAAACTCAGGTGTGGCTGCCGTAATGGATGTTAGAAACGGCGGAATACTGGCAATGGTTTCTCTTCCCGACTATGATAATAATCTTTTTGCCACAAGAATATCGAATGATGATTACCAGCGATTGATTAATGATCCATCGCAACCCCTTTTCAACAGAGCAATAAAGGGCGAGTATCCGCCAGGATCAATCGTTAAGATTGTTATGGCTGCAGCGGGGCTGTCTGAAGGTGTTATTAACGAGGGGACATCTCTTGATACCCCACCGGCAATTCAAATTGGAGACTACTCTTTCCCAGACTGGAAAGATCACGGCCTGACTGACGTCGAGCGCGCTATTGCTGAGTCAAATAACATATTCTTTTATGCTATTGGCGGCGGATACGACAAGATAAGGGGAATCGGCATAGCAAAGATCAAAGAATATTGGCAGAAATTCGGTTTGGGAAAAACAACCGGGATTGATATTCCAGGGGAAGAAAACGGGCTGTTGCCGGATGGAGAGTGGAAACAAAAGGTCAAGAACGAGCCGTGGTATCTTGGTGACACTTATCATGTTTCAATTGGCCAGGGAGATTTACTGGTTACGCCTATTCAGATGCTCAGAGCGACTGCTGCCATAGCTAACGGTGGAAAGCTCCTTAATCCACGTTTCATAAAAACAATAATAGGATTGGATGGCGAGGTTGTTAAAGAGTTTGGTCCTTCCGTGGAGAACGAGGCAGTCGTTTCCTCCCAGGTTGCAAGCACGGTTGCTCGCGGTATGCGAATGACGGTGACAGAAGGCTCTGCCAGGAGCTTGAATTCTTTGCCTGTAGCAGTCGCTGGCAAAACAGGCACTGCACAATTTTTCAATAACGAGAAGACGCATGCCTGGTTTGAGGCTTTTGCTCCTTATGATGATCCAGAGATTGCCGTCATCGTTCTGATCGAGGGTGGCGGTGGGGGCAACGAAACCGCTGTGCCTGTTGCTAAGGACATCTTAGATTACTACTTTAGTAGATAAACTGAAGGTTGACAAAAGCGCCCTCTTTTTGAGATACTCAGAAGTCGTAAAGTACTATTTTTAACAATTATTAAATATAATAACTAGTCAGTTTCTGAAGCTTGACGAAAACAAGAAAAACTTCGGGAGAAATAACCATGACCAATGAAATGACAGCCACTGGGCTGGACCACCTAAAAAAACAATATGATGATGTTCATCAAAAGCTGAAGGATATTGCCGGACGAATCAAGGAAGCTAGAGATTTGGGCGATCTCTCGGAAAATGCCGAGTATCAAGAGGCTAAGAACGAGCAAGCTTTTTTGCTTGGGCGTGAAGCTGAGTTGGAGCAGAAAATTAAATCGGCAAAAGTTGTTGCCAAGTGCGACGATGGGGTTGTTGGTGTCGGTTGCCGTGTTAAGATCGAAGGCAACGGCAACACCATGACTTTCGAAATTGTTGGTCCTGATGAAGTGGATCCTCTCGCTGGCCGCATCTCTCCGGAATCACCCATCGGCTCAGCCATTCGCGGCCATCGTAGTGGAGAGACAGTTCAGGTTAAAACTCCCGGAGGAGTGACAGAATATCGGATTGTGGAGGTAAATTAATTCATTTCGAATATGATCTCAGCAAAAGTCCCGCGTTCACGGGACTTTTGCTATTCGGTCATCTTGGATAATCGTTGACGTATTTTTTCTGCCGTTGTATTATCGAATCACACGTTAACTCGGCTAGGATAAGCCAAAAGGAGACACCATGGGAGACGAAAGAATGGAAAGATTTTTGGGTGGCGAAGTGGGTGCATCTTATCTGCCGCATCACACAGATGAGGCGGTTATCACAAGTGTCACGGATCCAAACACCGGCGCTGTTTACACGCCAGGAGACAAAGGTGTTGGTGCTGTTCCAGTTCCCGAAGCTAGTCCTGGTGCAGACGAGACGGGGGATGAAGAATATCAGGGCCAGAAATTTGCTGTGACGATCCGGGAGAGCGATGAGCAGCTGGGCTGGAGGAAGGTTGGCGATGAGCTGTCTCTGCCCCAAACCGGTCTTACATTTACTGATGGTTCACGTTATTTTTCTGAAGGAATAGGATCAGAGAGGCTTGATATTCCAGCCGAATCAATTAGAAAGCTTGTTCGTCCGGAGATTGTGAAGAGGTTGGAAGCGGTCATCGGTAAGGAGCTCGAAGGGCAAGTGCCGCTTACGGCGCAGATATCTCCGTCAAATTATTATGCCAACGGTGTTCGAATTGAAGATCCTGGTTTGCAGAACGAGATTTATAGCCTTATTCAAATTTATACCAATCACCGCAAACGGTTCGTTGCTCCGGGCGCAGATGAGGCCGGACCAGCAGCTAAGTAAATACAGCCAATTACAAAAAATCATCCAGTAGATCGGATGATTTTTTGATACTAGAGTGCAGAATGAACAAACTATTGTTCGCTCTGTTCTCTGCTGATCCGGCGGCGGGGCCGCCGGATCAGCGTGTGTGCTACAGCGTTCTGGCTGTCAGGACTGCGTATGGCTTCTGCGCCCTGACGTTGGTCAGCCGCCACTGATCGTTCCGGCGGTTGACTGTTACGATGTAGCTCGCCTTGGTGGCGCTGGCACCGCCAAGGATAGAGATCCAGCGGAAGTCTACCCGATACTTCCTGCCCTTCCAGAGGCAAGATGTCTCGATGGTAGGGGTGATGATTCCGGCCTCGTCGAGCGGAAGGTACGCCAGGTTGGCGCACCTCGTCGTCAGGCCGGGGTTTCCCTCGATGGCTCTGAGGCGAGCAAACTCCCTCTCGACGAAGGCCGCAGCCGGGTCCTCCTCTGCTCCGGCGTAGGGGTTCAGTCCGCGGTAGTCGTCCCCGATCAGGCTAGGATCGTGCCTGGGGAAGGGCGGAAGCGGAAAGCCACAGTGCTCGAGCGCCTCTTCGCGGCTGTCGACCTCACGGCCGATGCCCTCGAAAGCGACATTCCAGGACAGGGCATTCATACCATAATATGGGATGGCCTCTGGTCTGACGTCGATGTCCCTCGCGGAGTTTATGATCTCCTTTTCCTTCCACTCGGGACAGTTCTTCTTCCTGTTGATGGTGTAGCGGTAGTGGCCGATCTCACGGCCGGTGGGGAAGCGGTAGATGAGGTGTGCGGCATTGCCGACTACTTCGACCTGGGTGTAATTCTCCAGGTTGGGCCATGCCTCGAAGATGGCCCAGACACGAGATTGCTCATCTGACCATTCTCCGGTGAAGGTTGGCGGCAGGGAGCCGCCTCGATAGTAGTGGAAGGTGCTGATGACCTTCTCTTCGTGCTCAGCGCATCGTTGCGACGCTTGCTCGATGTACGGCACTCCGATGCCCACTGCGATCATGCCGGCAAGCCCTGCGGCAATGAGTGTGGTCAATGCAGTTGCTGCTAGTCTTGTCAATCGTTCCATCTTGCCTCTCCTTGCGTCGTGCACATTGGTGGGCTCGAGTGCCCAACCGAATGACAAGCGCCAAACGATGGCTCCTGTTTGCGACGATCGAGATTGCTTAATCTAAACAATTATCGATTGTCACAAGAATGGTATTGTTACTGGTCCGGCGGCGGGGCCGCCGGACCAGCTGGTATACTTACTTTCGCCACGGCGGGTTGCCGAAGCGACCGAGCGGGATCTGTTTCGTCCCGGCCGTGCCGGTGGCGATCAAGAAGTCCTCGGTGCATTCGAGCCTCTTGATGAGGCCGATCTTGGGGTTGATCCCCGTGAACATCTCGCCGAGCTTGTACTTATCCTCGAACGGCTGGTAGGCGCAGACCGCCCGAATAGTGCGGCCCTCCTCCTCGACAAGGAAGACCACGTCGTTGTGGCGGCGGTTGATTGCGAGGCAGCCGGTGCTGCCGGTGTTCTTGAACTGGGCGTCCTGGTACCGGGTGCTTTCGGACGGGCTGATGGTCTGGATGATCCCGTCCATCGTTGCGTAGGCGACTGCGCCGGTGCGCAGATCATGGTCAAGTGCGGCCACCTCGGAGTTTTCGTTGAACCAGAGCGGCCTGCTCTGGTCCCTGGAGCAGACGGCCCAGCCGACCTTCGGCTTGGGCTCCATGATCTGGTGCCAGGTCCTGACCCCGTACACCTGCTGATCGGGTGTGGACATGTAGGCAACCCCAACGAACTGCAGGTAGGCCTCCATGTAGGTGGCCGGCGTGAAGACCGGTGTTGACACGGCCTCCAGCCAGATGCGCATGCCCGGTTTGAGCTCCTTGAAGCGGAGGTAGTCCGGGTGGGTAGGCGGGATGCAGATCTTCCGCCAGCCGTCCTGCCCGTAGTTGACCTTGATAGTGATGTGCTTAGTGAAAGCGCGATCACTTCCCATCTGGTCCCCGTAGCTGATGGCGGTAACGACCCCGCCGTCAGCGAGCGGCTTGACGAACGCCTTCGCCTCCTCTTCGGCTCTCACCTCAGACCTTGCATTCAGGACGTCGTCCTGATGCCAGATCCAGGTTCCGACCCAGAGGGTCATGAGGATGAGGCAGAATCCAAGCGCGATCTTCAGTGACTTCTCGATCTCTGTCATCTGCTTTCTCTCCCAACGTCGCTGGTGGTGGCGGGTTCTTTTTCCCCAACCCAACTGCAAAGTACTCGTTTGCGACGATCGAGCTTGTCTGGTCTTGCCAAACAATTTCGATCGCCGCAACGTGTCGACTTTGAGAAAAATCTATTCTTTCTGATTGTTAAAGAACGTAATATCATATCATAATTTATTAAAATTGTCAATAGAGCCAAGGACAGACTGCTTGACATTGGGTCGTATTGTGATATCATGATGGCTAGCTTAATCAGCTACTTGCTGATTGGGACTATATGGGAAAGAGGATAACCACGTGGATGGAAGTCAGGGGGCTATTCGTGTCTATCTGATTTGGCTGCCTAATCCAGGCGGCAAAACATTGAAGAGCTATTATGATGATTGGCGGGTATATCCTTCACACATCAATAGCGAGGCTCGCACTCCGGATTGCGGAGTAAGAGTCGAAAGTCCGCGAGCGTTCACTTATGAAGAGTGCATGCTGTTTAAGCATCCGACCCAGAACATCTATTTTGCCTATCCGGTTGTTGGCGGTGAGCCTTTCTTGATGCCGGGGGTTTACTCGCCGTACGAAGTGATTTGGAGAGAAAACGCCAAGCGCCAGGGTGTATCGGGCATGATTTACCATGATCGCACACCCACTTACTTTCGGATTCTTTGCGGCGCCAGCAATACCAAGGACCAGCAGAGTCCAAATCCCAGCCTGTCGGGGAATTGGAGTAGTGAGGAGCCGTTAAAAGATGGCGATGTTAGATTGTGCTGGATTGGTTGGCAGTTGACAGATACGGGTAACATTGTTGGCTATGCTTATCCGGCAGTCCAATCAGACGAAGCCGAAAAGGCCACTGACGCGGTAATGATTGATGTTGAGGCTCGCCGGGGTGTTGTCCAAGTAGAGAACCATATACTCATCCTTGGCGGTGACCAGAGGGCACGGGTTTCGGCTCGGAAGCAGGGCGACCATGTCGTAATTGTCATATCCGGCGGGACCCGTAATAACGGGACCAACGGTAGCAAAGTATTGGCGCCCGGTGTGCTTGATCTTGCGTGCGCTGATGGCGTGTCTTTTGCTCCATTAGGCTAGATTGCTGTTGCGCTGCCCGCTGGGTGGCGCTTTTTTCATTCTGCGACTCCCTGCTTCATTTTCAGATCAAAACGTGTTACATTACAGACAATCACAAAGCTATGATTTAGAGGGCTAGTAACCCAAAAAGGAGTTCTATGCTCGACATCAAAATAATTCGCGATAATCCGGAAGAGATAAAGCGCAGCATTACCAGAAAAGGTGCTGACTCTAATCTGGTTGACCAAGCGCTGGAGACTGATGAGAAGCGCCGCCAAGTTTTGGCTGAGATCGAACAAGTGCAGAGCGAACTCAATAGGCGTTCTTCTGATATTGCTCGACTGCATGGTCAGCAAAAAATTGATGCAATCAAAGAGGCCTCTCTTCTGTCCGACAAAGTCAAGGAACTAAAGCCGAAGGTTGATGAGATTAACGTCGACTTTAGAAAGATTATGCTAGATATTCCTAATCCGCCAGCTGACGATGTTATCGATGGTAAATCCGACAAAGACAACACGGTAAATAGGAAATGGGGTACTCCACCGCAATTTGATTTTCAGCCGAAAGACCATGTTAGCTTGGGCGAGACGCTCAACCTTATCGACATTGAACGAGCCGGCAAAATTTCAGGTTCTAGGTTTTATTTCTTAAAAAACGAACTCGTGTTACTCGAGTTTGCCTTAATTAGGTATGCTTTTGATGTTTTGGTTGAAAATGGGTTTCAGCCGATGCTGCCGCCAGTGCTTCTTAATAGACGAACGATGGAGGGCGCCGGCTATATTCCAGGCGGCGAAGATGAGATTTATCGAACTCAGGACGACACTTATCTGGCCGGTACAGCCGAACAACCGTTGGCAGGGTATCACATGGATGAGATTTTGGAGGAGAAGGAGCTGCCTTTGCGCTATGCTGGTTTTTCCTCGTGTTTTCGCAGAGAAGCAGGCAGCCACGGCAAAGACGTCAGAGGGATACTGCGAGCCCATCAATTTGATAAGGTTGAAATGTTCTCGTATGTTTTGCCGGAAGAGTCAGAGAAGGAGCACGACTACCTGGTTTCTTTGGAAGAAAAGATTGTCCAGGGCTTGGGTGTGCCATATCAGGTGGTCAATATTTGTGCCGGAGATCTTGGCGCGCCAGCAAGCAAGAAGTTCGATATTGAATCTTGGATGCCAGGAGAGGACAGATATCGTGAAACGCACTCGTGTTCGAATGTAACAGACTTTCAGGCCAGGCGATTGAATATCCGCTATCGCAAAGACGATGGTAAGGTTCTGTATCTGCATACGCTGAACGGCACAGCCATCGCAATCGGGCGCATGCTTATTGCAATCATGGAGAATTACCAGCAAGCTGATGGTAGCATCGTGGTTCCAGAAGTATTGCACAAATACGTTGGGTTCAAATCAATAAATACAAAAGCAAAAACCCAAAGTTTAAAATGACAGCGTCAGGTATAATATTATTTTTCATTTGAGGAGATAGCCCCATGAAAATACTATTTCACATAAAGGGAGTTGCTCTGACGGAACAGGAGAATAATGATATTGAGGAAAAGCTACAGGGATTGTCTCGTTTCGTTACTAGAGATGAGCCAGTGACTATAGACCTGTTTCTAATCGATGAGGCGGGCAAAAGAGCCAAGAACGGCCCCGACCAGATCGTCCACATCAACGCGCTTCTTTCTGGCGAGAACATCTTTATCGAAGAGCGGAACAGCCATCATATGCAAGCATTCTCAGAGGCGTATCATCGCTTCAAGAGAGCTTTGGAAGATCGTCATCGTAAGATGATTGACGAAGCAAAAGATTCTAATACTATGATTGAATGAATTAATCATTGGGAGGCGCGAGTGTCCAACGATCAAAATGAGCAAACGGGTGTGCCAAATGACAACACCGATCATGTTGCGGATTTGAATTTAGCCGACGATGCTGACTTGGATATGGAGATCTTGCCTGACGACGGGGGAGTTAAAGTTGGTGGTGTTTGGTATTCATCACTTCAAAGTTACTTTGAAAAAAGAGAGGAAGAGTTGAAAAAACGAGCAGCAGGCGGCAGTGGTGGACAGGATCAGGCCAAATAGGTAGAATAGGTTGTCAATACTAAAATCCGAGTTGCAAATGCTAAATGCGTTTTCCGGTGACGAAAATCAAAACATCTAGGTATTAAGTCATTTAGTTTTTGTTTGGTATTAGAAATTAGGAATTTGGAATTATTTTTATGTCATTATTCGATTTAATCGTTAAAAGTCCAAACAAGAAGGTTCTGCGCGATCTTCAAGACCAAGCGGAGAATGTTTCCGCTTTTGAAGACTCTATTAAAAAACTTTCTGATGAAGAACTAAGGGCAAAAACAGCTCAATTTAGAGAAATGATCGAAAGGGAGCGGAAAAAAGGATTGAGTGACGCAAATATTGCGACTCAATTACTTTCCGAAGCTTTTGCTGTTATGCGCGAGGCGATGCGTCGCGTTTGGAATGAGCGCCACTTCGATGTTCAGGTTATGGGTGGCATAGTGCTGCACCAGGGCAAGATTGCTGAGATGAAAACTGGTGAGGGCAAAACGATTGTTGCGGCGTTGCCGCTTTATCTGAATGCTCTTTTCGGTCGGGGCGCGCATTTGGTTACAGTTAACGACTATTTGTCCCGCCGTGACGGTGAGGGCATGGGTGATGTTTACCACTTCTTGGGATTGTCGACGGGCATAATTCAAAGCAATTTCCAAACTTTCAAATTCGCCAAAAATGTTGATTATGGTCATTATTCTGAAGCAGAGGGCAAAAATCTAGAGCCCTGCTCTCGCACAGAGGCGTATGCCTGTGATATTACATACGGTACCAATAACGAATTTGGCTTTGATTACCTCCGCGACAATATGATTTTCCGACTTCCGGATGCCTCTCAACGCGAGCTTTATTATGCCATCGTCGATGAGGTGGACTCAATTTTGATTGATGAGGCTAGAACGCCGTTGATTATATCTGCTCAAGCCGAGGAATCAACTTCTCTCTATCAACAGTTTGCAGCGCTTGTTCCGCGCCTGAATCCTGGCGAAGATTATTCGGTTGACGAGAAAGATCGCGTTGTCACATTGACCGACTCTGGTATCCAAAAAATGGAGAAGATGCTCGGGGTTAAAAATATTTATGAGGGCGATGGCATTGCTCTTGTCCACCATCTCGAGGAGGCACTCAAAGCTCATGCGCTCTTCAAGCGCGACAAAGACTACGTCGTCAAGGACGGCGAGATCGTTATCGTCGATGAGTTCACGGGCCGCCTTATGGTTGGTCGTCGTTACTCAGAGGGTTTGCATCAAGCAATCGAGGCCAAAGAGGGGGTCGAGGTCAAACAAGAATCGCAGACATTAGCTACGATCTCATTTCAGAACTTTTTCCGCATGTACAAAAAGCTTGCCGGCATGACAGGAACGGCGGCGACCGAAGCGGAGGAGTTCTTTAAAATATACAAGCTTGATGTTGTTGAGATTCCAACAAACAGGCCAGTCACGCGTAAAGATTCTACTGACCGTATCTACAAGACATCAGAGGCAAAGTGGAATGCGATTGTTGCGGATATTAAGATATGCCAGGAGCAAGGACAACCTGTTCTTGTTGGAACGGTTTCGGTCGAGAAAAATGAGATGCTTTCCAAGCTTCTCAAGCGCGCCGGAGTGAAGCACGAGGTGCTCAACGCGAAACATCACGACCGGGAGGCAAAGATCGTCGCGAAGGCCGGAGAATTTGGTGCCGTGACTGTGGCTACCAACATGGCCGGGCGCGGCACAGATATCAAGATCGGCAAGGAGATTAAGGAGATTGGCGGTCTCCATGTCATCGGAACCGAGCGTCATGAAGCGCGTCGTATCGATAATCAGTTGCGCGGTCGTGCTGGACGCCAAGGTGACCCCGGTTCCTCTCAGTTTTATGTTTCTCTGGAAGATGACCTGATGCGTATCTTTGGTGGCGACCGGATCAAGAGCCTGATGAACTCACTGGGTTTGCCTGATGAGATGCCGATTGAAAACAGAATGATCTCTAAGTCGATCGAATCAGCCCAACGCAAGGTGGAGGGCCACAACTTTGACATAAGAAAACATCTGGTTGAGTATGACGATGTCATGAACAAACACCGCGAGGTGATTTATCGCAAGAGACGGGAAATTTTAGAGGCAGAGGGTGGAAAACGAAAGATAGAAATCGATAATGATGAGGCGTTCGATGCCGAGGATGAGCAAACGACCCTCAGAGAGGAAATTCTAAGCATTATCTCTGATGAGGTCAGGCTCGTCTTGGAGTCTGTTGAAGATGAAGAGGCAGCGAAAAAGGAGCTCTCCGCCATATTCGGCACATCCGACCTCCCGCTGAATGAAGAGAAGCTCATCGAGATCAGTGAGAGGATGTATGACGAACGTGAGCGAAAATTTAGTCCCGAGTCGATGAGAGAGATCGAAAAAGCGGTCTATCTCCGCACGATTGATATGCTTTGGGTTCAGCACTTAACAACAATGGATGAGCTCAGAACCGGTATCGGGCTGCGTGGCTACGGACAACGTGATCCCCTGGTTGAATACAAGCAGGAATCATATCGTTTGTTTCAACAGCTGCTAAAAAGTATCGAGCTCTCCGTGGCGCGGACCATATTTAAGGTTGAAGTTAGGATCGAGGCTGCACCGATGACAGCTAAGCCTTTGCAATACGAGAAGCCAGATCTTGATGAGATTGGTGGTGTCGAGGATGAGGTTCTGGAGATAGAGGAAAAGACAGAGGAGGCGAGAGGGCGACCCCACTACGCTGAAGCTTCGCGGGGCGAGAAGGGCGATCCGTCTCGACGAGGCCGAGTCGAGGCGGAAGGCGGAAGTGAGTCGCAGCACGAAGCTCCAAATAATACTCGTAGCAATGATTCTGGGGGTGTGACGACCACTGTTCGATATGGCGGCAAGACGGTTTATGAAAGAATGAAGGAATCATCAGGCGGACAGGTGGCGACGGTACGAGGCAAAGAAAAGGTTGGCAGAAATGATCCTTGTCCTTGCGGATCCGGCAAGAAATTCAAAAAGTGTCACGGAAAGTAATAATATGTATTCAGTTAGCGCTTCGGAACAGATCAAGGGTATTCCATATAGTGTTTAACTTTAAGGTAGCGCCTTGAAAGAGCAGAAAGTATTATGAGGCTTTCAGCGAATGGCTTGAGAGAAAGAGGTGAGAAGTATAAAGGGTGGTTTCCAGGGCAAATAAGCAACACGCGGAGGTAGATGTGGCGGCAAAAAACAAGGCATTATTAATTATTCTCGATGGTTGGGGCTTGACTCCTGCAGAAAAGGGCAATGCGCCACTTTTGGCAAAAACTCCAAACCTAGATTATATTTATGCTACTTATCCAAAAACTTCTCTTGCGGCCTCGGGTCTAGAAGTTGGATTGAATCCCGGAGAACAGGGCAACTCTGAAGTGGGGCATTTGAACTTGGGGTCAGGGCGGGTTGTGTGGGAGAATCTGCCTCGCATTGGCCAGTCGATTGAGAATGGGGACTTCTTCAACAATCCTGCCCTTCTTCAAGCAGTAGACCATGCCAAGAAAAACAACTCTTGTTTGCATCTTTGGGGTCTGATCTCTGACGGCGGAATTCACTCTCATATCAAGCATGTAATTGCCTTGCTTGACCTCGCCTCTCGCGCGAAGCTAACAAAGGTTCTAGTTCACTTTATTACTGATGGTCGTGATACCTCTCCGAAACAAGCGGAAAGCTTTGTCTCTCAGCTCGAATCTGCCATAAATCAATATCGGGTTGGCTCAATAGCTACCATGGTTGGTCGTTATTTTGCTATGGACCGGGACAAGAACTGGGATCGTGTTGCCAAAGCCTATGGTCTCATCACTCAGAATGAGGGTCAGCACTTTGACACTGCGCTGGCGGCACTTAGCTCTTCTTACGCTGCTGGTGAAAGCGACGAGTTTTTGGAGCCAAAAGTAATTGGTAATGGCGGGACAGTAGCGGATAACGATGCGATCATTATGTTCAATTTTCGTAATGACAGAGCACGCCAGATGCTTGAAGTCTTGACTAATCCTGACGCAGAGAATTTCCCTCATGAGCTGCCAAAAAATCTTTTTGTCGCAACTATGACGCAGTATTACAAAGACCAGCTCGCACCAGTTGCTTTTGAGAAGATTAATCTTGCCCAGACCATTGGTGAAGATATCGCTTCGCTTGGGTTGAGTCAATTTCATGTGGCAGAGACTGAGAAGTATGCCCATGTTACCTATTTTTTCAATGGCGGGAGCGAAAAAGCCTTTCAGGGTGAAAATCGTGTTATCGTGCCATCCAAGAAGGTGGCTACTTATGACTTGGCGCCAGAGATGTCTGCCAGAGAGATCACTGCCAAGATTTGTGAGTCCATTGGCAGGGGTGACGATTTGATTGTGGCGAATTATGCTAATGGTGATATGGTCGGTCACACTGGCAACCTCGAAGCTGCAATGAAGGCGTGCGAGGTCGTTGACCAGTGCTTAGGTGAGGTTCTCACTGCAGCGAGTCAGGCCGGATATCATGCAATTCTGACTGCAGACCATGGCAATTGTGAGGTCATGATTGATGAAGTGACCGGTGGTCCCAATAAAGAACATACGACCAATCCTGTTCCCTTTGTTAATTTAAAACTTGAACAAGTTCCTTTTTCTCCCGTCCTGACCCCAAGTGATCCTGCCTCATACGCGCAGTATGCTGTGGGTACGCCAGTGGGGATTTTAGCAGATGTGGCGCCTTCAGTACTCGCAATTTTGGGCATCGATCAACCGTCCCAGATGGTCGGTATGGATTTAACAACCGCACTTTGATACTATTGTTGGAGACAGAAAATTAGCGGTCCGATAGCTCTAGGATAGGAGTTTGCGACCCACAAATATGTCAGAAAGCCCACAAACAAAAGAAAAATCAGCTTTGGCAGAGCCGGCTGTATCGCAAAACCAAAAGAAATCAACACAGGAAACACCTTCTCATAAGAGTAAGGATGTTGTAATTGAATTTGATCATGTTACGAAGCGTTACCCCGGTCAAATTACAGCTGCCGACGATGTTTCTTTTAAGATTTGCTTGGGCGAGTTTATCTCAGTTGTCGGTCCGTCCGGTGCAGGGAAATCAACTCTTATTCGCCTCCTCACTTGTGAGGAGCGGCCAACAGGGGGACATATCTATGTTGCTGGTCGCGACGTGACGAAATTAAAGCCCAAAGAACTCCCATTTTATCGCCGCAAAGTAGGTGTAATTTTTCAGGATTTCAAGTTATTGCCAAGAAAAACTGTTTACGAAAACATTGCTTTTGCGCTGGAGGTTGCCGATGCTCCGAACTGGGAGATCAAAGAGAGTGTGCCCAAGATTATTGAGATCGTTGGTCTCTCGACTCGATCTAACGCTATGACGGAGGAGCTTTCTGGCGGCGAGAAACAGCGTGTTTCTATTGCGCGAGCACTGGTGCATAAGCCCAAACTTCTCATTGCTGATGAGCCAACTGGAAACTTGGACCCAGTTACCACATGGGAAATTATTGAGCTTCTTTTCAAGATTAATCAACAGGGAACAATTGTTATCCTCGCCACACACGATCGCGAGGTTGTCGACTCACTCGAGAGAAGGGTTATGAGCATGAAGAATGGTGCCATAGTCTCCGATCAAGAGAAGGGCAAGTATATCCTCTAAATCGAAGATTTTGAGGAAAGCTAGCAAATTTCTAATATCTAATCCCTAAACAAATCCCAATAACCAAATACTCAATTGACCAAAATTTTGAATATTAGAGCTTAGAAATTGTTTAGAAATTAGAAATTAGGATTTAGAAATTTCACATGAAACTTGTCTCATTCTTGCGCATAATCAAAACCGCCTTTGTCTCACTTTGGCGAAATCGTTGGCTTTCTTTGGCGGCAACACTAATTATGATATTGACGCTTATTACGATTTCTTTTTTCGTCAGTCTTTTATTCGTTACTAACAGGACGACAGAGACTTTGCGTGGCAAGGTTGATATGTCCGTGTATTTCGAGGACTCTACCTCGAAAGATCAAATCTTTGCTACCCAGAATGTGCTTTTGTCCCGCTCCGATATAAAAAGTGTTGATTATGTTTCCAAAGAAAAAGCTCTTGAGCTTTGGCGTAAGCGCCACGAGGACAATGAGAAATTGAGGAATATTGTGACGGAAACTGATAATCCTCTGCCACGTAGTCTTGAGATAAAAACAGAAAATCCCGAGGATCTAGAAAAGATCAATGACCTGCTCAGCACCGCTGACTACAAACAGCTCATTCGGGAGGTTAGCTATAAGAAGAATAAAGATGTTATCAACCGTTTGGTTAAGATTACTTCTTTTATCAAGCTTGTCGGCTGGAATCTCTCCTCTGTTTTCGTTTTGATATCGATTCTAATAATCTACAATACAATCAGGCTGACCATTTTCGCTCGAAAAGAGGAGATTGAGATAATGAAGCTCGTCGGTGCATCGGACTGGTATGTTCGTGGCCCATTTGTGATAGAGGGGGTGTCATACGGCATAGTCGCTGCCGTTGTCTCAACTCTAGTTTTCTATTCAATTTTTAAACTCACTATACCGGATATCGAGCAATACCTAGGTTTGTCTAACCTTAACTCCTACTATCTTGGCTTGAATGCATGGTTTATAATATTATTGCAAGGCATCATTGGTTTAGTGCTAGGGGCGCTTTGCTCAGTGTTCGCAATACGTCGGCACTTGAAATACTAGATCAGTGTAGGCTGCGAGTGAATATGCGATAGCTTGTTTCTGGTTTTGCTGTTGGCATATTGGTTCAACTCTAACTACGACGAGGGGACATGTCTGGCCAAAGACATAAAATAATCATATTATCTAAGATAAAATGGAAACGGACAGTGTCCCTGCTTTTATTGTGGGCCATTCTCTTTTCTTTCGCTTCAACCGTTTCGGCTTCGACTCTTGATGATCTAATCAAGCAACAGAAGCTAAATGCCTCTATAGCTGAATCAGCGCGGAAGCAAAGAGAGCAGAAGGAGAAGGACGCTGCGTTGGTTAAAAATCAGATTGAGTATGTCAGCGACAAGATAGATGAAGCGGCCGATGCTATTGAATCGACGCAGGGCCAAATCTCAAGTACCGAAGAAACAATTGATGAGCTCACCGATAAGATTAGGGCCGAAGAAGACAATCTTGCCAAGGAGAACGACAGGCTTAAGGGAGTAGTGTCTTCGTGGTACATGGAGGGCGAAGATGGTTTTTTGATCTCGATGATAAGCTCTGACAATTTATCCCAGATGGTGACGCAGCAACAGTACTACGATTCTATTAGGCAACAGATTGACATCTCCATGAATAAGATCCAGCAGTTGAAGGACGAGTTGCAAAAGCAGAAGGGTGAGACGACGGGTCAGTATATGGTGCTGCAGGGACTCAAGAACAATCAGCTCAGCCAGAAAAACAATCTTGAGTTGCAAAAGAGAATTAAAGATCGATTGCTGAACGACACAAAGGCGATGGTCTCCGAGCTAAGTGTTGAAGAAGAACAGGCAAGAGCTAGAGTCGCCGAGCTGCAGTCTAAGATTGACCAGATTAAGGCTGCGTCGGTTGGAACTGGGGGTGATGTTATCTCTACTTCAGCCGAGGGTTGGTATTTAAAGCAGGTTGATGACAGGTGGAGTGACTATAAGATGGGAAATTATGCAACAATTGGTCTTTATGGCTGTCTAATAACCTCTCTTGCCATGATCGCAAACTACTATGGCTCAAACTATACACCTGTGACAGCAGTACAAAATTCCTCATTTGTTCGCGGCGGGAGATCGGATGGCGCATTGATACAAACGTCTATCGTTAGTGATGGGGGATCTGTCCCAATTGATTGGGCCAAGGTTGACACAGAGCTAGCAGCAAGCCATCCAGTCGTTGTCGGCGTGGCTATGGGTGTCGATATGGGCAACACTTATGGTGTTTCTCATTTCGTTGTACTAAAGTCCAAGATGTCAGACGGCAGATACGCGATGCAGGATCCTCTTGGTGAAGGGCGAGGCTATCGCAAATCGCAAATCAAGGCGATGAGAGTTGTCAGACCTTGAATATAGTCCAAGAGCCTGCTTAACAACTACGTCCGATAGTCATAACCGGCAAATTTTGTCTGCAAAGGCGCGAGTTGTTTGTCAAAGTAGTTTTGGCTACTCTTCCTCATAGCTCCCGCTTTTCGCCCCACAGAGGGGCCCATTGGTGGGGCTCAATCCGCCGGCTGGCGGATTGCTCGCTTCTGTCTTGGTGATCAGTTATTAAGCACACTTTTAGTTTTAGCTGCGGGCACAAACAGAAAAACCATCAATCGACAATCTAGATTCTGGCTGAAAGCAGCCTAATAGGCTATAATAGTTTTGTGGAAAAAGATTTCAACTCAAAAATAAAGAAAAAACACTTTCTCAAATTGGTGACTCCTGTCTTGGTTTGTGCAATATTGGTTTACCTCTCTTTTGCGATTGGATATACCCAGGGCCAAAAAAACTTTGTTTCCAAGAATCAGGACAAGGTTGTCAATACCGAATCAGGTAAACCGAAAGACGTTAGTTTCTCAATCTTTTGGGAAACCTGGAACAAGCTGAGAGAAAAATCTGTTACCGAAACTGATGCTCAAAAGATGATTGACGGATCAATCTCCGGAATGGTCTCATCGCTCGATGATCCTTACACCATGTTCATGAGCAAGGAAGAAAATAAGCGTTTCCGTGAGGATATTTCTGGCGAGTTCGGAGGAATCGGAGTCGAAATTGCACCCAAAGATGGGGTGCCGACCGTTGTGTCTGCGCTTGATGGTACTCCAGCACAGAAGGCTGGGATTAAGACAGGTGATATCGTCGATGAAGTTGACGGCACTAAGACTTCAACAATCAGTTTTGAGGAAACAATAAACAAAATTCGTGGCCAAAAGGGCTCTGAGGTTAAACTAAAAATCGTTCGTGCAGCAACTGCCGACCCAATTGAATACAGCGTTGTTAGAGATACCATTGTCGTTAAGAGCGTCCAATGGGAGAGGAAGAAGGAGGGTAGCAAGGACATCCTTTACATCAAGGTTAGACAATTCGGTGACGATACTAGCAAGGGTTTTTCTGATATCGCCAAGGAGGTTGCTGCATCAAAGCCTGATGGGATAGTTGTCGATCTGCGCAACAACCCTGGCGGGTACTTGGTGACAGCCGTTGACTTGGCCAGTTACTTTATCGATGGCGGCGTGGTTGTTTCTGAGAAAGGCAAAAACGACAAAGTCAAAGAATACAAAACAACGACTAAGGCTCGCTTAAAAAATTATAAATTGGCCGTGCTGGTGAACAAAGGGTCTGCTTCTGCTTCGGAGATTTTTGCCGGAGCGGTTCAAGACAGGGGCTCAGGAAAAATATTCGGAGAAAAAACCTTTGGCAAAGGGAGTGTCCAGGAGCTAGTTGAGCTTTCCGATGGTTCTGCCTTAAAGGTTACGGTTGCAAAGTGGTTTACGCCAAAAGGGCGCCAGATAAATGAGCAGGGAATCTCTCCCGATGTTGAAGTAAGCGATCAGGAATCAACCGCGGATGACGAGCAGCTCATCAAGGCTCTTGAGTATGTGAGAAATTAAATTTTCGATATGCACATAATCGGTTGCTTCTGATAACGTGTGCAGACGACCAAATGGAGGGAGTTAGTGGCAGGGGATAATTCTACAAATACGACCCAAAGTTCTGCAACAAGCGTGCCGAATGCGGTTGCGGTTCCAGTAGCGCAACCAAATTCTGGAAGTCCTTGGGACGAGGATATTGACTTGCCCTCGGAGGAACCAGGGGTGAAGCCAACCGTGATTGGTTCTCTTGACGATAGCGGTGACGAGAGCGCGCCAGTTCCTTTTTCTGTTCCAAAAGATATTGAGGAAAAGATTGGCCAGAAGGTTCCAGCAGAGAACTATATTGATCCTGATCCCAGCAAAGTCGCTGCTGCAACATCCACCACTATTCCGGCGCAAATCCCAACAAACGAAAAAACTGTCGACACAATCAAGCCTAATGTCGGTCAAACTCAAGTCGCTAGCAACCCTTCAGCGCAAGTGGGGAGTCGGCCCAATTCTGGGCAAGTGCCAAGCCAAAATATTGTTGCAAACCTAAAAGCAAAAATTGAAAACAAACCACAACACGATGAAAAGGCGCTCTCGCTAAATTCCTCTAATGATTATGTGGCACAAAAAATTGGTATAGATTCCGCCAGTCCACCCGCTGAAGCAGTGCCAGTTCCTGCCGTTGCCCCAAAGAAGACGTCCAGTTTTGAAATTGTTAGACTAATCCCCTTGTTTGTCTTGGTAATACCTCTATTCTTATTGCTAATTTTGTCGCTGCTCACAGAAAAGGGTTTTTTGTCGATCGGAGTTGAGAAGATCTATGGTGCTGTCGGCTTAGAACGACTTTGGGGCGGTCTGTCCAAGGATGCCGAGAGTTCACTTGTTAGAAGCGTGGTGGAAATGAGATCCCATCCCAACTTTAAGATAAAAGGGACAATGACTTTGTCGATTGATAAGTCTATAAAGTCGATAATTGTTTCGCCTCTCGTTGCAATCGGCCCGGATAAAAATATTGTCGCTGACTCGAATGTCTTAAATATTGTTACGGCTGCTATAACTCAGGGTACTTCGAATGGTAGCTCTTCTGCCTACGATTACACCATAACAAATAGCTATCTTGACGAGACTTCAAGCGATGATCCCGGCTCTGGCTCTGATACTAGCTCCAGTTCTGTCTACGATGATGTTGCATCCACCGGTACCTCGGCATCGAGTTCGGCTGGTAGCTCAACAACCACGAAGAAACAAGAGGATTATCCTTCGTACCAATATCAAGGATCGACAATCAAAGATGTCGACGTCAGTATTGCGTCATCGTTTGGGGAAAACGGAAACGAGAGCACACTGGAGGTCAAAAAAACTAGTGGAACCTATCCGGTCTTGCTGAAGAACAAAGAAGATAAATTATGGTTGAAGAGTGATCCCTATATCAAATATAGCAATCGAGTGAGCAATGATCAGTGGCTCGAGTACACCATTCCCTCACTCTTGGGCAAAAAAGTCCAGTCAGAGTTTTTCTCGCTCAAATCTGACGCCGGCCTATCGGTGCGTGGAATAAGGTTGGGCAATGAAAAGATCGGGGGTGAGAGGGCTTATCATTACAAGGTTTCCAGTTTTGAGATTGGTAACTCGCTATCATCTTTGGGCATAACTTCGGATATGGTCCAGAGTGTCTCGGGCGATATTTGGATCGGAGTTGAGGACAAACTGATCAAGCGGGCCGAACTGAAGATTCTGACCTCGCCTTCAACTGCAGTAACACAGATCATTCTAAAGGCTGATTTTATTGACTACGACGTAGAAAATAGGTTAACGGCTCCCGAGGATAATTTGGTCATTAAAGCCACCGAGGATGATCTAAGTGTCAATACTGATGTGCGGCGCAAGGGTGATCTGGCAACAATTCGCGATGCGCTAGAGGAGTACAAAGTTGATAATGACAAGTATCCGGAAACCAACGGTATTGTCAAACTTAATAGTCCTGGTAATATCTTAGGCAGTAGACTCGTACCCAGTTATCTCGCTGCGTTGCCATCGGATCCGAAAGCTACGGAGGGTTGGTATTATTCTTACAAGTCGGATGGGAAAACCTTTAGTCTTGGGTCGCGCCTAGAAAATGAGACAGATCCCGAGGGTCAGTCTGTTGGTTCGGTGTACCTTTATCTTTTGTATAATAAGTAATTAAGAGTCGAAGGGGCAGAGACAGAAGCTGAAGGTCGCACTCTCGGTCTCTCTTGCCTCGCGCACTTACAAGGAGTTTATATGTGGATTGCAATTGGTGCTGTTGTCGCTGTCATTCTTATTGTCGCAGTAATGTACAATCGATTAGTATCGCTGAAAACAAGAACAGAGGAAGCTTGGAGCGATATTGATGTTCAGCTCAAGCGCAGGTATGATTTGATTCCCAACCTGGTCGAGACTGTCAAAGGTTATGCAAAGCACGAAAAAGGACTCCTGGAAGAGGTCACAAGGGCTAGGGCGGAGGCAATTAGCGCTAAGGGAATTGGGCCGCAGGCCAAGGCAGAGAATCACATAACGGAAGCTTTGCGTTCAGTTTTTGCTGTAGCTGAGAATTACCCTGACCTCAAGGCAAATCAGAATTTTGCGCAGTTGCAGTCTGAGATAACCGATACCGAGGACAAAATTCAGGCTGCTCGTCGTTTTTACAATGGAAATGTGCGCGATCTCAATATTGCAATAAGGAGCCTTCCAACCAATATTATTGCTGGCCTCTTCGGATTTAAGGAAAGAGAGTTGTTTGAGCTGGAAAATGAAGCCGAGCGCAAGCCTGTCGAGGTTAAGTTCTAATAATTATTCTTTCGAGTAAAAGGAGCCAAATGCCTGCCAAAAGTGGATTAGCCATTCATCACAAGATAAGAGAAAAAGCTAAACACATAGCGCGACAAGTGTCGAAGAGAATCAAGCCCAAGAAGAAAAAACAGAACGATTTTCCTTTGATAGAGAATAATGTTAAGTCAAGAATTATGGCAGCGTTGTCATATGTTCATGTCGTTGTCTTGGTACCGTTGGTTTTTGCTCGAAAAAATAGCTACGTTAAATTTCATGCCAAACAGGGTGTTGGGTTGTTGATCATTTGGCTTCTAGCACTTCTTCTCTTTTGGGTACCAATAGTTGGCTGGCTGCTGGTTCTTGTTTCCGTTGCCGGCCTGTTTTTTGGGGTTACGTCAGCACTCACCGGACAGGAAAAACGTTTGCCCGTCATCGGCCGGATGGCCCAGAGCTTCAAGGTCTAAGCGAGCTCGGTATTTGACTTATTGAGTCGGGAGAGATATTTTCAGGCTGATAGTTCGTGTTTAAAGATAGCAGTAAGGCAGTGGGGAAGTAAGCTTCAAGACGGTTGCTCGATTTGTTGCTCTACTGATCTTGCCGCATCATTATTTACTGGTATCTTGTTTGTTATTTGAAATTTTGACTTAGGACTTATTGTTATGTATTCACAAATTGATTCAAACAAGCGAAGAACAGCTTTTCTACTCGCCATCTTTCTAATATTCATTATTGGCCTAGGTTGGTTCTTGTCACGGGTTTATGGTAATCCGGCCATACTTTACATTGCGGCAATTTTTAGTATGGTTCAGACACTCGTAAGTTACTATTACTCTGATAAAATTGCCCTGGCCGTTTCCAACGCCACGGAAGCGCCAAGAAAGGAGCCGTTTCTTGAGCTTCATCGTATTGTGGAGAATCTTGCTATCACAGCCGGAATTCCTCGGCCGAAAATTTATATAATCGAGGATAGTGCCCCGAATGCGTTTGCTACCGGGCGTGATCCGAAACATGCGGCTGTTGCCGTAACGACGGGGCTGTTGTCCAAATTAAATAAACCTCAGATGGAGGGCGTGATCGCACACGAGCTTTCGCATATTGGTAATTATGATATTCGCCTGATGACGGTAGTGGTTGTGCTGGTCGGCACAGTAGCGCTTGCGGCGGATTGGTTTTTGCGCAGTCTTTGGTTTCATGGCGACAGGGAGGAAAGACAAGGTGGTCAATTTCTTATCTTGATAGGAATTGTCTTGGCTGTGGTGGCGCCAATCGCAGCAACGTTGATTCAGCTGGCGATCAGTCGAAAGCGCGAGTATTTGGCGGACGCAACCGGCGCTCTCATGACCCGCTATCCCGACGGTTTGGCTGAGGCGCTTGAGATAATTGCCAAGGACAAGGAGCCGCTCGAAGTAGCTAACCGGGCAACCGCCCATCTCTACATTTCAAATCCACTTAAGGGCGTGAATATATCAACACTGTTTTCGACTCACCCGCCGATTGAAGACCGAGTCAAACGACTCCGCCATATGGCATGAGGACAAATAAAAAAGCGGGGGGCCAGGCTCCCCCGCTGCGGTACGTGTTGTTCGGTTGCTCTCACCGAGGCGAGAACTTGATCGGAAAGGTCTTGGTCGCACTCTTGCCTTTCCACTCGATCTTGACCAGGACCTCGCCACGGTCCATCTTGGGGAGCAAGACGCTCTCTTCGTGTTCGAAAATGAAGACGTCCTTTGGCGGTGCCAAGGAACGCCACTCGTAGGAGATGACCGGAGTCATCCTGCCTGCGATCTTCTCGTGGTGCATGTAGAACTTGCTTGTCTCGAACTTGCGACGCCGGTAGGCGATGTAGTGGCCGTTTGCGTCACGTAACCAGATGTGGGTAGTTAGCCCACGGATCAGGGGTACCCAGGCGAACACCTGCATGCTGTTGATGTCGGTGTACTGGAAGGACTTGCCGTTCGGGTCCAGGCCGGACTCGAACTGGGGCAGGGCCTCCTTTGTTACCGTAACAAGGGCCTTCTCAAAGAAGGTGCTGGGCTGGTAGCTGCGGATCTTCTCCTCGCGCAGGTCTTCGCGACTCCCCTTGACTGTCTCGCAGCGCAAATCCGGCGGGATAGGTCCCGCAAGCGCCGCCGACATGGCCGTGACGACCAAGGTTATAATCAGCCGTTGTTTCATCGGTATCCCTCCGTCTCTCTGCCTGGCGGTGATACTGTACAATATTTTGCCTTTTTGTGCAATAGTTAGCGACAGGACGAAGAAAAAAGCCAGCGGGCTATATGCCGCTGGCGTCAAAGGGTCAGGCCCTGGATGAGGCCATTATCGAGCGCAATATAAAGTGTATCCGGCGAAGCGGCAAGAGATGTAATTCTTCGATTGAAACGCATAACATTTGCAACTCGCTCGCAGTTACCGAGTTGTTCGAATAGTCCCAGTCTGAACACATCTTCGTTGTCTTCCTTGATCGCCGCTGCTAAAATTTTGTCCCAGAGCGTCATGGCAGTAATCCAGCCATAATAAGTTCCAATGAAACGACCCTCGCGCCGCTCTGCCGCCACCTCCTCGACTAGATGCAAGCGTACCTCAGCTTGCGAGCCAATGGCAATCAGGTCTTTGCCGTAGGGGCCACAGGGCCGGATCGAGCTCATTGACCAGGCAAAACTTGTTCCATTGGTGCAACCATCGTAATCTTCCTCGAAATCTCCCCAGCGATAGCGCTTGGTCTGTGCATCCGTTACGGCGATCAGATTCTTCTGTGAGTCAAAGTGGAGGCCAACCACATTCTCTTTGCTGATCGGAATAAACTTGAGAAGACCGGGCAAGTGGATGTCCCAGATGCCAATCCCCTGGCAACTTCCACTGGCAATCAGGCCATTATTACTGAAAGCCAAGGCCATTATCACATTCTTGTCGTGCGGGGAGTAGATCGCAACAGGATTTACCTCCCCTGGTTCTTCTTCAAGGCTATGGAGATAGATATCGCCCTTAACGTTGCCGTAGGCTGCCAACTTGCCATCAGGTGAGACTGCTTGAGCGGTGAAATTGCGCAAGAAAGTGCCAGAGCTAGTCCTAACTTTCTGCTTCGTGTTGTAGACCCAGAAGCCTTTGCCGGCAGTGGCAACAAGCACCAGGCCATCATCGGAGATGACTAGCCTTGGTATATCCCCCTTCTTTATTCCAAGATGGGCCAAGTTGTAAAGGTTCATTCCCTCACCTCCATCAAATTGCAGGCCTAGGACCTGCGCTATCTGATCTATACCGTATTGTTGTTTGGTTGTCTAGTTTGGACGAATTATTGTTGTTTTGTGTTGCATGAGCGTGTCCAAGAAGAGTAAAATGACAACAGTATTAAAATTAAACTTTCGTACTATGAACAAAGAAGAAACCAAAGAACGAATTGCCAAGCTGCGCAAATATGTCAACGAGATGCGCTATCGTTATCATGTCCTAAATGACCCCAAGGTTACAGACAAGGATTATGAGGCGCTCATGGACGAATTGGTACATCTCGAGCGTCAGTTCCCGGAGTTTTTTGATCCCAATTCTCCGTCGCAAAAGGTCGCGGGTGAACCACTCAAGGAATTCAAGAAGGTGCCGCACGACTATCCCATGTTCTCGCTCAATGATGCCTTTAATGAGGCGGAGCTTCGGGCGTGGAATGAGAGGAATATTCGGCTGGTTAACACTGGCGCCCTCGAAGAATCGGGTTATTATTGCGAGATCAAGATGGATGGCTTGGCCGTCAGCCTTATTTACGAAGGCGGGGCTCTGCTCTATGGTCTGACGCGAGGTAATGGCCAGGTTGGTGAAGACATTACCAACAATATCAAAACGATTGGCAGTATCCCGCTGTTGTTGCGGGAAGATTCAAAGTATTACAAAGAAGCCAGGTCAAGACGCGTCATTGTCAGGGGAGAGGTGTATATGCCGATCAAGAGTTTTGAGGCGCTCAACAAAGACAGGCGGATACGCAATGAGGAATTATTTGCCAACCCGCGTAATGCCGCTGCCGGATCATTGCGCCAACTTGATCCCAAGATCGCAGCCTCAAGAAATCTTGATTTTGTTGCCTACGGCCTGATTGGGCTTGAGGCTGAAACACACGAGGACGAACATATAATCGCCAAGGATTTGGGTTTTCCCACCAATCCCTACAATCTTTTTTGTCGCAATTTGGACGAAGTGGTCAGCTCTTGGCATGAGTGGGAGAAGATAAGAATGGGACTTCCTTATCAGATTGACGGGATGGTAGTCATCGTCAATGACGAGAAGCTATTCAGCCGTCTTGGCAGTGTGGGGAAGTCGCCCCGGGGTGCCATCGCTTTCAAATGGCCGGCCGAGGAGGTGACCACAATCGTTGAGGATATTCAGGCTCAAGTCGGGCGAACAGGAGTTCTGACGCCGGTGGCTCATCTGCGTGCCGTCGAGGTGGCGGGATCAACAGTTTCTCGAGCGACACTTCATAATGCGGACGAGATAGAAAAGAAAGACATTCTCATCGGCGATACGGTTGTGATTCGCAAGGCGGGCGACGTCATTCCTGAGGTGGTCAAATCTATTCCAGAGCTTCGGACTGGCAAAGAGAAACATTTCAAGATGCCGGATGAGTGTCCGGTGTGTGGCGGCAAGGTTGTGCGCAAAGAGGGGGAGTCGGCGCACCGCTGTGCCAACAAGAATTGCTTTGCGATTGAGAAGCTGCGGATCGAGCATTTTGTTTCGAGAGCCGCTTTCGATATCGATGGTCTTGGTCCCAAGATCATCGATCGTCTGATTGATGAAGGTTTGATTAAGGATGCCTCGGACCTGTTTGATCTCAAAGCAGGGGATATCGAGCCGCTTGAGCGCTTCGCCGAGAAGTCAGCGAGCAATTTGATTGATGCAATCGAGGGCGCCAAGCGGATTGGCCTGGATCGTTTTATCTATGCGCTTGGTATTCCACTTGTTGGATTGGAGACAGCCGCTGATCTCGCTAAACAATTTTGTACGCTCGAAAAATTTTTGAAAGCGAGTAGGGAAGAGCTTGGCCGGTTGTATGGCATTGGCCAAAAGGTAGCCGACAGCATTGGCCAATATCTGGAGAGCGACAAGAACCAGGTTTTTATAAAAGAACTCATAAAACATGGTGTCAAAGTTAAGAATTATCACTCCCCTGTTCGCGCCGATAAACTGAAGGGCAAAACATTTGTCGTGACAGGCGTGTTGCCAACAATGACGCGTGAGGAGGCGCACAAGACAATTATCCAGTATGGCGGCAATGTCTCGGCTGCCGTTTCCACCAAAACCGATTACGTGCTTGTTGGCGAGGAGGCCGGATCGAAGCTCGAGAGAGCAAAGAAGCTTGGTGTTTCTACAATTACAGAAAGGGACTTTCTTAAATTAATAGGAATTGTATAATCAATACATAAAGATTAATTCTAAGGTGAAGTATGGAGAATTTAGGACCAAAAGACATCAATGGTTTGTCTGAGAAGGACAGACAGATGCTGGAGCCTGGTGCGAAGGGCGAGAAGAAACCTGGTGCGGACGCAAAACCAGACAACGTCAGATCTCAGGACTCGCGCGAAGCAGGCGTTCTGCGCAAAATGGCACGCATAGCCAAGGATAAGGGTGAGATAGTTAAGCTCTTGGCGATGATTGCCAGCTATGAGCATGAGGTTCCGGGCAAGCGGCCGCAGCCTCCTATTCAGAAGACGGCTATTGTTCGGAATGAGTACGAAGGCCAAGTGGGCACTTCTCAGTCCAAAGCCATCCAGAGTGCTGAGTCTCGGCCGGTCAACAAATCGCAAGCCTTTGAATTCGGCGGAAAACAGATAAATGTTTCGTCTCGAAGCCAGGAAAAAGGCACCAATCCACCCGGATCAGCGCAGGGAATCCCTGTTTAATATTCAAAAAATGATGTCCTACACGTAAAATATGGTACATGGGCAAGGTCCCGGCCCAATTTTGTTGTTGCCCTCTTGACAAATATCCACGCCTGTGGTAGCATATTGGCCATATCGTCGATGACGTGAGCGACGTTCGGAAGGAAAGGACGGAGGAATGAAGATCCTCGCTGTTCGCTGACCGACACGCGGCGCGGGCGCTCCTGGCGAGCGCGGATGGTACTGACCTCTTGTAGGTCTGCGGCGAGGCCTTGCCTCACCCATCCGGTTTACGCCAGGCGGGCGTTCGTCCGCCCAGTTCAAAATCACTTCTGACGAGTTTCCGTCGGCCCAAACCGGCGGAAGGGTCCCGCAGGCAAACCCCTCCAGGGGGTCCGACCGCGACAACGCGGGACTCATCACGATGACGGGAGGTACGCATGGTCACGACGCGCACCTCCGCCCAGCACAGCGTTAAGGCCGCTGGCTAGCCAGGCGGACGTCATCACCCACCCTTCGGTTCGGGAGGCGCGAATGAGGGTAACACCAAGAACGCGCGCCCGCATGGCGCAGGCATTCGGTGCCTGACCAGCCAGCGGGTCACATCATGTCGACTGCAAGACCGCACGACCAGGCTCCGGCTGATAACATCATGCCGGAACGCCAAAACAATGCGAATAGGAGCCGCTCGACTGAGCGCGGCGCGGACTTGATCCGGGCAGCCTTCCGCTCAGCGCCATTGAGCTCCTTGCCCCACATGGGGCCGCAATGCAGACGAGGGCCAGCGCCAAATCGGCCCTCACAAGTGCGTTTCAAGCAGTACCCACCAATAAAGCCCCGGTGAAACTCCGGGACCCTCAGCAAGCAGTGCCTACTAATGTCCGGGTGCAATTCCCGGCTCATGAGGTGCAAGATGACTACATGCCAAGTGGCGACGGCGCGGGAAGAGGGTTCCCGTCTGCTATCGCCCCTGGGGTAGTCCACGGAGGGGTCCGGCGGGCGCGGGTTCGAAACCAGCGCAAAGCCGGCACAGACCGCCGACTAGGTCAAGTGCACAGGCCTAGACGGCCCAGAACGGGCAGCGCCCCTGCCCCGGCCCGCCAGCCTCAGGCTGGAAGACAAAAAGGGGTCGGGCGCCTCACGGCGCGCCCACAGGACGCCGGCGCAAGCGCCGGCCGGATCACTCCGCGGGCGTGGGGAGAGCGGCTTTCGCCGCCTCCCCGCCCCAATCTCAGACGGCAGTCAACCACGACTGCCTGTTTTTTTTATTTAGAATCCATATTATGCTGAAAACAGTCGATCGTGTATAATCAGCATAAGATTATTTAGTACTCAAACAGGAGTGGGCGATGACAAATATCAGAGGTAAGAAGATCATAGAATGGAGAGACGAGAACTACTATAGACGCAGAAGACCGATGGCCCAAAAAGCAAGATCTACCGTTGAAGCAACGCTTGATCTGTTGTTGGCAGTGCCGGAGAGTTTGGTGGCAGTGTTTGAGCGAAGGTCAATCTACGAAGCAATAAGCACTTCTTCGGAAAAAGTGTTGACGGTTGAGAATATCAGTAAGATTTTTCATGGCCTGAAGCGCACTGGATACATCGAAACTACCAAGGACAGTAGTGGCCTTGAGTCAGTCCAATTTACCAATAAAGCTAAGCTAAGAGTCATTGATGCAATTGCCGGTTGCCAGGGTTGGGATGAGAAATATCGTTTGGTTTCATTTGATATTCCTGAACGAATGAGGAACAATCGCGACAAGTTTCGTCGGGCAATCAAGAGGATCGGATTTAGGCAGATCCAAAAAAGCCTCTGGGTATGCAATCGGAACGTCGAAGAGCTGGTCGGCGTCGCATCGAACGAATACGGTGTTTCGACCTACACTGTCTGTGTCATTGCCGACAAGACAGATATCGATAGCGCTATCAGCAAGATGTTCAAATAAGGGTGGATATATTTTTTGAATGAAGAATCCTCTGCTGAATATCGTCGATCGTGCATAGGCATAGGAAGATATGAAGACGCGGTGGCGGGAAACATTTTTGTGGATAAATATTTAATTCAGGTATTGCAATTGCCGGAAAGTCTGCTAACATAGCATTAAATCTGGCAGGGCCAGCACTATCCAGTCCGGAGTTTACTCCTGTAAAGGTCGAGGACTGGAATCGGCTCTGTTGGGTTCGAGTCAGTGGTTGGCACCCCTCTGCGGGGTCGCAGCGCCGCTGGCTCTAGGAGAACACCATTGCCACTCACTCTCCGCCGGCCGTCGTGGTCGGCAACAGCAACAAGCTGATCGATGCTGCGACCCGGAACGACCTGGGCGCGCACGCCAAGCAGGAGTCCCTGACGGGCTGACACATCACCAACAACCACAGCCATAAGGGGAACGAAGGGGTCATTGACCCGAGTTGATGCCACCGGGGCATCGACATCGACATGCGGGAGCATGCACCCACCCGGGGTGTGTGCCCCCGCTCTTTTTGTATCCAGGGTGCAAGCAGCAATATGAAGGGCGAGAGCAAGGGGATCCTTTGCGCGAATTCGTTCGAATCAATGTCGAAGGATTCAGGATGACAGGGCGGCAGGATGGCGGGAAAGAGGAGCGTCCTTGAATCCGGAGTCTGGAAGTGGTAAGCTGAGGCCATAGTTCTTAAAGTTTGTAAAGTTCTTAAAGTTGAAATGTAAATTTCTATATTGCCTTATGAACCTTATGAACAAATTGACATGATTGATATCGAACAAGTAAAACATATTGCCAAGTTGTCTCGATTGGAATTAACACCCGAAGAGGAGAAGAAATACTCAGAACAGCTCTCCTCGATTTTGGATTATGTTGAACAATTAAATGAAGTTAATACAGACGGTATTCCGCCCATGGCCAATATTACCGGCATGTCCAACGTGTTTCGCGATGACGGAGTAGAGCCATCCGGTATTTCGCATACCGACATTGCTCAGAATGCGCCAGAGTTTAGAGACGGGTCTTTTGTCGTGCCAGGAGTATTTGAGTGAGCGCGAATACGCGCAGATGAGAAAGCTAATACGTGTAGATATTCTTCGAGGGAGTGAGGCGGGCGAATCGAGAAGTCTTAAAAAGTTCTCGACAAGCTCGAACAGTATATGGGCTTAGAACAGCTGACAATCAAAGAGGCGAGCGAGAAGCTGGCCAAGGGAGAGATTACTTCGGTCGAATTAACCGAGGCGGTTTTGGCGCGAATCGATGAGATCGATCCGAAGGTGGGATCGTTTATCACAGTGACCAATAATCTTGCGCTCGAGAAGGCCAGGGAATCAGATGCGAGAAGAAGGTCTGGTGAGACTAAGGGGAACCTTGATGGTATTCCCGTTGCTGTTAAAGATTGCTTTTTGACCAAGGGCATAAAAACCACTTCGGGATCAAGAATACTGGAGGATTTCATTCCTGTGTATGAGTCGACAGTGACGCGGAAACTTTGGGAGGCCGGCGCAGTTCTGATAGGCAAGACCAACCTGGATGAATTTACTATGGGCTCGTCGACTGAAACCTCAGCCTATAACACATCGACTGAGTTTAACTCACCAACCCGTAATCCGTGGGACTTGGGGCGAGTACCCGGGGGTTCCTCCGGTGGATCTGCTGCAGCTGTTGCTGCCGATGAATGTATTGCAGCGGTCGGTACGGATACCGGCGGATCAATTCGTCAACCAGCCGGTCTTTGTGGTGTTACTGGTATTAGGGCAAGCTATGGTCGTGTGTCACGTTTTGGATCAACCGCCATGGCCTCATCGCTCGATCAAGCCGGATCTTTCGGCAAGACAGTCGAAGATGCGGCGATCATGCTTGAGGCTATCTCGGGGCACGACAAATATGATTCAACTAGTTCAGAAAAAACCGTTCCAAAGTATTCCGACCTATTGGAAGACAAAGCTAAGGGTTGGAAGATAGGCATTCCGGAAGAATTTTACGGTGAAGGTATGGACGTTGATGTCGAGGCAAAGATTAGGGCTGCCGCTGATAAATTTGTCAAGATGGGTGCTAAATTAGTGCCAGTTTCACTGCCGATAATCAAATACGCGCTTGCATCGTACTACATTCTTATGCCAGCCGAAGTCTCGTCAAATATGGCCCGTTATGACGGCATCAGATTCGGATACTCAAAGCTAAAAGGCGACCGGTCAGAAGCAGAAACTTTAATGGATATTTATCTTAAGAGTAGGGCAGAGGGTTTTGGAGCAGAGGTCAAGAGGCGAATTATGCTCGGATCATATGTTTTGTCAGCTGGCTATTACGACGCCTATTATAAGAAAGCTCAACGAGTTCGAACTTTGATTAAGAAAGAATTTGACAAGGTTTTTGAGTCGGTTGATTTCTTGTTGACACCAGTTTCTCCAACTCCTGCTTTTAAGTTCGGGGAGAAAACAACCGACCCTCTCTCAATGTACATGGCTGATATTAATACCGTACCGGTGAACATTGCCGGTCTGCCTGGTATAAGTCTTCCGGCCGGATTTGTGGAGCGCGATGACAAAGATTTGCCAGTGGGAATGCAGTTGATTGGGCCGATGTGGGGAGAGGAGACTTTGTTGCGAGCGGGACACGTATTCCAGCTAGAGACTGATTGGCACCTAAGAAAACCTCAAATTTAATTTTTAAGGACTACCAATGGGCAAAAGGGCACAACAAAAAAGACAAGAGAAGATCGAGGCAGAAAATCGCCGCAAGGACGAGATCAGTGCGCGGCTGAAGGAAAAGCAGCCCTGGCTCTATTTCTGGCGACGGGTTGATTTTTGGATATTGACCGCCTGTTTTCTTTTGGTCATTGCTTTTCCTTTTGTTAACCCATACTTAAGCAGAGTAAGGAGTGGGGCCAACAAGAGTGGCAATCTGGCAGTCATCAAGACGTCTGTCGGAGATATTAAGGTTGCGCTTTACCCAAATGATGCGCCAAAAACGGTTGATAACTTTATTCAGCTTTCAAAGAGAGGTTATTACAATAATACGACGTTTCACCGGGTAATCAGGGACTTTGTGATCCAGGGCGGTGACCCCAAGGGTGATGGCACCGGTGGAGAGAGCGCCTTTGGCGCGGCGCTTGAAGATGAAATTAATCCGAGATCTCTCGGATTGTCTCCAGAGCAGATCACCTCGCTCGAGCAAGAGGGCTACAGGTATAATTATGCACTAAATTCACACAAGCTTACCCCTGGTGTCATTGCAATGGCCAACTCTGGCCCAAACAGCAATGGAAGCCAATTCTTCATAGTGACCGAAAAACCACAGCCTCATCTTGATGGCAAGCATACTGTTTTTGGCGAGGTGACAGAGGGCATGGACATTGTGCGTCTAATTGCTTCGGTTGAGGTTGGCGAGGGGGATAAGCCCAAGGAGCCGATAACTGTTTATACGGTGGAGATTAGATAGCTGTAATTCACATACTACGAATCGGAACTATATGACCAAGCAATATAGAAAGCACAAAAATCAGCAAACAGTTCTTGAGTCAATCGTTTTGGGTTTATTCCAATTGGTTGCCTCGCTCTTCCATATTGCTATCAAAGGATTTCGAAAACGGGGTGGTATTTCTACTGCTGACAAGAATGAGATCGTCAGGCGTCGGCTTATTGTTGAGGCCATGCTTGAGTCCAATAACATTCACGAGCTTCGCCAGGCTGTGTTCGAGGCCGACAAGCTGGTTGACCACACATTGAAAACCAAAGGCTTCGATGGAGATACCTTTGCCTCACGATTGCGTGCCGCTGAATCATCGATCGACTCAGGCATGTACAACCAGATCTGGCAAGGTCACAAGATAAGAAACCAGCTAGCGCACGAGCATGATCGTGGTGTTGATCAATACGAGCTGAGGAATGCTGCCGAGAAGTTGCTCAGATATATTAGGGAGCTATAGGATGCAGATAAAATTAGAAAAGGGTTCGCCCAAGAAAGTACTGAAGGCTTTGTTGGAAACTCCGGTAGCAGTTTCTCTTTTTGCTTTGGTATATATCGTCATCACCTACTCGTTCTCTGTTTTTTTCTCGGGTAACGGTGATTCACTCTGGATTCAAGCAGCGAACACGATTGGCTTCTATGTAGGTTTTCTCTTAACTTGGTGGGTTGGTTTCTACTCAATCTATTTATGGTTAAGGAAGTTGTGCAAGACGGAACAATCCAAGATCATGTTGTCGGCTATTTGGTTGATCCTCGCTGCTTTGGTTGTAGCGATTTTTATCTATCCGATGTTCGCATTTAATTCCATAGACTAACAATGAACAAAGAGCTTAAAACTACAATTGGTTTGGAGATTCATGTCCAGCTCAAGACTAAGAGCAAGATGTTTTGCCGATGTGACAATAACGCAGAGGACAAGGCGCCCAATACTGTCGTTTGTCCGGTCTGTTTGGCTTTACCTGGAGCTTTGCCGGTTGCCAATCGACAAGCAATTGAGTGGACTATTAAGACTGGTCTGGCCATCAATTCTACGATTCCCGAGATTGCCAAATTTGACCGCAAACATTACTTCTACCCGGATTTACCCAAGGGTTATCAAATCTCCCAATACGACGAACCTTTCTGTGTTGGCGGTGAGATTGAACTGGGTGGCCACAAGGTTAGATTTAACAGAATTCATCTTGAGGAAGATGCCGGTAAATTAATTCACTTTGGTAGCAAGAGTCTGGTTGACCTTAACCGCGCAGGCACTCCCCTGATGGAGATGGTAACGGAGCCAGATATCACTTCTCCTCGCATCGCAGCTGATTTTTTGCGCCGGTTACAGAAGCTAGTTCGAGATGAAGTTCAGGTTTCCGAAGCTGACATGGAGAAGGGTCACATGCGATGTGATGCCAATATTTCGGTGACAGATGGCGAGCATATGTCTGAGATTGTTGAGATCAAGAACCTAAACTCATTCAGGTTTGTCGAGAAGGCATTGATTCTCGAAGAAGAACGATTGATAGCTGAGTATCCGAATTGGCCGGAGAAAAGAGGTAAGGTTACACGGGGATATGACAGCAAGAACAACAAGACCTATGTTCAGCGTGTAAAAGAGGAAGCTGCTGATTATCGCTACTTTCCTGAACCAGACTTGCCTCCGTTTGAAACATCGGTATTCGACCTTGAGGAGCTTCGTCGGAATGTGGGCCGATCCTATGAAACAATAGTTGCAGAATTGACTGGAGAAGGTGTAGCTGAGCCTGAGGCGAAAGTATTGGCCTCAGATAACAAGAAGTTCCAGAGCTATTCTCTTGTTAACCGTGCCTTGGATCCGTCCTACAATGATGCACTGGCAAGGGCAGTTGTACACAATTACTTTGGTTTTGATTTAGCTGGTCCAGATGACGAGGTCATGAGTAGCCAATATACTCGGGCGGTAATGGATTTGAAGGATGGAAAAGTAGCATCAAAAATGCAATTCGCCGGCATTGTGGATCTGATACATAGCGAAAGTTGTTCGTACGAAGAAGCTAGAAAAGAAGTCGAGGGAGAGGCCGGTGCCGGTGGGGGCGATCTCAGCGGTGTTGTGCAATCGGTTCTCAGCCAAAACTCAGCCGAAGTTGATAGATATAAGGCGGGAGAAAAACAACTCTTGGGATTCTTCATGGGCCAAGCGATGAAAGAGACCGGAGGCAAAGCTGATCCGAAACAAATTAATGAACTATTAAGGCAAGAATTAGAAAAGTGAGGCAGAATGATTGGGGAAATAATGGCTGAATTATTGGAACCGTTTAGAGCCTTGGGACCAAGGTTGCCAATATTGATTTTGGGATTGGCAGCAGGCTATCTGGCTATTAAGATTCTGGCCAGTTTGGCTAGCAATGCGCTAAGACTTGCCAAGGTACCCAAGGCACTAACAAATATTGTAATCTCCCTTATTGTGACCGTTCTTTGGTTGATCCTTTTCTCTGAGCTTGCTCGCACTGCCGGATTGCCCTCACTCGCCGTAAAAATTTCTGGGTCCCTCTTGGTTGTCGGCTTGGCCATTGCCAATGGTGCCTCTGCTGTGGCAGGAGACATTCTGTCTGGTGTATTTTTGGCACAGGATAGAGATTTCGAGGTTGGCTACCGCATTAAAAGTGGCGAGATTGAGGGGGTGATCAAGAAAATCGATATTCGGAAAACCAGAATCGAGGACAATAACGGTTGTTTGCACATCATCCCAAACTCCAAGCTGGATACAGTTGGATGGAAGATAATTTCTCGCGATCCGAATGAGGGTCAGAACAAAAAATAGCAGTGATTTTACCTCGTGAAAAATCTTCTGCTATAATGAGAGTTGGTTATATATAAACAAATATTTTGCCACAAGAGGGAGGCGCGATGCTTACGGACATTTTGTATCAGGTTTTGCTGGCGGTGCTGATTATTGTGGCCATTGTTCTGACTATTGATTTGTGGCGTTTTAATAATATATTGAAACGGCTCGAGGATGTTTCTGCTATTGCTCATCGTCGAGCAAAGGAAGTTGACAGATATTTGGCAAGCGCCCAAGCTACCGCCGCTAGCTATCTGGGGTCCCTAAAGGGGTTTGCTCTTTCGTTTGAGTTTATGAAAATTTTACGTGATCGACTTATGGATCTTAAAAAAAACGACAACAAGAAAGGAGAAAGCGATGACAAATAAAGATAATGGCAAAAAGTTTGCCGCTGGTGCGTTGCTTGGCGCCCTAACCGGAGCTGTTTTGGGAGTTCTTTTTGCTCCGAAGAGCGGCAAGGATACAAGAAAGATCATCAAGGATAAGGCCAAAGATTATTCCGACAAGGGTAAAGAGCTCGTGGAGAAGGGCAGCGAGAGCGCAAAAGATGCCTGGGAGAAGATGAAAAACAAGGGCGAGGAAATTAAATCTGATGTTGAAAAAGAGATCGAGAAAAGAACCGATAATAAGTAGTATTACTAGAGCTTAAAACAAAGACATATAGGGTTTTAGGAGCATGCAATGGCAAGAATTGATTTTATTGATCCAGTCACTGGAGATGTAAAAAATAATCATAAAAAACGCTTAAGTTTAGGCGTGGTTGCTTTAGTACTCGTAGCCTTAATGGTCGGAGCTGTGAGCGGTGTGTTTGGATTACTGGCACTTTCGGCTAATGACGGGGCTCTTGCAAAAAAGTTTGGCTTCCAAGAGCTTTCTATACCGACAACCAAGACAGAAAGAATGGTTCTTGAGGAATCAAGCGCGATCATTGACGCAACAAATAAGGTGAAGGGTGCAGTCGTTTCAGTCAAGCAGAAGAAGACCGTCCAAGACATTTTCGGTCAAGTCGTTGAGGCGGAGGGTGCAGGCACGGGTTTTATTATTACCAATGATGGACTAATTTTAACCAACGCTCATGTTGTTTCCGACTCAAATGCCACCTATTCGGTGGTCTTGGCAGATGGTACCAGCTACGATGCGGTGGTAAAATCAGTTGATACTTATCAGGACATTGCTGTCCTCAAAGTTGAGGCTAGAAACCTGCCCGTTGTTGAGCTGGGTGATTCTGATCAACTCGAGGTTGGCCAGTGGGTCGTAGCGGTTGGCAACGCGCTTGGCAAATACCAGAACACGGTGACCGCAGGTATCGTCTCTGGGCGGAACCGCAAGATTCAAGCAACTGATTCTTCTTCTGGCGCGACTGAGACTCTGGACAATCTTATTCAAACAGATGCGGCCATAAATCAGGGTAACTCCGGTGGTCCACTCGTAAACCTTAAGGGTCAAGTTATTGGCATAAACACAGCCGTTGCCACAAACGCACAGGGTATTGGCTTTGCTATTCCTATAAGTGAAGCTAAATCTGCAATCGAAAGCATCAAGAGATCAGGTCGAATAATTCGACCGTTTATCGGTGTCCGTTATGTTCAGGTTACACCGGAGATCGTTAAAGAAAACAGTCTAACTGTCGATTATGGTGCTTGGGTTTTGCGTGGTCAGGGCATGGGTCAGGTAGCAGTTGTTGCTGGATCACCAGCCGATAAGGCAGGTATAGTTGAGAATGATATTATTCTCGAAATTAACGGCGAGAAGATCGACCAGAACAACAGCCTGATAAGTCTGATACAGCAGTATCAAGTCGGTGACGAAGTTGAGCTCAAGGTTTTGTCAAAGGGCAGCGAAAAGAAGGTTAAAGTTACGCTCGAAGAAAGAAAGTAACCGCCAATATCTCGTTAATAAACAAAAAATACGCTCAAAGCGTATTTTTTGTGTACGCCTTTTGCCATGTGTCTTGGAGCAGACTGATTGGCTCGGCAAAAGGCGCGGTAGGCTAGATGGTGGGACACTGACTTTTCCTCCTTCTCGCCCTGTCATTCGTTCTTGTCGGGCGGAAAGATAAAGATTATACGACACTGCTCGCAGGAAACGGCATAAATCGGAACCTTGTGTGTCGTTCCGTCCCGGTTGATCTTGATGTCGAGAGATGCTAGGTTTCCTCGACATTGTGGACACGTGATGAGCCGGCGCTGGATCTGCATGACTTGATAGCGATCGTTTATCCTGATTTGTTGGAGTTCGGCCTCCGATAGTGCCATCTTGTTCGCCCCCCTTCCTGGCTCGATAGCAGCTTAATTAGAACATATCGAGAGAAATCTATCAAGAGAGGCAAGGTCTTTGTGCAAATCTACCTTTCTGTCAGAAAAAATCTGTTTGGCTGTGTTAAATAATTCAGTGGCGTTGCGTGGATCCAGTTCTGCTAAGATGATTCCGCCAGGGTTGATTCGATCCCTTACTTCGCTCAGGAAGCGTTTAATAATCGTTGTGCCATTTTCGCCTGCGAATATGGCTTCTTGCGGCTCGAAATCTATTGGGCTCTTCCGTCTGGAGTTTACCCCGACTTTGTCGGGGCCTTCCGCCATACTAAGGATGGCTATTTCCTGATGAGTTTGGGGCACATAGGGCAGATTCGCGATTACGAGATCAAATTTTCTTGGGAGTCGTTTGTTGGAGAGTAGATCGGAGTTATAAAAGCTAATTGAGCCCTTAACGCCATGCTTTTCAGCATTTTTCTTAGCAACCGTTAAGGCTCTCGAAGAGATGTCGGTGGCATAAATATTGGTAGAAAGTAAAGAATGGAGGGTAGAAAGGGATTTTGCAATGGAAACAGCAATGCAACCGGAGCCAGTGCCGACGTCTAGAATTATGAATTTAGAATTATGAATTATGAGTTTGTGGCTGTTTGTTTCTTGCCGCTTTTCGTTAATTCTTGATTCATAATTCTTAATTCTGTCGAGTGCGGTTTCGACCAGTAGCTCTGTCTCTGGACGTGGAATCAGGACATTTTTATTAACTATAAAATCTAGACCATAAAATTCCTTGTGGCCCAAAATATAGGCAACTGGTTCGCCCGTTTTCCTTCGGCGGATATAGCGCCTGAAGCGAGAGTAGTCAGCATTAGTCATCGGCATTTGGGGGTGAGAAAAAATAAACGGTGCGTCCTTGGATATGGCTGCTTCCAGTAGTACCCTAGCATCAAGATCGGGTGTTTCAACACCTTGGTTTGATAGTTCCTTGGATGCTCTTTTCAAAATTGTGCCAATTGAAAGATAACTCATGGGATAATCTTTTGTTGCCTTTATCGAACGCTTGTTTCCTCTGATGTGGCAAGCAGCCTTGCTTGGTCTTCGGAGACTAGACTGTTCACGATAGGTTCAAGGTCGCCGTCCAGAATACGAGGCAGACTGTGCCAAGATTCATTAATTCGGTGATCAGTGAGACGGTCTTGGGGGAAATTGTAGGTTCTAATTTTTTCAGATCGGTCACCTGTGCCGACCTGCGATCGGCGTGCGTCACCACGCTCTTTAGCCAGTCGCTCTTCTTCTGCTGCAAGCAAACGAGAACGTAGGATACTAAGGGCTTTTTCTCTATTTTTCAGTTGGCTTTTTTCGTCTTGACAGGACACCACTGTGTTGGTTGGGAGGTGTGTGATACGGACGGCAGAGTAGGTAGTGTTGACTGACTGGCCGCCCGGGCCAGTGGCACAGAAGGTGTCAATTCGAAGATCTTCGGGCTTGATTGCAATATCAGCTTCCTCTGCTTCCGGCAGTACGGCTACAGTGATGGTTGATGTGTGGATGCGACCAGCCTTTTCTGTCTCTGGAACACGCTGAACACGATGCACGCCGCTTTCGTATTTCATCTTTGAATAAACGTTGCGCCCGTTTATTTGGAATGTGATTGACTTCAGGCCGCCGATCGGTGAAGGTTGCGAGTCGAGTATCTCTATCTTCCATTCTTGTCGCTCGGCATAACGGGCATACATCCTGAAGACTTCTGCTGCAAATAGCTCAGATTCATCGCCTCCCGCACCGGGCCTGATTTCGATGATGACGTTTTTTTCATCGTTTCTGTCTTTGGGCAGGATGGCAATTTCCATTTCTTTCTCAAGTTCTCCAAATTCTCTTTCAAGGTCTGCTAGCTCAGCCTGTGCGATCTCGGCCAACTCTGGGTCGATGCCGCTATTGATAATGTCTTGGTTCTCGGAAATGTTTCTCTGCACTGCAAAATAACGTTCAATTCTCTCTGCAAGGGGTGCGATATCTGCTTTTTCCTTGGAGATTTTGACAAATTGAGCTTGGTCTTGTGTGATCATGGGATCGTTTAATCTTTGTTCAAGATTGCGATAGTTGTCTAATATTTTTTGCAGTTTCTCATTCATAAGATTTTCCTAATCATATATGGACGACAGACTTAATGGACGACGGATTTAAGCATAAAATTTTTGTTGGTTGCTTTGCCTGACTTTGGTCGAGGTTGGAGTCTGTTAGTTCGTTTTTTTATTTGGTTAATTAAAAACCGGCCTTTGTTTCTCTGCTCTCAAGAAGGCGGAGATAGTGCCGGTTTTAATTATAACAAGATATGATAATGCCCGATAGGGCGACAAGGCGTTACAAGAAGCGAAGCGCACTTATAACAAGATATGATAATGCCCGGCGACAGTGCGTTAAACGAGTGAAACGAGTATAACTTAAAATCAACTACTCTTCAGCAGTTTCTTTTTTGATTTTTTCTTTCTTTGCTTCAGCCTTAGTGTTTGCTTTTGCCTTTTCGGCTTCGGCCTTTTCACGTGCAGCCACGCGAGCTCTGAACTTATCGACTCGTCCTGCTGTGTCGACTAGCTTTTGCTTGCCGGTGTAGAAAGGATGACAGGATGAACATATTTCAACCTTGATGCCTTCTTGCGTCGAGCCAACAGAATAAGTTGCGCCACAGGCGCAAGTGATGACGGTATCATTGAAATATGTTGGATGGATACTTGGTTTCATTTAAAACACCTAAAACTTAAGAACTAAAGAACAAAAAACGAAATCAGGCTCGTTTTTTATATCAACGAGATAAATATATCACACTATTGAATCTATGTAAATAGTCTGCTATACTCCATCGAGTAATCCTCATCATTGAGGAAGCGGATCCTCCTTCGCTCGGGTTTGCCTCGAATCTTTCAGTTTTGCAGGCAAAACTGCGCTGTGGAGAACGCACCCTTGGGCAAAGCCCGAGGAGTACACACGTCCATCTCAAATTCTTTCCCGGTTTACCGGGAGTGTTGGGCGGAGGTTTAAAAAAGAATTAGCGCCGAGCAAAGCTTGGCAGCCCCTGCTAAATTACGAATTGCTCAAAATTACGAATAGTATTTGTAATTTCGTACTTTCGTTTAGTTTGTATTTTCGTAGGGGACTAGAAAGGAATATTTTATGGCTACGACATTACCAACGTTGCGTAATCTCTTGGACGCAGGTGTTCATTTTGGACACAAAACATCTCGTTGGCATCCGGCAATGGAGAAGTATATTTTTACATCCAAATCTGGCGTGCATGTTATCAACCTTGAGTCGACCGCAGAGAAAATGGCCGAGGCTGTTAATTTTTTGAAGGAACTTTCCGCTTCGGGCAAAACAGTCATGTTTGTTGGCACAAAGAAGCAAGCTGCAAATATCATCAAAGTTGCAGCTGAAAATTGTGGCATGCCGTTTGTAAACTCTCGCTGGCTTGGCGGGACTCTTACCAACTTTGACATTATCCGGGGTTCTGTCAAAAAGTTCGAGAAGAACAAGAAAATGCTCGAGGGCGAAGAGGCTAACGCACTATCAAAGAGAGACCGAACCAAATTAAAAGAAGAAACTGAAAAGGCAGAGAAGGTTTTGGGTGGACTCGTCAAACTTGAGAAAAAGCCTGATGCGTTAATTCTGATTGGTGCTCATGATGAGAAAAATGCTCTTCGTGAGGCAAAAAATGCTGGCATTCCAGTCATTGCTATTGTTGATACCAACACAAACCCCAGTCTGATCGACTATCCAGTGCCGGCAAATGATGATGCCACCAAATCAATCGAACTTTTCGCTAACCTTTTTTCCCAGATTATCAAGGAGAATAAGGGAGCAGTAGTTGAGAAAAAAGAAGAAACAAAATAGTTTATAAAGTTAAAAGTTCCTAAAGTTTGTAAAATAGCTCTCATCTGTCGGGGGTCATCCCAACCCATTGATCTTTGAGGCGGAGGGATCCTCCAGCATGCTAGATTAAATCTCTCAGAATAACTTTATTGCTTTATAACCTTACGAACTTTATAAACTTTATGAACTCTAATCAAGGAGTTTTATGGCAGACATCAAAGCATCACAAGTTGCACAGTTGCGTAACAAAACCGGTTTATCAATGATGGAGTGTAAAAAGGCTCTTGTTGAGGCAGGCGGCGATGAGGCTGCAGCATTAGAAATCCTCCGTCGCAGCGGCGCAGATAAAGCCAGCAAGAAAGCCGAAAGGACTACAGGGTCAGGGATCATCGAGGCCTACTCTCACGAAGGCAGGATCGGTGTTTTGGTTGAGGTTTTGTGCGAAACTGACTTTGTCACAAGGAATGAAGAATTCAAACAGCTCGCCCATGACGTTGCTTTGCAGGTTGCAGCCATGAACCCACTCTATGTTTCTCGGGATAACGTTCCCGCTGAGATTTTAGACGAGCAGAAGAAAATCTTTGAGGATGAGGCTAGGTCTGGCGGTAAACCGGAAGATATCATTGCCAAAATTGCCGAAGGCAAACTCGAAAAGTATTTTGCCGAAGTATGCCTGGTTGATCAGCCTTTCGTAAAGGATCAAGACACAACTATCGGAAAACTCATTACGGAAAAGATTGCAAAAATTGGTGAGAATATTGCCGTATCCCGATTTGTTCGTTTCGAACTCGGCTTGAAATAGTTTTTGTACCTGCTTTAGCTTTCCTTAGTTGGAGTTTTTTGCTAGACTGATGCTAAATGCAGAAGCCGAAATATAAACGTGTTCTAATTAAACTATCTGGCGAGGCACTATTGGGCTCTCGCCATTATGGTATTGAGCCCGAAACTGTTGACAAGGTTGCGTCGGAGATTGCCAAAACTTCTAGTACTGGTGCAGAGATTGTGATAGTTTTGGGTGGCGGGAATATCTTCCGTGGTTTAGCCGCATCAAAACATGGTCTAGACCGTACGGCAGCCGACTATATAGGAATGCTGGCAACGGTTATGAATTCGCTCGCACTTGGTAGTTCGCTAAAGAAGATCGGTCTTGAGAATCGAGTTCAGTCGGCAATTGATATGCCCAAGGTCTGCGAGTCTTACATTCGTAATCGTGCTATTCGCCATCTTGAGAAAGGAAGGGTTGTGATCGTGGGTGCTGGTTCGGGAAATCCATATTTTTCCACAGATACGGCTGCAGCCATGCGGGCATGCGAATTAAATTGTGATGTAGTGCTCAAAGCAACCAAAGTTGATGGTGTTTACAACAAAGATCCGGAAAAGTTCCCAGATGCAGTACGGATAGAGCAGCTTGCGCATCTTGACATATTAAACAATGGGTATGGAGTCATGGACAACACTGCCGTAACCTTGTGTATGGACAACAAGTTGCCTATCCTTGTTCTCGAGTTGCTCAAGGACGACAATATCAAGAGGGCCGTTCTGGGAGAGAAAATCGGTACTATTGTAAAGTAACTCATTTAGGAAGATGGTAAAACAAGGAGTCGCTATGACTATAGATGAAATTATCAAAGAAGCTCGACCCAAGATGGAAGCAACAATTAGCAGATTAGTGGAAGAATTGAAAAAGATCCGCGCAGGAAGAGCTAATCCCGAAATTGTAGATGGAATCATGGTTTCTTATTACGGAACGACGACTCCTTTGCGTGAGATGGCTTCGATTAGTGTTCCCGAATCGACCCAAATCGCGATCAAGCCCTGGGATCGCAATGCTCTATCGGATATAGAGACGGCTATTCGAAATTCCGATCTTGGTTTATCGCCAATTAATGATGGTGTATCAGTTCGTTTGGTTTTGCCGCCCCTAACCGAGGAGAGAAGAAAGCAGATTGCCTCTCAAGTGAAGAAAATGGGAGAAGAGGCGAGAGTAGCTCTGCGAAATGTTCGTGGGGAGGCATGGGCCAAGGTTCAGGAGGGTGAAAAGCGCAAAGAGGTCACAGAGGATGATCGTTACATGGCTGAAGAAGAGCTGAATAAGCTGATTGGCGAAATGAACAAAAAGGTTGACCAGTCGGCTGCCGATAAAGAAGCTGAAATTTTGAAAATATAATTATTAGCAAGTAGGCAGGCAAGCTTACAAGTAATCAGCGCGAGATATGGATTGTAGCTCGGTCTGCTAGCTTATTCGATCGCCCGCTCACGAGCTTATTAACTTACTTACCTACACGTTTGCTAGCTAGCGAGGTTTAATGATACTAACTATCCTTGCATTTTTATTTGTACTTGGCGTATTGGTCCTGGTTCACGAATTCGGTCACTTCATTGCAGCCAAAAAGGCAGGGGTGAAAGTTGAAGAGTTCGCCTTCGGTTTCCCCCCGCGGTTGTTCTCAGCCAAGAGGGGCGAGACTAGGTATTCGATTAACGCCATTCCTTTTGGTGGCTATGTAAAGATGCTGGGTGAGCTTGAGCATTCGAATCATCCCCGGGCTTTTGAGAACCAATCAACGCTTAAGCGATTTGTTATCTCCATAGCTGGTGTTGTTATGAATATCCTGCTTGCCTGGGTGATTCTTACTGTCGGCTTTGCGGTGGGCATGTCTCCAATTGTTTCTAATCCAAATGCAATTCCCGGGCAAAAACTTTCATCAGAGATAATTGTTGCTGACGTTCAAGCAGATTCACCCGCAAGCAAAGCTGGATTGGAGCAGGGGGACGTTCTTCTCGGGGCAACTGTTTCCGGTCAAAACATTCCATTCGATGAGGCCGGAGATGTTGGCGCTCTGACCAAATCTCATCGTGGTGAAAAGGTTGTATTCCAGTACGAGCGTTTAGATAAAACTGCAGAGAGGGAGGTGCAGCTGTCTGATAGCCAGGATGCGCCGCTTGGAGTCGCTGTCGCCGAAAGATCAATTGTACGAGTTCCGTGGTATCGAGCACCGTATGTCGCTCTACATGAGACATGGAAGGTGGTGGAAGCGACGTTTTCAATGCTCAAGAACTTTGTTTCCGATCTTTTCTCAACGGGCAAGGTGGCTGATGAGGTTGGCGGGCCGGTGGCAGTCTATGTTTACAGCGGCTTGGCAGCCAGAGCGGGACTAATGGTTTTCATGCAATTTATCGCCATGCTCTCTATTAACCTTGCTCTCATTAATATCCTGCCCTTTCCAGCCCTCGATGGTGGTCGCCTGCTTTTCATTGCTCTCGAAGGCATCCGCGGCAAGAAGGTGGTTCGGGAAGAGCTTGAAAATATTATTCATACTATCGGTTTTGTTTTATTAATTATTCTGCTCGTAGCTATTACTTATCGAGATATTATTAAACTATTCTAGTCCTATGTCAAAAGAAGAAATCACTAAAAGAGAAGAAGACTATTCAGAGTGGTACTTGGACGTTATCAAGGTCGCCGATCTAGCTGATTATGCCCCAGTGAAGGGCTGTATGGTCATCAAACCCAATGGTTATGCAATGTGGGAAAAAATTCAGCAGACACTAGACAAGAAGTTCAAGGAAACAGGCGTCGCTAACGCATATTTTCCACTTTTGATTCCGGAGAGCTATTTGAAGCGCGAAGCGGAACATGTTGAGGGTTTTGCCCCGGAGCTTGCGGTCGTGACCCATGCTGGCGGCAAAAAGCTTGATGAACCGCTAGTTATTCGACCGACCTCAGAGACCATTATTTATGAGATGTTTTCTCGCTGGATTAGCTCTTATCGAGATTTGCCGCTCCTCATCAATCAGTGGGCTAATGTTGTTCGCTGGGAGATGAGAACAAGACTTTTTTTGCGGACAACAGAATTTTTGTGGCAGGAAGGTCACACTGCGCACTCAAGCGAAGAGGATGCCGACAAGAGGGCCAGAATGATGCTTGATATTTACCAGCACTTTTGCGAGGAATACTTAGCAATCCCTGTTATCGCGGGGCAGAAAACTGAAGCTGAAAAGTTTGCCGGAGCCGAAAGAACATACACCATTGAGGCGATGATGCAAGACGGTAAGGCCCTTCAGTCCGGGACTTCTCATATGCTGGGACAAAGCTTTGCAAAGGCATTCAACGTGAAGTATTTAAGCGAAGAGGGCAAAGAAGAATACGTCTGGTTGACTAGCTGGGGAGTTAGTACCCGACTGATTGGTGGAGTTATCATGGCGCACAGCGATGACAAAGGATTGGTTTTGCCGCCAAAGATCGCGTCAACCCAAGTTGTTATTATCCCGATCTGGACTAATGATGAGGAGAAGGCTGGGGTGATGGCGCACGTGTCCACCCTTCTGGCTGAGCTAGAAAAATTAGGCATCACTGCCAAGATTGATGATCGAGACATGCGGCCTGGTCCAAAGTTCTTTGAATGGGAGAAGAAGGGTATTCCCGTCAGAGTTGAAATCGGTCCGAAGGATATTGCGTCGGGATCAGCAGTTTTGGTTCGGCGTGATAGCGGAGAGAAGGACGCGGTTTCTCTAAATGGCGCAGCCAAGCAGATAGAGGCAGTCCTTTCGAGTATCCAGCATGATCTATTCCAGCGTGCTCTTGATTATCGCACGGCAAAGACTAAGGACGTTTCAACTTATGACGAACTTGCAAATCAGGTAGAAGCGGGTTTCGCCAGAGCTCACTGGTGTGGAAATCCTAAGTGCGAAGCGAAAGTAAAAGAAGAAACCAAAGCGACTATTCGCTGTATTCCCTTTGATCAGCAGAAAGAAGGGGGCCAGTGTGTTGTTTGCGGTCAGGAGTCGAGCACTAAAGTGATTTTTGCCCGGTCGTACTAAATTAAACAAAAAAATGAGAGTGGCCGAAGGCCACTCTTTTGGTGTAAATAAAGGCTAATGCCAGGTTGGCTCAGCCTTTCTGAGGTCGAGCAATTTATCGCATTTGGTACCCGGCAAGCATGGTCGGGATGTGTGATCAAGCATAACAGTTGGAACGTTCCACTGGAGCTGTCCTACTTCGATGGCTGCTTGCCAAATTTGGCGGTATTGGTAAGGACTCATCCACCTTGCGGATCTGATCTTGATTCGGATTGGCGGATGGAGGGATTGAGATGATCGGAATGTGTATATCCAATGCTCTGTCTTGGCACCGATCTTGTTTCTGGCCCAGAGCTTGAAACTAAGCCAGTAGCGCAAACGAACGATGCGACCGGCAGTAGTAAGCCGGTCCGACAAAGTGGGCTTGCTCGTCATCCCTAGAAGATCTTGAGCCATTGAGGCAAGAACGGGTCAAGCGCGAGAAGCTTGTCGGTAAGTTCCGGGTCTTCGCGCCTGACCTCTATGATGATGCAATGGATCTCTTGGACGACCGAAATGCTTGTGCGTCTGTAATCATCAATATCCCTGAGGCGAGCTGCAAGCATGTCCATAAACAGAAGCGCAGCGTGATCAGGATGATTGACCAAGAATTCACTTATCTCTCCCCATTGTGCGTTGCGTGAAAAGTCAGACAGAAGATCCATGTGTCGGGCGATCTCTTCAGCCTGTTTCTGGTATGGCACCTTGTGTTCTCCCTCATCTGACCCAAGACACTCTAGCGGGGCTTGCCTTAGATCGTTGCTTATAATATAATAAACCTCGTATTATGTCAAATCTGAAGGGAAAAATTAAAGAGTTGCCGCAATCTCCTGGCGTGTATCAGTTTCTTGATGCCAGTGGGGATATTTTATACGTGGGCAAAGCAAAGAATATTCGCAATCGTATCAAGTCATATTTTGCCAAAGAGATTGGTCGGGGACCAGCCATTGATCTGATGGTTCAGCTTGCCGTCGATATCAAGACTATCGAAACCGAGAGTGAGATCGAAGCCGTTATTTTGGAAGCCGATCTGATTGGAAAGCTAAAACCCAAATACAATATTCGTCTGCGTGATGACAAATCGTTTTTGATGATAAGGATAACTAAGCCAAAGGTGGGCGTAAGTGACGAGGCGGAGGTCAAAAGTAAGAATCGTAATTTATGTGCCACAGATGTTTCGAGAGTAGAATTGGTCAGGTACAAAAACGCCGATTTGCATGATAAATCGGCCTGGTACTTCGGCCCATATCCGGCCGGAGATTTGCTCAAGAAGTCGCTGCGCTATCTTCGCCGAATATTCCCCTACATGGATTGTACTAACACCAAATACAATCGCTACAGCAAGTTTGGCCGGGCTTGTTTGTATGGCGATCTTGGAATTTGCCCGGCGCCTTGTGTTGCTGGAACGAGCAGAGAAGAATATCAGAAAAACATTACTTATCTAAAAAACTTCCTCCGTGGCAACAAGAAGGAGGTTAGGTCCAAGCTCGAGAAGGAAATGCATCGCCTGAGTAAAACCAACCACTTCGAGCAGGCGGCAATTATTCGGGATCGCATTTATGCCCTGGACCATATCAGCGATGTTGCCGTTGGTATCAAGGACGATTTTACCTCGCCCGGCAAGCTCGCTTTTCAGCGAATCGAATGCTATGACATGTCGAACATTTCGGGCCAATATGCCGTTGGTTCTATGGTTGTTTTTGCCAATGGCGAGCCGGACAAGGACGAATATCGCCGCTTTAGGATCAAAAACAAAGCGCTAAGTGTGCTCGGCTACGAAGGTGGCGATACTGGTATGATGGCTGAAGTATTGGAGCGTCGTCTCAATAACAGCTGGCCGTTACCCAATCTTCTTATAGTTGACGGTGGCCCAACCCATGTTACACTTGCAACTCGAATACTCAAATCTCATGGACTTGATATTCCAGTAGCTGGCATTGCCAAGGGCCCGAAGCGCGACAAAGACGAGTTCCATTTTTCTAATCATGCCATCGCCGCATATATCAAGAAGAATCCTGAAATTCAGATAATTTGTATTAAGGCTAGAAACGAGGCTCACCGTTTTGCCAGAGACTATTACCGCAAGCTCCACTCTAAAAATATGCTACAATAGATAGAATAATTCTCTTGTTGCGAACAAAAATCCCCGCCTTAAGAGCGGGGGACGGACAAACAAGATGGAGCAGGTTGGGGCGCCGGCTGGGGTGTCAACAAAGCACGCGCTTTGGCTAGGACGTTTTTGACTAGTCCCCTGAGCGTTATCTTGCTTCTTGGTCCTTGATTGAGGACAAAATAGAGGTAGAAGTCAGGGATCATGAGAAGTCTCAAAAAATGCATGTTGGGTGGCACAATCACGAACCATAAAAGGCCATAGAGGGAAACACGTGCCAAACGGATATGCGGATTGAGCAAGACCAAATCATTAGCCAAGACGTCGTCGTCTCTGAAGTAAAATTTTGCCAATTTATAGTCAACCCAGACATTCGGAGGCATCACTATAAGGGAAAACAACAAGTCATTACAGGTTATGATGAATGTTGTGAAATAAGCCAACAATATCCACCCCACAATCACTTGCCATCTTGTGATACCGAAGAAACTTGCTATGGTCAGGATTTTCTTGGCTAGAGCCAAGAGCCAACTGTCGATCTTTCGTACCACACTGCTTCTCCCTTCGCGCCATGATTATTAAACCATAAATAATTGATACTGTAAATGGTTAAGCGATTCCTAAAAAACTGGTGGAATGGGATAAAGTTTGATCCCGGCGATCCTCGCTATCTTGCCGGCGGCGAGATTAAGATCGCTGTAATTGGCGGCGGAACCGGATTGGCCACCTTGCTCCGGGGCTTGAAGAAGTACTCAAATCAGATCACGGCCATAGTCACAGTAACAGATAGCGGCGCTTCAACGGGACGATTGCGCAAAGAATTCGACATGCTGGCCCCAGGGGATATTCGGAAATGCATCTCGGCTCTGGCTTATGACGAGGGACTGATATCTCATATCTTTGAATATCGTTTTTCGGGGGAGAAGAATGCTCTTGGTGGACATACTCTCGGCAATATTTGGATCACGGCTCTAACTGAGTATCTTGGATCCTTCGATAAGGCGATTGAAGCAACAACAGAATTATTCCAAACTGCCGGTCGAGTCGTGCCTGCTACGCTGGCGAATGTTGATCTTGTCATCAAATATGCAGATGGAACTGTACTTGAGGGTGAATCAAATTTAGATGAGATTGTCGGTAAAAAGATCAGATGTATTCAATTGAACAAAAAAGAAGCCAAGGCTTACCATAAGGCCGCGCAATCACTTCGTGATGCAGACTTAATCGTCGCCGGTCCAGGCAGTCTCTATGGCAGCATAATTCCCAACTTGCTCATTGCCGGCATAAGACAGGCGATCGCTGTAAACGAGAAAGCGCTGAAAGTTTATATTGTTAATTGCTCGACAGAACGAACACAAACAGCCGGCTACAGTGTTGAGGACCATATTGCAGCACTCGTTGGCAATACGGGTGGAAATATTTTTGACTATTGCCTTGTGAATAACAAAATTATCAGTCGCTCGAAGGATGAGCATAAGTTGGGCGAGATTAACAACATCACGACTGACAAGACCGAGATACTCGGCCATCGGATCATTCTCTCTGATCTGATTGATGGGGAAAAACCCCTTTATCACGACTCAGAAAAGCTGGCCAAATCCCTCATTAACTTATATAATAGCGTAAGGAGATAGGTATATCGTATATCGGTTGATGACTTGAACCAGAAATATCCATAATACGAAATACCGAATACGAACTACGAATTACGAAACTGGAGGGGATTTGAGACGGCCGATTGTGATAGGTAATTGGAAGATGTACACCCGAGCTGCGGATGCGGCTATTTTAGCGACTTCGATCAGAAACGGTGTCGAAAAGATAAAGGGTGTCGAGGTTGTGCTTTGCCCCCCTGCAATATGGCTTGCAGAAGTTCTCTCAATAGTTGGCAAGAGCGGTCAAATCAAATTGGGTGTCCAGAACATGTTTTATGAGCCAGAGGGTGCTTACACAGGAGAGCTTTCGCCCCTCATGATCAGGGACTTGGCTCAATATGCCATTGTGGGACACTCTGAGCGTCGAGAGCATTTTGGCGAAACCGATCTGGATGTTAATGAAAAGGTAATAGCTGCCCTCAAGGCTGGCATAACGCCCATAATTTGTGTTGGTGAGAGGAAGAAGGAAGGTTTGCCAAAGCAACCGTTAAATCAATTAGAACAGGCACTTCTTCATGTGCCTAAGAAAAATTATGGCGATGTTGTAGTCGCATACGAGCCCATCTGGGCGATAGGCACTGGCAATAACGCAGATCCAGAGTATGTGAGCAAGGTTATTACTTACTTGCGGCAACACGGCTTGGTGCAAGCACCCATTCTCTATGGCGGAAGTATCAACTCTCAGAATGCTCGTGATTATGCCTGCAGGCCAGAGATAGATGGGTTACTCGTGGGCGGTTCAAGTATCAGATCGCTGGAGTTTACCAGAATTTGCAACACTTGGTCGAAGGAGAAGCACTTCAGCAGGCGCATCGAGATCAGGGAGGAAGAATGAAAGTAGCTATCAATGGTTTTGGGCGAATTGGCCGTGCGGCAGCTAAGATTATTCTGGAAAAAAATAATCTTGAGCTTGTTGCGGTCAATGACTTGAGCGACATAGGCACATTGGCCCACCTTCTAAAGTATGACAGTTGCTATGGGATATATTCTCGTGAAATAAAAACAGACAAGGACAGCCTGCTTGTTAACAACCGAAGGATTAAGTTTCTCTCGGAGAAGGATCCGAGGAACTTGCCATGGAAAAAGCTGGGTGTTGACGTTGTCATAGAGTCAACCGGAGCATTTTTATCAAAGGAGAGGTCCCGGACTCACCTTCAGGCAGGTGCCAAGAGGGTAATACTCTCAGCTCCGGCCAAGGACGACGATATCCCGACGTATATTGTTGGTGTTAACAGTGACAAATACAGTGGAGAGAAGATCGTCTCAAATGCATCTTGCACCACTAACTGCGTTACTCCAATCATGGATGTCTTGGAGAAAAAGATCGGAATTCAGAAGGCCCTCATGACAACCGTCCATAGCTATACAGCCGATCAGAACTTGGTCGATGGGCCGCACAAGGATCTTCGTCGTGCAAGATCAGGCGCGTACAACATAGTGCCAACGACTACTGGCGCAGCTAGGACAACGGCTAAGGTTATTCCCAAACTTAGAAATAAATTTGATGGCTTGTCGATCAGGGTGCCAACCCCGGTCGTATCTATCTCTGATGTTGTCGCGCTGACAAGGAGAGACACCACGGTTTTAGAGATAAACGGAGCATTGCTTCAGGCATCAGAGGGCTCGCACTGGGGCATTATCACCGCGAGTAACCAGCCTTTGGTTTCCACTGATTTGATCGGAGATTCCTCCTCGGCCATAGTTGACTTGCAGCTGACTCAAGTTGTGGACGGCAATCTCATCAAGGTTGTTGCTTGGTATGATAACGAATGGGGCTACTCGAACAGATTAGTAGAGTTGGCAGAGATTGTCGGAAAATGATGATTAATTTATAATTCCTACTTTATATCCATATGAAGAGTCTTAAAGAAGCGGACGCAAGAGGCAAAAGAGTTTTCTTGCGTGTTGATTACAATGTTCCCATCAGGGATGGCGTCGTTTATGATGACAATCGCATCGAATCTTCCCTGCCCACAATTCGACATCTGATCGAGCAACAGGCCAAGATAATTATCGGTACTCATCTTGGACGTCCTGCTGGCTCAAAAGATCTGAGTCTTTCTACTATTCCTCTAGCAAAGGAGCTGGCAAAGATTCTGCAGCGCAAGGTCTATGCTAGTGATTTTATCACCGGCCCCGAAGTTAGGAATGTGATCGGTCAGATGCAGTCAGGTGATATTTTTGTTCTTGGTAATTTGCGTTTCAATCCTAGCGAAGAGGCCAATGACGGTGGCTTTGCCTCTTCGCTAGCCAGCATGGCCGAGGTCTACGTCAATGACGCCTTCCCCGTTTGCCACCGTGAAGCCGCTTCGATTGCTGCTATAACACGATACATACCAAGCTATGCTGGGTTACGTTTGGAGCAGGAGATCACAACGCTCGGTTCTCTGCTGTCCAATCCAGTCCATCCGTTTGTCCTCATCGTCGGCGGAGTCAAGGTTAATGATAAGGCGAGCGTTATCAAATACTTGGCGCCCAAAGTAGACAAAATACTAATTGGCGGCGCTGTTGCTAATACTTTTCTAGCGGCTTCCGGTGAGGACATTAGCCACTCACTGTTTGAGCCCAAGATGGTATTGGATTGTCAGATGGTGCTGCGCAAATATAGCCGAAAGATTATGTTGCCCATAGATGCAACCCGTGAGACCACGGGACATGGCTACAAAATTATGGATATAGGGCCGGCAACGATAAACCGCTTTTCCAAAGAGATCAAGCGTGCTAAAACAGTATTATGGAATGGCAATCTCGGTTACACTGAGGATGATAGGTATGCGATTGGCACGAAGAAGATAGCCGAGTCAATTGCTCAGGACAAGAGGACCGCTATCGTCGCAGGCGGTGATACTGCTGCTTACATGGATACTCACAATCTTGCCGGTGGATTTTCCTTTATATCGACCGGAGGGGGAGCGGCACTAGAATTATTTGCCGGGAAACAACTGCCAGGAATTGTTGCGCTAGAAAATAATAAGCAATAATTGGCCTGTGTTAAGAATTTTTGTTTATTATTTCTAGTTTATTATTTCTTAGGAATTTTTATGATGAATGTAGCATCAGAACTCCGTCAGGCTAGGGCAGGGGGCTACGCCATAGGTGCATTTAATACGAGCAATCTAGAGGTAACAAAGGCGATTTGTTCTGCTGCGATGTCACTTGGAGCTCCAGTGTTGATTCAGACAACGCCAAGTGCTATCGAATACGCTGGGCTGACTCAATTGTATGATATTGTCATAGATGAAATTGCGGCAAGTGGAATAAAGGCGGCGATCCATCTTGACCATGGCAAAGATTGGGATATCACAAAAAGGTGTATTGATGCCGGGTACACTTCGGTCATGATTGATGGCTCCAAGCTGCCATATAAGGAAAACTTAGAGCTGACCAAAAAGGTAGTTGATTATGCTCACGCAAGAGGTGCTTCTGTTGAGGGTGAGATCGGTGTACTTGGAGCTAAGGAAATTGGAGAGAGCGGCAGTGATGCCAGTGATGTCTTGAGCTCTCCAGAACAAACCGCAGAGTTTGTAACGCGAACAGGTATCGATTCGGTGGCGGTAGCAATCGGCAACTCCCACGGTGCGCCTCAACATGAAGAAATTAATCTGACTCTGCTGAAAGAAATCTCTTTGGTTGTTGATATTCCACTCGTAATTCACGGCTCGTCCGGCTTGTCAGATGACCAGATAAAGGAGGCCATTAATCTCGGTGTTGCAAAATTTAATGTTGATACCCTTATTCGTCGGGCGGTCATAGACTCACTTCAGGGTGTCAAACCGGACGAAAAGGATTATCGGGATGTGTTTCGAGACGAGATGGAGGAAATTGAGAGAGTGGTCAGAAACCGCATTGAGTTATTCAGAAACAACGAATAGTCAATCGCACAATATTTTCCTGGTCTAACTGTTGAGCTTAATTATGAAATACGACGTAGTTACAATCGGTGATGCTTCGGAGGATGTTTTTGTCCGTCCCGTTGATATGAAGATAACGGATAGCCGCTCCTTCACTAGCGGTAAGGTGATGAGTTTTGAGTTGGGAGAGAAAATTCCAATCGAAGATGTTGTCTATGATGTTGGTGGTACTGCAGCCAATGTTGCCGTCGGCCTATCGCGGTGCGGCATGAAAACAGCAATTATTACAGCTATCGGTCAAGATTCGCCGGCAGAAAGGATTCTCGCTTGTCTCGATAAAGAGGGAGTTGATTCCGGTTGTATCAACATCAGACAGAAAAACAAGACTAACTTTGCCGTCATTATCAACACTCCTAACGGCGAGAGAACCATTCTTGTTTATCATGGTATCGACTACAGTAATCTTAATCTCAAAAGATCACTGAATACCTCGTGGATATATTTAGGTCCTGTTGGTGAAAATTGCGGAGAAGTGATCGATCAGATCCTAACCCAAGTTGGCGAAAGGAATGCCAGATTCGCCTGGAATCCTGGCTCTTATCAGGTCAAGGCGGGTGCCTCGAAGTTTCACCGCTTGCTAAGAAATGCATCGGTGTTATTTCTCAATCGCGAGGAGGCGATCAAGTTTCTGGATTATCCTGTGCACCCGAAGATGGAGGAGGTGATGAAGAAGTTATTTCAGCTAGGAGCGAGAATCGTTGTGGTTACTGATGGCAAAGAGGGGGTGAGGGCGTATGACGGAGAGGTGTTCTACCAGGTAGACATTATCAGAAATGTTACCAGAGTGGACGCAACCGGGGCTGGCGACAGCTTTGCCTCTGGCTTTATGGCACGGTTTATCGATGGTCAGGCAAAAGGGGAGTTGGACAGGGATGTTATTTGCGATGCTCTTAAGTATGGTATTGTTAACTCTACTTCAGTTGTGGCGCAAATTGGGGCCCAAAAGGGCTTGCTCTCGGTCTCTGCTATCGAAAAAGGTATAGCCGAACATCCTCGACTTCGAGTAGATATCTATAATTGACTATCTGGTTAATAGATAGTACTATTGCTCTCAGTGAAGGAGGGACGCCATGACTTCTGCTGAAAAAGAGACGGCGCGCAATTTGTCGATTGTGCGACGGATGATCTCTCGTGATCTTGGGATTCCAATGCGAAAAGTTAGACCGGATGCTTTTCTGGGTGAGTTGGGAAGAGTTCGGGGGCAACTTGCTTCTTTGGCCAGGTCACTCCAAGATGAGGTTCCTGACCTTGCCCTGGTCCCGGATTTTGCGATCTTTCCTCGAGTTGAAGATTTGGCTCGTGCTTATTCGGAGCAGAGAGCAGTTAGTTAGTTCTCTTTCATCATTTTTCGTTCCGTTTCCTGTCTTGCCCGGCAATATATGCCGGGCAAGACACCTCTAAGACTCCGGGGCTTTAAAAGTAGCTCTTTTTTTGATACACTGAGGTGTACTATTTAGAGAATGTTCTGGATTGACGTTGCAATGTCAATCCCGCACTTGATGCGGGATCCAGGCGATTAATTATTACTAGATCCTGAATCAAGTTCAGGATGACAACACAAAGGACGATAGGAACATGGAAACAAAGGTATCGAAACTCGAGAAAAGCAAAATCAAACTAAAAACCACGGTTACACCTGCAGAACTGGCCGATCATTTTCAACATGCTTACGATGATTTGGCTGCCGGCGTAAAAGTAGCTGGCTTTCGTCCGGGCAAAGCTCCAAGAAAAATGGTTGAAGAGGCGCTCGGCACATCCCGGTTGCTTTCGCATGCCATTGACCACTCTATCCAACACTTCTATGTTGAAGCCCTGCAGAAAGAGAATATCTCCCCGATTGCTCATCCAAATATTGCTATCAGCAAATACCCGAAATTCGGTTTGACTCCCGAAGAGATTGAAGAAGCTCTTGAATTCGAGGCTGAAGTAGAGACTTTTCCTGCTATGGAGCTAGGGGATTACAAAAAGATAAAGGTTGACGCCGGCAAGCCTGAGGTGGCGAAGGACGAGGATGTTGATAAAGTGATTGAGCACTTCCGTAAGCAGAGAGCGAAGTTTTCTGACCTTGATCGAGCTGCTGAGATGGGTGATTTTACCGAAATAGATTTTGAAGGCAGTCACAAGGGCGTCAAGCTTGATAAATTGGCTTCCAAGCATTTTCCGATGGTTCTGGGCGAGGGCAATATGATTCCTGGATTTGAGGGTGAGATCGTTGGTCTAAAAAAGGGTGATGAAAAAACATTCAAGATCAAATTCCCCAAAGATTATCATGCTAAGGAATTTGCCGGCGAAGAGGTTGAATTTAATGTTAAGCTCAATGAGTTAAAGAAAGTTGAAATGCCTGAAGTCGATACTGAATTTGCCAAGGCTTTCGGTCATGATAAAGTAGAAGACTTAAAAAAGGCCATCAAGGAAAGTCTTCAGCAGGAAATGGATCACAAGCATGAACACGGTGTTGAGGAGAAGGTTATCGAGAAGGTGCTGCCTTTGCTTAAGGTAGATTTGCCCGATGCGCTCGTTGATCAGGAGCTTGCCCGAATGCTTAAGAACTTCGAGGCAGAACTCTCCAAACAGGGCCTGAATTTCGAGAGCTACCTTAAGTCCGTGAAGAAGGACGTGGCAGAGTTCGAGAAGGAACTTCGACCTCAGGCAGAGAAAAGCGTCAAGGTTGGTTTACTCTTGGGACAAATCATCAAGGACGAGGGTATTGATGACAATGATTCGGAGTCAGGCAAGAAGGCGTTGACCTTATTGGTCAAAAATTTGACTGAAGAACCGAAGAACTGAATAACGAATGAACATTAACAACTAAAGAACGAGAAGACAGAAGAGTTAAAGAACAAATATGATTTTCAATGTTCTTACGTCTTTATGTTTCTTGGTCCTTTAGTTAATTTGCGGAGCAAATTATGAGTTATATAATTCCAACTGTAATTGAAAAAAGTCCTATGGGGGAAAGAGTTTATGATATCTACTCCCGTCTGCTCAAGGACAGGGTTATCTTTTTGGGTGGAGCGATTGATGATGCTGTGGCGAATGTGGTCATTGCTCAGCTTCTTTTTCTGGAAGCGGAAGACCCCGACAAAGACATTCAAATGTACATCAACTCTCCTGGCGGTGAAGTTTATTCTGGCATGGCCATCTTTGACACCATGCAGTATATCAAGCCACAGGTTTCCACTATCTGTGTCGGCCTTGCCGCATCGATGGCGTCATTCCTGCTTGCGGCTGGCGCTGAGAATAAGCGTTTCTCGTTACCCAATTCACGCATCCTGATTCACCAGCCGATGGGCGGAGTTCAGGGGCAGGCTGCTGATATCAAAATTCAGGCCGAAGAAATTCTGAAGATTCGCGAGGAAATGAACAAGATCTTGGCCAAGACAACGGGCCAGCCACTAGAAAAAATCGAAAAAGATACGGATCGTGATTTCTACATGAACCCTGAGGAAGCAAAGAAGTACGGTTTGATCGACAAGGTATTAGCAAAACGAAAATAAATTTTATCGATGAGGGCAGTAAGGCGGTAATGCAGTAGAGCAATAAAGCAAAACCTTTGTGTGATAAGCTAGAAAACATTACCGCCCTACAGCTTTATCACCTTATTGCTGTTTGGAGGTACATGGCTATTGACGAACGAACAAAAAAGCTGGCGAATTTGGTTGTGAATTACTCCCTGGCGGTTAAGCACGATGAGAGTGTTGTTATCTCCGGTTCGACGGTGGCAGAGCCGTTCATTGTCGCTCTCTACGAGGAGGTACTGAAGGCTGGTGCCCACCCGATTTTGCGATTGACCGTACCGGGGCTTGATCCAATCTATTACAAGTATGCCAAGGATCATCATCTTAAGAAGTTCCCTGAGTACTACGATTACACGGTTAAGAGTGCACAGAAGTTCATCGGAATTCACACGGAGTCCAACACAAGAGAGCTGACTGGTGCTGACCCCAAAAAGATCGCAGAGCGCGGCAAAGTCATGCGCCCAATCACTGAGTATATCGTCAACGAGAAGGACAAAATGCGTCGTTGTAGTGTTGGCTATCCAAGTCTAGCATTGGCCCAAGATGCTAATATGTCGCTAGGTGAATACGAGGATTTTGTCTTCGGTGCTTGTCTCCAGGATTGGAGCAAACTTGGCCAAAAGATCGATTCGATACTGGATGTTTTTAAGAGCGGCAAAGAAGTTCATCTATTGGGCAAAAATGTTGATCTGCACATGAAGATCCATGGCGATAAGGCCGCGGCAGATAAGGGTGAGGAGAATATGCCTGGGGGTGAGGTTTTTATGGCCCCGGTTCGCGAATCAGTTGAGGGTTGGATCAAATTCGACTATCCGGCAATTCGTAATGGCAATGAAGTGACTGGGATTCGCGTCGAATTTAAGGGTGGCAGGGCTGCAAAAATTGAAGCAGAGAAGAATGAGAAGTTTCTACGGGACATGCTTGCCATTGATGAAAATGCTTCATATATCGGAGAGCTTGGTGTTGGCGTTAATCCAAGGGTTAACAAATTTACAGGAGATTTGCTTTTCGATGAAAAAATTGGCGGCACAATTCACCTTGCTTTCGGTATAGCCTATAAGGAAAATGGCGGTGGCAATGACTCTGCGCTGCATTGGGATATTGTCAAAGACATGCACCATGGCGAGATCATCCTCGATGGCAAGACAGTACAGAAAAATGGTAGGTGGCTGATCGGGTGATCCCATCTGGCCATAACAGACAAAGCAAAGTAATGAGTTAAAGCTGTTTCATTGTTGCCTGTATTTGCGTTGTCCCCCTAGTCCTTTTTGATTATTGGTTGAAATTTGTGAAGCTGTAACATTTGAGGACACTAGCGCTTTTGTTTTTAGCAATGTGCGTTAAAAATGCACACAAAGTTCTAGTGTGGTTGTATCTCGAAGAAATAGACCTCATCTCCTGCTGCGGTCGGAATACGTCGAAGATCATTTTTGTTATTTGATAAGAAACGAGAGAAATTATTTTTTATGCTGTCAAAGAATTCGGAATCGCCAAAGTACGATATATCTTGCGGACTATAATAAATGTATCTAAAACCATTATTGCGTAAATTAGCCATAATCGTTTCGTCGTCAAACTTTGGGCTTGCTGACGCAAAAGAGACAAGATTATCAGAATATACAGTCTTGTCATTGTTTTCGATAAAATATTTTAAATATTTTGAGACGAGATAGGTGCGGCGGTTCAATTGATCGTTGCTGATAGTTGTATTGATTATATTTGCGGCATCGTAAAATTTCGGTAAGGTTTGCTTGAAGTATTCTTGCTCTCCCATGTGGCTTCCCGCGAACTGCAAAATTTGAGGGGTAACCCGGGCGGGGTTATGCTCTGGCAGGTGTGCCACTCTCAGAGTGAATGCGATGAAAAGCCACAGGCTGCAATATCCCGCAGCAATAAATCTAAAATAACGAATATTATTAACCTCAGCAACATAGTCTAGCTCTAAATAGACCAGAAAAAGAAGAACAAAGCCACCGAAACCATACCAAATTATTCCTGAGCCAAAGACAAGCCAGGGTACCCAGTAAGCAGAGGCAAGGGCTAATATTGCAATCAAATGATAGTCTTTGCCCATGATTAATGCCAGATAGCAAAACGGTATTATGAATGGTAAAGGCGCCAATAAGACGAAGCCAATATCGGTGTATTGGCCGAGGCCGCTGTTGCCGAAGGTTGCTTCGAATGGGGTGTACAATATTGTAAAAATTTTGCTGCCCTTGTCTTTGCCGCGGTAGCGCTCTAGCTCATTTTGAGTGCTCTGGCCAAATTTTTGCTTAGTAGATTCTTCTTGGGTGATTTTACCTTCCTTTGCGGAAGCTCCCCCCTCTGGCTCTGCTTCGATGGCAAAAGGAACGGTCGCAACTGGCGCGCCCGCAAGATACGAGCCTGGATTATGAGTCTGGAGAATGTTCTTAATGCCGAATGGTAGAGACGGCAGTATAAACAACAGGACAAGCATACAGAAGCATCCAATTAGGGGCTTGAATTTCATTTTGTTTTTGATCCAACTCGAGACAAGAAGAATGAGTAGAGGAATCAGAAATAGAATAAACGTGTACTTAATTGTAAAAGCAAAGCCCGAAAACAAAAAACTGATTAGCAGTAGTCGAGAATTTTTTGTGCGATGATAATCAATCATGCAGATCAATGAGATTACAGAATAAAATGTGCCGGCAAGGTCGACTTTCAGGTCCGTTGTTGCCTGAAAGACAACTGCGGGCAATGTGAAGAACAGAACCGAGAAAACTGTAGCAAATAAACTGGCTATCCTTGAATCCATCTTTCTGCTTTTCCCATAACTTGAGATGACGAGATAGATTGCCAGTGAAGCAAAAACACTGGCTGTCGATGTTATCATTCTGGGCAGAGCGGAGGTAGACGAAAAAAAGAAACCCAGACTAGTGAATATCTCCCAGGGATAATCAAAAATCCCAGCGATTAGTTTACCGTTAGCTGCAATCAGCCGAGCGGTATTCAGGTATGTTTCCATTTCGTCATGACCAATAGGAAGAGGGCGTAAAAGCTCAAGGTAATTTTGATAGAGGAATATAATGACAATTAACGCGAGTAGTATATTGGGCAGCCTCAGCGGTAGATCTAACTTAATTTTGCGACTGAAAAATATTCTGGCTATTTTGCCCAATTCTTTATATGAGACTGTAAGAATCACTAAACACACAGCAACAATCATTGGCTGTGTGGCTAATCCAAAAATGATTAGGGCAAAGATACAATAAACGATAAAGATAACACCGATCCCAAAGGAAAGCAGAAAGGTTTTGAGAATGGAATCACTCTCATGCAGTTTGCTTATTTTTAATATCTTGTATCCGATTGCGGTTGCTGATAGCAAAATTAGAGCAAGCTCGCTGCATAGCTTCAGTGCTGTTAATGCGAAGATACTAACATTGATCAAGTGCACACTATCAAGATAGAGCGCCCAGAGTAGCGTGTTGAGGAAAAAGCCAAGCAGGAAAACAATGAGAAGGAAGGTGGGCGATATCCGGATTAATCTTAGGTTCCGGCGCTTGGAGATAGTAGTGGCCGTGATGACAATCACAAAATAAATCATGGAAAAAATAATAGAAGGGTGATAGTGGAGCACGGTACTGTTTAACGAAAAAACAGTACCGATTGACTCAAGATGGATGGAGTGGCTTCTATTGGGAAAAATTTGTATAAAAAACGAAGGAAAATTATTCGATACGTCTATGTCCAAGATAAAATAGCGCAGAATAATAAAAACGCTAGTCGTAATAGAAGCTACTGTTAAAATGTTTAAGAAAATCTTCTTTGCCATATACTTCCGATATTACAAAAACCAACTGCTCGGAAGCGGTTGGTTTTTGCTACACAGAGAACCAATAGGTGATTCAGTTGTTAATTTCCTGCTGTTGTGCCACCAGTCGTGGTTGTGCCACCAGTCGTGGTTGTGCCACCAGAATTTCCAGCGCTGCGGAAAATCGATGTTGGACTGTTGTATATTTCGAAGTTATCTATTTCACCATTGAAGAGAGAAGATTTGTTAGTGTTGGTGCTGCGCCCCAGATAGAGATGCCCATTGGATGTTTTTCTGGCCTTGTTGATCGCGATTTCTTGGTTTAGGACATTGCCGTTGTATATTCTGAGTTTGCTACCATCGTAGGACATTGCATAAGTTCCCCAGTATCCGATACTCTTTGGTTGGCTTTCGTATGTCCACGCCAGGTACAGGTTATCTGCGCCACCACCAATATTCATAAAAGCGCCAACTCTATAGTAGTTTCCTGGCGCAAAGCCCTGTGGCGAATATTTTTGGATTGCCATACCGATAAATCCATTATCTGTGGTCGTGCCGTTTTTGCTAAATATCCACTGGGGTCCCGAAGTTAATTCGGCAGCTTGTGCGTTAACACGAATAGTAAATTGTTCCGGTTCAAGTGATGTGTTGTGCAGTATTTTAACATAGCTGCTACCATTAAAGACTCCGCACATATTGCTTGGCGCTAAGCGAGTATCAAAGATGCAATCTCTTGTGAGCATATTTGAGGTGAAGATGCCATCGCCAACATTTTCTTGAGCAGTATTAATAACTTTGGTAACGCCATTGCTAACATACTTACTGTCGAAATCCCATCTGCCGACCATGCGTCCGCTGGTTACTGCTACATCTGCGCTGACACCCTTAATGGCGAGGAGCCAGTAGACTCCGCCGGCTATTAGTGCAATTAATATTACAACGAGTGCAATGATCCGTTTCTTCGACATCCCACCTCCTGGTGTTAATTATTCTTGTCCAGTATAGTTTTATTAGTAATGGGTGTCAATACAGTCGGTCTGTGTCGATAGATATTTTGTCATCAGCGGTTCTTGGGACCAGGTTGGTTCTGTGCTAGCGTACGCAAAATTTTCGCAAAAAAAGAAGGCCCGGGAGCTGTACGCGCATGCTGCGCGCAAGCCCCGGGCCCGGTGTGATGCCCTAGTGGCGTTGATAGGACACAAATCGGTTGCCGTACTCGTCGTATCGGCTTGAGATTGCGAGATAGCCTTCTCCCGACTTAAGTCTCGCAAATTCAAGCGGCGTGACACTAGCGGCAACAATGTTGATGATGCGTTCGCCCTCAGGCAGAGGGCCGAGATGGTCCAGGATAGTCCCACGAGACAACGTCGACACTGGGATGTAGTGGAACGCTTTATTGGTGTGAACAGCAACCACTTTGAATGGTTGATCAATGGCATCGAGCGCTTGAAGCGTCCGAACAAAGTACTCAATTGCCCAGACACCATTTTCCTGAACATGGTCAATGTGGTACATATTAATGAAAAGACGTCTGGGTCCATTGTGCCCTTCGTCCTTGTATTCGGCCCAGGCATAGATATCGCTGCCCTCATCGATCTTATCAAGCGGATGAGGGCAGCCAGCGTGTCCTTGGACGCGAATCCACCTTTGGCCAATGGTGTTGCCTTGCCACAGGGCCAGTGCGGTGCCAATCGGGACTGGGCCCTTTACGATCCAATAAGAGTCAGTAAGCTCGAACATAAACTGACCAATTTGGCCGGTAAGCGGAGAATCCCAGGTAATCGTTATGCCAAGAGCTGTGAGCAATTGCTTCAGCGCTTCGTGCGCTTGTCTTTTCTTGGCCATAGGTCCTCCTCTCGGTTCTGACACTTGATTACAATAGCACAGTTGGTGTCAATGTCAAGAGGGTGTTCTTGGTTTGCTGGCGCCCCTTCATTGTTGTAACAATGAGTGATATTCTAATAATTAGATGACCACGGTTCTAGCGGTAAAAAACTTAACCAAATCATATGGCAGTATTGAAGCCGTCAAAGGTATCAGTTTTGATATTGAAGCCGGTGAGATATTTGCCCTGATCGGGCCGAATGGCGCAGGGAAATCAACAACTTTGCGCATCGTTGCAACCGTTCTTTCGCCAACGACAGGCGAGATAAAGATTGGCGAACACGATCTATCCCAGGAGTCTGAAAGAGTGAGGGAGATAATTTCATACCTGCCAGAGGAGGCCGGCGCTTACAAGAATCTGAAGGGCATCGAATATCTTGTCTTTATGGCTGATCTTCATGCCAGCAACCGTCAGCTTCGCGATCAGTATGTCAGAAAAGCCGAAGAGGTTTGTGGGCTTGGAAATCGCCTAAACGATAAAGTCAAAACTTACAGTAAGGGCATGACTCGAAAGTTGCTCTTGGCCCGAACAGTTATGACAACACCGAAGTTGGCAATTCTTGATGAGCCAACTAGCGGCCTTGATGTCCTCAATGCTTTTGAGATTAGGAGCACAATTAAAGATTTGGCCAAGGCGGGTATGGCGGTTTTACTTTCAAGCCACAACATGCTCGAGATAGAATTTCTCTCTGATAGAGTTGGAATTATTAACAAGGGCAAGATTCATGAGATGGGTACCGCCAAAGATCTCAAGAAGAAGTATAATGCCAATAATCTCGAGGAAGTATTTGCCAAGGTTGCAGCACGGTAATATCTAAGAGACCATGAACAAATTCATTGCCCTTCTCAAAAAAGAGATCAAGGAATTAATAACGCCGCAAGTCGTTGTGCCTTTAGTTGTTTCTGCTGTATTGTTTTTCGCGCTGGGTAATATCATCGGCAAAGAGGCGGAAAAGATTAAAGAGCCGATAAAGATCGTCGTTCTCGACCAGGACCGCAGTGCATCGTCGCGCTCGGTCATCGACATCTTGGGCCAAAACAATTTTAAGGTCACTCCCTATCAGGAGATTGATGCTAAGCAAGCCGTGCACAAGGCAAAAGAGATCGGCGTAAACGTAGTTGCTACTATTCCTTCTGGCTTCGGCGAGGCGATCCTCTCTGGCAGGCCCCAGACAGTTGAGACGTATTCAATAATGAGAAACTTTTCTTTTATGGGTGCTCGCGATTCTTTGGCCGCCAAAGCAGCAATCGCCTCTCTCAATAATGCTTTTTCGGATCAGGTAATTTCGTCTAGTCTGCCGCAATCAAATCCTGCTGATTTAAAAAATCCCTTGAAACAGAGAGAATTTGTCGTGATTGGCAATAGTCAGGCCGAGGTTGGTGTTGAGGCGGTAACCGCCTTCGTTAGTCAACAGAGTACCTTTATTCCGATTATACTTTTTATGGTCATCATGATGGCAGCCCAGATGGTAATGACAGCTATGGCGACAGAGAAGGAGAACAAGACGCTTGAAACATTGCTCAGCGCGCCGATAAGTAGGAGATCGATTGTTGGTGCCAAGATGTTGGCGGCAGCTATTGTTGCCTTTGTTTACGCCATTGTCTACATGTTTGGTTTCAGATCATATTTGAATGGTCTGACTGGGGTTGGGACGGGAGCTACTGACGAGGCAATGAAAGGAATTCTGAGTGATTTGGGACTGAGGCTTGGAGCTAATGATTATATTTTGCTTGGTTTGTCGCTCTTTGGATCGATTTTAGTGGCGCTCGCCATTGCTTTGATACTCGGTGCTTTTACTGAGGATGTGAAGAGTGTTCAGGGTGCAATTACACCGCTTATGGTGCTCATGGTTATACCTTACATTCTCGTGCTTTTCTTGGATTTCAACTCGTTGTCTCCAAGCTTGCGATGGTTGGTTTATGCTATACCGTTCTCGCATCCCTTCTTGGCGGCGCCTAATTTATTCTTGGGTAATGTGCTGCCCGTTATCTATGGCATTGTTTACGAGTTCGTTGTTTTCTTTCTCTTTCTTTCAATCGCGGCTAAAATTTTTTCGACCGACAAGATCATGACTCTTAAGCTTAGCTTTGGCAAAAAGCCCTAATGTTGTCCTAGAAAAAAATCGGGCCCGGAGCTGTACGCGCATGGTGCGCGCAAGCCCCGGGCCTTTGCGGATAGTGATACTCACGGAATTGGTACTTCGGGCGCGAACTCTTCGTCGAATGCCCGAACCCCGGTGCTGTGGGTGACGACGGTTCCTCTCAGTTTGAAGGGGGTGTCAGCGCCCAGGGCATTGGCAACCTTGTGTGCCACACCAAGCGGAATGGTGACCTCGTGGGGCAAGTCAGGGGCGTTGTTGCCTTCGATCAGTACCCAATAGTCGGTGGTGCCGTCAGCCATAGTTTTCATGACGAGACTGACGTCCTTGATCACGTAATAGGCGCCACTGTTCTCGGGGCTAGGGACGAATGCGCCAGGACTTGCGGTAGATGCAGACTTGTGCCACGAGTCGTAGCTGACCCAGGCGGCGAGTAGCAAGTATCGAAGTCCTGGTCGGTAGACCCAGGCCAAGTACGGGCCGTCGACGACGAGCGGGCGGTTCGTTTTTGCGGGTTGCGTTATTGGGGCCGGGTTACCCTCGTCGAACCAGATACGGACATCGCTTACGGCTTGGTCAATCTGAACAAAGTTGCCTTTACGGCCCTTGTTTCTTATCCCAAGCACCCAGTCCCGCAGAATCGATGTTTGAGGATTGGACCGAGGGAAGACCAGTCCGTCGTAAGCACTATCGGCCAGGGGCTGGAGCGCGTTATGAAGCTTTGCGCTTTCCACTAGCGGCTTGGTCGTGCTGGTGGCGAACTTGGTAATGTAGACGAAGTCCCCGTTCTGGACGGGGATCTCAGCTACGACCTGTCCGTTGCCGGCGGTGTAGAACTTGACCGTGTTGGCGTCCAGTGTGAAGCCGTCGTAGGTCTGGCCATTCTCCGCTCTGAATGTGGTTCTACGCGTTTTCCACTTCGGGGCCAACCAAATGGTTCCTATGGTGGTGAACCTATCGTCTGCGATCAGAAATTGGGCGGCGCCTCGATTTGCTTCACGGAGCGTCGCGTTGACTTCGTTGACCGTGCCAGCACTCGCGACGATTTCCTTGATCTTGGCGAGGTCCTCCCTGCCACGCTTGTACATGTCGAGAAGGTTCTTCTGTCGGCGCTGGTTTCCATTTAGGGTACTGGGCGCTACTGTCCAGCCCGCTGGGTCCGCACCAGTGCACCACTCGGTCGCTTCCAAGCATGCAAACAGCGTGTAGGCGCATTCAACGATCGATCCCCTCGCCGGGGTTGCTTTGGTCTGGTTCTGTGCGAAGGCGGCACTCGGAAGTACTGCAATGAGAGTGGCGCAAAGCGCCACAAACCAGTTGACTCTCGTTCGCATCTCGAACTGTTCTCCTCTCCTGAATTCACTAACCAGTTCACCGTTAAATAACTAGTGTTTATTCAATGGATGAAATGGCTAAAGGTTTGAATAGGGCCCGGGAGCTGTACGCGCATGGTGCGCGCAAGCCCCGGGCCTTTGGGTGTGTGAATGTCCGGGCTACTTGCCCGGGTCGAACTGGACGTACGGTTCCAAAGTGGTGATGAGCACCAGCTTGGGTCGGCGCCCCTTCTGCTCGAGGCGATAGCTGGCATAGCCGTTGACCGGCTTTGCCTTGAATCGCTCGATGGGGGTGCTCACGAACTGCACCCCGGGGTTGGCGCGGTTGACGTCGTACTCCGCCCTTTCGAGCCAGGCGGCGCAGTCTTTCTCGTTGTCGAAGATGGCGTCGAAGGCGTTTCGAACGACTTCCGGCTTCCAGCGGCGGAAGTCCGGGAGTTTCTGGGCGGCGAGTGCGGCGATCACCTCGCGGTAGATCGCGTCGAACTCGGGCCACTCGGCCGTGAACCGGTTGAAGTCGTTGCCGTTGCCGGCAACGTACCGATTGAGAGGCTTGCCCCTGAGCTCGTTGGGGCTGCCGACGCCGTAGAGGAAGCAGGTGTCCGACATCTGGTGGACACTGAGGCTGAAGATACGGGTCTTCTCAGTCTCAACATACATCTGGAACACCTGAGCCGGCTCGTCCCAGATGTTGCTGCCGAAACGCGTGGAAATGTCGTCCAGGATCTCGATCTGCGGCCGTACGCCGCGATCTCTGGCGTCTGCGCTGGCGGTCATAGTGCTGCCGGGCTTCGACCAGGAGTCGTAGTTGGCCCAGCCAGCGACGATCTGGTAGCGCAGCCCCGGTCGGTAGACCCAGGCGAGCGCCGGTCCGTCGATGGTGAGGGTCTTGCTGACGCTGAGTCCCTTGCCCATCTGCATGGCGGAAGCGCTCTCGGCCTTGGCGCCGTTCTCGTCGAGCGAGAAGCGGACTTCCTGAACCGCCTGTTGGATCTGCACCGGTTCACCGTGCCGGTCTTTGTTGTTGATGCCGAGCATCCAGGTGTGGTCGAGGCGGGTCCGGATCTCGAACTTGGGGAAGATCAGTCCGGTGAAGCCACCGTCGGCCAGGGGCTGGAGCGCGTTGTGAATCTTGGCACTCTCAACCAGTGGTTTGGCTGTGGCACCAGCCTCGGTGATGTAGACAAAGTCCCCGTTTCGGACGGGGATCTCCGCCACGACCTGATCACCGGCGACATAGAACTTGACGGCCTTGGCATCCATGCGGACGCCGTCATAGCTCTCGCCGTTCTCGGCCTTGAGGGCGGTCTTGGCTCCCTTGATCGTCCATTCACTCTGCCACTTCAGGATCGCCACGGTGGCGAAGCCGGCGGCGGGCTGGAGCTGAACGTCAGGGAAGCCGGCCTTGCGGAGTGTTTCGTTGGCCTCGGCCACGCTGCCGGCGGCGCAGACGATCTCCTTGATCTTGCCGAGGTCGCCTCGCCCGCGGCCGTACATGCCGAGGAAGTTGGCCTGGCGCCCGGGGGCGCCGGCCCACTTGGCCGGGTCCATGCCGGCGTGCTCCTCGGCGGCGGTGAGGCAGCCGAATTGGGTGTAGGCACATTCGGCGATGCTCGGCGACTTCTCGGCCTCCAACCGAGCTAGCTGCTGTTCAACGGCGATCTTCTGTGCGTGGGCGGCGCTCACGCACGCCATCATCAGGGCGGCGCAGAGCGCCAGGATCGAATTGGTTCTCGGTCTCATGATCGAACTCCTCTCCGTATCTGAGCGAACTCACGGTCGCCTAGGCGACCGGTGCTGAACCGGTATCATACTTCAAACCGGCTTGTTTGTGGGTATTTCGTTGCCCTCATCCTCACCTTCTCCCGGCGGGAGAAGGGATATCTCTCTCGCCCCAAAGGGAGAGGTTTGGGTGAGGGTTGTGATCAACACTCACGAACAAGCCGGTTTGATCAAGTTGTTAAAGAGCAAAACATTGTTTCTAACTCTGAAAACCGTACAAGTATATCACAAAACGCTATGTTTGTCAATAATAACGGCTGTAGTCTCAGTACAAAGGTGTTCAACTGGCCTCAGATGTTTGACAAATGGGAGATTTTAGATTAATATTGAATCGAGTTCGAGTTGCACAATAGGTCGTAAATAAGGGAAGTATTTTACTTTTCTTTGAGGTGTTGATTTTTGATTACGAATTTGCTAGAGTTGGTTGTGTTGTGCGGGCTCGGTGTTAAGTATCATGTATTAAGTATTATGGCTTGCTGAATTGCGCCACGATACCTGGTACATGCTACGCAATACAGCGCAGTATGTTCTTTGACAACTATATAGTGATAAGTACGCTTGTCTTATTCTTTCGCAAGAAAGAGTAAGTAATTCTTTTGAAAACATTTTGAGCTTAAAACTCACATTTACATGGAGAGTTTGATCCTGGCTCAGGATTAACGCTGGCAGTGTGCCTAACACATGCAAGTCGAGCGGCTCGCAAGAGCAGCGGCAGACGAGAGAGTAATAACAAGGAACTTACCCCCGAGTGAAGGATAGCCAGCCGAAAGGCTGGGTAATCCTGCATAATATCGCAAGATCAAAGCCGTAAGGCGCTTGGGGAGAGGCCTTGTTCCTATCAGCTAGTTGGCGAGGTAATTGCTCACCAAGGCGATGACGGGTAGCTGGCCTGAGAGGGTGACCAGCCTCGATGGGACTGAGACACGGCCCATACTCCTACGGGAGGCAGCAGTTGGGAATTTTGCACAATGGGCGAAAGCCTGATGCAGCAACACTGCGTGAAGGATGAAGGCCTTCGGGTTGTAAACTTCTTTTATCTGGGAATAATCTTGAAGGTACCAGATGAATAAGCACCGGCTAACTACGTGCCAGCAGCCGCGGTAATACGTAGGGTGCGAGCGTTATCCGGATTTATTGGGCGTAAAGAGCTCGTAGGTGGTTTGAAAAGTCAGATATGAAATATCCAGGCTCAACCTGGGGAACGTATCTGAAACTTTCAGACTGGAGGTATGCAGGGGCAGATGGAACACAAGGTGTAGCAGTGAAATGCGTAGATATCTTGTGGAACGCCAATGGTGAAGACAGTCTGCTGGGCATTACCTGACACTGAGGAGCGAAAGCGTGGGTAGCGAACGGGATTAGATACCCCGGTAGTCCACGCCGTAAACGATGCATACTAGGAATTCGAGGAATCGACCCCTTGGGTTTCGAAGCTAACGCGTTAAGTATGCCGCCTGGGTAGTACGGCCGCAAGGCTAAAACTCAAAGGAATTGACGGGGACCCGCACAAGCGGTGGAACATGTGGTTTAATTCGACGATAAGCGAAGAACCTTACCAAGGCTTGACATCCTAGGAATCCGCTAGAAATAGTGGAGTGCCGCAAGGAGCCTAGAGACAGGTGCTGCACGGCCGTCGTCAGCTCGTGCTGTGAAGTGTCCCGTTAAGTCGGTCAACGAGCGCAACCCCTATTGCATGTTGAATTTTTCATGCGAGACTGCCGGTGTTAAATCGGAGGAAGGTGGGGATGACGTCAGGTCAGCGTGGCTCTTACGCCTTGGGCCACACACGTGTTACAATGGGGTGCAACAAAGGGCTGCGAAAGCGTAAGCTGGAGCTAATCCCACCAAACCACCCCCCAGTTCGGATTGAGGTCTGCAACTCGACCTCATGAAGCCGGAATCGCTAGTAATTGTAGGTCAGCCATACTACAGTGAATACGTTCTCGGGTCTTGTACACACCGCCCGTCAAGTCAGGAAAGCCGGTGGCACCCGAATTCCGCAACCGCGGAACACGGTGAAATCGGTGATCAGGACTAAGTCGTAACAAGGTATCCCTACCGGAAGGTGGGGATGGATCACCTCCTTTCTAAGGAGTATCGGCCCCGAATTCAATCGGGGTTCGAGACGGTCGATCGCTAAAGATTCTGTTCTATCGGAATACTAGCGAAAACCCTAGCTCGATTAGTTCGTGCTAGGTCGTACTTATCACTAGATAGTTGGAAAAGAACAAAGTAGTTCATAAAGTCGATAAAGTTCATAAGGTTCGTAAAGACAACTCCTTTCATACCTTATAAACTTTAAAAACATTAAAACTTTATGAACTAAATCTCCAATTTCAAGCTATACGAAAAAATCCCAATGCTTCGGCAGAGGGATTTTTTCGTTGTAGGGAGAAAGCTGGCCAGTGTGCTCTCATTGACATTATTAGAACATTGTGATATAATATAAATGTCAGTTTCAGAAACCCTGCATCGGAAGGAGATCATCGTGAAACCGTGGAATCAGTTGAAGCAAAGTCCGGTTGTAAAGGTGCTGGCCTTCTTGGCCGCATCAGCAGTTGCAATCACACTGTTTGTTGTTGCTGGAAGCCATGCCAAGGCGTCCGAGACTGTCCGGTGGCACCAGGTGCTCGTCGAGGAGGCCAAGAGCCGTGCGCGGGAAGCCTCACGCGAGGGTATCCTGCGCGTTGATGGCACTACATCTGGTGCCTACGGGCACCAGGGCGAGAGTATCATCGTGGACGCGCGGGGAAAGGCGAACAACTTCCTTCCCTACATTCCGACCACTCATCCCGACTACCACGTGGCTGTCACCCTCAAATCCGGTGACGAGATCATTCTCCGTTACTTCGAGGGCTACGATAAAGACGGGGATGAGCGGTGCAAGGAAACGCACATGCACCTCGTCTACATGGGCCGCCGCTGAGCTGCGCAGCCACACTGAATCACACCGGGCGCCCCCGTGGGCGCCCGGGACTTCCTTGGCTTCAGCGTTGTTCTGCCCACGCAGGGCCAGAAAATGAAAGTGAGGGTGCGATGAGCTGGATACTAAGCATGCTCAAGTGGCTTCTCAGGCGTCCGAATAGGATCCGGAAGCAGAAGCTGGCTATGACCCATGTCACCGAAACCCTCGCCGGCCCGCTTCGGGCAGGTGAGTGGGAGCCGAAGGAGATTGTGGAGCAGGGTGACCCTGCCCACAACCATGTCTTCGAGCGTGCCGGCGGGGTGGAGACAAAGGAATTCGATGGTCGGGGTTTGGCCACCTTTGTCTTCCGCTTCCGTTGCTCGTGCGGTGCTCAGCTCGTGCGCGAGCTTCGGGACCGCTATTAGTCAGTTCGTTTACGCTTTCGCCGGACGCCCTCGTGGGCGCCCGGTTTTCTTTTAATCAAAAAGCCGGAACCGCTAGGCGGATTCCGGTAGGGTTTTCAGCTGTGCAAGGACCAAAGGTCTCTTTAGCCCTGTGAAACGGGCAACTTCTGTAGCGAAGCACCGGATGGTGCCATAGACGCCGAATGCCTCCGGCCCGCTAGCCCTTCGTACGGTGTAAGGAATTCCGTACCAGGTCTTGTATTCCAATGTTGTAAACACTCTTTTGCCGATGCTGGCAATGTGCATGATGCGATCGATCGGAATTCTGCCATCAGAATTCTTGAAGTTGTACGGGTAGAGGTAGCCGTTCTTTTCCTGAAAAAAACACGCCCCAGGCTCTACTCGGTCTAGTGTTAGTAGCGCGACATACTCGCGGTGAGCCATCATGTGCATGAGGACAATCTGGTCTGGGACAAGCATTTCCGTCAGCTCTTCGGGTGTTGGCGAAGAAAACAAGAGGATATTTTCCATTCCGATGTGCATCGCTTACTCCTCTCGGTGCAGTCCTTGGGCATTATACCTTATAGCGGATATTCTGCAAAAGGTTAGCCAGTGTTTTGTGATGCCATAACAAAAACGAGCGAACAAGCTCGCCATTGAAATATATCGAGAAATTTGCTAAAGTCTTGAAGTGTAAATCGAAAGATTTGCAAAAAACACATGTACGGGCGTATAGCTCAGCTGGTTAGAGCGCGGCTCTGATAAAGCCGAGGTCTCTGGTTCGATTCCAGATACGCCCACCATGTGTTTTTTTGATTATTTATTTCCGAGAGTCTTGCTGTCGTTTAGGATCAAAATTTGGGATCATCTCGATTACTTTTGGATCTCGTAGGAATTTATTATTTGAAATATAAGCCCCGATTTCTCTTGGGGTAAACTCACCAAAATCCAACTCTAAATTTGATCTAATGTATTCCAGAAGCGGTTCTTGTGGTGGCTGTGTATAGCGAGCCAGGGTAATCCAGGACGAGACGAAGCGTTCATGGTAACTGCCATCTTCGTTTCTGGGGATTTCTATTTCGGTCGTGGCACAAAGTTTTTCCCTGAGTCTAACGAATGTATCATTTAGGGGATAGGCTTTTAGGCTAATACCAAAAGGGGCAGCGATTAATCCGTGCAGGTGAAAGGTTATCGGTTCTTTCGCAACTTCGGTTTTGATCAATTGAATCAGTTCATGCGTATCGTGGTTTATCGGACACCAGAAGGTGCTAATATGATACAACTCAGGTTCATTCAGAATAAGCGTCGAGTCAATCTCGGCCAGCTTCCGAGAAATTGGTTTAATTTGATCTTGAGGTGCTAACGGTAAGATTGATGAAAAGGTATAGTGCTCTCCAGTAGCATGTTGGGAGTGGTTGGTAAGCTGGGAAACCAGCACTGCATCTTCTGGCTTTAGGTTCAGGGTTAGATCTTTGACAAAAGCGCTAGCTTTTTCATTTTCGGTCAAATAATTATAATTCACCATGTTACTCCCTCGAATCATTTTTTATTGATGCCCTCAATGGCGTTTAGGATTTCGATTGGAATGGCGAAGACGACAGTATTGGATTGATCTGAGCTCAAGTCGCCAATAGTGCTAAGTGTACGGAGGTGGAGAGCGCCAGGAGTTTTTGAGAGTACTTCGGCTGCTTTGGATAAGTTAGCGGCAGCTGCCGCCTCGCCTTCGGCCTCGGTAATAATTGCTCTCTTCTCACGCTCGGCTTCAGCTTGACGGGCGATAACGCGTTTCATGTTGTCGGGCAATGAGATATCCTTAAGTTCGACATTGTTGACCTCGACGCCCCAGTTCTCAGTTGTCTTGTCGACGATATCTCGTATGCGATCCGATATTGTCTCTCTCTCAGACAATAGTTCGTCCAGAGTTACTTCGCCGACAGCATTGCGCATTGTTGTTTGGGCAAGCTGCAAAACAGCATAATAATAATTCTGGACCTCAAGAATAACTTTCTCGGCAGATTTTACCTTGTAATAGATAACAGCGTTAATTTTAGCCGAAACATTATCCTTGGTAATGGCTTCTTGGTCTGGCACATCGATGGCTCGGATGCGGGTGTCAACTTTCTGGTAGGTCTGAAAAATCGGCCAGACCAGTCTCCAACCAGGTTCAATCACGCCAGAGAAGCGTCCGAGGGTAAACTTCACGCCTCGTTCGTACTGATTTATCTGCCTTAGAGAGGCAAGAGATATTGCAATAATTGCAACTACGATCCATTCCATAGTTTTCCTTTCTTTTATTAGACTGTTGCTGGTTCGGGAGCGGTATCGGCCGGAATCACATCGTAGCCCCGCCAATGCATTTCGCTCGCCGGAGAAGCATTCGCATGCTCTTCGATCACTAGCTGATGTATTGTTCCGTGAAGTGGTCGGCGGTATTGGCGGTCGAATATCATCGTGACCTGCCCGGGCGAGTAGATGGTTTGCTCGGGATATCTTGAGACATATTGAAAGCCTCTGCCCGTCTCAGAGCTCTCTTTGTTGATCTGGGTGGCAACGTTGTCATCCAGTCCGGCTATCAATTTCGATCTGATCTTGTCATAAGCAAGCATGAGACTATCTGAGTTGATATCCACAGTCTTGCTGTCGGGATAATAGGCGATTGAAATTTCAGGGTCATGGCTGTATTCGATTATATCGTAGACCAGTTCATTGAGAGGGAGTCGTGTCGCGACAATTACCTCTCTGCACTCATCCGGACTCATCGTACCTGTTAGGCTCTCGGATAGGCCCTTGATCACTTTTGATCTGATAGCACTGGCTGTTTGGGCGCAGATACTATCCATCATCTTGCGGGCGGCAGAGCGCCGTCTGGGACTTAGACTCTCGTCGTCGCGGATTGTCCTGAGATAGGGGAGTGCACTGGGCCGACCAGGTAGAGATATTGTTATGTCGATTTGCCCTCGATGTGAGTTTTGCAGTTCAACTTGAGGCTCTTCTAGCCACTCGGTTGTAAGACCGGGCGGTATCTCAATGACGACCACGGGGCTTTCTTGGTCGGACATGTCCAGCTCTGGGCTCAATGATAGCATTATCCATCTCCTTTCTTGTCTTGTCGCAAATAATTGTAGCACCGGAGAAAATAAACCTCAAGCTAGTGTTGTACCCATGCTTATTTTTCTAGTATGATGATGCCAGCCATAAATGGCTTCTTCACCTTGAAACTGAAAGGACATCATGTGGTATGATGAGCAATCGTTGCAGGAACATCAGAAAAAAGCTGTTATAAAAATTAAACCCAATGTTAACGTCAGGAGCAGGCGCGATCTCTCCGTGTACTACACCCCTGGGATTGCTTCTGTTTCCAAGGCTATCGCGGCTGACAAGCAGAAGATTTATGATTATACGATCAAGCGCAATACTGTTGCTGTCATCTCTGATGGGTCAGCTGTGCTTGGGCTGGGTAATATCGGGCCGGAGGCGGCGCTTCCAGTAATGGAGGGAAAGGCACTTTTGTTCTCTGACTTCGCGGGAATTGATGCCTTCCCAATCTGCCTCAAAACCCAAGATGTTGACGAGATAGTAGAAACAATCAAGAATATTAGTCCTGTGTTCGGAGGTATTAATCTCGAGGATATCTCCGCGCCACGTTGTTTCGAGGTTGAGAGACGCTTGCAGGATCTTGGCATCCCGGTGATGCATGATGATCAGCATGGCACAGCAGTGGTGGTTTTGGCCGGTCTGACCAATGCGCTCAAGTTTGTCGGCAAGCGGATAGACGAGGTAGGAATTGTTATCTCTGGCGCCGGTGCTGCCGGAACAGCGATTGCCAAGATGATACTATCCTACTCTGAGAAATGCGCAAAAATTATTATGGTAGACCGGGAGGGCGCTCTCTGCTACAATCGGCCGAACCTTATCCCGGAGAAGGCCGAACTCGTTAAGGTCACAGATAATAGTATCTGCGGTAGCCTGGAGACAGCAATTGAGGGCGCAGATGTGTTTATTGGTGTCTCGGCACCCGGTATCCTCACTGGTGATATGGTTAAAAAAATGTCAGACAATGCTGTTATTTTTGCTTTAGCCAATCCCGTGCCGGAAATTGACCCGGATATCGCCAAGAAGAGCGGCGCTGCTGTCGTCGCAACCGGTCGGTCTGATTATCCCAACCAGATAAACAATGTCTTGGCTTTCCCCGGAATATTTAGAGGGGCGCTCGATGCTGGTGCTACCAGAATCACGGCGGGAATGCTCCATGCTGCCGCAGAGACACTGGCCGATTATGTTCAGAAACCCGCGGCAGACTATATTGTCCCCCAGGCTCTGGACAAGAATGTGGCAGGTGTAGTTGCAGAGGCGGTTGCAAAAGCAGCCAAGAGGGAGCGCGTCGTCAGGCAGACGACATAAACAGGGAGTGCTATGTTGCTTACGCCGCATACAATTTTTGCAGGAACTGTCGGAGAGATTTCCGGCAATCCACTGGTGGCACTAACTTTGGGTATTTTGTCTCACTTTCTGTTGGATGCGCTGCCCCATTACGATACGACTGACGGTGGCAAGTTTACGCCCAGACAAATCGGCGTCATAGTCATAGATTTTATTTGCCTAGTAACAATAATGTTGATCGTCTGGATGGGATTGAATCCCGGCACTGCTTTTTGGTTCGGGGCATTGGGCGGAACCATTCCTGACTTATTGGATAATGTCCCTTTCTGGAATAAGAAATTCAGATCGACGATTATCGGCAAAGCTTTTCATGCGTTTCATGATCGGATTCAAAAAGACGAAGTCGGAGTTTGGATTGGACTGCTGTCACAGTTAATAATCATTTGCCTCTCAATAATTATTTTAATGAGCACAAGGTAACCCACATGGATAAGACACTGGATCAACCATTGCAGAGTCCTAAACAGAGGCAATATGATGGTCCGAAGAGTTTCAATGATCTCTTCGATGAATTTCTAAGTCGTCAAAGCATTACCGAAACCTCTCCCGGGGGAAGAGTGCTGACATTTGATACCAAGGATAAGATTATTGTTGGGTCGATTAGCGCCATCTTGAGAGATTTTGGTTATGGCGCTGACGCAATCGAGAAATCAATAGATCATATCACTGTCTATAACCCTACCGCGCCCTTCATGCTGGGCAAAAAGAGGTGTATGTTCGCTCGCGTTGAGCCAAAAGAGGTTGAATACTCAATCTCTGTTTTGTTTGAGGAGTCGGAGGATGGGGCTGGGTTTCCGATCTGGCGTCCAGTCCAAGGCGCACCTATCTTTAAGCAGCTTCAGGACCCTTTTTATCTTGGTAAAGTCGGCGGGTCTTATCTCTTTGGGGGTGTCGAAATCAGCATCGCCGAGGAGGGCAAAGTTCCGTATCGGACTGTGTTATTCAAGTTTGAACACATCGATGGCGGCGATATCATATCTGAGCTTGCGGGCGCAAAAAGATTTGCTGCCGGCTCATGGGGCATGAAGGGGGTACGCTTGTGTCAGCTGCCTGACGGCAAAATAGCTGTCTTCAAACGACCGCAGGGAGGTATTGCCGGACTAGGCAAGATGACCTATGGGCAGATTTCTTCGCTGGCTGAACTCCAAGATGAACTAGGCAAAGAAATAGCTGAAGAAGACATCATTGCCGGCATGTTTCTGGAGGATGAGTGGGGTGGGCCAAACCAGTTATTTGTTTTGGGCAATGGCCTAGTCTGTATACTGGGCCACATTGCTCGCTTCGATGACAAACAGCGTAAGGACTATGCCGCTGCCGCGATGATCTTCGATCCGGCAACGCGCACTCTTCTGGACTTGAAAATGATCGCAACTTCGTATAGTTTTCGTAATATCACCCCCAAACACATGGATCTTCACAATATTCTCTACAGTGGTGGGATGGTGCGCAGCGGTACGGGTAAAGCACTTCTCTATGCCGGAATAGGTGACACTGTTGCGGGTTATATTGAGATAGCGGATCCATTCGTGGAGTGGGAAAAATTACAATAGTTCATAAAGTTTGTAAAGTTAATAAAGTTGCTAAAGTTAGCTGAGAAGCTCCTATATCACTTTATGAACTGAGTACTTTATGAACTTAAGAACTATTTTGGGCCTATAGTTAAGTGGTATAACCGGGCATTCGCATTCTTGTTTAGAGCGGGCCATTAGCTCAGTTGGTAGAGCGCTGCATTCGCATTGCAGAGGTCGGCGGTTCGAATCCGCCATGGTCCACCAGTTATTAGGAACAGAAAAAATGAAGCAAAAAACCGATAATGTTTTGACTGCCATCGTTAAGCAAGTTGAGTTGGAAGCAAAAATCGCTCTGGCTGATTCGTCCGGTAGCCATGATTGGGATCACACTGAACGAGTACGCAATTCTTGTGTGCATATAGGGATGATTGAAGGTGCCAATCTGGACATATTGGCCTTGGCAGCGTTGTTACACGACATTGCCCGAAGAGAGCAGGACCAGAGCAAAGGAAGAATCTGCCATGCTGAAAGAGGAGCCGAAAAAGCGCGCGAATTATTGCGCAGGCACGATATTGATATTCAGACCATAGAAGCGGTGGCTCATTGTATTGAGACACATCGCTTGAAAGCCGATAAGTTTCCAACAACTATTGAAGCCAAAGTACTATTCGATGCTGACACACTGGATGGGATTGGTGCGATCGGATTAGGACGTCAATTCGCTTTTGCTGCACTAATTGGCGCCAGGCTACATAATCGAGACGTGGATATGGAGAATGGCTCTTGGGAATATAGCCGCGATGATACCCCTTATCGTTACTTTTTAGCTCGACAACAGGATATTGTAAACAGGATGATGACCTCGGAAGGAAAGCGTTTGGCTGAAGGTCGATACAACTTTATGTTAGAATTTTTCGATCGTATCAACAAGGAAGTCTCTGGTGATCTCTAGTTCGGTAATACTCTTTGGTACTTGGAAGGGTGATTCTGACGTAGTACAATAGATCTAATGAAGAAAAGCGGAGGGATTTTTTGCTATCTACGAGGGCGCAAGCAGCGCTCCGGTTTTACTCTTATCGAAATTTTGATCGATGCGCTGATTATCTCTATGGTCACAACAGCCGTACTAGCGTCGTATAGTCTGGCGTTGAAGTCGGCCGATTCAGCGAGGGCAAAGATTGCGGCTGTCGCCCTGGCTAACGAAAAGATCGAAGAGATGCGCAATATGCCGTATGATAGTCTCGGCACTGACACGGGCAACCCTGTCGGCGCCATTGTTTCCAGACAAACTATCTCTCGTCAGGGAATTAACTTTGATACCAGAATTTCGATCGCTACCGTAAATGATCCGTATGATGGAACTGATCCCCCCACTGATTTGTATGTTTACGACTATAAGCGCATAGAGGTGACTGTTTCCAAACTAAGCCAGACAAAAATACTGGCAAAGCTATCCTCATTTGTGGCGGCGAAGGCAGCAGAAACCGCGACAAATACAGGGATCCTGCGAGTTTGTGTCAGGCAGACAAACACGGAGTTCGTTCCTGAGGCGCTTGTCGATGTGACTCATCCGACAAACGGGACTAACTTCCAGGATCTCGTTACTCCGATCAATGATTGTTTATTGGTGCCGTTGTTGCAACCCGGTGATAGCTATACCGTGACCGCAAACAAGACCGGTTACACAACTGCTTCAACCACCTTTTCTATTAGCGTGCAACAGGTAACTCCAGTCACTCTTTTTATTGATCCATCTGGCAAGATGGCGATCAAAGTCATTGATAACAATAATAACCCAATGGTATCATTCCCAATTCAGGTTACTGGAGGGGCTAGTGGTTACAATCAGAACAACACAACTGATGTTAGTGGAATAGTCGCCCTGGAGAACTTGCCGCCTGATAGCTACTCTGTCTTTGAGCTCTCTGCTGATTTCGAATACCAAAAGACGATGCTGGGCAATCCACCAGTCGATATCGTGCAACCCATCCAGCTTGCCAGTGGTGATGAGCTTGGAATAACCATAGTTGTAGCGGCTGGGGCGGGTTCATGCCAGGGTGGGGGCGCACCGAATTGTGGCAACGGTGACCCAAACCCGTGTGATGGAACATATAAGCTCATTGATCTGACAAACGCCCCGGTTACCTCTGACCCTTTACCGGAACAAGCCACCTTGGTCATAGACGAAGATCCGAATACAATTTGGGGCGATTTTACAGAACAGCCGAATAAGCTCTTGGTTGAAAAAGAGATGCATGTTAAGAAGATTGTCTTGGATAATTTTACTCCCGAAATTAATATCAGTGTATCGGATGACCAAATTAATTGGACCCCAGTTGCAAGTATCAGTCCTGGCAGTAATGAATATGTTTTTGCCGAGGCAGTAGAGTCAAGATATTGGAAGATAACGCTTGGAAGCATCGACCCGACTGCTGAGCAGGGTACAGTCAAGCATCTTGGTGGGATTAGGTTTTATAAGCCGTGCGGAAACAATTAAGGAGATATGATCAACCGTAGCAATTCAAAATTCGGTTTTACGTTAATTGAGGTTCTTGTTGCATCGGCAATATTCTCGATTATCGTTTTGGTTATGGCTAGTTTTCTTTCAACCGGCCTTAGAATTTATCAGACAACCAATTCGTCGACCAAGTTGCAGGACAACTTGCGTAAGATAGTAAGTGAATTTGAGCGCTCGACCCGTGCAGCGTCACAAGTGGTGAGTGCAAAAAGGGACGAGCTTGTTTTCTACCGATTCTACCAAACCGACCAGATTCTTGAGCCATTGCCAACGAGAGTGAGATATTTTACGCAGACGGATAAACTCGTAGTTGGTAAAAGCTCCCCTGTTTCCATTGATGAATTTGGGGTGATCAGCTTTGATGCAGAAGAGGAAGCTTTAATTATAGAGAACCTAGACGATACTATAAATATCTTTACTTATTATGATGATAGTAATCAGGCAATCTCATTTGATGCGAATGGAGTTGTTCCGGCAGGGGACGTCAAGATGGTTGGGCTATCAATGTTACTAGATAAGGACAAGGTGAAGGCCCCCTTGCCAGTTAGTGGGGAAACAAAGGTTAGCTTGCGTAACTTGAAGAGGAATCTCTAGGCAGCCATGAAAATTCATTCTAAAAAATCAAAGTATCTTGTTACTAGAAGGAAAGCAATGTTCTTGCCGATGATTCTGGTGACCGTAACACTCTTTTTGGCCTATGCCTCGTTGCTTGTGAGTCTTGCATTTTCTAATGTAAAAATGGCAGAGCTGGAAAACAAGAAAATTACGAGCATGTCTATCGCTGAGGCAGGTCTCAACTATTATCTTTGGCACCTTTCTCATGACAATCTTGATTATTGCGATGGGGTGATGAAGGACGTGGACCAGAACAATGATAACCTTTGCGCGAGTGCGAGTGGTCCAGGGGAGAACGGCCCATTCGTTCATGACTATGAGGATCAGGCCGGACGAGTTCTCGGGAACTTTGAGCTTTATATTACACCGCCATCAACTAGCGGTTCGGTTGTCAAGGTGAGATCGATCGGCCGAGTCAACGGTGTCAGCCCAAAGAGGACGATTGATGCTCAGCTTGGCATTCCCTCTTTCACAAAATATACGCTACTGGTAAACAATTCCGGTCCAGATAAGTCCGGCCAAGACATTGGACAACTCTGGCTTGGGTCAGGAGAAAGAGTTAGTGGCAGTGTTTTTGTTAATAAAAGTGGTGTGCGCAATGATGGTGAGATAACTGGAGACACTTACTCTACTGTCACGACTTATCCATCCTGGTGGGGGACAAAGGATTGCATTTGGGGTGATGGCATTTTTGGCGGTAGTAAACAGTGCCAATCGCCCGAGATTGATTTCAATCAGCTGAGTTCAAATATGGCTGACATGGAAACGGAATCAAAGGTCGCCGGTAATACTTTTTATGATACTTCAACAAGTAACGGAAAAGGTTATCATATTGTCCTCAAGAACAACAGCTATGACTTATATAAGGTTACTTCGTTTCATGGCATTGACCTGGGCATCAACAGCGGCGGAGAAGAGTTGATCGGGCAAGGCTATCCTTATCCAGAGAGAGGTCTGATCTTTTTTAAGGACGACGTTTGGGTTGAGGGTACAGTGAGCAACCAGAAGGTTACAATCGTTGCTGCCGACCCTGCTGCGGCCGTAAACAAGCAGAAAAGAATAATAATACCCAATTCGATCAAATACTCATACTACGATGGCAAAGATAAGATTGGCTTGATCACGCAAACCAACATTCTTGTGACTCGCGGGGCGCCAACCAGTCTTGAAATTGAGGCAGCGATGATCGCTCAAAGCGGCGAGATAAAAATAAATGGCTATTGCAATCCTGCGTCGACTTGCGCTAATGATCATAAGTCAAGCATCAAGGTTTATGGTAGTATGGCTCATAATGGAGGGTTACTCTGGACGCATGATTATGGCGGCGGCAAGTGGTCTGGGTACCAAAACACCGAAACCATAATGGACAATAACAACATTCTTAATCCACCGCCCTATTTTCCAACGACCGGTGTTTTCTCGATCCTCTCGTGGAGGGAGGAATAACGTATACAAGCAGTATGGCAGTAAGGCAGTAGCAAGTGGCTGTGCCGTAGTGCCTTACTGCTTTACAGCATTATTGCTTTGTTATGGAGGCATTATGAAATTTCTTGTTTTCTTGGGGATGATAGTAGCAAGCCTTATTATGGTGAAGTACAGCAAGTGGATCGTTGACCATACCATGCGTTTTCCATCTATCGAGAGAAGTTTGGGTCCGACGGGAACTTATTCTTTTTGGAAGTTGGCTGGTGTGGCCACTGTGGCATTTGCATTCTGGTATTTATTCCAGGGCTAGGTAGGGTTGTGCTTGGCAAAAAGATTTAAGTGTTTAATTGCTAGAGGAGGTAGAATGACGCTTGGCGGGGACATACAAATTCATGACGAAGTCCGGCAAATTGAAGACGAACCAGGGGCTGCTGGGCTTTTCGTAGAAAAGTTTATGGAACAAAGTCCCTACAAAGATTTGGTGATCGAAGATTCTAACAAAATTGAGATTGATAATTTGCCTGCCTGGGTACTGGGAGATGCTGCTAATGCCAAGAAACTTCCGGCTTGGTTTGCCAAAGAATTTGGCGGCGATTCTAACTTGGCACTTCCGGTCCAGGCAATGGTTCGCGTCAAGCCTGATGGAAAGCTTGGAATTGGACTCGTTATAGCAGGCACTATAAGTGAAGGTGGCAATCGAAGTTATGATAAAATCACCGATGCAGTTGATGATGCAACAAAGCTCTTAGAGCTATTCTGCGACAAGGCCGAAAGCAGGGAAGAGTGGGAGGTTGGCCGTCATGACAAAACCGATGATGAGAAACAGCCGATGGTTGTTGGGGAGCAATCTGTTTCAAGCAGGCCGTCTATAGATGACATGGTTTCCGAATTGGTTGAAGCGGCTATTATTGAGATAGAAAGCCGGTGGGCAGGAATGCGTCATGCAAAGTAATATCGTCGGGTTGAAATATCTTGTCAATTATGTTAATATTCTTACTTGTTGGGCCCGTAGCTTAGTTGGTAGAGCGTCGGTTTTGCATACCGAAGGTCAGGAGTTCGAATCTCCTCGGGTCCACCATGAAAAGATCGCCACCTTGTGTGGTGATTTTTTCATGGCTTGGTCTTGGATTGGAGATTCGAACTGGGAAGGGGTCGGGGAACAGGAGTTCCCCGTTTAGGAAAGTTGGGAAACCGTGGGTTTCCCAAAGCGAAGTGAAACGAGCGCTCGAGATCTCCTCGGGTCCACCATGAAAAGATCGCCACCTTGTGTGGTGATTTTTTCATGCAAGCAGACTGCCTGGGGTTGCCATATTAATCCATCCTGGTCTATACTTTCTGTGTAATCATTAAGATGGGAGCTGACATGGAGCAGGCAGGTAAAGTGAATGCCGCAATAGAGTTGATGGCAGAGCATGAACGAACCATCGGGAGACTGTATAGTGTTTATTCTGATCTATTACCTGACAAGGAATTTTGGCAGAAGTTAGCCAAAGAAGAAGAATATCACGCAAAATGGATAACTTCTTTTACTGAGGATGTCTATGACGGAGAGATAAGATTGAGTGATAAGTTCCAGTCTGAGCCGATCTGGCAATCGATCAAACGTATCAAGCAGATGATCGAAGATGCAAAAGATCAAACAGAGGGGCAAGCATTAATAAATGCACTAGCAATTGAAGACATGATACTGGAAAAGGATTTCATTGATCTCTTTGATGAAGGCGAACCCTCTGTTCAGGAAGTTCTATTAAAGTTAATTCAGGGAACGCAGAACCATCGCTTGAGAATTGAAGATAAGTTGAGATCGATCTAGTTTTTTTCTCAGCTTATTCCCAGTTTTGTGATATATGAATAGTGTATGAGAATATTAGTTGTGGAAGATGATCGTAAAATCGCTGGGGCAATTAAGAGAGGGCTGGAGCAGGAGAGATTTGCCGTTGATGTTTCTTCTGATGGCAAAGACGGTCTGGGCTCCGCACTTTCCACTGAATACGATCTGATTATATTGGACCGGATGTTGCCTGGGGTTGACGGAGTAAAGATCTGCCAAGTACTCCGAGACGAGGGCAAACGGACGCCGATTTTATTTTTGACCGCCAAAGATAAAGTGGGGGACAGGGTCTTGGGTTTAAACACCGGTGCGGATGATTATTTGGTCAAACCATTTGCTTTTGAGGAGTTGCTGGCTCGGACTCGGGCGCTATTACGCCGTCCGCAAGAGTCGGTACCAACTGAACTCTCTGTCGGAGATCTGGTCCTAGATACCGCCAGTTTTCAAGTTACAAGAGCGGGTAAGGAGATTAATTTATCAGCTAAAGAGTTTTCTCTTTTGGAATATCTGATGAGGAACAAAAACCGAATTCTGACCAAGGATCAGATTGTTGCTCATGTTTGGGACTATGATGCCGACGTACTACCCAATACCGTTGAGGTTTATATCGGCTATTTGCGCAACAAGATCGATCGAGCTTTTTCCGACAAAACTCCTTTGATACGGACGGCTAGAGGTTTTGGCTATAAGATAATATCGAATGAAAAATAAAATTGAACAATTTAAAAGGTCGCCTTTCTACAATGCCTATGTTCGGTTTATGCTTTCCTTTGCCGCTATTGCATTAGCTGTCAGCGTTTCCTTTAGTATTGCTATTTTTAATATTTCTTCAAAAGAATTAGGTCGAGGCTTGGGCAAGCAGGCTAGAATATACCGCGACATCCAGATGGATCAATTGAGGCCTTTTAACGTGCCGGATTTTGAACAGCTGAGGATTTCTCAGCTAGATGAGAGCAGCGACAGGTTAAGGCAAAATCTAATATACTTTAACCTTTTGATCTTGTTACTCGCTCTAATTGGTGGTTATTTCTTGGCCGGAAGAACAATCAAACCGATTGAAGAAGTGGTTGAATCGCAAAACCGCTTTACTGCAGATGCGTCGCACGAATTACGGACGCCTCTAGCGGCGATGAAGAGCGAGATCGAGGTGGGTCTAAGACAGAGCGATTTGAAGCTCAACGAGGCAAGAGCAATTCTAAAAAGTAATTTGGAAGAAGTCTCCAAGCTCGAGTTTCTGTCCGAATCGCTCTTGAAGCTGGCCAGAACGGATAACCAAAATTATACAGATTTTGATCTTGTTTCTCTTGAGGAGGCTGTCGTTGATGCATACGAGCGAGTAGAGAGCTTGGCTGAAAAAAAATCAATTGTTTTTGAGAACAATCTAAAAAACGTTTACATTAAGGGAGATGTGCATAGCTTAGTGGAATTATTTGTAATTCTGTTGGACAACGCCATAAAATATAGTCTTCCTAAATCAACGGTCAGTATTAAAATAGAGGAGTCAAAGAATGCTGTTGTTGTTCGTATCAAAGATCAGGGTATTGGCATAAAAGCCTCTGATCTTCCATACATTTTTAATCGTTTTTATCGCGCCGATTCTTCCCGTTCTAAAGAAAAAGTTGCCGGTTATGGTTTGGGACTTTCAATCGCTAAGAACATTATGGATCTCCATAGAGGTAGCATCTCAGTTGCCAGCAATCCTGCCAAGGGAAGCGAATTTATCTTAAAATTTCCGCTTTAAGCTTTTTCTCAGTCGGTCGGATTATAGTTAGATCAGATAAACCGAAAGCAGTTGCCATGGAATCTGCCCAAGGTTCGGGGTCGATGATGAAAAAATAAAACAGGAGTTGTATGGATAGAAAAGTATTAATTCCCTCAGTCGTAATGGGTGTTGCGATTATGGCTGCGGTTGCGGCAACTGTTGGCAACGTATCTGCTAACGGTGCGGGCAATCGAGACCAGGCGGCACAAACCTTAGCGGAAAAACTGGGAGTTGACAAGACAAGAGTGGATGCCGCCTTTGACGAGATGCATCAAGAGAGGCAAGCCGAGAGGCAGAAAGAGATTTCTACTAACCTTGATAAAGCAGTTTCCGACGGAGTGATAACAGCCGATCAGAAGCAAAAAATTCTTGACAAGCAAGCAGAACGCCGAGCTCAAATGGAGAGGCAGAGAGCCGAGACAGATCAATGGTTTAAAGACAATGGCATCGATTCAGATAGACTGTATGAGTACATTGGGCGAGGAAACGGTATGGGTAAAGGCTATAGCCGAGGCATGCGTTATGACGACGCCGGTGTTACAAGCGACTCTCGGGACTAGGGTCATATCATGTTGATAAAAAAAATGACCGCCCAACGGCGGTCATTTTTTTAACTCTAAGCAATTTCTCAGCTAGAAAAAATATATTGGTTAAGAAATACGAATAGTTTAAGAAAGGATAACATGTTCTATCTAAATTACCTTTTTGCAGAGGTATTCAGGCGTTGGGGCAAGACACTGATCATTACTTTGGGGCTCTCGATCGCTAGCGCGATCATCATTTTGATTATTTCAATTTCCAACGCTCTCTCTAGGGCCCAAGAGACGGTGTTAAACCCGCTGGCGAACGTCGGTACCGACATTATGGTCACTCGCTCAGTCAACGCCGATAATCCGAGGGATTTAGATGAATCGACTCGAAACGAAATGATGACTCAAAACCGAATTAGCATGGATCTATCCAAACTAGGCAATCCTGGGGAAAAATTTTCAAACGATTCTTTTTTGCCTGGAACGATGCTAACATTCGTTTCCAATTCAGTCGATAGTCTTGATAAGAGTCTGATTGCTAACTATGCGACTGGCCTGATTCTCAATGTTTCTCATCAAGAGGGCACTATCCCTAAGGTGACCACTTCAATAGAAACAGGTGGCGAAACCATCAATGTTGAGCAAAACATCGCTCCAATGACCGATGTTGAGCGCGAGGCAATCAACTCCGCTCGGGAAAAGGCCCGGGCAGAGATCCAAACTCGAGGTCTCGATCCCAAATCAGAAGAAGCCAGGGAAATTGATCGTAAATACATGGACGCAGCCATGCCGGAACGGTTTTCCAAAATGCGAGCTTCCGTTACTACCGAAAAACGTTTGATCACCAAAGACGTTGGTCCGATTAGCACTGATATTAACACTTACACCCTTTCTGTGGCTGGGGTTGACACCAGCAAAAGCGATATTGGTCTGATTTTGCCGAACCAAATTGTTGAGGGAGACTTCTTTAGTGGCGACAATCAAATTGTTATTAACAAGTCATACGCCGACAAAGAAGGAAGAAAGGTTGGCGAAAAAATTAGTCTTAATAAAAAAGAATATACAGTTGTCGGTATTGTGAGTCCCAGGCTTTACACTGACGCCGCTGACCTTTATTTGCCGTTGACTGAACTGCAGGACATCTCCGGGAAAAGTGACAGGATAAATATCATCTTGGTTAAATCAGCCAATGCAAATGCAGTTGAAGAGACGAGCAAAAAAATGGAAGGGCTCTTCGCTGGTGCTACTGTTATGAATTCTCATGATACTGCTAAGCAAGTCTCTGGCAGTCTGATCTCAGCAGCGAATTTGACCAATCGTTTTATAGGTTTGACCAGTGTCATCGTGGTAGTCGCAGCGTTTATCATCGTTAGTCTTCTAACAGTCTCATCGATCAACAAACGAACCAGAGAGATCGGTACACTAAAGGCAATCGGCTGGAGCAACTCCGAGGTGCTCCGTCAGATCGTGGTTGAGAATATCGCTCTGGGTGTGATTGGGGCAATCGTCGGAGTCGGCTTCGGTGTTCTTGCAATTCTTATTCTCAATAAATACAATATCTCACTCTCTGCTAATGTTGCTAGCCTTAATTCAGCCGCTGAAGGTATGTTTATGCGGTTTGGTGGACCAGGTGCAAGAAACAATACTGCCACTACTCCATCAGCCATTGCCTCAGAGATTCAACTCAAAGTCGCTTATGACTGGTTTATCTTTGGTCTTGGTGTCGCTGTAGCGATTGGCGGGGCAGTCATCTCTGGTTTCTTTGCTGCCCTTAAAGCTTCTTCGCTCAAGCCTCAGGTAGCGTTAAGAAATTTGGAATAATTGTTGCCAAAAGATTATTACAATCAGTAATTAGTAATTAGAGGAGTATTATGCCAGCCATAGCCATCAAGGATCTAGCTAAGAATTACATCCAGGGGAATAAACTGATCAAAGCAGTAGACAATACGAGCCTGGACGTGGAAGAAAAAGAGTTCATTGTCATTATCGGTCCCTCCGGTAGTGGAAAAAGTACGCTGTTGCAGTTAATCGGCGGACTGGACCGGCCAACTGCCGGTTCAATCACAATCGATGGTATTGATATTGCCAAAGCAAGTGACAAACAACTTGCCCGCCTTCGCCGCAGAAAAATTGGCTTTATTTTTCAATCATTTAATTTGATTCCCACTCTGACCTCTAGCCAAAACGTTCAAGCGGCCATCGACAAACATTCAAACCACGATCAGCACAGGGCCGAGGAAGTTCTGGAACTTGTTGGCCTGGGGCACCGGATGAATCACCTGCCATCATTGCTCTCTGGGGGAGAACAGCAAAGAGTGGCTATTGCTCGTGCTCTGGTAAATGATCCTAAGATTATTTTGGCTGATGAGCCTACCGGTAACCTTGATTCCAAAACAGGCGAGGAAGTCATGCGTTTGCTTCGGGATTTAAACGAGAAGGACCAAAAGACGATCATTCTCATCACTCATAGCGAGTATGTAAAGAAGTTCGCAGATCGAGTTTTGGTCATAAAGGATGGGAAGCTGATGCCTCAAGCATCAAGGAAATAGCTCAATCGGATGGTTTGAGTGAAACCTGCTTGTCTTAGTGGTGGGTGCGTCCCTAGCCGCCGTTACAACTCTGTACTGTTTTTATCACTTCGAGCATGGTAAACTTAACCCAGAATGAGAAAAATTGAATTCAAAAACTTTGTTTGGCTTGATATTACTAGTCCGTCCGAAAAAGATATTGAATATTTATCAAAGCACTACCATTTTCACCATCTCTCGCTTGAGGATGTTGTCTCAACGGTACAGCGGCCAAAGCTTGATCAGTATGGTGAATATCTGTTTTTAGTTTTTCACTTGCCAAGGTATATCAAGCAGAGTTTTAGAACTGTGCCGTCTGAGATAGATATATTTTTGGGTAAGGGCTATCTTATTACCATCCATAGGGAGGCGGTAAAACCGATCGAGGAGCTCTACTTGGATATCAAACAAAGAAGCCCTGAGATACTAACTGAAAGCCCAGCTCTTCTGCTATACGAGCTCCTTGACAAGACTTTTGATTATTGTTTTCCAATGCTTGATCGTATCGGCCAAAAGATAGACAGGATTGAAGACAATCTCTATGATAATCAAACGCGCAAAATTTTGGAGGAGATTGCCTTGGTCGAGAGGGATATCATTAATTTTCGGAAGATAATGAATCCGCAGCGCTATGTGCTGAAAGATCTGGAGGCGATTAAATCCAAGTATATCGAAGCGGAGCTGGATGTATACTTCGACGATATAGTTGATAAAATCGAAAGAATTTGGGATTTACTAGACAATTACAAGGAGGTGAGTGAGGTTCTCCAGCACACGAGCGAGTCGATCGTGACCCATAAGTTGAATGATGTCATCAGAATTCTGACAATTTTTTCAGTTCTGATGTTGCCGCTAACTGTGATAACCGGTTTCTATGGCATGAATATCGTTGGCTTGCCCTTTGCCAATCATTCTCTTGCTGGAGAGATCATCATTGGGATAATGTTGCTAGTAGTTCTGGCTATGCTTGTCTTTTTTAATCGACGAAGATGGTTGTAGTTGGTTTGGCCAAAACTCATCCTGTCTTCTTGCCTTGTGTTTACACTCATAGCTAACTTTGTTATGATTTGATCATGAAACCTAGACGCTGTATTGAAATAGTGGTCAAGCCAGGCAAGCAATCTTATTCTGAGATGGTTGACGATTTTTGGCAGAGCCGAGAGCTCCTTTATATATTAACCTGGCGCCAGATAATCTTGCGTTACAAACAGACAGTCTTGGGTGTAGCCTGGGTTCTAATCCAGCCGCTTGTTGCGATGACTTTGCTGGCGGTAATATTTGGTCATTTTGCAAAGTTACCGACTGATGGAATTCCTTACCCGCTATTTTATCTGTCCGGTATGATTTTCTGGTCACTCTTTGCTGAAGGGGCAAACAGGGCAGCAAATAGCTTTGTCGGAAACGAGAATTTTATCACTAAGGTATACTTTTCCCGCCTAGTCATTCCGCTCTCTGCAGTCTTTTCTGCGTTTGTTGATTTCTTTATTGCGGCATTGCTTCTGGCTGCGATCGGGTACTACTATGGTTTTAGCATCAAGCTGACCTTTCTCTTTCTCCCCCTGGCCGCTGCAATTGCGTTTTGTACGGCGTTTGGCGTAGGCCTACTCGTAGCAACTTTAAATGTTCGATATAGAGATTTTAAATATATATTGCCTTTCGTGTTCCAGCTCTGGTTCTTCGCATCTCCTGTAATCTATTCGACCAGCATGATACCTCGTGGCGACGCAAAGTTTTATTTTCATCTTAATCCTGTCGCCAGCATTATTGAGCTGGCACGCTATGCGATTTCTGGCACTGGACCGATCAGTGTGCCCGGGGTGATGTTGTCGATCGCTGCCTCAATATTTTTTATTTTTATTGGCCTTTTGGCCTTCCGGTCAACGGAAAAAAGTTTCTCTGATTATATCTAGTCCCCATGAAACCAAGTATTTCAATCCAAAATATATCGAAGCGATACATGATTGATGCGACCGGAAAACGTGGTCGTAATAATTTGCGTGAAGAAATCTCATCAGTCATCAAGAGGATATTACTAACCGAGGACAGCAATGTCCACCAGGAAACTTTCTGGGCTCTTCGTGATATATCTCTTGATGTTTGTCCAGGCGAGGCCGTTGGCATAATGGGGCCAAACGGATCTGGCAAAAGTACATTGCTTAAAATTCTCGCTCGGGTTGTTCAGCCGACTAGCGGCCGAGCCGTGCTTTGTGGTCGAATCGGATCGATCCTTGAGATCGGAACAGGTTTTCATTCTGAGCTGACAGGCAGAGAAAACATTTTTATCAGTGGGGCTGTCTTAGGGATGAAACAACAAGAAATCAGGGAAAAATTTGATGAAATTGTCAATTTTTCTGGCGTGGAAAGATTCTTGGATATGCCAGTTAAAAGGTACTCGTCCGGTATGCAGGTCCGTCTGGCTTTTTCGGTTGCCGCTCACTTTGACCCAGAAATTCTGTTGGTAGACGAAGTTCTCGCTGTCGGTGATGTAGACTTTCAGCACAAATGTATTGAGAAGATGAAGAAATCTTTGGAAGAAGGTGTGACACTATTATTCGTGAGTCATAACATTGACCACTTATCCGATATATGCGACAGGGGTATTATTATAAATAAAGGGAGAATGTCGTTTAGCGGAAGAGTAAACGAGGCCACGGAACTCTACCGGACACATGCTCTAGCTGGTATTTAGGATCGGCTGATAAAAGTGAGGGAGAATTGATAGGTCTATTTAGTAGAGACAACAGTTTTTTTGAGAACCTTCTTTTGTTGTTGCCGAGGTTATTCTCGAATTTAATTTTAGTATTGGTTGGCCTCATAGGGCGACTTGTGGGCTCGGTATTTTTTGGCGGAGTCAAACATGTGTGGATAGAGAAAAGATCTTCATTTGTCTTAGGGCTAGAAGTTCGTTTGCTGGGCGCAATTTTTACTAGTCGCAATATCATCAGGAAAATCGAATCCTTTTTTACTTCGAAGAAGAATTATTTTAGCAAGCGCTATATTATATCTTTAGCGTCTGCCGCATTTGTCGTACTAGTTATCAAATTCTATCCTGTGCCTCCAGATATCCATAGTTATTACCTGAGTTTAGCCAAAGACGATATTGGTCAAACTACTAAGAACTTATATCTTGCAGAAGACAAAAAATCAACAAAGTTTGGCCAAGTGGGAGCGGACGAGAAGGGCCGGTTTGTAGAATTGGCCTCGTCACCCATCAGCCTCGTCTGGAAACCGTCTCGATTTCCTCTAAACAAAGAGGTGTCGGTCTCGGCAGAATTTGAGGATAGTGGGGATTGGGATATTTCAATGGTTTGTAGCAGGTGCAAACCAAGCAAAAAATATAACTGGCAGCCATTTTATCGAGGTGCGCTTCGTGATCATGAGTTGGTCCAATCTTTTGGGGGCGTTCATGTATATGCAAAAGAGAAGCCGACAGAACAGACTGCAGCCTCAAGCCTGAAAGAATATCTGAGCAAGGTAGTGCAGCCTGGTGCTTCGATCAGAGTATTGGATAATTCATATCCTCTTTCGGAGATTGCTACTGCCCCAGATGATTTTGTCGAGGGTAGCCGCACAACTATCGAAACTGGTCTGCAGGGTTCGCACGAACTATTTCTTTACCTGGCAGATGCTTTATCTGCTGAGGTGACTGTGGTTAGAAACGGTGAATTTAGGGAAGCGGCAAGCGCAATCATGCTCAGTGACATAGACGGAAATAAGATTTCGCAAGAAGCCTTCAGGGAAGCAACAGCCGCAACAGTAACCCCCAGTCAGCGATATGTGGCAAGGCTAAACCAGAAGCTTCCTTCCGCTGGTGTTTATCGGCTTTTAGTTGATATACAAAGTGATGAGACCATTGTTTCCTTAAGTGTAAATACAAACAAAGTGGTGGTTTCAAGCGGCGTTTCCTTGTCGGCGCCATCCGATCTCTATACCGAAGTGTTAGCGCCAACGGTTTTCAGTACGTCTCTCAACGTTCGGACGTCGAATGCGGTTACTAGCTTTGCAGCCGGGGAGGGGGTCCAGGCTTTTGACTTGGATTTTAGACGAGACGCGGTAACAAAAACTATTCAGGCTGGAAGCTACGCAATCAAGTCGACTGGCAGCCAGAAAATTGTTGGCAGCTTTTTTGCCTTTAATCGCGACCAGTACTTTTCTCCCACTCTTTATAACATCAGCAAAACAGATAGCCCCGATATCATCATAGCCTTGGTTAAAATGGAAAAGTCTCGGAGCGGCTACCTGGCTGAGCTAGCTATATCACGAGAAGAGCTACTCAGAGTGGGCGGCTTAAAGAAAGTAACCTTTGAGATAAGAAATGCTGCTCTTGGCCATCGATTTTCTCAAGAATCAGTATTAAAGATGGATAATTATTCTAAAATTATTACTCATAGCAATTATGATCTTTGGGCCAAAGATAATGTGCTCGAGGTGGAGGCGTCGAATAGTTTGGAGGGACTACTTGCTAACATGCTGCCGAGAGATACGGTTCTTTCCATGAAGGGCGCTGCTTCTGGCTACCATGATCTGATCACATCTTCTGCAGTTAGCTCTTTCTCATCTGCCCCAAACATCATAGAGAACATTTCACTCCGTGGGTCGCATCAATTTTATATCTATTTAGAAAAAGAACTTGACCTAACCCTCATTAAGGAAGATATGAATTGGTATGAGGGAAGAGACGACGTTGCGTTTAAGTTGCAAGATATTAAGGGCAATACTATCTGTGAATCAGTCGTCGCCGATGACGGAAATGTCAGTAAGGACGCAACGCGTAGTCATAGAGAAGGTTTGCTGGGTTGCGCCAATGTTTCCGATGGCGTTTATATTCTTTCAGTTCAAGAAATAGTGGAGGGCAGTAGACCGCGTAATGATTTTAGTATCACCAAGATGACTGTGAATACAAATAGATTGGTTACCAAAGACGTGATTTTGCCGATTGAACCAATTTCGCTCTTCTCTGATAGCTTGTTGCCTACTGCGCTTGACCTTTTTTATTGGCATGAAGGCAGAGATCAGAAAATAATTGTCAATGGGGGGGAGGAGATATTGGAATTAACAAAGGAAGACAATTCAAAAAATAAGCACTTTACGCTTGGGGCAGGGACCAGGAATGTTGTTGTGCCGGTAGGGGATCTCTATATCCATGGGGGCAACTTTGCTTTTTCGCCTGACCAATACTTCGATTTCCATAGCTCTGCCGAGCAGATTAAAGCTCCGAAAAATGTTTGGCAGGCGAAATTGGCTAGAACAGAGTCGGCCGACTACCAGGTGCTTCCAAGCGTGTATAGTGGAAAAAGTTATCTAAGGAATTTCTATGTGGATACGCAATAAGGCCAAAAAGATTCACGCTCATACGCTTTCCAGCGATGAAGAGGTGGCAGTTTTACTGCGTCGAGTTTCTTTTTGCTTAGTTCTTATTTCGGTATTTGCTTGGTTAATTGACTATTTGACAAAAGGCCTTATCTTCTTTTACTTCCCTTTTGGCATTCTTGTTGCTGCAGATATCGTTGCGCTATCTGTCTTTATTTATTGTGACCAGAAAGCACTTTATCCAAAAATTATTGCGTGGAAACACTATCCACGGCTTTACAGCATCTTGGTTCAACTTCTTCTCGTTGGTCTATTTTCTCTCTCTTTGCTTCAAGCTTTGACATTGTATGATTCCGCTGCACGGCTTTTTGCTGTTCATCAGTATTGGCTAGGAATTTTGGAGGCCATCTTGTTCGCGGGGAGTGTGCTTTTGAGCTACTTTGTTCTTGCTCTCAAGTTCATCGAGAGCAAAGGGCGTCTAGTTAACCATGAATATGGCAATGGTTTTACCTTTTCGGTGGAAGATACTAGTAGTGAGTCCAGACCATATCTTGGGAGAGTTAAAGGCATTATTCTGTCGGTCGCTGGCCATAAATATTTCGATTTTTTGATGATTGCATTATTGTTTGTTGTTTTTCTTGCATACCGCATCTATGTGATTTTCCGTTTTCCAATGAACTTTCCCGATGAGTTCACCCACGCCATAGTTGGACTTGAGCTATTTAAAACTGAACACTTTCCCATTCTTTATAATAGTGGAAAGCCATACATGAGAGGTTCTTATGTTTCGGCCTTGGCTGGGCTGTTCTTAACTTTGATCGGAAAACATATTTGGGTAATAAAGGTTGTACCGCTTTTAATTGGGGCAATTGATTTCTGGTTGGTTAAATCAATATCCAAGAGGGTAATTTCAAATAAAAATTTCATATATGTTGTTCTCCTACTCTTTATAATCAATCCGTGGATAGCGCTCAATCATTTTTATTTACGTCTCTATGTTTTTTATGAACTTTTCTTATTGCTCACTGTTTTTTTGCTGATTAAAATGCTTGAGTTGTTTAACTGGGCGAGGTATTGGAAGGCGGCGGCACTGTTCTTGATTTTCTTGCTCGCAATATACATAAATTATTTCTGGAGTTTCGATGAGGGAAAGCAATTAAATTTGCTGTCTGCTGGTGTGGGGTTTGTCTTCATTCTGTTATCTCAGCGGAAGATGAGATTGAATCCGCGAAACCTTGTCTTTAGAAAGATTCGTGAAATAATTATGGTTGGGCCGGTGTATAAATTATTATTTGTTGTCACCATACTGATGTACCTCTTCTTCCGTTACGATTTTCTTGCCAAGGTTAATTTTCTGCTTACAACACAGCTGATCGGGAGCTTCTATCGCCAGTCATACCTTGAGCTGTTTTATAACAATCAATTGATTCTTTCATTGCTTTTCGTGATATCCCTTACGATGCTCTATCTCATTTATGATGGCGCAAAGAGATTGGTCATTGTCATTGCGATTGCACTTATCGCCATTCATTTTCTATCTGGACCTGGCCTCCAGATAATACGGGGCTTGCTTTACTTTATCCCTCTTTTTATAATCATTTCCGTAATGGCTCTCGATTATATTGCCAGTGTGTACAGTTTCAATTCGAGGCCTATTTTCCATCGGTTAGTGTTTGTACTGGTTGTGGCTGTGGCGATCTTCTCGACAGTAAAAACATACCCAGAAGATTTTTCGTCGAAGGGCTTTAGTCTCTCTGGAGATCTGTGGCCGAACAATTACCAAGAGGTGTATCGTCAATTAGAATTACAATATCCCGATCACAAGATTATTCAGGTTGGCTACAATACTCCCGCTTTTGAGTTTTTTGGTCGCAAAATAGAATATGAGGTTGACTTAACTCACCAGCTTGTCGACCACTTCGCGATGTGCAAAGACGGAGATAAGACCTTTGAGTGTTATTTTAATATTCCCGTTATCACACAAACAGAGGATGCTGTGCGCATAATGGGAAATGATAAATATTGCTTAATCACCAATGATTATAGGAATCGAGATTTGCTAACACCCGAATTCAGAAAACAAATGCTCGTAAAACTTCAAAGAACTAAACTTACAGATTACGACCTGTATTGTAACTAGGTTGGTTACCACCCTAATTACCAGTGGAGTCCACAATAGTCGTAGCGGCGTTGTCTCAAGTAAAATATGGCCAAAATATTCATTCGGACTTGAAATTTAGGCGAGACATGTCCTTACTGTGTCTCATATTAGCTTGATATGGTTTTTGAACAAGGCGAGAATTTTACGCTATTTTGCCAGCAATCATATTTTTATAGAGGCGAGCATGTTTCTCGGCAACAATCTTAACGTCGAAACAGCCCATCGCCTTTTTTCTTGCGTTTGTTGATAGCTGGGGCCAAAATTTGCTTTCCAGTACCCAGCGGATACCTCTTGCTAGGTCTTCTTCGCAGTAGGGTTTTGCTAGATATCCATTTCTTTGATGGTCAACGATATCCAAGGGTCCTCCGGTGCCAAAGGCTACTACGGGAGTACCGCAAGAAAGGGATTCTGAAAGTGTTTGCCCAAATGAGTCAACAAGGTAGGGCGCAACAAATACGTCAGCAGCGCTGTATAAGATTGGCATGAAGTGTTCATCCCATACTATGCCGAAATCGCTCTGCGGGTAGTGCGTGATATGCTTGATGCCACTATCAGCTCCGAATGTCATAAGTCTTATTTTCTTTCCTATCCCTTCGAGTATATCGTTTTCTAGGGCGCCGATGAGCAGACTTAGCCCCTTGTGGCGATGAGCAATGTTCTCTGAGCCGAAAAGAATCAAATGTTCATTGTCGCCTAAACCCAATATTGCACGTGCATCTTTTTTTGCAATTGGCCGGAAGGTTGCGGTATTTAGCCCGTTCGGAATAATTGCGATCTCCCTATTTTTAAATAGGGAGCTTTTTTTTGCTTGATCTGCCATCCACTTGCTCGGTGCTATCGCAGTTATATCACTATTCTTCCAGCATCGTGTTTTGTGGTTATGGATTGCATGACCTAAATTCGGTCTATCGGTTGATCGAATCATCGGGCAGTTCTCGCAAGCCTCTTTGTATTCTTGGCAGTCCCATGTTATTTCGCATCCGCCAGTAAACGGCCAGGCGCCGTGAAGCGTCCAGGCAATCGGCTTGTTAATCATGCCAATGTCGTGTATAGAGAGACAGCCGTTGTTTACCCAATGAAGATGAACAACGTCAGCGTCGCTTTCGTTTAATGTCTGATAGAAGTAATTTGGTGTTGTGCTGGTAGAAAAACGTATTCTGCCTAAGTCGGTGTTGACCTTTTTGATTCGTCTTTTGAGATTGTTTTCTTCAATAGATTTCAATTTATGAGCAAAAGTAGCTTTGGTAAGTGGCAAAGACATTATGCCCATGTCGGTAGACACTTTATTTTGGGCGTATATTTCGGAGTGTATTCCAAGTGATATCAAGCCATCATGAAGCCTATTTAGCGCAATCGCTCCGGGCGGCCATCTTTCGAGCGTGCTGATATGAATAACTTTCATCTTTTTGTGTTACCAATGATATCTTGATACAGGCTAATATGTTTTTGAGCGACAATGTTCTGGTCAAAAACTTCGATTGCCTTTTCCCTGGCGTTTTTTGATAAGTGATTGCTGGCTATGTGATCCAATATCCAGTCGATGCCCTCGGCAAGGTCGTCGGAGTCATGTGGTTTTGCAAGAAATCCATTTTTTTTATGATCTATTATGTCGTTAAGACCCCCGGAATTAAAAGATGCGACAGGAGTTCCACATGAAATTGATTCGATAACTGTACTGGGAAGGTTGTCCACCAGATATGGGGCAACGAACACGTCGGCTGCATTATAGAGCAGGGCCATAAATCTCTGTTCTCGTATTGTCCCGAGATAGTGTTGTCTAAACTGAAACAATCGTTTTTCTTTTGGGTCCGATGAGCCAAAAACAACTAATTCGGTTTGTTTGCTCTTTGGTTTTAGTCTTTTGCTATTAAGTGCCTGAACAAGGTGGCTAAAGCCTTTGTGCGGTTGTCCTGTGCTGTTTTCTGCGCCAAAAAGGATAATTGCCTTGTTTTTCGGCAGACCCAACACAGATCTGGCTGTTTTTTTGTCAATGGGGCGAAACAGCGAGGTGTCTAGTCCGTTTGGTATTAATTCAATCCTTTTATTGCAAAAGAGCGAGCTTCGTTTTGCGGCATCATAAATCCACCTGCTGGGAGCAATTAAAGTCATATTGAGGTCAGACCAGTATCTTTTTTTGCTTCCTAATACTTTGTAGCTCAGGTCTTTTTCGTCTGATGATTTGAGGAGCGGGCACTTTCCGCAGTCTTTTTGGTATCGTTTACAGTTCCACTGGATTTGGCATCCGCCTGTGAACGGCCAACAGTTATGGAGTGTCCAGACTATTGGTTTTTTAATTCTAGAAACCTCATAAATAGGCAGGAAATTGTCTCGCGCGAAGTGAACATGGACCAGGTCGCAATCCGTATTGTTGATGTGCCTGGCAATATAATTTGGCCTAAGGTTTGGTGAGAATAATGAGACCGTCGAATCATTGGGTGAAGCAAGCGAGCCTTGGTCGCGCAAGTTTCTTAGCCATGCGTAAGCTTGTTTTGTGTAGGATACTTTGGGAGGCGTGACTTGAACAATGCTTGGATCGTATGATGAGACTCTGTTTTCTACTAGTACCTTAGAATTTGCGTGATTTTGAATTAGGGCTTCATGCAGGCGATTTACCGCTATGGCTCCGCCAGGCCAACGCTCCCATTTGCTCACGTGGAGAATCGTCAATGATTTAGGGGTATTATTTTTCATAATATATCTATCGTGGTGATCCCACCTGCTTTGTGGGAGAATTGTTACTAATATATTGCGACCGAGTTTACTTAGTATCTGGGCAAGAATAACTTTACGCATCAGGCTGCATCGCGTAAGATGGACGTAAAACGATTGCGACTTGCTTGGTGATTAATTAGATATCGCGGATTCTGAAAATTTAGTTCTCATTAGCTATCAATAAACACAATAAACACCAGCTGTGTCTATTTCAATAGTATAGTTCAAATTTTACCCGGAGGCGAATGATCGGTAGGGAGTTATTAAGTTTAATACAGCTGCGCTTACGTCCCGTGAGGTATTATGGTGATCCTCGTACGGCAAACGACAGATGGGTCGCCTCAACGCTAAAAGGGCGACGTAACGGTTACTTTGTAGAAGCTGGCGCAAGCAATGGCATTGGTGCTAGCAATACTTATACGCTCGAGCGATATTTTGGCTGGAGCGGGATATGTGTTGAGCCCAATGATTATTTTTTTGAGCAGTTGCGAGCAAATCGTTCATGCATTTGCGAAAATGTCTGTCTGTCTGACTCGTCCAACCCGACCTTATTTATGGAGCTCTCTGGAGCGGCAGACCCGAGCTTGCCCTATTACAGTGGGACGAAAGCGTGTCTTGACAAGAAGAAGATCTCACACTGGCGATCCGGAAAAGAAGTGCTGAAACCGGCCGTGACCTTACAAGAACTCTTGGACAATCAGCATGCTCCTCGCGTTATAGACTATCTTTGCCTAGATACTGAGGGAAGCGAATACGTTATTCTTAAAAATTTCGATTATGAGCGATATGTATTTAGACTGATCAGCATAGAGGGAGGTTCTTGTGGCGAGATTCTTTCGTCTGCTGGCTATATTGAGGTCAGTAACAAATACAACCGAGTTGCCAATTGGGAGCATTATTACGTCCATTCGGATTATGCAAGCTTGTAATCAGCAGAAGATCACTGAGGATGATAGACGATGAAACATAAAGATGATAAAAAATTGATTTTTCAGATATTCCATACCGTTCCCTTGTTAAATTGTGGATATGGTTACAGGGTGCTGGCTCTGTCTGACTATCTACGGAAAAAAGGTTATCGGGTTGTCTTGATGTCAGCCGGCGTCATCGATGATTCTGCTAGGCATTTCCTTGTAAATCATTACGACGAGATAATCACAAGGGGTAAGCCATCTGGTTGGCTGAAGCGTCTTTTTCGAAAGTTGGCCCTATTTAAACTCGGGTATTTGCTGTATTTGTTGTCACTCAAACGCATCATGCTAAGCCCATACTTATCCAATCCTGAAGCTTGTCGTGCAATGCCTATCGATTTTATATGGTTGGTCAGGAAAATGGCAAGGCAGCACGGGCCGGCAGCGGTGATAGGCCACTGCTATTTTTCCTGTTCATGTTTCCCATTCTTACCGAGGGGCGTATCAAAAATTGTTGACACCCTTGATGTCTTTTCGCAAAAGAAGTCAAAAATTGTTGATATGCATGGCATCCAGTCAGACTATTGCGTTAGTCAGGAGACTGAGGCAAAGTTCCTGGGGTCGGCTGATCAAATCTTGGCCATTCAGGAAGATGAGCTCTCTTTGTTGCAACAGATGCTCCCACAGAAGAAGGTGACCCTGGTTGGTGTGCATGTGGAAGCAAAGAGCGTGGCTGGGTGCAAAACAGACGATAACCTTGTTTTAGTGGTAGCGAGTGATAATAAATTAAATATTGCTGGTGTTGAGGGTTTTCTTCGCAATGTCTGGCCAGATGTAATTAAAAATAATTCACAATCACGGTTAAAGATAATTGGAAAAGTTGGAGAGAGAGTTGCCCATTTGGTTGATGATCAAAGCATTGAGGTTGTTGGTTGGGTTAAGAATTTGTCGGTTGAGTATGCGCGAGCAGCAATAGTCGTTAATCCGACCTTTGCTGGTACTGGCTTAAAAATCAAATCTGTTGAGGCTCTCGCGTTTGGGAAACCGTTGATCGCGTGGCCGAGCGGAGTTGAGGGTTTTCCTAGCGCTGACACAGAACCATATCTTGTTTGTAATTCGTGGACTGATTTTTCCTTGTTCATCAAACAACTTCAGTCTTCGAAAAAAGAAAGAGGGAAGCGTGAGCGGCAAGCCAGACAATACGCAAAACAGGTTTTTTCTGAAGAGCGCGCATATGGATCATTGTCTGAGCTGGTTAAAGAAGTATAAGGTTGAAGGAATCTCCGGAGTACCTCAAGCAGCGCATGTTGTCTTTTGGCCCAGTGCGGTACGGTCCGGCGGCGGTAAAAATCACATGATAAGCAAACGCTCTCTAATGAATACAATGCGGCGAAAGTTCTGGGGTTTGGCCAAAAAAATTATAAATTTTGTATTGGCGAAAACAACCATAGTCAGCGATGCGGTTTCTCTTGTTCCCTTCGTCCTGCAGTGCTATTTCTCAAGGCGGCAAGTTATTATAATCGGTCTTACTCGCAGAATGGGGGATATCGTAGCCTGTGAACCTGTGGCTCGGCATGTCAGGAAAAAACATCCAAATGCATATATTGTGTGGTGCTGTGGTGCCGAGTACCGTGAGCTATCGGACTCTAATCCGTGCATTGATCGAACTGTCGTGGTTGATTGTCTGTATGTTTGGTCTTGCCTGAAGAGAGCATTGATGAATTGCAAGATTATTGACCTGCATTTGAGCGGATCGTTTTGTCGGCATTGCGGTTATCGGTTAATAAAACGAGATGCGGAGATAACGACAGAGAATTATTATTATTTTGGCGGACTGCTTGAAGCATTCACAAAAGGTGAAAAAGTCACAGTTCCTATCAAAAAACCCAATATTTATATCGGCCGCGATATACAGCAACAGGTTGATGAACTTAAGTTGCCAAAACAGTTTATTGTAATTCATGGACTCTCGAGCGATGCGCAAAGAGCATGGGACAGGCATAAATGGTTAGCGTTGGCTAAAAATTTGCTAATAAAGTATCAGTATGGCATTGTTGAGATTGGTTTGGAGCCAGTATTGGCCCAAGTTCAGAGTCACAATTACTTAAATCTTTGCAGACAGACGAGTATTTTAGAAACCGCAGAGGTAATTCGAAGATCCGTCTTCTATATCGGAGTTGACAGCGGCCCAGCCCATCTTGCCAGTGCTGTGGGGACTCGTGGTATTATCTTGCTCGGTCGTTTTGGCAAGTTCGATCGATATGACCCATTCGGCGGTGTTGCTACTAACTTGTCGCCACTCCGTTCCAGCGGCTCCGTTTCTAGCATTTCAGTTGCTACGATTAACGGTCTGGTAGAGAAGGAAATTACCAGCTTCGCATAATCAAATCGTTTCTAATAATAAGCTAATCCAATAATCAGTATGCCAAACAACAAAGCTCGCTTGATTGCCTTTTATCTTCCTCAGTTTCATCCAATACCAGAGAATGACAAGTGGTGGGGCAAGGGCTTTACAGAGTGGACCAATGTTGTAAAAGCAAAACCCCTTTTTCATGGACATCGTCAGCC
>JBAYHC010000003.1:0-224253 GCA_041666325.1 Patescibacteria group bacterium
TAATTTGTTGCTTTTGATGATATTAACCCGAAGGCGCAAACCCACATTTTGATTATTCCCAAGAAGCACATTACTTCGGTTATTGATCTCATGCCCGAGGATGAGGGACTGATGGGACGATTGATTCTTAGGGCACAGTCGATAGCAGAGAAATCAAACCTAAGCCAGGATGGCTACAGGCTTTGCATCAACTCTGGCCGCCATTCTGGCCAGGAAGTTGACCATCTCCATCTTCATTTGATCGGCGGCAATCCGCTCGGCCCGATAGCCTAAGCGAGCAGAGCAGAGGAAAAAAGAGGCGGGCAAATAGTGTCGGAGAAGAAACAGAGAAGCAGGGGTATGGCAACAAATATTCCCTGCGTCTTGGTCCTACCGTCTACTTTCTACCGTCTACTTTCTACCTTCTCCCTTCTACTTTCTGCCTTCTACCTTTTGGCTACTTGCCAAAACAGAATTTTTTGGTTATAGTACAGAAAAGCAGGGGGATTCTTAATGCGATCACGATGAAAGGTGGTGATTCTTTTGATCGAAGTTAAGCGCAAAGGAGAAGAGCGCTTGGATATTATGCTTAGACGTTTTAACCGCGAAGTTCAGCAGAGCGGTATTTTGACTGTAGCAAAAACAAAGCGCTTTTTTGAACGTGAACCTAATCGCTCTCAGCGTCGGAAATCAGCAATACGCAAATCCTTTATCCGACAGGCTAAGAGGGGATACTAATTAAGACGAAAGCCAGACAGGCGAGAAGCGAAAGAAGTAAGATAAAGCTGAAGTTTACTTGCGCCTTCCGCCTTTCACGCTTTTGGTCACCCATATGTCTTCATTGATAGATAAAATCGAACAAGACTACATTACTGCATACAAAGCGAAGGCAGAGAGCAAAATTTCTACCCTGCGACTACTTCGAAGTGCCCTCAAAAACGCCTCAATAGAGAGCAAGGACAAACTCTCTGATGAGGAAATTTTTCGTGTAATCAAAAGAGAAATCAAGCAAAGAGATGATGCCGCAACACAATACCGGCAAGCTGGACGAGAAGATTTAGCTACAAAAGAGATGGAAGAGCTTGAAATCTTAAGCGCCTATCTCCCCGCACAGCTCTCTGACGAAGAGATAAGATCAATGGTACAGGCAACGATAGAAGAACTTGGAGCAACTGGTCCCAGCCAATTCGGCAAGGTCATCGGTAGTGTCATGTCCAAAACCAAGGGCAAAGCCGATGGATCTCGAGTCGCAAAAATCGTGCGTGAACTCCTATAGAGCCTGTTTAATAACTACGTCCGATAGCCATAAACAACATATTCCGGCTGCAAAATGAGAATGATTCGTCAAAGTAGCTCTGACTACTCTTCCTCACAATTCTCATTTTTCGCTCGAAATCTGCTTGCTTCTGCCTTCAGGAGCAGTTATTAAACAGGCTCTTGGGTATGAGGAAGACCGTCAATAAATTTATGTTTTCTTTGGCATGCGGCGCCACTCTTTTGACGTTTATCTTTTTCTTGATCTCCGACTACTTTGTAGTGCTAACCACACCGCCAGTCGCGCTTAGGCTCTTGATCCTTCTTGCGGCTGCTGCAGCAAATGCGTTAATAATCACATTCGGTGTTTCCGTGTTTGATCCCGTCGTGCTAGACGCCCTTCTGGTTGCCAGACGAATGAATCGCCTCGAAAACCTTTCGAGTCCACTGCTGTTGAGACTCTCGACTGAGGCCCCGGGCACTTATCACCACTCCTTGAACGTTTCTGATCTGGCGCACAAATCTGCCAAGGCGATCGGCACAGACTCTCTACTGGTTAGAACAGCGGCTTATTATCACGATATTGGCAAGCTTTCCAATCCATCCCTCTTCACAGAGAATCAAGGTAAAACAACAGAAAAGCCTGAAAGCGATTTGCAAGATTCCGTCCTGACTGATAGCGCTCATGCAATCATATCCCACGTAGCAGAGGGCATCAAAATAGCCCGCAAGCAACACATTCCTGAAGAGATTATCGACTTGATCGCTCAACATCACGGTACGACTACAGCCGGGTATTTCTATCAAAGAGCCAAGAACCTTGGCATTAAAGCCAAGAAGGCAGACTTCCGATATCCTGGGCCCAACCCACTTTCGAAGCAAGCTGCAATCCTAATGCTCGCTGATTCAGTCGAAGCTAGTGCGCGCACTCTGTCCAAACACAGCGACGAGGAAATTAGAAAAATCGTGCAAGAGGTAGTGAACGAGAAGGTCTCAGACGGCCAACTCAAGAAATCACATCTGAGTCCAAGCGAAATTGAAATAATCCAATCAACGCTCGAGGAAAATCTGGTTGCAATTTATCACCAACGTATTGAATACAAAAAACATGCTAAATCTTAATATCATTACATCAATCCCTGCTAACCTGAAGATCGAGGAACAAGAACTCGGGGCATCTCTGGAGCAATACCTGCATTCTCTGGGAGTGACGAAGAAAGTTCTAATCGAGATAGGCTTCGTTCGATCTGATACAATTCACAAACTCAACAAACAACATCGCAATATCGACAAACCAACAGATGTTCTTTCTTTTCCTCAGGCCGATGTTCCTGCTGGAGAGGTTCGCTTTTTGGGTAGCATAATTATCTGCCCAAAAATTGTAAGGGACAAGGAAGAGGAGATGGACGACGTTATCAAGCATGGCCTTCTTCATCTCTTGGGATTCGACCACGAAACGGACGAACAAGCGTGGAGCAAGGCGGCCCGCAAGATAAACTGTCAATTGTAGTGCTAGATGTTTGGTAGTATAATGTGCTAAGAGTATCACCCCATGAAATACAAACGCTTCAATTGGAAAAAATTTGCTCGCAGTTTTCATTACGCTTTTCGGGGTGTTATCTTTCTGCTCGTTTCAGAACAAAATGCTCGTGTTCACGCAGTAATAACAATTCTCGTTGGCGTTTTTGCTTATGTCTTCGGGGTAGCCAGACTTGAGGCAGCCATTCTATTTATGGCTGTCGTTTTAGTTTTTGCTATCGAGATTATCAATACAGCCATAGAAAAGACCCTTGACCTTTGCCACCCAGAGAACCACAGGGTTGTCGCGGCGGTCAAAGACGCCATGGCAGGGGCAGTTCTCATTAGCACCATTATTGCGGTCGTCGTTGCATCACTTATTTTCTTGCCCTACGTCAAAAGTCTCTTCCGCTAGATGTTGCAAGGAGATCGTTTTTTAGTATAGACTAGTACATGTAAGAACATTCGAACAGCTTCTATTACAAGATGTGATAATGCCCAATAGGGCGACAAGGCGCAACAAAAGGTATTGACCTGGTTTGATACCGTCCAGACTTGTCGGGACTTCACATTCATGGTCCGGGGCTTCCCTCGACCATGAGTTGCGGCTCGGGATCGAATGGTGCCCTGGGGTCAATACCTTTTATTAAAAACAAAGATCCGGGTCATGGATTCTATGTTTAACGCCTTCCGGAGGGTCAAGGATGCGAAATAACATTTCTGTCGGGATAGACATCGGCAGTACTAAAGTAATAACCTGCATTGGGCAGTTTGAGAATGGTACCACCAGTATTATTGGTGTTGGTAAAAGCGTGAATCAAGGGGTCAGAAAAGGAGTGGTGGTTGACATAGAAGAAACTGTCTCGGCCATTTCCACTTCCCTCGAAGAAGCCGAAAGAATGGCTGGGGTGCCAGTCCAGGGCGCAGTCATCGGTATGACCGGACCGCACATAGAATCAGAGGAAAGCAAGGGCGTAATAGCCGTTTCCAGACCTGACGGCGAAATCAGCGATTCTGATGTAGAGAGAGCAATCGAGGCTGCCAAGGCGATCCCTAACCGCCTCAACAGAGAAGTCCTCCATGTTATGCCCAAAAATTTTATTATCGATGGCCACGAGATAATCAAGGACCCCGTCGGAATGACGGGTATTCGACTAGAAGTTGCGGCCAACATTATCACCTCAAGCACCAATGCCGTGAAAAGCCTTGCCAAAGCTGTCGATCAAGCCGGTATAGGTCTTATCGAGCTAGTTTTCTCGCCATTGGCTGCATCCAACATTCTCTTATCCAAAAGGCAGATCGACATCGGAGTCCTATTGGTTGACATCGGAGCGAGCACTACTTCATATGCCGTTTATGAAGAAGGAGAGCTTCTTTTCTGTAATACCATTCCAATCGGAGCTATGCACATTACAAATGACATCGCCATTGGCCTTCGCACCAATATCGATCTAGCCGAGATGATCAAGTTAAAATACGGCTATGCTGTCCCAGATAAAGTTGACGAGAAAGAGGAGATTGATCTTAAAAAGCTTGACAAGAATGAGGAAAACACAGCCAATCTTAAATACGTCTCTGAGATCATTGAAGCACGTTTGAATGAGATATTTTTACTAATCAAATCAGATCTTCACAAAATTGAGCGTGACGGTACTCTTCCTTCTGGGGTTGTGCTCACAGGAGGGGGAGCCAAAATCGAGGGAGTTGTCGAGCTGGCGAAGGAAACACTTCGCCTTCCAGCCCAAGTTGGCAAGCCTATTGCCGAGCTCACAGGACTTATTGACAAGCTTGATGATCCCATATATGCTACGGGCATAGGATTGATGTTAAGGGGTAAAAACAAAAACGGAGGAGAGAAATCCTTCAATTTTGATGTTTCGGGCATAGACGGACTCCTTGGCAAAATGCGATCAACCCTTAAGCATTTTTTGCCTTAAATATTTCATGTCTTAGAGACAACATTTTTAGCTCACCAAGAAAGTTATTGACATTCAACTCAAAATGGTTTTCTCTAGGGATAACTAGTAGGACAAAGGAAAGAAATGGTTGATAAAAACAACTCAGAACTCACGAACTTTGCCGCCATCAAGGTGGTCGGCGTTGGTGGATCAGGCGGAAATGCCGTTACCCGAATGATCAACTCGAAGCTACGCGGAGTTGATTTTATTACCATAAACACTGATGCACAGGCTCTTTCTTTTAATGAAGCTCCGATCAAGATTCAGATCGGCAAGGAAACAACTCGCGGATTGGGCGCTGGCGCAGACCCAGAAGTTGGACGCAAAGCCGTAGAGGAAAACAAAGAGGAAGTCTATGAATCCCTCAAGGGCGCAGACATGGTCTTCGTCACTTGTGGTATGGGTGGCGGCACTGGTACAGGCGCGGCCCCATTTGTAGCCGAAATCTCCAAAGAGCTTGGCGCTCTTACTGTCGGCGTAGTCACTAAACCATTTACCTTTGAGGGGCAACGCCGGAAGAAGCTGGCCGAGATGGGTATCGCCGAGATGAAGGACAAGGTTGACACCTTAATCTGTATTCCAAATGACCGTCTTCTTCAAGTTATCGACAAGAAAACCTCTCTCTTCGACGCCTTCGGCGTAGTCGATGATGTCCTGCGTCAAGGCGTTCAGGGCATTACTGATTTGATTATTTATCACGGTATTATCAACGTTGACTTTGCTGATGTTAAGGCTATCATGTCGGACGCTGGCTCCGCCCTCATGGGTATTGGCCACGGCACTGGTGACAATCGAGCCATCGAAGCAGCACGCGCCGCCATAGACTCGCCACTACTTGAACTCTCAATCGATGGCGCAAAGGGCATCTTGTTCAACATCACCGGCGGCCCAGATCTTGGCATGTACGAGATCGACGAAGCGGCAAAGGCGATTACAGAGGCCGCTGACGCTGATGCCAATATCATCTTCGGTGCAATCATAGACGAGGCCATGCAAGGAGAAGTTAAGATCACCGTCATCGCAACCGGATTCGAATCCGACACCGCTCGTTTTGGCAAAAAAAATTATGTTCCGGCAGAAACACCGGTCAGAGAAATCCCTCATTCACAAATGTTGAAACGCAACAATGATCGACCCGCCTTTGTAGAAGAGTCACCTGCAGCAGATAACAAGGCAGCAGAAGAGGAAGACGAGGAATTCGATGTTCCGGCATTTATCAGGCGCAAACTAAAATAGTTCATAAAGTCTGTAAAGTTTGTAAGGTTTGTAAAGAAACTAAAGCATTTTTATTTGCATGAATCTCTTTATGAACTTTATGAACCTTTAACTTTATGAACTTTTTGGTGTTAAATATGTTATGCCCGGCTTGTAAAAAATCAGATAGCAAAGTGCTTGATTCTCGTGATGAGGATCAATTTGTGCGTCGGCGAAGAGAGTGCCTGAAGTGCCACTATCGCTTCACTACATACGAACGGATTGAGCCTCTCAGGCTTCAGGTTATCAAGCGCGACGGCACACCAGAGGAATACCACCGAGACAAACTTGCTCGAGGCATCTATCTCGCTCTCGAGAAAAGACCATACACGCGCGAACACATCGAAAATATTGTTGATGAGATCGAACGCACAATTCTTGTTCTAAACATAAAGAAGATCCCCACACGCCAAATAGGAGATCTTGTTATTGACAAGCTCAAGGAAATAGACGAGGTTGCCTACCTTCGCTTTCTCTCCGTTTATAAGAGCTTTGGCAGTGCTAAGAAATTCCAGACCGAGGCAGAGAAATTAAAGAAATAGCTTGATAGACTTCTGCCTGGTTTGGCTATGAATTGGCTCCACTCCGTATCGGAGTGGAGCCTTAGAGTATCAAGATCGCCGTGACTTCGTGGCGTCAGCGATGATGAAAACAAATGCAATAATAATCAATATCCAAAGTGCGATCCTGCCAATGACTGTGCCGAACATGTTGTTAAGGTAGAGAAGCACAATCACAAGTGTCCAGACAAGAAGTGCTGCGAAGTGCGACCAGACTGGGAACCTTCCTCTTTGATAGCTCATCTTTTCCCTCCATGCTGATTATATCAGACTAAATACCTTCTTGAAATTTATTGCCTGGACAGACTTTTTTTGCTATATTGCCCTCGGAGGTGGATACGTATGCCAAGGGGCCAAAAACAGTATCCGATTCAACCGCAGCACATTGACACAGGCTTGCTTGCAAAATGGTCTGAGCACCAAGTTACTCGACTACTTATCGGCGACTCTGCCTGTGTTCGCACTGCGATCGAGCTCATTTGCTTCGCACAAGAGACAGACCCGGCAGAATGGAAAGTCATCAGCAAAAGTAAATTCTGGGACTATCAAAGACGGGCCTTCCCCGACACTTCGCTTCCCCGAAGCACAGCCAGTGGCCTGTTCTCAAGTGGTCTACTCGAATATGCTCCGGGCGGATTCTTGCCCAACCATCGACTGATTGCAAGTTGCTTTTTGCTTACCCCCAATGATCCGATGAGCGCCGAACCGCTATCTCCGCGATACATTTCGAGTGAAGTCCTGGAAGAAATGGCAACATATGGTGGGGCGCTGGCTGGATTGGGAACAATTCTGTTCCAAGCCGCCGACAACGTCCGGGCAGCCGCCAGCATTGTCAGCTATTACCACACCTATGGCTTTCATGAAACGCTTGCCATCACGGGGGAAAAAATCGAAGGCTGGATCAACAGCCGATACAGCAATGAAACTAAAGCCAAGCGAATCAAGGCTTTCCAATATCTGGTCGCAAACGGACACTTTGTGGTTACAGCGAAGGGATACCATCCCACGCACCAGTTCATCAGCCGCTGCTTCTTGCTCGCACCCTGGGATCTCTCGTTCCCCGAAGAAAAGTAATACCTTCTTTGTTTCTGTCCGGACCCCGCGGTCCGGTTTTTTGATTTTTCTTTCAACGTCCGATGCTTAATCACCGAAATATCAACGACCGGCGATATTTCGGTGAGGAAACACAGCTTTCCCAAGCAGACCGAAATTCCTGGCACTTGCCGAATGAGAGATTAGTGATAATCTAAGTTATGAATTCACTATGGAGAAGAATCTATTTACGAATAATACTCATCTGCCCCTAGCGGAAAAGCTGAGACCAAAAACTTTGGCTGATTTTGTTGGTCAAGAGCATATTGTTGGCGATAACAAGATCCTTAGGCGCATAATTGAATCGGATCGAATCATTCCGATGATCTTCTGGGGGCCACCTGGCTGCGGCAAAACCACACTGGCTAAGATTATTGCGGAACGGACCAATTCAAAATTTATCTGGTTTTCAGCAGTGAGCGGTGGAGTAGGGGATGCCCGAAAGATAATCGACAAAGCCAGAGATGATCTCGAACTCCATCAAAAAAGAACGATTCTGTTTGTTGATGAAATTCATCGATTTAATAAATCTCAACAGGATTTCTTCCTTCCGTTCGTCGAGAACGGCACCATAATACTTCTCGGGGCAACCACCGAGAACCCTTCATTCGAGGTTAACGCTCCGCTGCTTTCTCGCGCTCGAGTCTTTCACTTTCGAGAGTTAAGTCCGGAAGAGACAGCAAAGCTGATCGCCAACACAATTAAAAAAATTAATAGCGATATCGGACTCTTCTTCCCTCACTTCAATGCGGCAGTTCCAGACGATACATCTTTGAGGCTTAGCAAAAAGATCAAGATAACCATCACTCAGAAGGCAAAAGAAAAGATCGCCGAACTTTGCGAGGGTGATATCCGTGACGCCTACAATGCGATCGAGCTAGCTATAATATCCGCTAGTGTCGTAGGTGGTAAAATCTGCATAGACGAGAAGCTAGCCGAAGAATCAATTCAACAAAAATTTATTCGCTACGACAAGGGCGCCGACGGCCACTACGACGCTATCTCGGCCCTCCACAAATCAATCCGAGCCTCAGACGTGGATGCAGCACTTCACTATCTTGCCCGCATGCTAGAGGCAGGCGAGAACCCTCTCTATATTATTCGCCGACTAGTACGTTGTGCCGCTGAGGATATTGGTATGGCTGATCCGCAAGCATTGATCCTGGCATCTGCCACACAGCAAGCCGTCCATTTTGTTGGCATGCCAGAGAGCAATGTTATCGTGGCAGAACTGGTAATATATCTCTCACAAGCACCGAAGTCCCGAAACGTTGATAGTGCATATACTGCAGCTAAGAATGATGTTGTTAATATGCGGCTTGACCCGATCCCTCTTAAAATTAGAAATGCCCCGACCAAGTTAATGAAAGATTTTGGCTTTGGCAAGGGATACAAAATGTACGATGAAGAATCTCTCCTACCAGAAAACCTCAAAAACAAAAAGTACTGGCCAAGAAACGAACAAACATGAGGTCCACAATATTGGTAAGTGCTGAAATCACTGCTCTCACATGAATCTTCTCCTGAAAAGGGAAGACTCACCATATTTTTTCCATCTCACTTTTGCTTGGAGAGAGTGCAGGACAAGGACAACGCTTGAGGCTGGTAGGCAGTCGCTGATACTGGGTATTGACTTTTAGAAAGATTTGTGCTAATATAGTAACCGTTGATCGTAAGAAATTGCAATATATCTCTTACATCAAAGCTCTTTAAGGTATCCCTTGTCACCAAGGTGCAAGCCAAGGCAGACAGGGGAACCGTGAAGGGCTTTTTTGTACCCAAATTACCCACCTGAGCCACGTCGCTTGAGGTAATTTTTGCATCAACTCAAAAACAGATCTGTCGTATCCACAGGAATAAGCTTGCGTAGTCATGCTATACTTGGCACATGCAATTAGCGATCAAGTTCACAAAGGAAAGTGCATCTACGCTAGATGGTCTCAATGACCAGCAACTAGAAGCGGTCATCCATAAAGATGGCCCGCTTCTGATTATTGCTGGAGCAGGTACCGGCAAGACAATGGTTGCCACACGCAGAATTGTCCACATCATTGAGCAAGGCTGGGCAAAGCCGAACGAGATTTTAGCGCTGACATTCACAGAGAAGGCTGCAGCAGAGATGGAGGAGAGAGTTGATCGCCTTCTGCCATACGGCTGTTTTGATATGTGGATCGAGACCTTTCACGCCTTCGGTGACAGATTAATTCGAGATTATTCGATTGATCTTGGACTACCGGCCAACTTCAAAATCCTAACCGGCACCGAACAGGCAATATTTATGCGCCATAATCTCTACAAATTTGATCTAAAACACTACCGGCCACTTTCTAACCCCACTTCCCATATCGAAGCCTTGCTAACACACTTCTCACGACTAAAAGACGAGCTGATCTCGCCTGACGCCTATATTGACTTCGGCAAGAAACGGAAGGCAGAGAACTCGACTTTGCCAGAAGAAATTATCGAGGTAGAAAAAACACTTGAATTAGCAAATGCTTACAAGAAATACCAGGAGCTAATGATTGAGGCCGGCAATCTCGATTTTGGTGATCTCATCTATCTCTCCCACAAACTTCTCAGTACCAACAAAAAGGTGCTTGCCGAACTCAATAATAGATTCAAGTTTGTTTTGGTCGACGAGTTCCAGGACACAAACTATGCTCAAAACGAGATCGTTAAACTACTGGTTGCTGAACACCGCAATATTTCAGTGGTGGGGGATGATGACCAATCAATATATCGCTTCAGAGGAGCATCAATCTCGAATATCCTCGATTTCAAAAACACATATCCCGATGCCAAAGAAGTAGTTCTAACACAAAATTATCGCTCAACCCAGGAAATCCTGGACACTGCTTACACGCTCATACAACACAACAATCCGGATCGCCTGGAGGTAAAAAGTAAAATCAATAAAAGGCTAGTCTCTGAAAAGCATGGTCCAGCGCCAGAACTAATCCACTGTGATACGCTTTCCAGCGAAGCGGACAGTGTTGCAGCCAAGATCAAAGAGCTGAGGGATGAGCTGGACTTAAGTTATAAAGATTTTGCCATCTTGATTCGCGCCAATAGCCATGCCACGCCATTTATTCAATCTCTCAACCTAGCTGGCATTCCATTCACATATACCGGATCCAGCAATCTCTTTGACCAGCCAGAGATCAGAATGCTGATAGCTCTGCTCAAGGTCCTTGGTTACACCGACGACAGCTTGAGCTTCTACGAACTAGCAACTTGTGAAATTTATAATATCTCACCCAACTCTCTTGCCGAAATTTACTCTGCCACAAAAAGAAACAAGCGCTCGATATTCTCGATGCTCGATTATCAGATGTCAACTCAGCTAGAAATAGATACAAGCCTGGTAGAAATCTATCAGGATATTAAGAAATATCGCGAAGAAAGCAAGAATCTCAATGTCGGGGAGCTCCTGTATAAATATCTTTCAGACAAGGAACTCTTAAAAAAGTTAAGTCAAACCCCCTCACTGGAAAACGAGCACAAGATCAAGAATATCTCAAAGTTCTTCGATAGAATTAATCAGTTCGTCAACGCCAGCCCAGACCGCAGCTTGGTGGCCTTTCTAAACACCCTTGAGATGTTGATTGAATACGGCGACGAAGTTGCGACGAGCGACATCGACCCAGATATTGATGCAGTTAATATCCTAACCGCTCATGGTGCTAAGGGACTAGAGTGGGAAGTTGTTTTTGTCGTCAACATGGTAAGCGATCGTTTCCCGAGTCGGCGCAAGCGTGAACAAATTGAACTACCATTTGACCTTATCAAAGAGCGCCTACCAGAGGGTGACTTTCACCTCGAAGAGGAGCGCAGGCTTTTCTATGTCGCCATGACCCGTGCCAGGCAAACACTCTTCTTAACCTCAGCCAACGACTACGGCGGAAAACGCCAAAAGAAAGTTTCACCGTTCGTATTTGAAGCTCTTCCGGGTCAAATAGCAGAGCCAGCGACCATCAAGCCGTCTGTGATAGAAAAGATCAAACGATTTGACAAAGCACCACCTGTTTTTGCACGAATGCCATATAAGTTCACTCTCGAACCGATGAAGCTATCGCGAGCACAAATAGATGACTACTTGACTTGCCCCCGCCAATTCTATTTCAAGAACATCCTTCAGATTCCTCTACCAGAAAACCATGCCCTGATTTACGGGACAGCAATTCATGCAGCCCTTGGCTTATTCTTCAATGGCAGAATGAGAAATACAACCGTTTCACTGGATGAAATGGTAACCCATTTTAAGCAAGCACTCAAAGGAATCGGGTTCGAGAGTCTCGAGCACGAGAAGGACAGACGAGAGGCTGGCATTAAAACGCTAACATCGTTCTATGCAGAAGCTAGGGCGGACGAACGTATTCCGTTGGCAGTTGAGTCTCCCTTTGCTTTCAGCAATAAGTCGGTCATAGTAAACGGACGCTACGACTTGATATACAACAACGACGGATTACCAGAGGTTTGTGATTTCAAAACGTCAAATGTTCAGACGCAAGAAAAGGCGGATGAAGAAATAAGGCATTCTAACCAGATGAAGATATATGCTTTGTCTTGGTACAAAAAACACGGCGTCATACCCAAAACAACATTACATTTCGTTGAATATGGTCTTAAGGCCGACAAGATCTATATGCCAGAAGAGCTAGAATCAGCAGAGACTCTCATTATGCAGGCAGTAGAGGGAATTAAGAAAAAGGAATTTAGCCCAATACCCGACCATGCCAACTGCCGCTGGTGCGCTTTCCGCGACATCTGCCCCGATGCTCAAAAGTAATGACTAGCTGACCGAGGGCCTGAAGCAATCTTTGTTGCCACTAATTTTATTGTGTGCTATTTTCGTTTTAATGTTCGCAATCATGCGGATAAGTTTTCTGACATAACCGATGGTAGCCAACCTAGGTAATTGTCGGAAGACCTGACACCTGGTTCACAGCGGAAACCATAGCCGGTGGCCCGAGGCCAAGGCGATTGGAGAAAAAGATGGGCAGCAATCTAGATGGGGTCGTGCGCAAGCTTGAGGTAATGTCACACGACATGGTCATCATCCGAGCACGCCAGTGGGCAGAACCAAACGGAGTTGGCCAAGTCATGGATTACGAAAAAGGTAGGATGACAGGCTATCGATCCTACCGCGAGGCCACTGAGATCCAAGTAGTGACCACCCACGAACGGCTGGGCATCGGAACAGCCAAGACTGGTCTCATCATGGCAATGTTGAGACTTCCACCAGCCTACAACACCGATCCTCTATCGGACAATCACTGGATCGACGATCGGTGTGAGGGAGGGTTCGCCGCTGTCTTCGACAGCTGGACCGACGTCCCTATATGGCTCCAGGCCAAGCCGGTTGTATTCTGCCGGGCGCATGAGCCGGACGACGATTACATACCAGTGCCACTGACCGACCCAATCTTCCTCCTCATGCTGGAAAGAATGCGTATGGGAGCTCTCGCCAGGGCCGAGAAGCTGATGGAAGAGGTCAGACGCACGCCGATCGAGAAACGAGGTGATGCAACAGGTATCGCCAGACACAGATACCACCTACTTCATTTGCTGGGGGAGCACAGGCTCAACGCCTTCATCACCAAGCGAACCGAGGAGCTGGCAAGCAACGTCGGCGTTCGCAGAGTCGAGACCAAAGACCGGGCCCTAGACCCAGGATAGGAAAAGCGGCTCGTCCCGAAAGAGAGCGGCAAGTGCCCAGCGCGCATTCACCGCTCTCTCCAAATATCTCACATACATCAAACGACAACGTCCCAAGGGGACTTTTTTGTTTGATCCGAGAGATGCTCGAACAAATACCGAACTTATCCACAGCCATGAATGGATAACAGACTCGTTCCATGTTATAGTATTCTTGTTTTAAGATAATGAAGGCGGGGGAATGAACCAGTTATTGCTCGTACTTATGGTCTCGACGGTATTTGCGATTATTTTTGCGAGTATTGTAATCTATTTTTTCTCGAAGAAACTTAAGGAAATTTCATCTTCGAGTAACAATGATCTAGGGCTCGGTTTCCTGAACCAGAACATTCAATCGCTTCAACAGACAATGAATGATCGCCTTGACAATGCCTCCCGGGTTATTATGTCCGTCAACAACGAGCTCGGTCAGATGAAAGAGATCGGCTCAAACCTCAAGAATATTCAGGATTTTCTCAAATCGCCTAAGCTTCGGGGCAATCTAGGCGAACAGGGGCTAAAAGAGTTATTATCCGGCGCCCTTCCATCCAAATATTACGATTTCCAGTACGTCTTTAGAAATGGCTTTATCGTCGACGCAATCATTCATCTAGAAGCAGGCAAGATTCCAATAGATTCAAAGTATCCTCTCGAGAACTTTAACCAGATGCTGAAAGCCAGTGATGAGTCCGAGAAAACAATCTTCAGGCGCAGATTCAAGGATGATTTTAAGAAGCATGTTATTGCTATTGCTAAGAAATATATCAATCCAGACGAAGGCACAACCGACTTTGCCTTCATGTATATCCCATCCGAAAGCATCTTCTTTGAAGTGGTCAACAATGAGCCAGACATGTTTGAATTTGCAGCGAATTCGCGTATAATCCTGACGTCACCTTCAACCTTCTTCTATTATTTGAGAACCATAATGCTGGGACTTGAAGGCAGGAGAATTACAGAGATGAGCAGAGAAGTAATGAAAGTTCTAAAGACTCTAAAGCAGCAATCTAATCTGCTCGGAGAAAACCTCGGTGTACTGCAGAAACACCTCGGCAATGCCAACAAAACCATGAGCGTGGTTAGTGATCAGTACATCAAATTATCAGAAAAAATTCTTAAAATTGACTCTCTCGAGGAGCAGCAGACGGAACTGCTTGAGGAAAAAGTATGAAAAAAACATCATTAGCAAAAAGGTTCATCCCCCTAAGTATAATAATCGTTATATTGGCTGCTGGCTGGGGACTTGTCTTCGCCAACATAAAAAGACAGTCCGCTCCAACAAGCACCGACCAAATTAAGGGCGAGGCGACAATCCCAACCAATAACGAAACCGAGGCAGAGAAGGTCGAAACGGTTGATCTATCAAATCTATCCATGCCGACACTAATGTATCACCACATCCGTGAATACAGCTTTGAAAAAGATGAGATCGGCACACAACTTTCTGTTTCCCCCAGCACCTTCGCTAAACAACTCGACGACATCGCGCAGAAAGGATATCAGACAACAACATTCTCTGATCTTGCCAATGGCAATATGCCAGCCAAACCAATTATTCTGACTTTCGATGACGGATATCAGAATTTCTACGACAATGCCTTTCCGGAACTCAAAAAAAGAAACATGAAGGCAGAACTGAACGTAATTACAAGTTATGTCGGCAGGGACGGATATGTAACGAATGACGAGATAATCGAACTTAGCGAAAATGGGATTGAGATCGGAGCCCACACCGTCACACATCCAGATCTCAGCAAAATATCAGAAGAGTCTGCCAAAAAAGAAATTTTTGAGAGCAAAAGCCAGCTCGAAAACCTGCTTGGAACCACAATAGTAACCTTCTGTTATCCAAGCGGAAAGTATAATGACTCAATTGAGGCACTGACCAAAGAGGCTGGATACAAATTTGCTATCACAACAGAAAACAAGCTCTCAACATTCAACAAGCCTTTTTCGCTTCAAAGATACCGGGTTAATCGTGACACCAACATATCCGGCTACCTCAAATAGCTAAACCCATATGAACACTGAAGAAATTATCGTATCGCCAGTAGAAGACGGAGCAAGGATAGACCTGCTATTAGCAAAAAGGTTTACCCAATACTCTCGTTCCTATTTTCAGAAACTCATTACGGATACAGATGTTATCGTTAATGACAAGATAGTGAAACCTAGCCACCTGGTCAAAGCCGGCGATAAGATTGATATAACTCTTCGGGAAATACAGTCGGAGCTGGAGCCGCAAGCCGAAAATATACCGCTTGATATCATCTACGAGGATGTTGAGGTTATCGTTATCAATAAACAACCTGGCATAGTTGTACACCCTGCAGCTGGCAATACCTCCGGGACCCTCGTCAATGCTCTGGTTGGGCACTTTCCAGCCATAAAAGAATCAGTTATTGATAAAACAAGTACGATATCCAAGCAGCGGCCAGGCCTAGTCCATCGTCTAGACAAAGACACGTCAGGAGTAATAATAATCGCTAAAACTCCGCGCGCCATGCACTCTCTTGCTCGACAAATCCAAAATAGAACTATTCAAAAAATATATTGGGCGCTGTGTTTCGGCTGGCCAAAAAACGAAAATGGCACAATCGCCAGTTATCTTGGGCGCCACCCCAAGAACCGTAAAGTTATGGCCGACGTAGGCCCAGAGAAGGGAAAAGAGGCTGTTTCAAATTTTCGAGTGATCAAGTATATGGAGGATGCTAGTGGCAATCGCGCGTCACTACTTGAATTCGACATTAAAACAGGCAGGACTCATCAGATAAGGGTCCACGCCAAACAAATCGGCAACCCAGTACTGGGAGACCCGACTTACGGCAGCAAGACAAGTATTTACTTGTCACATAAACTTGGAATCACTCGACAGATGTTGCATGCAAAATCACTCTCCGTCTGCTTGCCTGGCAACTCTCAAAAAACCACCTTTGAAGCGAAAATACCGCTGGACTTCGAGAAGGCCGCCTCGAAGCTAAAAATCATCAACTCCTAGCATTGTCATACTTTTTACTCAATTTTTCCTGATAATTTTCATTGTCATAATTTTTATGCTACGATGAGGCGTATAACATTAACGAAACAAGCGAGGATAAAATGGAAAGAGAAAGGGTAACAATATCAATCAAGAAGGAACTTCTTGGAAAAATTGATGGTATTATCGACGGAGTTTCAGTCAGAAATCGCTCTCATGCAGTTGAGCACCTTGTCACAGAGGCACTAAATGGAACCGGCGCCAAAAACGCCGTTATCCTCGTCGGAGGAAGCGGCGCATTGAAATTACTGCCTACCGTAATCGAATCTTTGCGCTCATTGGAAAAAGCAGGATTTGTGAAGGTTTATATTGCACTGGGATACCTTGCAGACAAGATAAAAGAACGGCTCGGCGACGGATCGGAATTTGGCCTTGAAATCGAGTACGTTGAGGAAGGCGAGGGCACAGGAGGGGCTATTCTGCCGCTCAAGGAAGTCTTTCTGGACACCTTTCTGATTATCAATCCGAATGGTAAAGCTGCTTCCGATATTAGTAAGATACTAGAATTCCACAACACAAACGGCTTCCTGGTAACGGTTGCGACCAATGATCTGACTGAATTTAAAGGTGTATATGTTGCAGAACCTGAAGTTTTTGGATTTTTACCCAAGGGTTTTTCAATGCTTGAGAGCGATCTGTTTCCCAAGCTAATAAAAGAGGGCAAATTAGCCGTTTATCCCTTGGCGTAGTTTGATTATTGACGTTTGGCATTGAATTGAATTATTATCTTTAGTAACAGAGCAAAATAGCACTCAAAATATTTTGGGCCTCTGCAGATAAATACTCTGACGGAATAATCCATTAAAGGACAATCATGAAAAGAAATCTTTGGCTGTCATTAGCGCTGATCATAATTCTAGTTGTGCTTGGAATACTGATTGATATTCCCAAAAGCCCACTCCGTGGCGATAAGATCAAAGCAGTTCTTGGCCTCGATCTTGTGGGAGGCACAGAACTGACATACGAAGCAGACTTGTCTGAATCTAAGGACAGAATAAAGGATTTGAGCAACCTAGAGAATGTATTTCGAAGCCGCATTGATCAGCTAGGTGTTTCTGAGCCAACAATACAGACATCGGGCAACAACAAGATACTTATCGAGCTCCCGGGAGTAAAAAATATCGATGACGCAGTAAGCAAAATCGGTGCAACATATGAGCTCAGTTTCATGGAAGAGGGAAGCGAGCAGGATGGTGTGGCACTGGGAGACTATTACGATTCTGGCTTCACTTATCCAGGATACTGGAAAAAAACTGACCTAACAGGCAAGCAATTACGCACAGCCGAAGCGACATTCCAGAGCACTAACAACTCCGGACTCCAAAATGAGGCAGTGGTCTCAATCTCATTTGACAATGCTGGCAAGGAAAAATTTAAGGATCTTACCAAGAGAAATCTGCAAAAGAGGATAGCAATCGTTCTCGATAATAAAATTGTCTCTGCTCCAACAGTTCAAACAGAAATTGCTAACGGTGAAGCGGTTATTACCGGATCAAAGGATATTAGAGAAGCCCAACAGTTAGCAAAGAGACTAGACGAGGGCATGCTGCCGGTCCCTGTTAAGCTCGTAGGGCAAAGAAACATTGGGGCAACTCTTGGCCATGAATCACTCAAAAAAAGTATGGTGGCCGGACTGGTTGGCCTCCTGCTTGTTGCGATCTTTATGGTTGCATACTACAAAACTACTGGCTTAATAGCAGTCTTGGCCCTACTCGTATACTCCATAATTTCACTGTCGGTATACAAGATTATTCCGGTTACACTTACCTTGGCTGGCATTGCTGGGTTTATTCTCTCTATCGGCATGGCGATTGACGCAAATATCCTCATTTTCGAGCGCATGAAGGAGGAGCTTTCAAGTGGAAAAAACCTGAACCTTGCCATCACGGACGGATTCAAAAGGGCCTGGAATTCAGTACGAGACTCCAATTTCTCCTCAATTATAACGTGTCTTATTCTTTACTATACGGCCGGAACTGGCCCAGTGCGCGGATTTGCTCTTACGCTTGGAATTGGCATCTTGATTAGCATGTTTACGGCCATCACAGTAACTAGAACCTTCTTGCTGATATCAGCAAACAGTGGCTTTAGAAAGGTAATCCATGTATAAAATTATCGGTAATTCCAAAATATGGTTCATTGTCTCTATTCTTCTTGCTGTTTTTGGCGCTGCAGCAATCTTGATCTTTGGCTTACGCATAAGCATTGACTACAAGGGCGGCACCGTAATGGAGCTCCAAACAAACAACCCCTCAAGGGTCAGCATCATCAACGAGACACTGAGAGACAGGGAAATCACAAGCTTTCAAGTCAAAGAAAGCGGCACAAATGAGGTGATCGTGCGCATGCCAGCCATCACCAACGAGAAGCACATATCAACCCTCTCAGCACTCAAAGACAAGCTTGGCGAAGCCACTGAGACAAAGTATGATACCGTTGGCCCTACGGTCGGAAGAGATCTAGCCAAGCGATCTGTAATTGCGGTAATATTGGCATCTCTTGCCATAATTGTTTATATAGCATACGCCTTCAGGCGACTACCAAGACCGCTCTCACCATGGATTTTCGGACTTTCAGCAGTAATAGCCTTGGTTCATGACTTGCTTATCACGACGGGCATGGTGGCGCTTCTTGGAAACTTTTATCACTGGATGGAAGTAGACGTCCTGTTTATAACAGCTTTACTCACAATCATGGGCTTCTCCGTCCACGATACGATTGTTGTCTACGACCGACTTAGGGAAAACTTTATTCGCAATCCCCACAAAGATATTGCCGTCTCAACCGAGGAGAGTGCAAACCAGACGCTTGTTCGCTCAATAAACACCTCTCTTACCGTCCTAATCGTCCTTGTATCATTATTATTGCTCGGCGGAGAATCAATTAGACATTTCATCCTAACGCTTATCATCGGAATGTTTGTTGGTACGTATTCCTCGATTTTTGTTGCCTCGCCGCTAATCGTTGTTTGGCACCAAAGAAGAGCCAAAGCCTCCCCAGTAAGATCAAGATTTGCAACTTCCGCACACAGAGCCTAATAAAGAGGGGATAGGTGGCCAAGAAGCAGCCTGAGGAAATAATTAATATTTTATTTAAGTGTGCATAATTTAATTAATCAGTAAGTGCTAACATGTATATAATATTATTGAGTATTATTTTCGGACTTATTCTTGGAACATTTATCCGGATTGATATTCCACCTGAGCTAACACGCTATACCGCAGTGGCAATTGTGGGTATTCTTGATTCAATTTTTGGAGCAGTTAGGGCGTCGATTGACAACAAATATAACACAACCATATTTCTGAGCGGTCTCGCATTCAACATGTTCATTGCCGTGCTAATCACATATGTCGGCGACAAATTAAATCTTGACCTCTACCTGGCCATTCTGGTTGCACTCACGATTAGAATATTTTCTAACATCGGCATGATTAAGTCGACCACACTGGAGAAAATGGCAAGAAAGAGTTCGGCAACAACAGCTAACAAGTAGGGCGTAGATAACAGGGAGCACAGAGCAGACAGAGACAACAACAACCATAGATACCAATAAATAGATCCATAGTTCCACCAGATTGGAGACGGATCTATTTTTAATTGCACAAAAAGACGATGGGTGATGTTTTGGTAATCTTGTCGCATAATGTATCTTATGCGACATTAATGGAGATCCCACCCGAACTGCTTTTGCGCGAATATATTTACACTTATATAAACTGGTACCCTGCCAAAAACTCCGGTACGCCGTGGCTGTGAGGCGGCAACAAGTGAAGCAATGGTTGGGTATCGGCTATTGCCGCAATATTCTCTGGAAACATTGCTCCCCCACCAATTGATTAACGGTAGAGGAGAGGCTAGATGCCTCCAGAATCGATTTTAAGACCTTGCGAAGGTTCTAGTGGTGTCAATATACCTATAGCGTGTCCTTGTTGACACTAACGGCCCGGATCCACCCAACCCACAACTATGCTGAATATCAGCTAAATCGCTAGTGTTATCCTTACGGGCTTCGAATTCAGTCAAATTGATTGATGTGCGAATCGCGATTATCAACTAATTATTGAATAATCTATGATGAAGCACATATATTTATGATTTAATTCGCACTTATATTTTGCCAACTACTTCTTTGCGTGCGACAACCAAGATGGCTAGAAATTCGCATTTTTGACAAAAAAATAAACAAAATAATATTTTTCAGAAATGAGCCCACTCCCCCGACGACCTCTCCCCTAATCTAAAAACGCCATTTTTCTGGCGTTTTAGACATTGTGATATCTTGCGTGGAACTAGAACTTAACTTCCTCACCTTCTTCGAGCGCCTTCACGCTGCCCGTGACTACACCGGATGTTGAACTATTATCCGATCCCGCCACCACCTGCTGCACCGTAGCATCTTTCTCGAAGTGAGCGCCTGAGGGCACAACAAATTGACTATGCTCATTCGGTTGGAGCCCGTTGTTAGCTCTGCTCGATTGCTGATCCAACTTTTTTGTTTCGGGAATTGAATTAATGCTCACATTAGACGCAAAGGGATCAAATTCAATTTTATTCGAAAGCTCAACACTGTCATTCTGCTCAATGTTTGTCTCTTTTGCGGATGAAAAGGGATCAAATTGGAATTTATCTGAAAGACTAACGCTCTCCCCTTCTCTTAAATCAGAAGCAGAATGATTGAACGGAGCTTTTGCCACGACATTCTCAGGTTTTGCCTCGGAAGCGGTTTTCTGACCAGATTCAGCCGGCACATCTGTGATCAATTTTTGTTCAAAAACTGGCGCTTCTTTTTTAATTTCTTTGGTCTCATTGTCTTTGGACCCCTTGGTCTCACTGGATGTTTTGACCGACTCTTGGTTTATGATGCTACTGCGGATTATTGGTGCGCTACCGAGCGCGGCCTTTTGGTCAACTGGCCTGGCTGCAGCTTTAGAGCCAGCGACTTTCTCGGCCAATTTAATCATCTTTCTCGCCTGATCTGTCACCTCCAGACCAGCTTCCTTCCATTTCTCCTCGTCGATATCCTCTCCAACATACCACTTTACACCACCCCGAGCAGTCTGTTCTTTGTAAAGCTTGTCTCCGATAATGTTTTGGTAGCGCAAAACTCTCGGCTTATTCTTCTTTGTATCAATCTCCCCCGCTTGCTCAGAAGATTGACTGTCTTCATTTAGAACAGGCTTGTCAGCTGGGGCGACATTTGGCAGAATTGTTTTCTGAACACCAACAAAAGCATGGTCACGAACGACTGGAGCAGGCGCGGTATCCCTTGTTGGCACAGAAGCAGGAGTCTGGGCGGGTGTCGGCACGGGGGCAGAAACTGCGGTTGCGCGGAGAGAAGGAGCGGCAGATGAGTCTGAAGTAGACCCTTGGTGCGACAGCAAAGCTTGCAACCCCCCCTTCTTGAATAGTTCTGCTTCCTCGCGCATCTCTGTCTCTTCTTGGTTCGCGCGTTGAGAAATCTGCTCTTCAACATAGAAGCGCGGATTAGAGTAATGCTCCCGCGAAAAAGCAACGACCTTCTCTGCATTGCCAGTCAACTTCTGTACTGGCGGCAATGTCCTGGCCGAAAATGCAGGCGAAGAAATACCATCAATCAATAGCTTTATATAGATATTGTACTTATCAAGATTGACCAGATCATTAGCATCAAAAACCGGCTCATACTCTTTTACTAAGAAATCAGCATCCGCGCCGCCAACTCTGAATGTCAGCAGGGTTCCAGCATTACCAAAGACGGCATCTCTGACCTCCTCAGGCAGCTGTGCAATGTACTGGTTAGCGATCGTTAAGTTCAGGTTATATTTTCTTGCCTCAGCCAAGATCGTGGCAAATGACTCAGTAGCAAAATTCTGAAACTCATCGACATAAAGATACGAATCAGGTCTTTTGTCGATTGTAACATCTGCACGGCTCATGGCCGCGAGCTGAACTTTTGTTACCATCATGGCACCCAAAAGCGCTGAGTTGTCTTCACCGATCTTACCGCGGGAAAGATTGACAATCATTATCTTTTGTTGGTCCATGATTTGACGTATATCAATCTTCGAATGTGCTTGGCCGACAATATTTCTGATTGTTGCAGTGGACAAGAATTGGCCCACCTTGTTCAAAATTGGTGAGACAGCTTCCGTTCTAAACTTACTATCATATTGCGCAAATTCATTAACCCAGAAGTCTCTAATGACCGGATCCTTAACCTTTTCGACCACTTTGTCGCGAAAACGATTCTCGGTAAGCATTTTTGGGATATCCAGCATGGTTGAGTCTGGAAAATCCAGCAATGCCAAAACGGTATTTCTAAGAATATGTTCCAACCTGGGACCCCATGAATCGCCAAATATCTTCTTGAAAATACCGACGAAACCAGAGGCCACCATCCCCTTAAAATCATCCTCAACGTGTTCCAGCAAGTTGAAAGCGATCGGGAAGGCCCTGTCAGACGGGTCAAAAACGATCACGTCCTGAATGCGATGGTCCGGAACTACCGAGAGAGCTTTGTCGGCTAGATCACCGTGAGGATCAATAATGATTACTCCCCTACCCTCAGTAATATCATCAACAGCCATATTCTCAATCAGAACAGATTTACCCACACCAGACTTACCCACAATGTAGATGTGTCGACGACGGTCATCACGCTTAATGCCGAATTGTTTGAATGTGTTTCTGAAAGTAGTTTCCCCTATTACGGTTAGTTCTTTGCTATCAACAATTTCTCGCAGGGGCAGATTAGCGGGCGGCTCTGCCTTTTTTGAGCCAGACCAAACGATGTTTGGGGTAGAAACATTCTGATGCGGAAAATGATAAAGAGAGGCAAGCTCACAAATATTTAATGTATTACCCTTGCCCTCAAACTCGCGTTCAGAATACTCTCTCCACTTCTCCTTGTCGTTCATAGACACGTCACCAATTTTGAAACCGTTCATATTGGTCGTATTAAATTGTTTGAACGCTGCGGCCAAATTTTGGCACTTCACTTTGGCCGTAACAGGATCGCTCGCAATAGACAGGACGCGAATCTTTGTTTCAAATCCAAGCTTTGTAATCTTAAACTCAATTGCCTTTAGTGCTTCTTCTACCGTCCCAGGAAGCACAACGTCCTTCTTCACTTCCTCGGCAAGCTCCGCTCCAGGCTTGATAATCTGGAGCAAAATCATCTTGGCAAGTGTCGCAAGACTCTTCGTTGCCTTAGTGACCCAGCCAGATCCACCAGATTTCTTGCCAGAGCGAACGGCGCTAATAATGCTATGACCACGCTCTTGCCATTCATCACCAACAGGCCGAGTCACAACCTGAAGCCAAATTTCCTCATTCTGGCCTAGATTCGTTAAAACGGAAGTAATACCAGAGATTGGATCAACCTCAAAATCACCAAAGAGTTTTATTGGATAGACATCTGGTTTCGTCATCTGTATCTCACAGATGGCAAAATTTGTTTGATCTAAATCACGCTCGCCTATGTATTCAGGCACATCTTTTATCTCAACCGTTGGGTATTGAGCATAAATCTGGCCAATCACAAAGTCCTTCAGATGAACAGGAACATGAACAAAAAATTGGATATATTTGTCTCTGGCCACAATTTCAAAACTTAATTGGGGCTGGAACGGAGAACTTTCAGAGTATATACCATGGAGCGAGGCGAACATTTGCTCGGCGGCAAGAGGAGATTTTTCGTTATTTCTAGGTACGTCAATTCGAAAAACTGTGTATTCTTGATCAGCAAGCCAGTCGACTCGCATTGTCTCGAGTTTGCGCTTTCGCATAGACGAAAAAATATACACTGGAACAATAATCAACGCAACAAGTATAAGAGAAAAAATGATTGCCATTTTGTTTTATTGGAATGAAACAACGTGCGAATTAACTTTAAATGGCCAGACATGAACCGTGGCCTATTAATTACCATTCTAACCAATAGAAAGTAAATTAGCCATACTGTCGACATTTTATGGGGAGCCTTAACTCCAATATGCTCGGCCAAAGGCAAAACAGTGGAATCAATGCGCCACATCAATACATGGTTATGCCAGTGAGTAACAATCCTCGGCAACCTTTTTGAATAGATCTTTTGTCTTTAAATTTATCAGGATAGTGTTCTTTTTGACCACTCTCTGCTTTAGGACCTCTTTAACAATTTCATCGACTCTCATGCCGCTCTTGTTCTTCTCTAGGATTGAAGAGATAATCTCTGAAACTGTTCCTGGCTTGTATCCCCATTCTCGCAACGCATAAACGCCACGACCAACCAAGACGAAGCGATTATCTGCAATTAGTTCATTGTGTACTGTTGCTTTAACAACTTTCTTTTTATCGAACTCTTGGCTCTTGATACGATTGGCAATTTCTTCAAAGTGAAGTGGCTTATTGGCTTTCTTGAGAATATAGAATATTTTATCCCTGATATTTCTTGGGTTAACTTCTGCCCACGAGGCCAAGCCGATCATATTATCTTCAGTCTTGATTACTCTCTTGCTGATTGATGGCAACTCAGACAAAAAAGTGATTTCATATTTGTTGTGGTGAGGGTGAACCTTCAAGAGAACATCCAGGCTCTGAGGCTTTTGAATCTTTTCCAGATGTTCTACCCAATCATTGATGACCTTGATCGCCTCTGATCGAGACAACTCCGCCATAATCCAACTATCTTCTAGTTCCCTTGTCTTCTTTACCTTCTTTAGCTGAGGCATGATGAAGAAAATAAGAGCGAGTGAGTTAAACTGGTTTGGGTCACCTTTGTAGGCGTCTTCAAGAAATTTGTCGGCAATCTTGTGGTTTACACTTATACCACCATTTTTTGCGAAAGTATCAACAATTTTGCTGATACTGTCTTTGTGTGACTCAAGGATTGTTCCTGCAAGTTTCTTGAGGCCATCTCTTTCGATCTGTCGAACTCGTTCTCGAGAAAGTTTAAGATCCTTTCCAATAGCAGACAAAGTGAGTCTTGGACTATCGATACCAAAACGGCCAGTGATAACACGCTGTTCGTTGGATTTTAAGGCTGAAAGCGCATCATGAACGATGCCGTAGGGTGAAAAACTCTTAATTGCCATTGTTTTTCCTGTCTAGTTTTGAATTAATTCTAATATATTTATTGATGTAATAACGCCATCAGATCGATTTATCAACTATGTTCTCTATCGCCGCCCATTCGGACTCCCCTTCTTCGGGAATAACTATCGTCAGCTTATCTCCGGCCTCAGCATGAAAATATGTTACTGACGCTAGCAGTACGCGATAGATTGAATTATCGGCATTGACCACAAACTTCCCCTTCTCTGCCTCTTCGAGCCGACCGATTATCTTTTTGCGCCGGACTGGGCCTATCTGTTTAAAGATAAATGAACCGTCTGCGTTGATAGTCAACTTCAAGACATCGCCAGGGACAAGCTTTGATTTGGAAGCGTAGTTCATTGGGACTGGATACCTCTTGTGGTCAGGCCCAATCATGGTCTCCCCGTCGAAAATTCCCTCAACTACGGACCCTTCTCCGGAAGAGTTAAGTGATTTTGTTTTTTTATTTAATTCTGCAGCAAATAGCAAACTTTTGGCTTGCCTGATCTGGCTTTCGGCCGCATCTAGAAGCTGTTTGATCTGCAAAAGTTCTTTGTTTTCTGGCATAAAATGTCTCTCGCATGAAAAAGTTAACGACTTGGCTTACATATAAAACACTTAAGCTTCATGGTTAGCAACTATTCTGGCCGCAATCTTTCCCTTTGGGAAGGACTAAATTATTATCTTGTAGATTCATATCCTCAAACACTACCCGTTATCTTAACACAAGACTGTTTTTTAGTCAATAAAAAAACAGGTATATAATTTGATGTGTGCGCACTGCGACAGAGAACGATCAAAAATGCGGCATGCCAGCCATAGTGATTGAGGTTATCGTCATGGCTCATCGAGTTGGGGCAGCAGTGCTGGTGCTAAGGCCAGGCAAATCAATAACATCGACCTTTGATCGCTCCAAGATTTCTTCGGCTACCTCATCTTTGGGCCGACCATACTTTAGACGCGACAACTCCTTTATTGCGCTCCCAAGCTTAACATTACCCTCGGGGTTATCCGGCCATATCGTTTGGAGATTGAATGGCCTCGTTGGGGCACCATCGATAAGCATTTTTGCATAGCAGTTGAACTTATCAATATTGGTCATGTCATCTATCTTCAATGGATCAAACTCTTTTATCAAAAACTCTGCGTCAGCAGCACCTATTCTGAAGGAAATCAAGGTACCGGCATTACCGATTACAGCATTTCTGACCTTATCATCAAGCTGTGAGATGTATTGATTGGTAATATTCAGAGAGAGCTTGTATTTTCTTGACTCAGACAGAATCGTAGCAAAAACATCAGTGATGAAGTTCTGAAACTCATCGACATAGAGATAAAACGGCACCCTGTCCTTCTCTTCTAAGTCTTGGCGAGAGAAAGCACCCATAGCTAGCTTTGAAACCATAATCATACCAAGAAGAAAGGCGTTTATTTCACCGATTTTTCCCTTAGACAGGTTGCAGATCAGAATTTTTTTGGTGTCCATAACGTCTCTGAAGTCAAAAGACGACTGTGTCTGGCCGATTATGTTGCGCACCATATCATTCGTCATGAAACGGCCGAACTTCGATGTAAAGTAGTTCAACATCTCAGATTTATGGAAATCGGCTGTCTTGGCCATCTGTTTTTCCCAGAATGATTTAACAACCGGATCGGTTACATACTGGACCCGATCCTTTTCGAAGTCAGGATCGGTAAACAGCCGCGGCACATCAATAACCGTACCACCATCAGGATGAGACATAAGAGTGAGGGCAGCATTGCGCATCCAGTGCTCGAACTGCGGACCAACCATTCCAGTTTGATTCGGATCGAATAATTTGTAAAATATCTGTATCGCTTCCTGAACAAGAAAATCTCGTTGCTCGATCGTCTTCCACTCCAACATATTGAGGCCAAATGGCCGCTCTATATCGCTCGGATCGAAGTATATGACATCATCAGCACGCTCTTTCGGAATATGCCGAAGAATAAACTCTGCCGCGTCACCATTCGGATCCAAATAACAAACTCCCTTTCCTTCTTGGATATCCTGAATTATCATATTCTGAAATTCGACAGTTTTACCAACGCCGGTCTTACCAATCATATAAATGTGGCGCAACCTGTCTTCTGGCTTGAGTCTAACCAGCTTAACCTCACCCCTGTAATTACTCTTGCCAAGTATAGTGCCCTCGGAAGAAAGATTTGCTGGGGGCGGTTCTCGTCGCGACAAGAGCCAAGCGATATTTGGCGTTTCGACGTAACGATTAGGAAGGTGAAAAAGAGAAGCCAACTCCTCGGTGTTTAAGATCATTCTTCGGCCAGGGGAAAATATTCGTAAAATGTAATGAATGATCTCGTCGTTCTTCGCCTTTGGATAACTCAGAGCGAAGCCATTTGAATCAGGAAAGTTAAACTGGCTAAAAGCCGAAAAAATGTTCCGAGTAACCTGCCTTGCAACCTGAGGTTTAGCAGACACGCCAACGATCCGTATCTGGGTTTCAAAACCTATCTTTCCAATCTTCTCACCGACAAGTTTGATCTGATTTTCTTGTACTGGTGTAACCTTTGGCAGATTCGTAATATTGTTCTGCTCATCTTTCTTGCCCATTGCAGTCTGACCCACAAACCCCAAAAAACTAAAAAACGATTCGCTGGCACGAGTCCACTTTGTGCCAGAATACAACGATCTGGATTTGCCTTGCTGAAGATTGGCAACCGCCTTCTCGGCTGAAAGGCGCCAAAGTGGCGATGCCGGCCTAATCACTAATTGGATAGCCGCCAGTTCATCTTGGTTCAGTTTGGACAGAGAGTTAGTAATAGCATTAAGCGGATCCTCTTCCAGGTGTTTGTAGGTCTTGACCGGCAAAAAGAATTTTTTGATAAATCGCGTTGTCGCTATCTCGACATTTAAACTTTTCTCGGGAAAAATTGAGAAATCATCGTTAGGAGTTATCTCTGCGTTAGGATATTGGGCATACAAGTTCCTAATTACTATTTCGGAAATTCTTTTCGGACAACCAACGAAAAAGTGTATCCTACCATCCTTGGCAATAATCTCAAGCGAGATATGGTCCTGTCCCTTGACTTTTTTTACAACTGACTCCTGAAATACAGCGTTAAGGTTTGCATAAAATGGCTCAATAACAGCGAGCATTTCCTGAAAATTTTTTCGCTGATCATCTTCCCCGGCATGCGCCTCCTTGGGAACTACGATCTTGTACATTATCCAGTCTTTGGTTAAGTCAAGCTGCCATCGTCGCATCAAGATTCGATAAATGTGTTTATAAACAAAATAGCCAAGTATTACTACGGCTAAAATGATTAACAGCCAAAACCACAACGGCAAAAAATCAGTTGACTGGTTTTGGACATTAAAATCGCCTGAGATGCTAGAATCGTTGTAAATATAACCCTCCCCCACCCTTTTCTATAAAGCCATATGATCAAGCGGCCTGTTCTTGTTCGTTTTCAGATGCAACATTACGATTGTTTTCCCAGAATTTCATTGCATCTCTTTGGGCACTCGCCGCAACCTCAGTGTTATGGACCCTCTTCCTGTTACCGCCGAATAGACGGCTCAAGAGACCATGAGGCTGGTCCTCTTTGTCAATATTTTCTTCTTCGCCAACGGGTACGGTACTCCCGGCAACGTTAGATTCTGCGCCCTGGCCACCAGCCACTGGCAATGGGCCCTCATGCTGGCTTACCTGGTCTTGGCTCGCAACAGGACCATTGCCAGTGCCGACTCCTGCTTCCGCGTTGACTGGGCTAACGCTCACAACTTCAGAGCCAGATGCAACGGCTGAGCCTACAGCGTCAACAACATTAGTGTCAACACCAACTGCAATCTGATCACCGGCTTGAACAGTAGTCTCGCTGCCAACACTGCCAAGAGGTGCAGCGGCAATACCTATTTCAGCACCCGTGTTACCCACAGTAACCTGTGTCTCAGCTTTGATTTCATTGTTTAGTGTCCCTGGCTCAGATAAGCCACTTGAATTTTGAGGTGTTCCGACTACATCTGGCGCTCCGAGTTTCTGGACGGGGGCAATATCCGATACGGCCTTCTGTTCCGAAGAAACAACAGCCTGATTCAGATCAGCTACTTGCCCAAACACTGGCTGTGACGCTGCAATGGCTCCCAACGTCAAATTGGGCTCATCTCCACGTACAACTGCGCCTTCATCAATTGCTGTTGTCTTACCGTTAGCGTCTATTAGAACTGTCTGTCCACCTTCGTCTCCCTTTTCCGCTTTCACGCCGACCTTAATCCCATCAGCGACGGTAGTTGCACTACCGTCAGAAACAAATTTGTCACCGACCTTATCTGCGGATAGGCTTGGGGTACTACCTGCAGGCTGACCTTGAGATGGGATTGCAATCCCATTATCCCCTGCGCTAGCGATCCCATCAGAAAAGGGTTCGGCGGAGGCGCCGTTATGAGGAACCATACCGGTTTTCATCTCGGTCGCGATTGACTCTGAGACAGGTGTGTCAAAAGTGATACCAGGAGCCCCAGTATTATCACTCGGCCTTGCCTCAGCCTGAGTTATGCCTACTTGCGAATTTGTTTCGACAGCAGAGCCGCTAGATAATTCATTGATTTTTGATTGAATACTCTCTCCGCCAAGATCCTTGAGACGCGAGACAAGGTCTGCATCCAGCAGCAAGTTCTTTGCTTCAGCGGCACCACCAACAGAGGACAGGTCGGCCAAAGACGCAACAAGAAGATGGGGCAATTTTTGGGCATAGCGTCGAACCGAAAGAATAGAGTCGGCATTCACTCTGATGCGCTTAATTTCGTCAGCCAGAGCAAGTGCGGCATCGTGCAACGATTGTTTGTCTACCACATTGTGGGGTAGTTCAGTTTTGCTTGCCGGAAACGCCAAATCCGTATTTTGTTGCGCGATAGTTGTCGGCTCAGTAGCAGGAACAATCGACACCTTGGCAGGCTCACTTGTGCCAACCAACGCCGCTATTTCTGCTTGTATCTCAGGTGCAGCAGAATCTCCAAGATAGTCCATGGCTGCTTGGCGAAATTGAACAGGAAGACTGTCGTATGATTTCTTAACTGCCTCCAGTGATGTCTCTTTGTTTGAATAGTCAAAAACGGTATCAAAAAAATCTGCGCACTCAGGCGAATTATCAAAGGCACTGGCCTCAATATGGCGATTGTCTTGATTGGTTTGGCTACCATCTAGAGTAGAAATTGGGGGCATTCTTGGATTTCCTTATGATAATAGTTCTGCAATTTTTGTTTCAATCTCATCGTTCATAAGTTCACTAAAATTAAAATCTGCCTTAACTGCCTCAACATAGCTTGCAAGCCTCCCCTTCACTGCCCTGGCCCGCCAATTATCGCTCATCTGTGTACCCCTTGCTTTTTCGATGATGTTGTTGACGGTTTTGCTGAATTCATCAACGATACCTGCGAGATAATCTCTATCGGGATGATCGCCTGATTGATCTAGGGATTTTTTGAAGCTGCTAACCACTTCGCCGACCTTCTTAGAAACGCCTTCCAGTGTGGAAGCACTACTCTTCTTTTCCTCTAGGCTGAATTCGTCTGGCTCTTGCTCAAGCTTGATTTGAGCCAAAGAACGGTTATCCTCCTCTGCCTCCTTGACTTCCTCCGGTAACGGCTTGCTATCTTCGTGCGGAACTGCATAGTTGTCGCCGACAAGACCACCCGCAGCAGAAACCCGGGAATTTGTGCTTGCGGATAACTCCTTGCCGAAGTCAGAGCCGGTATCACCCGCACTATTATCTGCCATCGCAACGGGGCTCTCACTGCCATCACTTTCAATCGACTTAATAGCCGACTCAACCGGTGCTTCTTTATCTAAGCCGGCACCCGAGTCGCTATTCATTCTTGACCTCGTGGCCTCAAGAATGTTTCGTTGCTTTTCCAATGATTCCTTTTCTTGCTTCACATTGGGCGGCAAAAACCTATATCCAGCGATTTGCTTGAGCCTGTCGTCAATGGTCCTCAATTTCTCATCGAGATCTTGAAGCAGCTGCTTATTGTCATCGGACATTTTTCCCTCCATTTGAGAACACAAAAATCTTAATTAATTATAACCCGAATTTATTTTGTTAGCAAGGAAACTTTTACACACCCGTACCTTCCTCGCCCTGCTCTTCTTTGGCAATAACAAAGTCCCTTACTTCAATAGTAACGCTAGATAAACCACCCCTACTGTTCGGATTAACGCCAACAACCTTAGCCTGACAAATACGGTTGTGGCCGCGATCTTCAAGATCTTCTGCGAGCTCTTGATTTGACATCTCTACGGCAAATTCACGATCACTCTCCATGTGCACAATAAACCACTTAGCAGCACCCTTGATTGTGCGCTTCTTGATAATTGCCGGGAAATAATCCTGACCGACTAACTCCGTCGCAAAAATGATGTCCGGTTTGTCCCTGCTTTCTCCCTCGTCCGCTTCACGCTTGAGATCAACGTTTCCTTGAGCGCCAGGATCGGCCGGCTTGCTCTCCTCGATGAACCATTCAAAGCTTCCACTTGTTACCAAGTCGCCAATCACAACTTCGTCGCTATAGACCTTTCCTGGGCGCTCAAAGCTATCATCAACCACTATTCTTCGTATTTTGCTGGAATCAATACCGATCACCTCCCAGTTAAAACCGGTTTTTTCGCTTCTGATAATAACGCGAGGATTCCTTGCGTTTTCAAGCGCAATTCTGACTGCCTCGACAAAGTCCTTCTTGCTGCCCCGTGTCAAGGTCCCCTTACTCATGAAGCCTTCCGGCGTCTCGAAGGCCAACTCGATCGATAAAGATTCAACGGAACCGGGAACATCACCGGCACTAGTATCTGTGATTCTGACATCGATTGTCTCGTCAGCCTGGAACGCCCCCGACAACCGTTCGGCCAAAGTATCATTTCGGCGTAAATATTCCTCGTTCATGCAGAATTCTCTGCTGCCAATCTGAATGCCCGCGACAATATCAGAACCGCGTTCGATAGCGATCGGCTTGACAGTTATCTTTCCACCAGAAAGATGATCAATAAATTCAGCATCAGTGGTGCCCGGATCGCTCGAATCGAGAACAACTCCGACTGACTCTACATTCCATCGCTCCAACGATTCTTTCCCGCGATTAACTTTGACTATTCTGATATTGTATTCTTTGCCGATCTCAAAACTCTCAACCAATTCCTTTTGCGGTTCATAATCGGAATCGAGGTCAAACTCTCTTGTTTGCTCGTCATAGTCAAAAGAGATAGTTTTTCCGCCATCGACAGAACTTGGCATCACGCGTACGCTGATTGTCTCGCCACTCTGAAGCAGACGCGAAGCAACTTTGAAATCTCTTTCGGAGTATTCCTCTTTTTCATAGTACCAGAAATAGCCTTCTGCCGCATCCTCCAATTTATCAACTGCAACGAGGACTTCGGCAGCGTTTGGCTGGAGCGCGTCATCAACCGGATAGAGAGAAGCTTCACGACGATCAGCGGCCACAAAACTAACCAGATAAATCTGACCTTCGTGCTCAACATAGATACCATGAGGTGTCCCGCCCAGATTTTCGTTTGAGTTTTCAATAAAAATATTGAGGTCATCCGCAACCGCACCCCTAAAGTCGAGGCCCTTGCTCTCAAGCTCGACTCTCTTTTCGGGCCCTGTCGGCGTCGGGTCACCCGACTCCTTGCGGTGTCCTAGATACCAGGTGCTCCTGCCATGAGGGGCAATAAGCAACTTCATGTCATCACTCTCCCGCTCCTCGGTCATAGACAGATCATTATCAACCAGACGATATCTAAATCCATTAGGACGGCCATCTCGACTCCTGGTAATCACTGTAACAAGCGCCTTAATCCCCTCGCGCTCAGCTAATACCGGCTCATCGGCGCCAACAGTAAATCGATCAACTGCATCAAGGAAGTCAAATAATCCCCTGCCGGCAATCGGCCCCTTGTCCTCAAAATTATATCCGGACAGATCAATTTTCCTTTCGGCCCCTGTCTCATTAATTTCAACATTGACCCGATATAATTGACCGGCGTTGTCTCTGTCCTCTAATGCTTCTGTGATTTTGATCTTAAAGGTCTTGTTCTCGTACTTGTCTCTTTTGCCCCTGAAGCGAATTCTCTCACCACTCTCGTTGGTAGCAGCATTGATAACGAATGTATGGCGCGCACCTTCGTGTTCGACAACAGCAGCCGGATAGCCCCCTAAATCGATAATCATTGCCTCGATCGTGTCCCCGGCGCCAGCCATCTCCCTGGCTACCCTGAGATCCTCCGAGATGCCCGGCTCAATTTCATCGCCTACCTCGACATTTACTCTAAACAATTGTCCGGGATGGTCGCGATCCTCCAGCGCATCCGTTATCCTGATGTTAAAACGTTTGTTTTCAAACTTAGCTCTCTCGCCCTTGACATGGATTCCCTCACCCTTGCTATTGGTGGCGGCGTTGACAATGAAGACGTGTGTCTTGCCGCTGGCCAATCTGAATTCGATCGCCGGCTCACCGGCACTGTCAATTATTTTTGCGTGAATCACCTCGTTAGCAGAGGCTAAGTCCCTGGCGATTCTTAGTTCATCTGAAATAGTCGGTCCGGCCTCAGTTTCGGCCCCGATTTCAACATCAACCCTAAACAGCTTACCTGGCTCCTTGTCGCTTTCAATCGCTTCTAAAATCTTCACTTTGAATGTTTTATTCTCAAACTCATTGCGGCGAGTCTTGAGAGGAATCCCCCTCCCATCTTTGTCTCTGGCACTATTAATGACAAAGACAAAATCTTTGCCATGATGACTAAGTTCAATTGCCGGCTCACCATCACTATCTATTACCTTGGCACCAACAACATCGCCACTCTCCTTGAGCTCTGAGGCAGCATCAAGCCCTGTTGAAAACATTACAAATCTTATGTCAACACCGAGAAGTGTTCCTGGCCTATCGATATTACCCATTGCCCTTGTTATGCGAAAAGGCTTCTTGCCGGGGCTAGACTTATCTTCGTCTAATTCAACATTTTCTCCAGAGGCAAGAACAAGAGCATTAACAGGCAAACGGAATTCGGCGCCATCGTATTCGACCACAAGCACGGCTTTGTGCTTAGATTCAAATACCATCTCAGCCAATATTGTTTTGCCAGCGTCCCTAAGCTGCTGTGCTGCGGCAAGCATCTTCGCATCCGTTTCCGAAACAACTTCGGCTTCTTGGCCCAAATACCAATGGTAGCCAACTAATTCAGAGTGTACAGCACTTCTTCGATTCACTCCTGGTCCCTCAATCGGAGCAAGATCTTCACCCAACCTCTTGATAGCATAAGAAACTTCTTCAAAGGCAATATCGTCATCTTCCTCTGCACTGTAGGCCTTAGTTTTTCGTGTGCTTTCTGATATCAGATCGCCTCTTGAGTTGTGCATAGGAATGAATTCCCACCAACCCTCAGTCAAACGAATGATTATACGTCGCCCCTGCCTCATTTCTCCAAGCGCTTCCTGAAAACGAGGGTCTTTCTTTGACTTTCTGTCAGACTCATCATAAGAAATAGGACTAAATGATCCCATATCTGTGAAGCCCTCTGGGGTCTCAACTTCAATCGCCTTCCCCTTCTTCGTCTCTGTCTTTGGCTCTTCTGGGTGATACTCTGTGATTACGGCTAGCAGTTCATCGCCTCCAATCTCTTGTCCCTCGAGCATCAACTGTTCAATTTTTTCGTTTGACGTCAGATCGTCAGCGCCAACGATTTCCTTCCTTCTACCTTCATTAATATTATCAAGAGACTCGTTAACCAAAACAATCCGTTCATTCTGATTTAGAACCCCAAATGAAGAATTCCAACCTTCCCCTGAATCACTCTTCTCTGCAACCAGAACATCACTTCGATCAGGCAAGTAGAGATAGCTTTTATCATTGTTAAATTTGAAGGCGAAGAATCGTCCGCCATGGAGGGTGATCACCATTGTCCAACTGACAGAGGCATCTAATCCCTCCGGTTTTAGGATGCTATTTTGAAAATCAAAGCAGAGAGATCTCAGTGTCTCCCACATCTTCTTCTCATTGATGGTTGACAAGCTGTCATAGGCACCGGCAAGATCTTGAGCAATCTCCTGCAAACGATCCTGGGTCAAGCCAAGGTGTTCCGCGTGAGAATTAACGGCAATTAATATTTGCTGGTTCCCTCTCACCTGCTCAAACAAGAATGCGGACTGCCCTTCTTTGCCCCGTTCTTGTCGTCTCTCCCCTGTCGTGTCATAGGGATCAATCCTCTCTTCTCGTCTCTCTGACTCGTATTCTGCCGCATCTTCTTTGTCTCCTGCAGCTTCAACTGGAGAGGGTTCGCCCTCTGACTTCGGGGACGGTGTCGGAGCGCCCTCAGGTTCAGGACCTGGTGTCGGCGGTGTAGGTGTTGACTGTCCTTCTAGCGCTGAAGCCTCCTGTGCTTGCGGCGTTCCCTCCACTCTCTCCCCTCTACCTTCTACCCTCCCCCTTCCACCCTCTACTGTTCCAGTTGGCACATTTCCCGAAACACCAAACTCTTTCTTTTTGCCGAAGAAATGGGAGGCACTCTCGCCCAGCAAATAAGCAAAAACTCCGCCAAGTTTTAGTTTCTCGGCAGTGCCAAGCCCAGCCAATAAGGCTTTTGGCATGCGCGCATCCAGGAGGTGACCCGCCTGTCCGTATAGGCTCTTTAAGCTCTCTCCGTCAAGCGTGTTGAATGTGCCACTCTTTCCTATTTCATTGACACGTTTGATTACGCCTTGGAGCCATTTGAGTTCATCCTGACCATTGGGCATCTGGTCGTAAGCAAACTGCCCCTTGTCCTTGAGATTCCAAAAAACTCGATGAGTGTCAGACATCACAGGATTGTTGGGGTCAATTTTGGCAAAGGCCGTGGCTAGATCAGTGTTATTCTGGTCGTAGTTTGAGGGACCAAGCGGTACACCGGCAAATATTCCGGTCGCAAAAGTAAGCACCGAGGTTGCAACGGAGCGAATTTTTTTGAATCTCTCCTCCCCTGTCTTACCATAAACATTTTCCGTAATTTGCTCTACTGCCTGTCTTTCTGCTTGCGAAATTTCTAATTGATAACGAGAAAACTTCTCCTCGGTAAGAGTCCCGTCTAACGCTTCTTGCCTCATGCGAGTAACAACCTCGCCAACAGCTTGCTGCTTCGCGACCTCAGCCGCCGCTCTGTTCTTGCCCCAACCAAAGTGTTCTGCAGCTTGCAATAGACCGTCATAGCCCTCTTTCAGACCAACGCCCCAGACAAGCGGAGTAAACACTCCTACACCGGAAAACACTGCCGTGGCGGCAGCGCCAAATCCGCCAAAAACTTTGGCGCCGATCTTGAGAGCTTTCTTCCAGTCGCCATTCTCGGTATAGATTCCGGCCTTGCGAAGATCGTCATCAATGTTTTCAGAAGGCTCTCTGGAGCTCCATTTGCCGGCCTGGTCGAACCAGGCACGAATCCGGCCATAGCTCTTGGAAATAGAATCGTCCGACTTATCAAGTCTCGCACCAAAACCACCTAGTCCCACCCTTTTGCATACACGAGAAAGCAAAGAGAAGGGCTTGAGTCCCCCGTAGCGCTCGATCGCCCTATCTTGGTCTGTCCGGGCTAGATTGTTGATCCGTTCGAGAACACGAACCTTGATGTCGCTTCGCTCAACATTCTCGGTCTCTCGCTCTGGCTGAGCCGGAGTGCTTGCAACTTCGCTGGCAACATCTTCCCTCGCCATCTCTCCATTTTGTATGCTTGTTAAACTCAACTTGTCCCTCCAAAATAGCTAGTAAGCCCCACCAGGGGGCCCTCTGTGGGGGCGTGTAAGCGCGTAAGCAGTAAGCTTAAAGCATCGAAATATCCTCGAATTGCTTATTAGCCTACTCGCCTACTTGCTTATTAGCTTTGTTTGTACCCCATCACCTCTGCCTTGAGACGCAAGGCCTCATCTGCAGCCAATGCGTCCACCTGAATTTCGTGAGAAACAAGAAATTCGACCACTTCTTCATCGGCAGTGTTGACACCGCCAAGAAGTGATTTAAATTTCTCGAACTCCCCTGTTTCCTCGAGAATGTCAGCAATTCGAAGCATAACCCGACTTCGTAAAGATATAACGAGGTTTTGGATCATCGCCTCCTTCTCCTCTGGTGTCAGTGAGTTTAGCTCAAGATAATCAAAAATATCACTTTCTATCAGCTCTTTGATGCTAAGATCTATCGCGCCTGCTGTCATCATCCCTCCATAATTCTTCGATCTAACCCAATATTCTTTCCACCTCTCGCATCACTCTCTCCGGTTCAATATCTGATGCGCCAACACCTTCGTCCGTATAATAGCTATTCGGAGTGCGCCAAGCCGGATCATAGGTTCCACGGCTTTCCCTATATGCATCGCGAGCCTTCTCGTGCATTACTCGATGAGTGCGTGCGGTCGACCACTGAACAGGGTTACCTAGAATAATCATGATGTTAGGTGTCCCGAATGCACCAGCGAGATGTCCCAAGCCAGTATCTGGTGTTATCGATAGGTCAGCCATCTCCATAATCACTGGCATGTTATTTAGCGGCTCTTTTGCCCTAACAATACGATGACCGCCACTACGTAAACGATCAACCATCTCACCATATCGTTGTGATTTCTGTGGATCTGGATCATCGATGAACAATATCTGCGCATCGGGATATTTGGCCTTTATCTGCTCCAAAACCTCTGCCCATCTTTCCGGTCTATACTCTTTTGGCATAACAGATGATCCCGCCGAGATAACTATAAGTTTCCTAGAGCGCTCAAGCCCATACCGATCACGAATCTCGTCGGCACGGGCATCGAAATCAGCGCCCTTTTCCATGAAATGGTTCTCTGCATTGATATTGTCAACCAGCTTTCGGCCAAGCATAATTTCAAAGTTACGCATAATGCGCGCTGGAATAGGATCATATTTGACCGCTCTTTGCTCGTTCTCTGGTGATTCTTCCATCTGCCATGTGTTCCAATCCACAGACATAACACGAGACAAGTCGTTAGCATCATTACCGGAAAGCCCAAAGACAGAATAATCTTCAAAATTTTTATGAGCATTAATTATAAACCGTTCTTTGTTGTCCCTGAAGGCACTACCGATTTCCTTATAGTCTACTATCTCTACAAGCCCTGGATACTGATCATTGACAGATCGAAACAATCCAGGTTGCGTGGTCACAAGTTTGATAGGTTTGCGATGACCAGTTTGGTCATAATATCGTTTTATAACCTCGAGAATCGGGACTGTCAGAATTGCATCACCCAACGGATAGTCGAAGATGACAACCACTTCATCTGCTCGCTCCAAGCCCTTTATTAGTGGTGAATGCTCATAAAACTCTGGTTCGTACGGGGCATCACCAACGGCCGATTCCTCAAGCAAAATATTTTCCGCTTGATAATATGCACGGTTCATCTCGCGATTGACATACTCATCAATGCCAATATACTTCTCGGTATTGTCGCCAAACCGACGCTTGTTGTGGCGCTCAAGCTCCCGCTTATAATGCTCTTGCCGAACAGGATCAAGCCTGTTAAAATTCTTGAGTTCATTGAGACGAACGCGCAAAAACTCATACTTCGGCGGCAATTTTGCCACCAGCTTCTCTGCTTGATCAGCTGAGTTACGATACCTTGAAATTTCAGTAAAATGCTTCTTGAGACGATCACTGCCATGCTCAGCAGAATAATCTGGAACATGCGGCAAAGGTTCTGGCGACGGTCCGTGTTCAATCGGTTCGAGTGGGGCGCGACCGATAATTGGCGGCATAAATGGAACATCAACCTGTGAATCTGGTGTTGGCAAGCTCCAAATCTTGTTGTGCTCCTGTGTCACAACCGGAACCTTGTCGACAATCGTGCTATTGCCGACTCCCGGACCTTCATATGTTGCCAGGATGCGGAAATTCTCGCAGCCATCTTTACCCTCGCCAAAAGTTTGCGCCGCCTCGCAGAAGCGGAAATTGGGTACCGGATGGCCATCTTGCAGCATCATCTTGCCGCTGGCGTCAAATTTAAACAGAACCTTTATCAGAGGATTGTCTTTATCAATAATCGCATTGCCGCGACCGTCTACCGGTACATCATAACAAAACTTCTGGGTCTCCCTCGACATTGAGAAAAGCATCTTCATGCGATTACCAGATATCAAGCGCTGAGCGTTAGTCGAGAGACTGTCATGATAAGATCCACGTGGAGTCATATGAGAAACATTGAACACGACATTGCCCTTAGGATCAACGCCATTGCTTCCGCCCCACCACAGCTTAAGTTCATTTTTGTCATAAAGCCCCGGGGTGTTGTTGTCGTACCACAAGCGGCGATGAATACGATCAAAATATTGCTTGTATTTATCTAATATCTCGCCGGCGCCAACCTTTCTGGTCCTGTCAACCATGGTGGTGATGGGGGTTTTCCGCTCTTCGACATAGACTCCGCTATCTTTGAGTATTCCTCTCGCTTGCGATGTCAGGTCGCCATTCGCATCAAAAGTTAGGCCTTTTACTGCCGGGACTGGCTCACCATCCTCAATCTTGACGATGTCATATGTGCCATCAGGGTTCTTGGCGCTAAAATCAAAACCCTTGGGCAAAGTGTGCTTGTGGCCGAGGAGGTTGACTATTGTCTTTTCATCGCCGGGTGCGGCCTGCGCCTCCTTGCCTATTGCCAGCCAACGATTAAGCTGCTGCAACAGTGTGTGCTTTGGCTGCTCGCCAAAGGGTACATTGTCCTTGCGGCCAACCCAAGATTCGACTCCTCCCTGAAGTTTGTCATCGAAGAAAGCCCTGACCTCCTGTGCCACCATGCCAACCCCGACACCAATTGCCAGACCTTTGATGCCGGCCTTCCAGGCCCGGGCACGTTTGAACTTCCGAAATTCTTCATTTTTCTGACGGGTGCCGTCAACCATTTGCTCCATTTGGGTCTCTCGAAGCGAGCCAAAGAAATCATCGAAGCTGCGGTTATCGGGAATCATTCCTGCCTGCTCCGCGGCGCTGCGCAGAGCGCTCTTGGCTTGGTAACGAATCTTGGCAAGCTCGCAACGCTCTCGCTCAACCTTCCTCACATCGGAGTATGTCAGCAAGTCAATTTTGTCTCTATCAGATATAGTAACACGCGCCTCAATCTCAGCCAGTTGTGCCATCGCCGACTGGAACTGCTCCGGCGTCAGCTCGCGGGGTTCGCCGACTCTGCCTCCTTCGTAGACTGCATCACGGATTCCACTCATCAGCTCTTGAGTGCTCTTGGTTTCGTATCTATATCCCTCCATCTCGACGCGGCGTGGCGAACGATCGGGATCCCATTTTTTGTTCTTAGCCATATCGCGAAAGTGTTTCTTGCGCTCTTCCTCCGTCCGCTTGGCCTCGGCCATCGCGCCAAAGGCAGCCCCGGCGATAGCGCCACCAACGAAGGCACCTGTAGCATAGGCGGCCTTCCTGGCAACTGACTGAGAGAGCTTGGTGCCAACACAATAAGCGAGCGCAACAGCAGAAGCAAGCGTAGTCTCATTAACCCATTTGCCAACAGGATTGCGATGGATTCGCTCGACGACGCGGTCGACGGCATTGAATTGTGCTTCGGTGCGCACACCTTCTTTGGCCTTACCAACATAGACATCAAATTGCAAGTTAAGCCGCTCAAAGGCAGAATCCTTGTTCTCTTCGCGCTCGATCTTAGTCCTGATCTTATTTGCGACCAACCAAAGATTGTCGGCGTACATATCACCGCGCTCGATCACGCCCGGCCTGGCACCCTTGAGAGTTGTGAATAACCTGGCCTTTTCTTGGTCGAAGGTTTCCTTGTCTGGTAATTCTCCGGTGGCATAATCCTTGATCAACTGGCGTATCTGGTCCTTGATACCGCCGACTTGTTCTCTTTCTTCCGGGTTCTGCTCCTGCGTCTCGTCCAAAAGCTCGCGCACCTCGCCTGCTTCACGATGTATTGCTTCATCAAATTCTTGTGTAAAACGATCAGCCACCGCTTCCATAGCCTGATCATGGGCTGTCTTGTCGCCAGACTCATTGGCATATAGATTGCCCGACTCCATAATGTTCTGTCGAGCCTTTCGCACCTCTTTGTCTCGGTAGTATTCTCGAAGCCAATTGTGCTTCCAGACCGCACGCAGCTTGCCTCTAAACCCCCGGGTATCCTCCGGCTTCGCTGTTAGTTTCTCCTCGCCAGTATCAACGGCATGACTTTCGATAGAATCAGAGACATCAACGATTGAGATCTTCTCGACTTGGCGACCATTCTCGGCGGCATCAATTTGATCGGGAGTTGGTTGGTTTCCGCTTTCTGGCATATTACCCCCTTAATAACCTAAGTAGCTCATTCTGAAGTTGATCAAGGCCTGTGCCGTCACCTCGGTAATGTCGGGAATGGCGCGCTGAAGAAACTGTTGAACGTTATTACCATCACCCTCACTCAACAGAGTACTAAGCTCTTCGATTTTTTCCGGTGGTGTCGCCGCCAAAAGAGCAGCATGAATATGCTCCTCTACCTTCTCCCGCAAATCTTTTCTGGCCTCGAATTTGGAGTCCTCATCGAGGTCGCTTAGCGGGCTTTCTTCTATGAGTCTGTCAACAAATATCTCGAGTTCGTCTTTGTTTTCTTCCCCTGCCATAGCCATTCCTTTCGTAAATAGATATTTACTCAAAAAATCAGTCTGCTGCGAGATCTTTTTATCATTATACTGATGAATCAGTTATCGTAATAGTAGCTGTCTATCCGCCATGACCATAACTATCGATTTATTTGTCTAGAACATTATTTATTGGTACTTTTGCATCCGATGTTTTTGAATAAAAAAGAGGCCCGGTGCGACTCGCTCTACCATGGGGTAGAATGAGTCATTGCACCGGGCCGTGTCATAGGCACAGAACCTTTCTTGGGACCAGCGGGCCCCTAGCCGAAGAAGAAGAATCTGGCGTCCGGCCACCACAGCACGTTCAGCACCGCGAGGGCGAAGATGACGACACCGACGACGATGAGGATCCGAACCCACCTCGGGATACGTCCGATCCCCATGACCCATTCACTGATGCCGTAGGCGATGCTGGCTGCGAGGAGAAATCCCAGCCCCAGCTTGAAGATGCCCCAGAGCCACTCCCAGATGGTTCGGCCAGAGCCGGAATCCGGACTAGCCGGTGGGGCTCCTGCCCCGGGCGCGGGTGCGCCGGGCGCCGGTGCTGCTCCGGGTGTTCCGGGCGTGGGCGTACCAGGTGCCGGGACCACCACGGCAGGCAAATCATACCGCCCAGCGGGCGGAGACGGCCGACCGGTCTCAGCTTCGAGCAACCGCACCCGATCATCGAGCGCCTTGTCGTTGAACTGCAACCTCCCTATCTCCCTCTTCCGGTTGCGGTTTGCCTGTTCCAGGCTCGCTACTCTGTCTTTGAGCCGAGAGACAGACTGCGACAGCGCATTGAGCCGAAGCTCGAACTTGGCTGCCCAGCGTGCCACCTCGACCCTGACCATCTGCCGGATACTGGCGATCGAAGCGCCGAAGCGCTGGCCGGCCGACTGGTGTCGGCTGCTGCCGCGCCAGGCATGGCGGCGGCGCTCGGCGTAACGGCGCTTGTCGTAGCGCTTGCCGCCGGCGGTGACGCCGGTATTGCCACTAGACGGGGCCAGGGCGGCCGAAGGCCGCTTGGCGGGCGAGGTGGTCGTGACCGGCGGTGTACCGGAGCCCGGCCAATCCGGATCGGGTGCCGTGACCTCCGTGCCCGGGGCAGGTGCCGGCGACGTTGCCGTCGCAGGCGTAGCCTCTGCCGGAGCCGAAGCCTCGGCAGGCGCCTGCGGCGCGGCTGGCTTCTCGGGCTCGGTCGGCGCCTGGGGCGCGGATCCACCGTCCTCGGTGTAGACCTCGACGGCGCCCGGCGCCGCCATGGCGCCAATGTTGATCGAAGCGAACACGAGTGCGGCCACGAGGGCCGCCGCGAACAATACCTTCACGGTCGTACTCCCCTCTTCTGCCGCCCTTACGGGACGGCGCTTTCGCCGGCCCTGATGGGCGGCTCGAAGGACCATTTGAATCTGGCCTTCTGGCAATTGAATCCGGCTTTGGCGTTACTTCGCCAGCGCAGATACAATGTGTCAAAAGACAACCTTACCCCTTAAAAAAATGCGACAATGTGTTGCACGGCTACGTACAGGCGGAGGGGGAACCTGTATTCCATCCCGACAAGTCGGGGGAGGAAGAGCCGTGCAACACGCTGTCGCACATACACATAATCGACTAACCTTGAAAGTGCCTGCTCCAATTCACCTTCAAGGAGAATAGCATCAGTCCAAAGAAAAAGGGCAACACTGCGCTGTATAACCCACCATAGGCGGAGGGGGAACCTACGTCCCTACCCCGATAAATCGGGAAGGGAAGAGATTATACAGCGCGCTGCTGCCCTAAATTGTCAAATGCTTTCTGGCGGCATGTGGTATCTCACCGTCAGAACATAGCATTGTATCATATTTTAAAGAGCTTGTCAATAGCTAACGCATTCTTGGCTTTTGTTTTCGATCTACCCATAGAATAACACATTTTCGGCAAAAACTAAAGACCCCTCGATCGAGAAAATCAGTATTTTATTGTTTACCAGACTAGATAACAAGCAAATGAATAGTTAACGGTGCTAGGTTTGCCGCAACTCTTTCACTAGGGAGAGGTAGACATAAAGGTTATGTATGGTGGTGAGCCTAATGCCTGAGATTTCATTTGACCGCAAAAGATGGGCAATGTACGCCCGCGAAAAACCACCATTGTCAGCCTCCGCTCGATCTGAGCTGCGGCCGATCTCGCCTCGACTATTGGACTCCATCGGTGCTCGACAGACAGGACAACTACAATCTGAATCAATCACATCAGGATCTTCGCGAAACCCAGAGTTCAGCAAATTGACCAATGCATACCGTTCTTCATCCTTTGTCCAGTTGTTTTTCGTTCTTTTCTGGACGTAAACACTGCCATGTCGCGCCAATCGAGTTGGCAGAACGCAATCGAACATATCCATGCCAAGTCTGGCCGCTTGGATAATATCATCCGGGGTGCCAACTCCCATGAGATAGCGCTGCTTGTTCTCGGGCAAAATTTCCCCCATCAGCTTAACCGTCTGCCACATATTGCGGGTTTCGAGGTCAACAGCCAAGCCACCGACTGAATAGCCATCAAAATCCATCTCGATTAATTTTTTGGCACAATCCCGTCTTAGTCCCTCATCCATTCCGCCCTGAACAATACCATGCAGCATGGGACGAATTGTGAATTTTGAATCATTAATCATGGGCTTGCCATTCTGCGACTCATGCATAATTCTTGATTCTTGATTCTTGATTCTTGATTCAAAATAGCGTTTTGCCCGTTCGGCCCATCTGATGGTTAATTCTGTTGCATGCTTAATTTCGTTGTAAGATGCTTTCCCGCTTGGGCAAACATCAAGCGGCATAAGAATATCTACGCCCAAATCAAGCTGGATCTGTATCACCTTCTCCGGAGTGAAAAAATGCTTGGACCCATCAAGATGAGACTTGAACTCAACACCATCCTCAGTAATCTTTACTAGCGACTTGTCGCCATTGATTTTGTTCTTGCCCCGAGAATTGTGTCCCGAACCGAGACTGAAGACCTGGTATCCGCCAGAATCAGTCAAAATCGGCCCGTTCCAGCGCATGAAATCATGCAGGCCACCCAAACTCTTGATCATCTGCTCGCCAGGACGAAGGTAGAGATGGTAAGTGTTGGACAAAATAATGTTTGCGCCAACGCTTTTTAATTCGTTTGGCAACATCCCTTTGACACTACCGACCGTTCCCACAGGCATAAAAAACGGCGTTGGGATAATACCGTGAGGTGTCTCGAGCTCGCCCACCCGAACGCCGCTCTCTAATTTTTTGATGAGTCTAAATTGAGTCATATGAGTATTTGTCACTAAGGAGATCGTTATTGCCCACTTGTTATCATCCCGAGTAATGCATATCGAAATCAAGGAATCCCTCCACTCTCGCAATCACACAGGTCGGGATGACAGGCAAAGGGTTTATACAGCGCATTATATCAAAAAAGCCCGGTTTAGGCTTTTTTGACCCCCTTCTACTTTCTACTATCCACCATCTACTACTTGAGCTCAACAGTAGCACCAGCAGCTTCAAGCTTGGCTTTAGCAGCCTCAGCTTCTTCTTTCTTGACACCCTTCAAAAGTTCCTTTGGTGCACCTTCAACCAAGTCCTTGGCTTCTTTGAGTCCAAGGTCTGGCTTGATTTCACGAACGGCCTTGATTGCATTGATCTTCTGAGCACCGCCGTTGGCGAGAATTACATCAAAGATGGTTTTCTCTTCAACGGGAGCGGCAGCACCAGCTGTAGCGGCACCAACCATAGCGACAGGGGCAGCAGCTGAAACGCCAAAGCGATCTTCAAGAGCCTTAACAAGCTCGGAAAGCTCGAGTACTGACAAAGTTTCGATCTGCTTGATAAGATCAGCAAACTTGCCGGATACTTCTGCCCTAGCTTCCTCTTTTGTTTCCTCTGCTAGTTTGTCTGCCACAACCTCGGTTGAGGTGGGATCTTCTGCAACAGCAGCGGTTTCTTCAGTTTTTTCTTCTTCGGCCATATTTTCCTTTCTTTTGCATTGCGACACAGATGGCGCAAATTCATACGAATTATGCGAACATCCGCATCGCTCTACTGATAATTAACTAATTGATTCTTTTCTCGCATTAATAACGTTGACCAGTCCGCGAATGTTTGCGGCCAAAACGTTAACCATACCTGAAAGAGGTGCAGCAACTGTACCAACAAACCTGGCATAAAGCTCTTCCTTGGAAGGCAGGCTTGCCAGTTGCGTCACTGAAGCTTTGTCAATGTAGTGATTCTCAAGAACGCCACCCAAGATCTCAAGAGCTTCGTGCTCTTTGGCAAAGTTGTAAAGCTCTTTAGCTGCAGCAACTTCATCGTTGCGGGAAAAAGCAATAGCAATCGGTTTCTTGAAAACTTCCTCATTGAGAGTAATACCTTGATTCTCTAGGGCCCGACGCAACAACGAAATCTTGGCAACCCTAAAATCAACATTCTGGGAACGGAGGATCTTTCTCAATTTTTCCGTTTCGGAAACCTTAAGCCCCTTATAATCAACAACCACAGCGGCTTTCATGGATGATAGCTCATCATTAAACTCTTGTAGCTGGACTTCCTTCTGCTCTCTTGTTTTGGCCATCCGACTCCTTTCAGTCGTCACTCCTACAAAATTACAAATAAATCGAAATTACGAAATTACAAATAAATTCATTAAACATTCGTAATTTTGTATTTTCGTGAAGATTCGTACTTTCGCAGGTGATTCGGTTATTTAAAAAATGCGGGCAAACCCGCAGACTTCCGTATTTAGCAAATCGTATTGCGTATTTCGAAAAACGAGATACGAACTGCGAATCACCATCTACGAACACATCCTCGGCAGGTAATTAAGCCGGATCCGTATTTCGTGGACCGTATTGCGTATTTCGAAAAACGAGATACGAACTACGAGTCACTATTTACGAACCAGCGCCTGCTGTCTGCGGATAAGACAAACAAATATTATCAAATTATGTTCTAAACGTCAATAGGGCTGGTAAGGCAGTGGGGCCAGTCAAGCGGTTAAGCTCATAAAGTCATAAGGCCGTAAGGAGAAAAAGACTATTATTACTCTACTGTTCTACTAGCTTTACTGCCTTACTGGCCTTACTGCTCTATTGCCTTACCGTCCTACTTGCCCTTAACCTTAATGCTTGGCCCCATCGTGGTTGAGACATAAATAGACTCGAGGCGCTTTGGCAGATGACTCATGAGGGCATCATAGTTCTCCCTGATCCGATCGATACCAAACGAAATCTTGCCAATGGGCATGTGAACAATATTGAATTTATCAGCACGAAACTCAACTCGGCCACGCTTCAACTCTTCGATCGCCTCTTCAACATTTTCTACGGCTGTCCCAGCCTTAGGTGATGGCATCAAGCCCTTGGGACCAAGGGTCTTTGCTAGTTGGGCCAACTTTGGCATCACTTTGAGGTCTGCGATCATGACATCAAAGTCAATGTCACCCTTTTTCACCTTAGCGATAATCTCTTCAACATTCTTGTCATTTGCGGCCAAGATACGCTTCTCCTTGACAACGCCACCGGTAAGGATGAGCGTGCCACGGATATTCTTCTCCTTGGAGTTGATTTTGACGTGAGCCTCAACAGTCGCATCAAACTTTGTCGGCGAGGTCTTGGTTGCCAATTCAAGCGCTTCTGAAATTGGATACTCTTTCCCCTTCTCAACCTGCTCAGCCAAGCTTCTGTACTTCTTGCCATGACGAGGCTTCTTTCGAACTTGAACGACTTTCTCCTCTTTGGATTTTCGCTCTTCTTTTTCTGCCTCTTTCTCAGCGGCTTTGCGTTCTTCCTTCTCAATCTCCTCTTGAGCCTTGCGCTCCTTCTCGCGCTCCTCAGCAGCCTTTAGGTCCTCTTTTTCGTCAGCAATCTCTTCGCCGACATCCTTAACGTTTCTCTGTGCCATTTTTCTCCTATGTGGTACGAGCGCCCCGATACATCAGGGCTCCCACAAATTAATAATACCCGGCCAGTATAACACATTTACGATCGGATTTCAACGTAGGTGCCTGGACAAAATACTGATTCTGGTGTATGGTAATCAAGGGTCAGTAAAAGACCGGAAGGGGGATTTGTGCCTAACTACAGACACCACATCCGCGTACTAGATGACATATTCCGCGAACAATTCCGACCGCTCCCAATAGATTGGAACATGGGATTGAGATCAGAATACTTTGCCAGGCCAGGAAAAGCGCTTCGGCCAGCATTTTTCTACGCTTCATACTTGACATTTAGTGACCCGGACCGAAGATGGCTCGGATACAGCCAGCAAGCACTTTCGCCCTTACAGGACACGGATATCAGGAGAGAGCTTAAATTCCCGCTACTTTGGGAAATTGCCAATGCGCTCGAATGGCTCCATCTGGGGATCATGGCGGTAGACGATGCGATCGATCACGGTGAGCACCGCAGGGGTGGTACGTCTCTGTATCGGTTATTTGAAGAACATTTCCGGGAAAGGATCTACCACTTACCAAAGGAACGCGGCGAGTACACCATATCACCGGTGGCTGCCGTAGTTAATACGTTGACCTGGAACATGGTTGATCTGTGGGAGAGAGTTGTTTGGGTCAATGGTCAACCACTTGAGAGCTTCAATATCGCTGGTCAAGCGCTTCTGATGCCTAACGGCCGAGAGGGCCACTATGATTTTGACCACCAGCCAGCAACACACGACATTTTCGGCCATCTCCAGAGAGTGATCAGTTCGGTTGCAGGCTGGAAAACGCACGAAAAGTCGACCCTGCAGTTGATGCAGGAGATTTACTTAACTGCCCTGCAAGAAACGCTCGATGGTGAGAAAAAGGATATTGAGTGGTCTAGTCGACCTGATTTTCCAACCATCGACGAATTGTTCCAAATCCAAGACGGCAAAACCTCCTGGTATTCGGTTATTCTGCCACTCTCACTTGGAGCAATACTAGGGCAAGGTGAGAACAAGGCAGAAATACTGAGAGCGTTGTATGATCTGGGGATCTGGTTTGGGAGAGCATTTCAGATTATTGACGACATGCTCATTATTGAAGCCCCAGACAAAGCCGGCAAGGATACCCGGTCCGACTTGGCTAATGGCTCAAAAACAACCGTCATCATCCTCCAGGGAGAGATGATGGCAGAGCCAGAGCGCCAAGAGTGGGCAGATCTGTTGGATTTGTGCAAGACCTCTGCGGAGGCCCAAGGCAAGGCCATCCGGATCATAGAGAACAGTGGCGTAATTAACCGCTGCCAACAAGTTGCTGCCGAGTGTGTAGCACATTGTGACTCTGCGCTAGCAACTATCGAGAGCCTTGGCTATGACTCCAACCTTCTGAGACAATTAGTCAGAGATGGGCTTCATTGGATGGATGATGCAAAGATTGACACGATTGACAAACCAAAACCGGGCTAGCGCCCGGCCTTTTTTTGTGTGAAAAACAATAGGCAATTCAAACCACGTGTAACGTATGATCTGGCAACTGCTCTTCTCGACCCAGGATGAAAGGCAGGGCATAAGTGACTGTTTCTGCAATTATCTTTTGAATGATTGGCTCTTCACGGTCTGAAAAATTTGATAAAACAAGCTCCTTGGTCTCGAGTGGACGCTCGGGGGGATCAGATTCCGTCGGATCGCCGCTGAATTCGGAGATACCGATGCGGATTCGCACGAACTTATCCGTACCCAGAATGTCAATAATATTTTGCAAGCCCTTTTGCCCCGCGCTACTTCCCTCCCGCCTGATTCTGGCCTGTCCAACAGGCAAATCCTTGTCATCCAGCACAACAACCAGATCATCGATGTCAACCTTGTAATATGACAAAATCGCGGCAACTGCTTTGCCCGACAGATTCATGAATGTTTGCGGCTTAGCAATAATGACTTTATCTCCAGCAACAGTCGTTTCAGCTATCTCTGATTCGAATTTGTTGTTAAGGGAAAAGGAAAGTCCGCCGCCAACCGGAGATAGTTCTGGTCGAATGATTAGCTCATCAACAAAACGGAAGCCGCAGTTGTGGCGCGTCTTTGTATACTCTTTGCCCGGATTACCTAAACCAACAATTATTTTCATCTCGCTCCTATAAAACTACTCCCTCACCGAAACCCTACCAAATTACGAATCGCACGAAAATACGAAAGTACGAATAATCATCTAATATTTAGTACCCGCTTGGATTCAACACCAGAGGAAGTTACATTGATAAGTATTCCAAGAGAAATATTTGTTGATTTAAGATATGAAAGCAATTGTGCGATATCACGTTTATGAAAATGATTACCAACCTTGAGCTCAAGAGCGATCCTGTCTTCAACTAGAAAGTCAAGGTAGTACCTGCCGATAACAGTATCTCCAACCATGATTGGCACGTGCAACTGGCACTTAAAGTTAATTTTGTTTTTAGAAAATACTTCTTCGAGAGCTTTCTGGTACGCCTTTTCTCTCAAACCATATCCCAACACGTTAAAAACCTCGAAGCAACAACCCATGATTCTGTAGCTCTCATCTTTGTAAACTATATCCGTCATCGAATTCGTACTTTCGTATTTTCGCTAAATTCGTACTTTCGTCGGGGGCAAGTCAAAGTCCCGGTATATTGAGATTCCCTGCGATGTCCTTCATCTTCTCAGCAGCATGAGCTTGCGCCCTAGCAATCGCCTGAGAAACCGTGTTTTTGATGTCTTTCTCGAGCTCGTGTTTGTTCGATGGATCAAGCGCCTCGTCGGCAATCTCGATATCGATCATGTGCTGTTCACCATTAAACACTACCGTCACCCACTCATCACTGCTCTTGGCCTCGATCTCTGTTTCTTTCAGCTCTTTTTGAATTTGCCGAGCTTTCTTCTGAAGATCGTAAAGATCCTTCATTTTGCCAAAATCTACCATAAATCTCCTAACCCCCTACTAAATTACGAATTAATCGAAACTACGAAATTACAAACATATTCTTCATTTAATATTCGTAATTTTGTATTTTCGCTAGATTTGTACTTTTGTAGGGGCTACACTGGTTTGATCATCCTGCTAAGCGCAAACACAAACACACTCAATATTAAGCTCAAAACAAGCAAAACGTCAACAGTGGACACAACTACAATCAATTTATCCGGGATGAACACAGCAAGATCCGGTCTAAAATCAGTGTACCTGAATAACGCGAAAACGGCTGCAGCGGATAAAACAAAAGTTCCCGCAACGTTTTTTAGATCTTGAAGGCTAGGATTCATCGTTACGGCCACAGAGAGAGCGGCATACATCAACAACCAATCCAAGCGGCTCGAGAAGCTGACTCCCTGCAGTAGGCTAAGCGCGATCTCTCGAATTGATGGGTATGAAAAAGTAACACCGGTCAGGTTCACGCTACTGACGCCGACATTTGTTGAGATAAGGTAAATCGCAACAACGCCGCCAACCAAAGGTGCCAAAGAAATGACTACCTGACCAATCAGCGGCAAAAATGGCCGTTGATGCTCTACACTGCCTCCGGTTTTATCGAAAAAGGATATGTGTGTAATCTTGGCGCCTGTCGCCACGCACCCGATAGCATGAGACAATTCATGCAAGATTACGCCGGGAGCAACAAAAAACCTGTATCTCTTGCCCAAGAGTGAGTGAGAGAGGAAAAAATCTATCAGTACTGCCAAAACCGGAATAGCAGCAACAAGTATCAATATTTCGCGCATACACCTCCTCCAAGGGCAATAAGGCCGTAGGGCCGTAGGGCCGTAGGGCCGTAGGGCCATAATGCGATAATGCTGTAAGACTGTAGTGCCAATAGCTTTGCTGCTTTGCCAGCCCTACTGTTCTGTTGCCTTACTTGCCAGGTTTATTTATTGCCAACCACTTAATATCGGCCTCGATAAAATCGTTGATATTGCCTGAGAGAACCTCGTCAGGATTACTTGATTCATGGCCAGTTCGATGGTCCTTGACTAGTTTGTATGGATGCAGGACATACGACCTGATCTGATTTCCCCACTCCGGCGAAGATGACTCCCCCTTAAGTTCCTCGACTCTCTCTTTGTGCTGATCAAGCATCAATTTAGCAATACGGGAACGGACAATCTTCAGCGCAGTCTCCTTGTTCTGAAGCTGGCTTCTCTCGTTCTGGCAAGTTGCGACAATACCAGTCGGCAGGTGTGTAATGCGAACAGCGGAATCTGTGGTGTTGACTGATTGTCCACCGTGACCACTCGCGCGGTAAGTGTCAACTTTAAGATCTTTGGGATCAATTTCGATTTCGGCACTCGCCTCGATCTCCGGCATTACCTCTACTAGAGCGAATGAGGTTTGGCGCAAGGACTTGGCGTTGAATGGAGATTGCCGGACCAGACGATGAACACCGGACTCTCCCTTGAGTTTGCCGTAAACATGGGCGCCTCTAATCTCAATGGTAGCATTCTTCACACCTGCTTCTGCTCCCTTGGTCTCGGACAAGATAACGGCACCGTCCGAATTATTCTCAGCCCAACGCAAATACATTGCAAGCAACATCCCTGTCCAATCCTGAGCATCGTCACCACCAGCGCCTGCATAAAAGTTAATAATCGCATCCTTGCCATCATGCGGTTCGTCAAAATAAGCGAGAAGTTCTAGCTCGGCTATCTGATCACTCAGGACTTCAATTTCGTCATCAGAAGCAATCCCAGCAATATCATTGAGATCATCAAACTTTTTGATCTCGTCATTGAGATTCTTCAGCTCTCGAGATCTTGCCTGAGCCAAACTCTCATTTGACCAAAAAGATGGCGTTGCCATCTCCCCCTCCACCTCGGCAGCCCGTTGTCGCTTTTCTTCAATTTTCAGAATTGATCTGAGTTCCTCAATCCTCTGTTTTGCATCCATAACAACCACCAAAATTACTCTTTAATTCTAGCAAGAATTGTACTCGATTAACAGTAAAAGCCGCCCCTGTGAATGGGACGGCTTTTACTTTTTTGAAATTGACTAGACTCGGAAGATGTCGCTCGCAATCTCAGCAACTTCTAACTGATCGAGAATAACTTTTCTATATCGCACATATGTTATTGCAACTCCTGCAACAAGTGTGAGCATGAAGCTCGCAGATGCGGCAGCACCACTCTTTGGTAAGTTTGGAATGATCGGCGTCTCTGTTTCCGTGACCGTTGTCGTGACACTCGATGCTGTGACAATGGTCGTTTTAATCTTTGTCTTGGCAGTATCGGTCAAGATGGTATCGTCGTCTTTAAGTGATGCAGTATTGGTTAGAGTCTCTCCGGCAGCAATATTCCCAGACAAAACAACTCTAATCTTAATATAGCCGCTATCCCCTGGCGCAATGGTATCAAGAACAATACCGGTGTTAATCAAGCCCTCAGGCAATGTTTTTTCCATACTACCGTTGAGTGATATGATCGTGGTGCCAGGAACATACTGGGTATTGGCTGGCAGGGTATCAAGGAAGCGTACCACATCTGCTGGCGCATTGCCCTTGTTAGAAAACTCAATCTTGTATTCTAGGGTATCGGTTGAAAAAGCTTCATTATTATCAACAAAGTTTGACTCGTTGGCAGTGAAGTTTCTAACTAATTTTTCAATCTTAAGATCGGCTTTCTTCACCTCAACTGCCGGCCTTGGCAAGCGGACCATAACTTCGTCTCCGTATTTGTTATACATAACGAAGTCAAAGCTGGTGCCGTTCTGAGGCTGATTTGGAATTGGGTTTTTGACCCGAACCGTAAAGGTAAAATTGAGCGGCTGGTTTTCTGTCAAATCTACTGCCGGCCAACGGATCAATTTGGCATCATTGCCTGTTGTTCCATCAGTGATCACACCGCTGTCTGAAATATTAGTCACTTCGGCATACTCAAGTATGTCTGCAATACCGTCCTCGACTACGAAGCCTGGCTTTCGTCCGCCCTCGCTCGTAGCAGTAAGACTGTAAACAATTATGTCTCCTGGATTAGCGTCTAACTCCAGAGCACTACCGCTGCGTTTCGCTGCCTGTTTGCCGGAAGTCGTATTGGTAGCACCTTTGCGCTTCACAACGTTGCCTTCATCTGGTCTGAGAGTAATCGAAACCTCATCTTCTTTTGAGATGCTCCCGGCAGTGGCGATAGCTTTATTCTTAACAATGGATTGTGCTGTAATTACGCTTGGAGATTTGACCTTAAACCTGAAGGCGTGTGTCTCGTCTTGTCCGACTGGATGAGACATAGGCAGTCCATCTCCTACCAACTTATCAAAGTCAGAGTCAGGCAAAGACATAGACGCTCCGCTCACGACATGCTCAAGCGTGCCGGGAACAAATGTAAGCTCAGATGGCTTAATATCTTTGACTATCAGATTATCAATGCTAGCTGTGCCAGTATTGGTTACATCAATGTTAAAGGCAAGCTCCTGGTTTGATGTAGCGCTTGTTTGATCAAGAAAATCATTCTCGCCACGGCTAATGTTTCTTACTTTTTTATCAACGCTGAAATTAACAGCATTGGTTATTGCAGTTGTTCTAACCCTGAAGGTGATAAATCCAGCAAAAGGCCAACATGCATTCACGGTCCCAATGTTTGCACCATTGGCCGAAAAAAGATCGTCATTGAGCGTTACTGGAACCAAACCGCTTCCAGGCAAGATGTCGTCACGCCTCTGCACCTCTTTGTACCACTTAACAGAGCCTGCAACAGGCTCGACTTGAGCATTCTTGTCTAGCTGTATTGTAAGACCAGGGGTACCGATAACTCTTCCGTCGACACTTGTTTCAGTGGCCACTGTCGAGGCATTGCTCGCCGCAATACTTGCCGTGAGATTGGCGACAAGATTATCGGTTCTATCAGGAATATTTAGTTTAATTACAACATTCTCAGCGGGAGCACTAGCATCCTCAGTTGCAGAACCGTTGTGATAGTAAATCACTCCCTCAAATTCGTCTCCTGCGCTTCCAGATATAGGATCATCCCACGTCCTCTGGTTTTGCGTTGCGTTTCGTCCAAATAGCAACTCATAGTCGCCATCAAGAAAATTAAATCTTGGCTCGAGCGCTTGAGCAGAAACTGCAGGGAAAACGATAAAAGAGAGCAAAGAAACGAGCAATGAAAGCCCGGTGATGGACTTGATCTTTGTTTTCAAGTATTCATTAAATCTCATTTTCCTTCTCCGTGAAACACACAGGGAGCACTTTGACGTGCTCCCGCATGCTATTAATTACTAATTCGTTGGTGGAAGATTTGGAGCGGCAGCAACTACTACTGCGTTTGCCGTTGCAGTCTTCTCGGCAATACCGTCAGCCTTGGCGTAAGCGGTGTTCACCAATGGGTACGTACCCGCTGGCGGACAACCATAAACGTTACCTTTGAGAATAATCGTTTTGGTTGCACCTGGTGCAATTGTGCCGATGTTTATGCCACCAGTTGTAATAATCTGATCGTTGACAGTGTTCCCGTCAACCCTGGTTGATCCGGAAACATAGTTAACAAACTGAGGCAGAGCGTCACGAACAATGACGTTGGTCATGTTCACGCCACCGCTGTTTGTGACCTTGATACGATATGTAATATCCTCAAGAAACTTAACGGTTGGGTTCACGACTGGATTACCATTGACGAGAACTTCTTTGGTAAGAGTCAACCCTGCCGGTGCGAGAGAGACAACAAAGACAGTTGCCTGATCCCGGTCCTGCTCAACATTGTTCATGAAGACCTTGGCCAGGTTGTTGAGTGTCCACTCTCCGACCGGCAAGTTGCCGATCCTGGTTCGGTAAGTTATATATCTTATTCCCCCAGTGCCAGGAGCAATGTCAGGCATCGATATGCCGGTAGTGGCGATAGTATCAGGAAGTGTCGTAAATGCAGTCGGACTTGTCCATAATCTGGTCGAGCCGGCAACCAGCGACAATGCTGGTGGAAGAGTGTCCTTGATTGTAACTTGAGTAGCTGCAGCGGTGCCCAGATTGTTTACTGTCAGGCGGAACGCAACTTCATCGCCAGGATGCACATTACCGGTTGCACCAACTGACTTCTGCCAATCATCGCTACCGGCCAGCGAAACATGTTTGTCAATACCGATATTTGGTCTGCCCTTAATGTCAGCCAAGAAGGTAACATAGCCCGAATATGGCCAGCACCCCTGAATATCACCGATATTTACGCCAGTGTTGGCGATACCATCAGGCAGATTGGCAATCACTGGAGCTGTGTCAGGCCCATTTGGAAACGTAAATTTCTTAGTTGAACCGTTAACGTATTCGATACGACCAGCTACCGGCAGATTGAGGGTAACACCACTATTGCCTTTGACTTGTCCATTGATGACTGTGTCTCTAATTGGATCTGTCTCGTCGGACCAGAGCCAACTTGTACCAACCAGCTGCGTGTGTTCGCCGGCCGGGAAATCAACACGGATGGTTGTTCGATGTGCAACTGTATCGGGTACACCATTATGGAAATAAACCATGAAGGCAATCCGATCTCCGATATTAACATTGTTGAGCGGATCACTCCACGTGTTAGAGGTCGTCTTACCCGCCATGAACATCTCAATATCACCCTCATTTGAACCATCTTCTGCCGGGCCCAAGAAGTTGAAGCGCGGCGTTCTGGCTTGCTGCGCCTCTGCATTCTTTACATCAGTACCAGGCAGTGCGACAGCCGACACGATTGATGCCAAAGCCACGACTCCGATCAAGAGTTTTTTTGTTTTTGTCCAGAAACCCCCCTTTGAGCTTGAGGTAACATTCTGAATGCTCTTCATGGGCATCCTTTCTTTCTATTTCTTAACTTTAATTTAATTAGTCTTATTCTATCTTTTCGTCTATCAACAAGCGCTTAAACATAACACGGCCAATACCTGTTGTCAATAGGCCACATCTCATCCGTGCGTTTCATAATATTTATGATGTCTAGAAAACAATTTTTCCCACCACTGCTTGTCGCTACTTCAAAGCAACAATCGTTCTTCTGATGGTTGCTTTGGGTAACGGGCGACTCAAAGAGTCGCCCTGGGATCGGATGGGGACGCTTCTCCTGGAGAATTGTCCCCGGTTTGTCAGAATGCCGCTCCAGGCGGAGGCGTTGTCGGCGCCCCGGGCTGGTTGGCGTAGTCGTTGTTGGTCCACGACGTCGGTGGCAGAGGGGGTGGGCCTGAGCCACCGCCTGACCCCGGCAGACCGCCCGCGCCACCCGGCAGGGTGGGCGTGCCGCCCTGGCCCCCGTTGTCGTGGGGGGTGGTGACGAGCGGATCGTTGGGCGGGGGCGGCGGGTTGCCGTTGCCCGGTCCATTGCCAGGCTTGCCGCCCTGGCCGGGCTGACCACCCGGCGGGTTGATGATGTTCGTGTTGGTATTGCTATTGTTAACACGAATATTGTTCTGCTGCCTGGGGGTATAGCCCAGGCTACTGGAATGCCCCCAGCGCTCGGTGCGCGGAGCGCGCGCCGACCGGTACGACATCCCAAGGTCGACTTCGCCTCGGAAACGCCGCACGATCTTCGTGCGCCTCACGATCGGAGCCGGCGAAGCCGGGACCTCCGGGAGATCGACGTGCACCTGCGTCGCAGGTGCCTCGATCTCGACCTCAGTCTCAAACCTCTGGTCCCTGGGGGCGGGCGGGGGCGGGCAGACGTGCTTGGAAACAGACCAGCAGGCCGTGGAGATGTTGCCGCAGCCTGCCTTCGAGATCGAATCCTTGTTCAGCGCCACGAAGACACGGGCGTTGAACTGGGTTCCCACCTGCCGGCCGTAGAAAACGCTACCTTCCGGCCAGCGAATGCGCCGCTGAACCCAGCCGCTCTTACGGTGCAGCGTGGTCGTGCCCCATACCGCGTACGGAGCGACGCCGACGACCTCGCCGGGCTGCATCTGCAGCACCTGGGCCCGGTCGGGGTTGGGATTCTGGAGCAGGTAGGAGACCTCGACGGTCTCCGTCGCCTGAGTTGCCGAAAGCGGAGCTGCCGCTGCGAAGGCCGCCAGGAGGACGACCAGCCACATGCGTATCCTCATCTACTTGCCCTCCTCCAAGGTCATGCGGTACTTCGCGTCGCCGCTGACCTTGATGGTCGTCTTGTACAAGGTGCGGGTCTGCCGAGCAAACATTCGCACCACCACCACCGTTCCGGGCGGTGCCTTCACAACCAAAGGCTTGCCATCCGTCTGAGCCTTTTCGTGCCCGTCCGGCATAGCATATCGCTTGTAGACCTCCTTCCCGTCCGCTTCGACAACGGCGTCATACGGACCGCCGCCATAGCCGCGAGGCGGGAAGACCTTGATGGTCACCCGGCTTTCGCCGGAGTTAGTCTGCGAGGCGGCGTCTTGGATACGCTTGACGGCCTCATCGGTCGTCTGCCGCACATCATGACGCCACTTCTCCAGCTCGGGGGTGTTCTCGACAGTCCCATTGCTGGTGCCCTCGTCGACTACCTCCTCGCTATCCTCGCCAGCGGCCGCGTCTGGGTTGGTCGGCATGCCACCGAAGTGATAGCCAGCCATCCAGCCCGCCAGCTGGTCGCCGGTGCAGTTCCCGCCCGGTCCCTCGACCAGGAAGTATTGCACGAAGTTGTTGTGCTTGGTCTTGCCGCGGAGCGAGAGAACGGGAATCCAGAGCGCGTAGTAACGGCTCAGCTTCCCGCCATCCAGCTCGACGATGGGATACATCGCATGCGACCCCAAGCGCTGACCTGACGTGCTGACGAAGTCGACGAACCCCTCGCCCGGAGTCAAGGCTACCGGTGTTAGTCCCTTGATGATCCCGCTGGCCTCCTTGGAGGATGCTATCGGGATCGGGGACCACCTGATGCTCTTGATCTCCCCGCGCGAGGTTGAGATGTCCAGTCGCCGTCGGAGCGACGTGCCTCTGACTGCCGTCAGGGCCTTGTCGGAGCGATCCGACCAGGTCCAGAACGGGTCACCCGAGGTAGCGCCCGACGCATAGTGATCGACGGCCACCGAGACGGTGACCTCGGCCTTCTCGTACTGATTGTTGAGGCCGATGAGCCAACCGTCCGCCGCATTCGCGTTGCCAGTGATCACAGCAGACAGCAGGATCACCAGCAGCCATGCTGCTTTTTGCATCTTCCCTCCCCTTTCTGCGTGATCACCTGCTGTGCAGGCGGTGATCGTCTGTGTGTGTACTATCTTCCTGGCAGCCTGCCCTGCCAGAAGATCATTCGGACTTAGCCTTCGCTTAGTCCGAGACATATGAAATGATTAATTAATTATTCACGCTAGCTCTCGCTCGTCATCCTGAGAGAATCGAAAGATCTCTTCGTATGCCGCGGGATTCTTCCCCCAACATGTCGGGATCAGAATGACAACTGGAAGCGTATCGCAATCATTTTCACTTCGTCTCAAACTAATTCCCTCTCTATAAACAAAATTGGGCACAAACTACTGTAGCCCAATACTATTATTGAATTCTCTGCCCCTCGTCAATACCTCGATGGTCAATGTTATCACCGCTTTCTTGGGCATAAGTCCTCAATCCCCTGCTAAATTACAAAGAAAACGAATTACCAAAACACGAATCTCAATTTATTTGTACTTTCGTGCGGTTATTCGTAATTTCGTAGGAGTTTGGTTATTTCCTTCAATCAAGCCAGGAGAGCGGCGAGAAACGATAGCAGCCGGCAAGGCCAAGTCCACTATTTTTTTGGGACTTGTGAATGCCAACCAGCCTTAAGACCTACCGTCCTAATTTCCCACTATCCCAGCCAGGTTGAAGAAAGTAACATTTTTTAGCTCTATGACACTGATATTTCTTCCCCCTCTGCTTCGAATTACTCAACGGAAGGAATGTTATCACTTTTAGAGATATTTGTCAATAGTTAGACACAAAAGTGGTGGACATCAGTCCACCACCCTAATCTTCGAAACACTCTCGGCGTACTTGGCGTGCGCCGTCTGCAAAAGCAGGATAAACAATGCCTTCTCCGTAACCTCATAGCTGCGGCGCAAATCGCCATCGAGAGGCAAGATTTCCCCCACGCTCTCCAAGGCGGCAATCACAACTGCTATTGCAGTGGAGTACTCTTGATCACTCTTCAGACGCTCCAGGGCCGCCAGGATATACTGGCGAAGAATGACATCTAGCACACGGAGATCCGAAATACCAGTCGTTCCCTCTGGTAGTGCCATAGACACAAGAAACAAAAGAGTGTCATCATCCTGGCCTGGCAAACAGAGATTAGCCGGGCTAGCTAGTGCGGCCTTGTATCCCTCAACGAGAGGATGCTTCAGTAGCGCACGCAACCCATCTACGAAGTACATCCCTGCACCTCACTTCCTATCCTTGGTGCGGAGGCAGCCAATTGGCATTTGGCACCCCTTCCTCGCCTTGAAGTCCAGACTTACCTCTGAGTCCTTCCATGTACTCGATGGCTCGGTTGCTAACAGCAGAGTAGACACGAAGACCATCAACACCAACTTGATTGCCCATATCGACACAAGCAGCATAGACATCCTTGTGCTTTCTTATGGTTTCCTTGACCAAGCCGGCAGCGGCCGCGATGTTCTCGGGCGTTGGCTCCTCGTCCAGAGCCTTGAGCAGAGCGCCAGCCATCTCATCAACCTTGGCCTGGGCCAATTCAACGAGATCTCCGGTCTCTACTCCAGCGCCTGGAATCTGCTGTCCTACCTCGCCTACTGATGATGTTTCCATCTTGCTCCTTTTTTGAGCTAGTTAATAGTAAACTAAGAATGTAACCATGTCAATGGTATATACCTCATCGTAGATTAACACTGTCTGTAGTGTCAATGTGGAAAACAAAAAACCGCCCGCCAAGAATGGCGAGACGGATTGAAATCCCCCACAAAACTAAATCAAACCCTCACGGCGAAGCTCTTTATCAATTTCTGCCAACTCTTCGTCGGTTGGCTCATCATCATCAACATCGACAGGAGACTGCTCGCCCGCAAGAGCATAGAGCGACACGCCGCAGCGCTCTCGAAGCAACCGATCGGTATACTCAACCTGATAGCCGCCAGACAGGATCCCGCTTGCGGCTCCAATAACCGCATCAGTGTAGAGATAGTCATGGGCAAAACAATTAAAGAGCCAAATCATCCACACAAAGTGGTCCGCACTTCCGCTAGTGATCTCTCCGAGCAACATGTGGACGTCGAAATAATAAATGGCACGCGCAGTTAGTGGCAAAAGACCAACCAAATCACTATTCACAAGCGCCTTCTCATTCAACTCGGCCATGATGCCGCCTTCGCCAAGGCCACGTTTGAAAGCATCACGCAAATACATCTCGGCGATGTCATCAGCCAAAGGTTTGGCCCGATCCAAATCGGCAGGCCGCAATTTAATGTACGCTGCTTGCACCAAATCCAAGACCGACCAATCAGTATCCTTAATGAATGCCGCCAACTGCTCAGCTCGGCGATCACTATTCTCGTGCTCGTAGCAAACAAGCAACAAAGCAAGAATGCGCTGATCATCACGCCCAACAACGGGCAAGCCAACCAATTGGCAAATGGTATTGAGCTTGCTCAGAGCATCGGAACCGGTCTCACCGATTCGCTCCGGCTGACCATAGCCCTCGCCTATGATCTTCTCGATTGCCCTCGCCCAAGCAATAATACCGGTGTTCATCCGGGATCCCAGATAAACCAAAGTGTCGGGATCGAGAGTGAAATAATTATACTCAAGCACCTCGACCCGGTGATCGTCGGTGAACCTGTAATCAAGACTGGTCAAAAAAGGAAACGCAACATTCTCGACGTGATCCCTAATCGCTTCGGACGAATAGCTTGTGAACCAATCAACCGTTTCGCAAAAGACAAAGTAAGCCGGAGATTCGGATGCCTTGCCGGCAAAGTAATCAGTCCGGAACTCCTCGTATTCCTCAGGCCATGCCATGGCCGCTCCCCTTCTCAAGCAGAAACTCTCTACTTGAGATGACCCCAATCCGCCAGCCATGCACCAGAGCGGTACATGGGCAGTTGGCAGACGGGGCCATTCTCAAAAAGAGATAGTCGTAGTTAAGCACAAAATATTACGACAAGCAACAATCAGACTACTCTAGCTCAGCTTGCGTCGGAGCCAATTGGTTGTACTCACCTACCTCAACACCATATTCCGAAACAAACTCCTCGTATGGCAAATCATCAACCGCACCAGCCACCTTCGCGCCTCGCAATTGGTATTTAGAAACAACTTTCCACTTCAGACCCTTTTGGCGGATTTTCGTGCGCAAGGCCTTAACATCGCTACCAGTCCAAATTGTAATCGGCTGCTCGCCAGATCGCTCTTCGATTAAGGCAACAACATCTGGATTCAACTCGCCATTCTCGTCGAGCAGTGTGCCTTCGATATCGATGCACAGATCAGGAAACTCCTCGCCAGCGAGTGGCGTAATTCTTTTGTTCGCTTCCGCCCTCTCCATCTGTGTCAGCCGGATCAACTCTTCTTGCGGCAAATCGCCGAAAACAAGCCGAGCTAACCTCTCCCACGCTACCATTTTGTCTCCGCCTTGAGCCAAGGCATATCGCAAATCATGCTGGAGTGCGCCAACTGCAGTTTCAGCATTTGGCACTTCCATTAATCGCAAAGCCAAGGGATCGCTGGGTCTTGTCTCATTCTCAACTTCGCCAAGTAAAATCGCCTTCATGTCAACCAATGACAGCGGAAGTCTGGCAAAGTGAACATTGGAATAAGAGCGCAAGGCGTGATATCGTTTATCGTTGGCCAGCTGAATCTCGGGCGACCAAGACAAAACAATAACCGGTTTTCCATCCGGAGCAAATTTTAGTGCTTCATCAAGCCCAATCATGTCTGTCCGCTTGCCACCGTCAACCAACATCTCAGAAAAGACCAGTGTTCCCTCTGTGCCCTCGGGCAACAACATTGTCGCCCGCTCCAGTGCTTCTCGAATCGGCGCACTATCCGTGATAATTCTAATCTCGGGTCTGCCCCGCAGTACATCTTTGTCTTCTCTGCTGCGTTCTTGGGCCGATTCGAGTTCTCCGGCTCGAGCCGAGGCAACCTCGCGATCCTGAGATAATTCTTTATCCAAGCCACCATCGCCCTCGGTCCCCTCGCCATTCAACGCACAATACTTTCTTTCGTCCATTTTTCTCCTATCTGTTATCTAAAAATTTAAAAAATTCATCGGCGCGTTCCGGAAAAGTATTTCTAAGACTGCCATTGATTGTACCCCTGGTCGACGCAATCTCATTCTGAACATTCCCCTGCTCCGGCTGTACAGGAGCACCAATATCCTCGATCAGATCGATTTCGCCTCTCTGAATCATGACAGCGATTTCCCTATCAGGTTTCATTGATCGAAGCACACCCTCGACGTCTGCTTGGACTAAAAATGACGGTTTCTCAGCGTGAGCGCGATAGCTCGCCACCTCATCGATATTTAAAAATTCTCTTTCCATCTATTACTCCTGAATTAAGCCACCATACACCGGCATTAAGTCGAATCTTCCTTCTCTCATACTTGACTTTCTTTAATTTCTTTCTTTTCATCTTCTTTTTTAATTGTTGGTATTTCACCTGGGTCGACACCAAAACGGCGGCGGGCAACATCTCGCAAGGCTTCAGACGAATAGCTGGCCAAAGGGTTGCCGCTCTGATGATAGGCGTTCAGGTCAACTTCATAAGTCGTTTTTCCGTTGCCAAACCAGTTAGTTTCCTCTGTATTATATTGCTTGCCATAACGATAAATCTCTTGATAACCAGCGAATGGTATAGTCGAGCGAACATGGATCATCTCGCCGCTATCAATTTTCAAGACCGTCCCGACAAATTCCTCGCCATCATAAATTCTGACCGCCCGAACTTCTCCACGATCATTTAGAAAATATTCACCGCGAAGACCCCTCTCCTCGGCCTCTTTTTGCAACTGTTGACAGCGCTCCTCTTCTCTTGACGCTAGCTGCTTCTTGTTTTTTTCTCGCTCAAGAGCTTCCAAAAAATATTGTCTGATCGGCTCCCAGTCTGGATCAACCTTCCCGTTTTCGTCTGCACCCAAGCAGTCAACCACACCATTAACAACATTTTCATTAATTACACCGTCAATTTCCTGGCCTTCGTTTTCTCTTCGCATAGTCTCCTTTGTTAACAAAAAATGGAGTTTCCTCCAGGTTAAAAAACTCATTAGTCTAACATTGTCTCCAACTCTCGAGCCGCCCACCTCCGTGGTCAGCTCGAGGTTAGGCTCGGACCCGTGTCCGAGCAGGATTGGAAACTTGCCGCCTTTTCTCGCCCCCTATGTGTTCAGGGGGAATCACGGCTTATCGACCCGTTTCCAGGGCCGTGGCACTCACTTGGCCAGCGCTTGCCGGCGCCGCTCGAGACCGAGGGCTCTTGACATTCTCTGAATCTCCCGATCTACCGCGCGCATATTGAATTGCACGGCGTTGACAGTAGAGTAGGAACTTTCAGAGAGACAATTACCCTGCTTGTCCCGAACGATCACCCAGACGTAGTTGCCATAGTGGCCAGGCGTTACCTTGGACTCGACGATAAAGTCGGCCCCGGTAATACTGGTCCGCTTGGCACCCGCCTCGATGATCGCCTGCATTGCCCTGGAGACAAGCGGTCCGCCGTTCTTGGAAGCGACCGTCATGCCCGCGATGTCCGCCTCTTTGAGAGCACTCTTCACACTCTCAGGCAGCGCATCGTAGCGCTTGACGATCTTCGCCTCCTCGGTAGTCAGCAGACGCGGCTCGTCGTCCTTAACAGCACAACCGGCACAAGCCAGCGCAACGAACAGTAAGACAACGACTTTTTGTATTTGTTTCACCCCCTCTCTGAGCATTCTCTGCTCAAGGTGAGCTCGGTTGCGGGTCGGACCCACACCCGAGCAGAGATACGAGGAGCTGCGCTTGCCGTTTTGCTGCTCACTTGGCGCGAGCAAACCGGCGCTTGTAATAATCAACCTCCCTCCCTTCGTCATTGACCAGATGGTAGACGGCGATGTCCAGCCACTGGCCCGCCTCGACCGGTCCGTTGGGATCGACGGTGCCGTCGTACTCGATCCGACCAGGCAGAGCGATCCTGCCCTCGTCGTACTCGAGACAGACGACATCCTGCTCGGTGTCCCCTCTGAGCTTGCAGGCAGCGGAGCCCGCCGGAGCCTTGACCCAGACCTCGACGAGGATGTCGCCGTTGGCCTGAGGCACGTACTCCTCTCGGGTGATCTCGCCGCCCTTGGTCTGGGCACAGCCGGCGAAAGCGAGAATGCCGAAGATAGCGATCAGTGCCAGTGCCTTCATGAAACCCTTCCTTTCTGTGAACACACTACAGTCTCCTCGCAAAGAGCTCCTTGAGCCCTTGTGCCAATAGACTGAAATGGCAACCCATTACAACAAAATCATTTACCAAAAACACACACCCTTTTGTCGCGTACGCTACAAAAGTGATGATGTTTTCAACCCTCAGAGGATAGCCCGATCACAAGATCGGGCAGGATCTATCTGAGAGCAGAAACCGGGGGCGGTGGAGATAATAGTATGGATGCTCGACTTGATAGCCAAAAACCCACACCCTCGTTCTCTCCACCAAGGCAACGAGTAGCCGTTTATAGCAACGGCGGTTGATGCCTGCCGGACACACTGGTGTGCCCAGCCCCTACGACGACATGCGGTCATCGCACAACACGACGTTATCTCGTGTTGCCGGTCTTTTCGGGCAGCGGAGTAGTTACCCACTTTTCCTCCACCGTCTTGCCGCAATCAGCCAAGCTGACACTGGCGGCAAAATAGGCTGAGCGGGTCCATGCCACCTGCGCCGAGCTCCTCGATTAGGATCGACGACGCAAGTTAAGGCTCCTCTTTCTGCTTAACCTACCCTTACTGCTCAACCACTGGCAACAATGCTACCTAAGGTGGGTACCAGATAGTTGAGTTTTCCCGATGAGCATTCCGCTCTGAGTCAACCCTGAACCCGACGTGGTTCAGGGGGATATCAGAAAGGATCTGAGGTGGTGAAGATAAGAACCGTCTTATCCAGACGTTCCCCGCTCTCTTCACGCAGGGCAGCCTCCCCGGCCAGGCCCTAGATGGCCCCGGCCTATTGAGTGAGCTCTAGCGGTACCACTATCTGCTGTGGTTGGCTATGTTCCCTCCCAAACAGATTTCGGGAAGCCGAGTAATCGCCCAGTTTTCCTCGGCCGTTTCACCGCACCGGTCTGATCCTTCCCCAGGGAAGAATAAGTTCCGGGGCGATAAATTCATCGAGACCAGTAAACAGCACCGTGTGCCGCCACTAATCTCACCCTTTGCGCCGGCTAGTTGAGTTGTAACATGAGTCTATCAACCTCATGCCACCGGGTGTTCAACAATCATAGCCTGGCAATTTCAGGAAGCGTGGCCTTAATCCTGTAATTCATCCACGCTTTTCACCGCACCAGTGGGTCTCGTGACCGTTCAAGGCGGTCGCGCCTTTCGGCTCCCGAGGTAGACCAACTGGAGGCGGCAAACAACTCGAAGGTGCTAGCACTAGGCCATCATTTGACCACCAGCACATTCTCGTCGCCTTTTTCATGACTGGGCGAATGACGGGATCGCGATTTCAGGTCGCGGCAGGTATCCCGATGCCCAGTCGCCGATTCCTTCCTCGGAGGATGGCCCGATCTCTAGTGGATCAAGGCCGGATCTTTCCGAAGAAAGAGTGGGGGTGTGGAGAATATAGTCGCCGTGGCGACCCTCGTCACCTCCACCACACCAGTTACGAGTGGGCTGAGTTACACCTCAGGTGCACCTGAGACTTGGCTCTTATGGCGGGCCTTTATCCGCCCCTGTGCCCATCTGGGACCCCCAATTTCGGGACGGCAGATAACTATCCGTCTTTCTCTGCCGGCTCGCCGCACCACACTGGGGGCGGCAAGTATCATCAAAATGTTGCGATGTCCGGTACATATCCCGGCTTGCTTTTTTTGACGACCCCTTCTTGTTGTCGATCCAGTAGGTGATTCACCCCGGCCTGTGCCGTTCGGATACTGCCTCGACAACCATTTTTATTGAGCTTCCGCTCTGAGGCAACCCTGAACCCAATACGGTTCAGGGGGGATATCAGAGGGGAAATTGTGTCACCTCGATTTGGATGAGTGTGGTTCGCCCTGGGTCCTCCAGGAAACAGGCGCCACGAAGGTGACAGCGGGGATCATATCTGCGCTTTCCTTTACCGCGCTTTTCTTATAAGTTTTGCAGCCCTTGGGCTATAACTTCTTATAAGACGGCCTGATACTAGCCGGATCGTTCTCGATCATCGAAGCTTCAAGCTACGCTGGGCTGACGGAGAGCCCCAGCTTGCCGCTCAAGAAAGCAGCGGCCACAGCCGGAGTCTTCGCCAGACTCTCGGGATACGGCAGTGATACGATCACGCCTCCCCCGACGTAGCTCCGCTCGCCCTCCCCGCGCAGTGCGTTTTCCACGTAGTGGATTCGCCCCGAGCAGGTGGTGCAATGCGAGCAGCTAATGCGGGCGACTTCTATCGCCACCTTGTCTCTGTCAAAAGAGACTTGGCGCGAATTCCGCCATCCGCCTACCCACACACGAAACCCGTGTTCAGGCATCATTGTTCACCCCCTTCCCTTTTTGGTGCCTAATGCCGGCCTTTGCCTTGCGGCCGTACCGGTTTGACAAACCGCCTCAACCAGAAGTCTCATCTTTCTTCCAATTGATTTGGCTAGCCAATCAGCAGTTTCAACTTTCCAGCCATCAACTATTTGATAGCTCGAGGTTGATCCCGATCCGCCAAAGGCGAGATCGGGACAGGTAGGGATATAGGTGTTGGGCGCAGGGATTATGTCATCATCAGGGTTCGGGCCCGACGAGACCTCATTCTCCTGCCAGGCGCACTTAGGCCTTTTAATGAGTAGGGATTCCCCTATACGCCCCCTCAAGGGGAGCGAAGCGGGGGCCACCCTGGGCACACTCCTGCCACTGCCCGACCAGCGGGCCCAACACCTCTTCGGTCAACCGGCCACAGCCGTGCTTGACTGAAGTCTTCATTGCGGTGAAGTGGAAGGGAGTTGTAGCAGACCGTACCCCGATATGCGGCTAAGGTGGTAATTATATTTCCTGCCGTCGGGGGGAGTGCCACAACTCTGCTTCCAGCTCACTGCAAATATTGTTTATTTCTCTTTCCCATCATCCTGAGCGAAGCGACCGTGTCCCTCGTAGCTTTAGCGGAGTGAGATGGATCTAGAGCCGATGCATCGGTTCACATGCGGTCGCCGCGGCGACCTAGATTCTTCGCTTCAAAGCTACATCGCTCAGAATGACAATTGGTTCTTTGTCAAACTGACTTGACTTATACTGTGGTTAATGAAAAATCTTATGTTTGCAACCTATTGGCTTAAATTAAGCCTCACATGGCTGATTTATTTATAAGTTTCTCATTCACCAGGACACAATGCTACCATATTGTTTTTATTTTGTCAATGCTAGTTGACATATTTATATAACAGTTATTACATTTGTCAAGTCAGGGACTACAAAATTACCACCAATTTATTTAGTGAATGCTATGAAAGTGTTATATATAGCGGACAGATTGTCATCACCTGTTTAGCTTTATTCAAGACTAATTTCTTACTATTTTGTTCGGTGATGGCAGTAAGTATTGACAATATTATTATTCTGTGCTAACATTGTGAGCGTAATCCTGCAGAAGGGAGGACTCAAACCGGGAAGTGCCCCAACACTGGGGGCGAGACGACTGTCTAGCTTCCCGGGGCAAACCTCCGGGAATCGTCTGGTGGTATCACCGTTCGGTCTCCGGAGGGAGGTGGAGCTATGGATACATGAGTATCCTGCGCTTGCCGGGCGCCTTATGGGCGCCCGTGGAAGCAATAGCTTCGCCATCCTGCCTGAGGAAGAAAGAAATGGATGTCTGAAAAAGAGAGGCGGCCAATTGCCGCCGGATGGAAGACGATCGTGTCATTTTCGCTCGTTGGCTTGGCCGTCGGCAAATCAGCCAGCGGCTAGGCACACAGCGATAGCCTGAGTGCGCCCGAGGACGGGTCACTCTCGAAAGGATCTGCTACATCATATGGGCAGATAGCGACCACAAAGGCGCCCCGACTAGCGGGGCGCCCATTTTATTACTATAGACATCACATTGCGCGATATCACCAAACCGTCTGTCATCCCAGCGAAAGCTGGAACCCAGAACGCTAAAAGCCAGATTTCCGATGCCTGCGGATGCTGGCAGGCAGTGCTGGAATGATAAACCATCAGGTACGATCAACACAAGTTCAAAAATTACCAGTACTACTTGTGAGCACCTTGCCAAGCAAGCTCAAATATTAACTTCATATTCTGTGCAAACTCCTTGCTCTCGATGACCACCCCATGAGGCTTCTCAGGATGAAAATAGTACAGCTTTATTCCCCAATCAGGATAAACTGTCATCGTCATATTAAGCGGAAACTTGTCTCGCGAGATGAAGACGCCATCTCGCAGTTCTGCCTCGTTTTTGAAGGAAGGGATCTCGCCATCCTCATGGGTGTAGATTGCCCTGGATCGAATACCCAGCTTGATACGCTCACCAAGCGACTGCTGTCTTCTGTCCTTAAAATACTTCTCCATGACATCAATCGGGGCGATACTCAAGATCTCTGAGTTTTTCTTAAGTAAATTTCGACCATATCGATCCATGGCCATTAATCCATCAGCACCCTCGAAATAACGCACGACTGGCTTGCCGCTCTGGGCATTATTCAGAGCCATTAGTTGGTTCATGATCTCTTTGAGTTCATTCTTCCTCTCATCGATCTCTGACTGCTGCTTCTTTAGAAGATTTTCTAGCTCTTTTGGGTCTTCCGCGATAAATAATGTTTTTTTGCCCTGCTCAACCGTGCTGACTAGGCCAAGCTTCATCAGTTTGTCTAAAATTACATAGGCCGTGGGACGGTTGACGTCGGCTTTTTTGGCGATGTTTTGAACAGTATCTTGGGCAAGCTCGAGCGCCGCCAAATATACCTTGGCCTCTTTCTCTGATAGGCCAAGCTTTATAAGAGTTGTAAGCATGGTAGCTCCTTGTGTAAATTGATCCTCATAATAGTACAAGACAAACACATTTTGGTCAAAAGCCCTTGCTAAAAGAAATTAAAGGGGTTACAATATTCGCCGGGGATGAGAATGCATCTTTTGTCCATCCTCCTTCCTCCTCCCGAGCCGGGAATCCCGTCGGGTAAACGGGATGGGCCCGGATAACATATCTGCCCATTGTGTGGGCATTGGGCAGCCACCCTCCCTGGCGCAACAGTCGCGCCAGGGCTTTTTTTTAAATTTTTACAATTTTGTAACCCTCTTGCTTGTCTTCGACTCGCCAACCCTTGTTCTCGATCTCGTCTCTCAGCTTGTCCGAAAGCTCATAATTTTTATTACGGCGGGCCTCTTCACGTTTTTCCACTAAATCGCTGATTTCAGCCGGCACCTGCTGTGCCTTAATCTCGCCAAGACCCAGCCCAAAAACCCTATCCATCTCCAACGCTGTAGCAAGCTTGTCGGCAAGAGGCAGGTTCTCATCACGCAGAAGCTCCCAAAATATTGCCAGAGCCTTAGGGGTATCAAGATCATCTGAAATCGCAATCCCAAAACTATCCAAGTACCTCTGAGCGACAGCTCCCCCACCCTCACTGCTCTCAAGAATCCTTTTGGCACGGGAAAAACTATTTTTTGCACTCTCTAGTGCCTCCCAGGTGAAGTTCAGCCTCGAACGATAGTGCGCACCTAGCACAAGATAACGAAAATCGAGCGGAGAATATCCTCGTTTTTTTAGGTCCTCTAATGCATAGACGTTGCCCAGACTCTTCGACATTTTCTGGCCATCGACTAGAAGATGCTCACCGTGAACCCAATACCTTGCCAATGGCTCGCCAAAAGCGGCCTCAGATTGGGCAATCTCGTTCGTGTGATGTGTGCCGATATGATCGACTCCACCGGTGTGGATATCAAAAGGCTGGCCCAGAATTGATCTTGAAATCGCTGAACATTCGATATGCCAACCTGGGAAACCCTCACCCCACGGTGATGGCCAATGCAAGACATGGTTTTTATAGCGACCCGTTAAGAAAAACCATAGGACAAAGTCTTGCGGATTTCTCTTGCGCTGGTCAACTACCACCTCTTCTCTAGCGCCGGTCATCTTGTCTTCTAGTTTCTGACCCGAGAGTTTACCATAATCAGGCAATTTGGAAGTATCAAAGTATATTGCTGACTCGTCTTTGTAGGTAAAGCCCTTCTCTTCCAGAATATTGATTATGCTGATCTGCTCAGAGATGGATTCGGTGGCGCGTACAACTTTATCGGGAAGTTCGACCCTTAGGTCCTTTAGGTCGTCGAAAAATTTTGTCTCATACTCTCGAGCAATTTCCAGCGGATGTCTCCCTTCGCGCTGCGCGCCAACTTCCATCTTATCTTCACCTTCATCAGCATCAGAGACCAAATGACCAACATCTGTCACATTCATACCATGTATGACCTTGTAACCATGGAACTCAAGGACTCGGCGTAAAACATCCTCAAAGAGGTATGCCCTAAGGTTACCGATATGTGCAAAATTGTACACTGTCAATCCACATGCGTACATCCGCACCTCTTTATCCTTGAGTGGGATAAATTCTTCTTTGTTTCGAGTTAGGGTATTATACAATTTCATAGCTGTAGTCACTTCACTCCTCTAACGACCCGAAGGGTCCCAATGGGAGCTGAAAACTCCCTGTGGGCACTGTATCAAGCCACATTACCTTATATCTTGTTATACCTTAGCAGATAGGAAACTCTATTTGAAGTCTTGGAAACAAAAAAATCTGGCTGAGGCCAGATTTTTTTGTAGTACATCATACCGCCTGAGCTAAACTTTCCTCATCTTCCCAGCCATCACCACTAATCGCATCAACGAGATCGATATCATCAGCGTCTAGGTCATCATCAATACGCTGTTTTTTAAGCGCGCGCTTTATTGAGTTCTTGTCATATTTGCCCTTCTCGGTTTGGGTGTCCTCTTCTTCGTTCTCACTGAAAGATTCCTCAAACTCACTCACATCGCTCCAATCGATGGTTCGACTACCGCACATCGGACAAGGGTCGGAGGGTACATAAAAACCACAGTTATCACACCAGTATTGCGCTTCGTCCGCCATGAAACTCCTTTTTTACGAATTGCTTTTTGTTTTTGGCATCACGCCACAAGATAGATTCTGAATGCCCAGTAGCCCATTTCCTACTGTACGACTGTTTGGATTTTAGCGATGTAGCAATGGTCTGTCAAGATACTTTTCCACAATTAGCTGAATTTTCTTTCACAAATTCGACTACTGCAATAGCTTAGATCAATTAGAATTTACTGGACAATGAATACTGGAAAATTTGACTAACACCAGAGGACCGGACCAGAATTCAAATTTGCTACCGAAGCCAAAGAAAATCTGCTCCCTTTGCACAGAATGCTTTTACGAAAAACTAAACCCCGATACCTTTCGCTTTATCGTTAATGCACAGCAGCAGGAACCTCGAGACTAATATTCTCTGCGACCCTCAAGAGATCTTTTGATTGTCACCTCGTCGGCGTATTCAATATTGCTTCCGACTGGCAATCCCCTCGCAATACGGGTCACGCTTATGGGAAGATTTAATTCCTTGATCCTGTCTTTGACGTAAGCGGCCGTCGCCTCTCCCTCGAAATCTGGGTCAGTAGCTAGAATTACCTCATCAGTGCCATCTTTGGCCAATCGATCAATAAGCTGCTGCACCCGCAGATTTTCAGGGCCGATACCTTCTATCGGGGAGATTGCTCCACCGAGAACATGATATAGTCCGCCGAATCCACCTGTTTTTTCCAAAGCTATGACGTCAAGAGGCTCCTCAACTACAGCAACACACCTACTGTTTCTGCTGCTATCGCGACAGACAAGACACAAATCATCTTCTGCGATATTATAACACTGCACACAAAAGTGGAGATTATTCTTTAGATCCAAAACAGCTTTACCCAAACTCTCAATATCGCTGCTTGATTTAGAGAGCAAATAGAAAACAAGTCGAGCAGCTGTCTTAGGCCCAACTCCTGGCAATTTTGAAAATTCATCGATTAAGTTTTGAACTGATTTTGGAAGCATATGATTATTATTAAGAAGGCGTAAGGCGAAAGTGGCAAGTGATAAGGCCTGCCCGCAGTCGCTTCGCTCCAAGCGATGCAGGCGGGCGTAAGACTTAAGGCAAACCCCATCTCTAACGAAATGGCAAAGACACAAAAAAGTTTTGAGGTACTATTGAGAATTAACTGCAGACATTAACTTGCGATTCCTTTCGCCTGCCTAACTCTCATCTTTCGCCTTGGCATTTGGATTTGTCCAGCTCGCATACTTGCACTCAGGATATCGAGAACAGCCCCAAAACATTTTCCCGCGCTTAGTTCTTCTTTCGATGACCTCACCCTCCTCGCAATCCGGACACTTCATACCGGAAGTTTTGGCAATGGTCTTAGTATTTTTGCACGTAGGATAATTTTCGCAAGCCAAGAACTTACCGAAGCGACCTTCCTTAAGAGTCATTTTTCCGCCGCATTTGTCGCACTTCTCGTTTTCGGCATCTGCAAGCCTCTGTGTCTCTCCCCCGCTAATCACTAAGTCGTTCTTCTCGTCAGTCTTTGATTCAATTGGACGAGAATATTTACATTTAGGATAACCGGGACATGCCAAGAATTTTCCGTAACGCCCTAAACGTATAACCAAGTTATGGTTGCCGCACTCAGGACACTTCTCATCAGTGGCCTCCTCCTTTATGATGTCTTTTTTATCAATTTCTTTATTTTTCTCGGTCAATCGTTTCGCAAACGGTTCATAAAATTCACGAATTACCGGAACCCACTGACGCTCGCCCTCAGCAATCTCATCAAACTCCTCCTCCATCTTGGCCGTAAATCGATAATCAACGATGTTTTCAAAGTGAGCGACCAATAGATCATTAACAATCCCTGCAATCTCTGTCGGTTTAAACCGCTTCTCCTCGAGTTCAACATATCCTCGATCCTGAATGGTCGACAATGTTGGAGCATACGTTGATGGTCGACCAATACCAAGGCCCTCTAGCTTCTTCACCAGCATTGCCTCGGAATACCTCTTTGGTGGTTCGGTGAATTTCTGCTGGGAGATAAGATCGATAAACCTGAGCATCTCGCCCTTATCCAAACCGGGCAAAGTTTTATTTTCATCGGAAGCAACATCATCATCCCTGCCCTCAGTATAGAGTCTGACGAATCCATCAAAGGTAAATCGCTCACCTTTAGCCACAAACACAAATCTTTCTTTGCCGTCTGCCACGATTCTGGCCTCAATCACCTCAACTACAGCTTCTTTCATCTGGGTAGCCACGGTGCGCTTCCAGATCAAGTCATAGAGCCGCTGCTCTCTGGCCTCCGCCGACACCTTTATCTGGGTGAAATGAGTCGGTCTGATGGCTTCATGGGCCTCCTGAGCATGCTTTGCCTTGGTCGTATATTTTTGCGCCTGACTGGGCAGATAGGCATCGCCATAGCTTTCCTTGATTGTTTTTCTAATTTCCGCAACTGCGTCCGTAGAAAGGTTAAATGAATCCGTTCTCATATACGTAATATGACCGGCTTCATATAACTTTTGAGCTAGCATCATAGTTTGCTTGGCAGAAAAGCCAAGCTTGCGGGAAGCTTCCATTTGTAGTGTTGAAGTAATGAACGGAGCAGGTGGGCGGCGCAAAGACTCTTTCTTGTTAACAGACAACACAGAGTACTTCGCTCCTTGAAGATTTTCTTTGATCTCGGCAGCAATCTTCTGGTCCTTAACGTCCATCTTCTTAACATCCTTACCATCACGTTCGACGAGAAAGGCACGGAACGGTTGCTCCTTGTCAAGCTTAGAAAGATCAACTGCAATCACCCAGTACTCTTCTGGATTGAAATTTTTGATCTCTCGCTCTCTCTCGACAACTAAACGAACCGCAACAGATTGGACGCGACCAGCCGAGAGACCGGTTTTAACCTTTTTCCAGAGAAGTGGAGATAATTTATATCCGACTAACCGGTCAAGAACACGCCGTGCTTGTTGAGCATCAACTAAATTCCTATCAATGCTACGTGGCTTTGCAACTGCATTTTTGATAGCCGACTCAGTAATTTCATTAAAAACTATCCTCTTTACCTTGGGGTCAGTTTCCTTTATTTTTAGCGCATAAAGCAAGTGCCAAGAAATCGCCTCCCCTTCGCGATCCAAGTCTGTTGCCAGATATATTATATTAGCATCGCCTGAATATTTTTTAAGTTCGGAAATAGCTTTTTTTGCTTTATTTGGTATAACGTATTTTGGGTCAAAATCTTTGTCAACGTCAACGCCAAGTTCCTTTTCTGGCAAATCACGGACATGACCAAAAGAGGCCAGCACACGAAAGTCCTTGCCTAAATACTTCTCAATAGTTTTTGCTTTTGCCGGAGACTCGACAATGACTAAGTTCATGCGAAAAATCCTAAATTCTAATATCTAAATCTGAAACAAAGTCAAATTGCCAAAACCGCGGCGACCCAAATTTAAAATTTCTAATTTGAGTTTAGAATTTGTTTAGGAGCTAGAAATTAGATATTTGTATTTTTGCAAAATCGTCTAGGCAATTTTGCGATATCTTCCGCCGCCAATATTTTGTATCATACCCTTCATCTCCATCATTGTCAAAGCACAATTGACTGAAATAACGTTTAGCTGAGACTCTTTAATGATCGTGTCAACCAGCATTTCGCCGCCTTCCAGAACACTCATTATTTTCTGCTCGTCTTCGCTTTGCGGTATTGTTTCCCTCGCCTTTTCTTCTGTTCGTTTCAACTTAATAGGCAGTTCGTCTAGAATATCATAAATTGTCATAACAAGTTTCGCACCCTTCTGAATCAATACGTTTGTGCCGACCGAAGAATGAGAATCTATGCCCCCAGGAACAGCAAAGACCTCTCTGTTATAATCCAGAGCACACCCAGCAGTAATCAATGATCCCGATCCTTCTCCTGCTTCGACAACGAGTGTACCCAAAGTCAAGCCAGCAATTATTCTATTGCGGGCCGGAAAATTTTGCTTGAACGCCTCCGTTCCCGGAGAGTACTCCGACACGATGGCCCCACCACGCTCGATTATCTCTCTAGCTAATTCGATATGGGACGAAGGGTAAATCCTGTCCAGGCCGCACGCAAGTACTCCTATGGTTACTCCACCCGCGTCCAAAACAGCTCGGTGAGCTTCTCCGTCAATCCCCAGTGCCAATCCGGACACAACTACAATCCCATTGTCAGCGCATTCAGTTGAGAACTTTTTGGCGACCCATTTGCCATAGCTCGTAAATTTTCTACTGCCAACAATAGCGATCCCCGGTTTCTTAATGGCGCTGGCATCCCCCTTTATATAAAGAATAGCGGGAGCGTCAGGAATCTCAGCGAGCAAGGACGGGTATTGCTTGTCGTCAATGGTAACACAACCCAAGTCGAGTCGCTTAATCTTCTCTTGCTCCCCTTCTGGACTATATGTCTTCCGGGCACTCAAAACCAGTTCAGCAACTCTTGGCTCTAGGCTGCTCCTAATCTCACCTTCGATGGCACTCCATAGGTGTTTTGGATCGGAAAATACTGCCAAGACCTTCTTGATGGTTTGACCTCCAATTTTTGGGTGAGCATTGAGCGCAAGGATATAGGGCAACTTGTCAGTCATTTACACAAATTATATACTTGAGAACTCTATTGGGCAATTATATCAGTGCCGGTCAACATTGCACCACCTCGCAATCTATCAACTGCAGACTTTAGCAGCTTTGAATAGAGTATTAATCCAACCGCCTCCATATTACCATGCTGTTCCTTGCCCAATATGTTTCCTCCGCCGCGTATCTCAAGATCCGATATAGCAATATTAAAACCTGACCCAAGCTCTGCGTTGTCAGCCAGCGCCTTCAGCCGCTTGTAGGCATTCGAGGAAAGTTTCTTTCCGGAGTATGTGAAAAGAGCATATGACTGCCGTGGGCTCCGACCGATCCTGCCACGAATCTGATAGAGCTGTGACAGGCCAAAATGGTCAGCGTCTTCAACGATTAAAGTGTTGACGTTCGGTAGATCCAAGCCGTTCTCGACTATAGTTGAGCACACTAAGACGTCGGTTTTGCCATCCGCGAAATTCCTCATTGTCGAAGCCAATCTATTCTCATCCATCTGACCGTGTGCCACTGCAAATCTAATTTCCGGCATGAGGCGCTCGAGCTTCGACTTTGCCCCTTCAATGGTTGAAACCTCATTGTGTAAATAATATGCCTGGCCGCCTCTTTCGACCTCTCGAACAACATATTCTTTGACCAGGTCGATCTTGTCTGCCTCTATCCTGGTATCAACCGATTTCCTGCCACTGGGTGGAGTAGAAATCTGAGAAATGTCTCTTATGCCCGACAGAGACATGAAAAGGGTACGTGGAATCGGCGTAGCAGAGAGGCTAAGCACGTTGACTTCGGCCTTTATTTTCTTTAGCTTTTCCTTGTGCCTAACGCCGAACTTTTGTTCCTCGTCTATGATCAAGAGGCCAAGATTTTTATATTCAATATCATTCCCAAGCAAACGATGGGTGCCGATTAGAATATCCACACTTCCTCGCTTTGTACCATCCGCAACATCCTTCTGGCCGCTGCTCTCAATAAACCTGCTCAGGCGCTCAATAGTAACAGGCAGATTCTGAAACCTATTTTTAAAATTTATAAAATGTTGTTCAACTAAAATTGTAGTCGGAACAAGCATCGCAACCTGATAACCGTTTGCCACTGCCTGTGCAGCGGCTCTGATTGCAACCTCAGTCTTGCCAAACCCGACATCACCGCAGATCAGGCGCTCCATCGGAATATTTTTTGTCAGGTCATCAAAAACATTCCGTATAGCAACTGCCTGATCGACCGTGTCTTCGTACGGAAAAGTTTCAGTCACGAGCTTATCCCAACGCTCATCAATTTGCCAAGGACTGCGCGCACTTATCTCCCTCTTTGCGTAGACTTGGAGCAACTCCCGAGCTAAGAGTAATACATTCTCATACGTCTTTTTATACGTTTTTTCCCAAGTTTTACTGCCAAGCTTACTAAGCCTTGGCTTTCTCCGACCAACCCCTATGTATGGCGACAAGCGACCAATAAGATTTTCTGGAACATAGAGTATGTCGCCATTGAGATATTCCAAGTAAATATACGATCGCTCTTCTCCGTCAACCTTCTTAATGCCCAGGTTATGGAAAAGGCCAATACCATAATCTTCGTGAACTACATAATCCCCCGGTCTGAGTCGGCTGCCATCAGATAAATTTATCTGATTTGATCCAATGATAAGTGTCGTTAGCTCGTCACTTTTCCGACCATCAACCAGATTATATGAATAAATTTTTTCAATTTCTGAGCCAAAAAAATCAACTCTGTGCGGAGACAACAGATTAATCGAAAAAAGAGATAGAATCCCGCCACTTATCGCAAACTGGCCAGGAACTTCGACTTCATTAACTCTCTCATAGCCAAAATCGAGCAATTTGGGGATCAAATCACTGAATTCATACTTCTCTCCAACTTTAAGCTGAATTTGGGTCATCATATTACTATACAACAATTAAGCATCTCTGCCAATAGAGCTACCATATCCAGGAAACAAAAAATCCCTTTTTAGGGATTTTTTGTTCGAACTAAGTATCATGCTTTGTAATGATTTTCTTGCGTTGTCACATCACTAGAGTGTATCTGACAAGCCGAAATGAAGTGATCAGCCTACCTACTTACCTTCAACCTCAACACCCATGCTTCTAGCAGTACCAGCGATAACTCTTTTTGCTGCTTCGAGATCTGCAGCGTTTAGGTCAGGCATTTTCGCCGTGGCAATTTCTTCAAGTTGCGCGACAGTAAGCTTGCCCACTTTCTTTTTCTTTGAGTTGTCGGATCCCTTGGCTGTCCCGAGCGCTTTCTTAATAAGGATGGCGGCAGGCGGCGTTTTAAGAATGAAAGTGTATGTTCTGTCCTCATAAACAGTAATTTCTACTGGTATGATTGTGTCGCCCTTCTCCCGAGTTTGCTCGTTGAAGGATTGACAAAACTCCATAATATTCAGGCCATGCTGACCAAGCGCAGGTCCAACAGGGGGCGCGGGAGTAGCCTTGCCAGCTGAAATTTGAAGTTTAATAATTGTTTTGATTGCTTTTGCCATCGTAATTCCTACCTGTATTGATTATATCTTTTTAGCTTGCAAAAAATCTAATGAAACCGGGGTTTCTCGGCCAAACATGCTGACCAGAACCTTAATTTTGCCCCTGCTTTGATCAATTTCCTCAACCTTACCCTCAAAACCCTTGAGCGCCCCATCAGTAATCTTGATCAAATCACCCTCACGGAAGTCAATCTTAAATTTGGGCTCTTCTACCCCCATTCGTTTTTTAAGGCGGTCAATCTCTTCCTTGGACATTGGGGTAGGCCGCACTCCAAACCCAATAAAACCAGTAACATTGGGAGTGTTTCTAACCACGTACCAAGAGTCATCAGTTACCACCATGTCAACAAGAACATAGCCGGGGAATATTCTTTTTTCAACAACGCGACGCTTGCCGTTCTTTATTTCGATCTGCTTTTCCTTGGGAACAATCACATCAAAAATTTTGTCATGCATCGACATGGACTCAATTCTCTGGCGCAGAGATTGTGCTACCTGGTCTTCGTATCCAGCATACGTATGGATAACATACCAGTTACGTTCACCAGATTGCTTCAGAGTCAAGAACTTTTTACTAGAAATAACTCTTGGGGAGGCACCTTCTTGCTCTTGGCTCTCAATTTTTTCTTCTTCGGCCTTTTCTTTTCTTGATGGCATTGTCCCACCTTATTACAAGATATTAAGTAATATGATCATGATACAGGGCGTAAAAAGCTTTGCTTATTACAAGATATTAAGTAATGTGATTACGATACAGTTTTGCTCTTCTCAACAATGTACTGGATCAAGCTAGACAGACCGTAATCGACCAGCGCAGTGATCGCGGTCGCAGCAACAATCGAAGCAACAACGATAATTGTGTGATAAATCACTTCCTGCCGCGAGGGCCACTTGACCTTCTTGAGCTCAGACCATGAATCAGCAACATAATTTATCAGAAAATTACTTTTCATTTGTTTTAATTTCCAAAACTTTTATTTTAGTGTAGTTTTGGCGATGACCTAGGTCACGTTTGTAGCGCTTTTTAGCCGCGAATTTGAAAACACGGACTTTGTCACCATGAACCTCGGAGAGGATCTCGGTCTTGACTGAGGCGCCAGGAACTGTTGGGGTACCAATTAAGATATCCTTGTCATCGGAGACAAGCAAAACGTCAGCAAAATCAAGTGTTTTCTTGCCGTCTTCTCCATCAACCAGGTCGATTAAGTATTCTTTGCCTGGCTCCAACTTGTACTGATTGCCCTTGTGGGAAATTACTGCAAACATATGTTCTCCAAACTAAAAAAGACCGGGGGTCTAACTTGATCTAATTCTATCAAAGATAGAGAAATTGTCAAGTGGCTTTACAATATTAAAGATGAAAGCAAGCCTAAATTAAAGATATTATCACATCAACCGCACGCCAAGGAAGCAGTCAACGACTTGGCCTTTCAGTTAAAAAGAGATTTTCTTGTGTCTTATGAAAATGCTCTGAGTGAGACCAAGTAACGCAAGAGAGACTATCAGAGACGATCCACCGTAGCTCAAGAACGGAAGCGGTATTCCGGTCACCGGAACAAGCCCAGCATTCATACCAACGTTAACAAACGCCTGGAACATGAGCATCGCCGCAACTCCAAAACAAACCAACATGCCAAAATTATCTTGTGCAAGAGAGGCAATACTTATTAGTTTCCAAATCAGATACGTATACAAAAGCAAAAAAACGGCAGAGCCCATGAAACCAAATGATTCTGCGATCCCGGCAAAAATAAAATCTGTGTGGGGCTCGGGCAAAAATCTGAGCTGGCTCTGTGTTCCATGCCCGAGACCTTTGCCGAATATACCCCCGGAGCCAATAGTAATCTGGGCCTGGCGGACATTATAGCCATGACCGTATGGGTCGGTCGTTGGAGAAACGAAAGTCATAATTCTATTTCTCTGGTAGTCCTTCAGTATGTTTTGGAAGGGGGGAACAGCAAAAGCCGAGACAAATAACACTGCGATACTACCAACGATGAGCGCCAATATAGTAATGTTTTGGGTCCTTGTTGGGCGAGACAAAAAAACAAGAGTAAAATAGATGAAAATTATTACCGAAACCGTACCAAGGTCAGGCTCTCTCAATATTAAGGCAAGTGAGGGCAAAATAATCAACAACGACACAAGCAGATCGCGCCAACGAATATTGCCAATTTTGCCAGAAAAAAAAGATGAAAGAGTCAGTATGATGGCTGCTTTGCTTACTTCTGAGGGCTGAAGCTGCATAGGTCCAATTATCAGCCAGTTTCTAGCCCCGCCCGCCTCTTTCCCAAACAAATCAACCAAAACCAGTAGAATGATACTAATTATGTAGAAAATCCAACTTGTGCCTCGAAATAAGCGGTAATCCGAGAATGCCGCAACCATCATAGCCAGAAGGCCAATCACCGCCGACAACCCTTGTCTTGATGCGAGCTCTGATTGATTAGTATTGAAAACTAGACTGTAAATAACAGCTATGCTCGTAAAGACAAACAAGAGCGGCACCAAGAAGAGGACTATATCGAATGTCTTAATCTTCGTTCCCATGGTCTCTCCTGATCCCGACCCAAATTTTTCCCTCAGGCAGATCATACTCCTCATCAAGCTCAGCCTCTTCCTTCTGTTTGTGCATTGATTTGGCTAGAACTTCTTTTGAGATTAAATCTTTGGTCTGCTCGATTGATTGTTCTAATCCTTTTGAGTCGGTTTGATACGAAATATAAATACGATCATTGATCTTAAAGTCAGCCTTCTTGCGCAAGGCCTGAATGCTTCTGATCAAATCACGAGCAACACCTTCAGCCTTAAGCTCTGGAGTGATTGTGAAATCCAAGGCAACACTAGATGCACCTGCTTCACCGCCTTCCAGGTAGCTGACTGCCTTAATATTAACTTCATCGGCAATTATTTCCTCAAGCTGAGAGTCCAGTTTGACACCAGAATATTTCAACAGCGCCAATGGCTGACGAACCTTGACCTTCTCGGCTGACCGAAGCGAGAGACCCGCCTCAACAATCTTTCTGGCCTCAGCCATCTTAAGGTTAAGAGGTTCGTTGATCATACCTTCGTCTGCACTAGGATAATCGGCCAAGTGAACAGATTCTTCGCCCGTCAAATTCTTGTAAATCTCTTCGGCAAGAAATGGCGTGAATGGAGCGATCAATTTTGCCAAGGTAACCAGAATTTCATACAATGTATGATAAGCCTGTTCTTTGTCTTCATCGCTTTCGCTCTTCCAAAACCTCTTGCGTGATCGTCGTATATACCAGTTTGAAAGATTATCGATGAATGACGGAAACAGCCTCGTTGTTGCGGTCAAATTATACTCCTCCATTCCCTTGTTCACGTTTTTTATGAGGGTATGCAGCTCGGACAAAATCCATTGATCCAACACATTATTTGGCTCTTCCGTTCTTTGGCTCTTCCGTTCTTTGGCTGGTTCCCACTTATCAATATTGGCATATAGAACAAAGAAAGAATACGAGTTCCACATCATGCGAAACATCCCGCGGGAAAATTCAGCCATATCGGATTCGGAAAAATTAAGATTCTCCGCCTGCATCACTGGTGAGCTCAAAAGATAGAAACGTATGACATCAGCACCGTACTTGTCGAACATCTCGGCTGGATCCGGGTAATTTTGCAAACGCTTGGACATCTTTTTGCCATCCTCAGCCAGAACGATTCCATTAACAATTACATGCTTGAAAGCGATGCTTTTCTTGAGCGCCGTTGCCAATACATGTAGATAATAGAACCAGGCTCGAGTTTGATCTTGACCCTCTGCGATGAAATGTGCCGGAAATCTCTCGTTAAACTTCTCCTCATTTTCGAAGGGGTAGTGCAACTCTGCGTATGGCATGGATCCCGAATCGAACCAGGTATCCAAAACATCGGGAATACGTAACGCCTTGCTTTTGCATTTAGGACAAGGGAATGCAATCTTATCAACAACATCCTTGTGAAGATCTACCACCTTCTGTCCACTCAGCTGCTCAAGCTCAGCAACAGATCCCAGAACGATTAGCTCGCCACACTCTTCACAGCGCCAGATTGGGATAACAGACGCCCAAAAGCGCTGCCGCGAAATTGACCAATCCCTGGCGCCCTCCAGCCACTTACCGAAACGACCTTCCTTGATGTGCTTGGGGGACCAATTAATTTCCTTGGCCAAATTGATTGCGTCATCTTTGAGAGCCAAAATATCAACAAACCATGACGAGGTAGCATAATTTAAGAGAGGCGTATCACAGCGCCAACAATGCGGATAGCTGTGCTCAAATTTTGCTTTACTAAATAATTGATTTGTACGATCAAGATATTTGATAATCTCAACATCGGTCTTTTGGTAATCATCGATTGCCTTGACGTGCATGCCGGCAAACTCGCCCGCCTCAGGCTTAATGACACCATCCATGCCGACATGCTGAACAAACGGTAGGCACTTTTCTTGGCCCAGCTTCATGTCATCTTCACCAAAAGCAGGAGCTATGTGAACAACACCTGTCCCCTCTTCCGTCGTGACAAAAGAAGCATCAACAACATGCCAACCGTGTTCCTTGTTCTTCAAGTCTGGTTGCTTGGCATAATAATCAAATAGTGGCTTATAGCTCAAACCAACAAGATCCGAGCCCTTAAATTCCTCAACAATCTTGTATTCATCGTCACCAAAAATGTCTTTCACTCGATTCTGCGCCAAGATAAATTTAACCGGCCTCCCGCTGCCCTGGTCCTTCTTCTCGATTTTAACGTATTTAATCTCTTTCCCGACCGCCAGGGCCACGTTCCCGATCAGGGTCCATGGCGTCGTTGTCCAGGCCAAAACAGATGTTTCTGGATCATCAGCTAATTTAAATTCAGCAATGACTGATATGTCCTTCACCATCTTGTAGCCCTCAGCTACTTCTGATTGAGACAATGTGGTCTCGCAGCGAGGGCAGATGTGCATCGAGCGATAGCCCTCATAGATCAGACCCTTATCCCAAAGAGTTTTGAAAACCCACCATACCGATTCCATATACGGTAGATCCATTGTCTTGTATGAATTTTTCATATCGGCCCAACGGCCAAGACGTCGGATAGCCTTTTCCCACTCGCCGACATACCCCAACACCTTTGATCGACAAACAGCGTTGAACTTATCAACACCCATCTCTTCGATTTCTTTTTTATGAGTAATACCAAGTTCCTTCTCAGCGATATTTTCGATCGGCAAACCATGGCAATCCCAGCCCCATTTCCGGTCAACTCTGTATCCTCGCATTGTCCAGTAGCGAGGCACAACATCCTTCATCGTGCTGGCAACAATGTGCCCATAGTGAGGTGTTCCTGTGGCAAATGGAGGGCCATCAAAGAAGCTGTAGGCAGGAGAATCCTCTCGCTGCTCAATTGATTTTTGGAATGTTTTGTTTTCATCCCAAAAATCGAGAATTCTCTCTTCTATCTCTGGCAGGTTCATTTTTGAGTCAACTTCTTTAAACATGGTATTCCCCATTTATTAGGTAAACAAAAAAAGAGGCCATTTTATGATTAATTATACAAGAATTAGCCCTCTATTTCAATCACTTTTTGTCTGGACTTCAAGCCTGACACAATCGTGACAGCACACTTGGGAACATTGAAATGCTTGGAGAGCAACGAGACAACCTGTTTGTTCGCTTCGCCCTCGACAGGCTTTCCCCTGACCCAAACTTTCATATCACCCTCGAGACCTGCCTGAATTTGCTCAATCTTTGCCCCTGGGATAACTTTGATATTTATTCGCAAACTCATTTTGTTGACTTTGCCACCTCGTCCAAAGCTTCGTTCACCAACCTATCTGCCAACTTGTTCTGCTCCCTTGGAACATGTACAAACTTAACGTTAAGTTTGAAATTCTTCGATAGCTCGGCTATTTGCGCAAATAGCTCCTTCAGATGGTCCTGCTTAACTTTGTAATTACCCGAGACTTGCTCAACAACAAGTTGACTGTCGAGCCGACATATAACTTCGCCGCCGTTTCCATTGTTAGTTAAAAACCACTTGCTCTTAGTCAGTATTTCAAAAGCACGAATGAGCGCCACGTATTCTGCTTCATTATTCGTCTTTTCGCCAATATATTCTTTATGGTCATGGATCACGTTCTCATCTGAATCCAAAAAAACTATGCCTATCGCTGCCGGACCTGGATTACCGCGAGATCCACCATCTGTATTTATATAAATCTTGCTCATCAAACACCTATCCCTATCCTGCCCTTAACATCCTCGAGCGTTCGTTGAGCCAATGGAGCAACCCGCTCCGACCCCCTGGCGAGTATTTCAGACAAGCCACTATAATCCTCGATATATTTAAAGTACCGAATCTGTATTGGCCTCAAAAATTCAATAACAGACTCTGCTAAGGCCTCCTTGAAAACGCCATACCCTTTGCCAGAAAAATCTTGTTCAATGTCTCTAACTGATTTTCCGCTAACCTCACTGAAGATGTTGAGAAGATTAGCAATGGCCGGCCTGCCTTGGACCGATTCGATTTCGCTACCTGAATCAGTCACGGCCCGCTTGATCTTTTGGCGTATCGTATCTGGCTCGTCAGTCAGAGCAATATAGTTGTTGGCAGAAGCAGCAGATTTACTCATCTTTTTGGTCGGATCATCAAGACCCATAATACGAGCACTCTCCTTCTTGATGATAGCCTCCGGCACTGCGAAGGTCTGTCCATATCGATTATTGAATCTAATGGCAAGATCACGAGTTAGCTCAACATGCTGTTTCTGGTCCTCGCCGACTGGAACATGGGTTGTCTGGTAGAGCAAAATATCAGCAGCCATAAGAACTGGATAATCGAAAAGGCCAACGCCAATATTCTCATCGGCGCTCCCCCGAGACTTATCCTTAAATTGTGTCATGCGCGAAAGTTCGCCGATGCGTGTATGACAATTTAGTATCCATGCAAGTTCGGTATGCTCTGGGCGAGTTGACTGAACAAAGATTGAAGACTTATTTGGGTCTATGCCAGCCGCCAAGTAAATAGCGGCAACGCCCAATATATTCTTCTTAAGCTCAAGGGGCTCCTGCGGCACCGTGATAGCGTGAAGATCAACAACACAAAATATGGCCTCATCGACTTCATCTTGCAGTTCTACCCACTGCTTAATAGCACCAAGGTAGTTGCCCAAGTGCAAAACTCCGCTTGGTTGAATACCAGAAAAAATTCGCTTACTCATAGATTTGGTTTCCTATTTACTTTCTCACAGGATAGTCAATTGCTGCAAAAATTTCAATCTACAAGGAAGAATTAACCTTGTCATAGTTCCTGGAGGTTACAGTTGATTGAATCGTCGACCGCGCTCTTTGATTAGCAGAAACGGAATTATAATCTTTGGTTTCCGAAATAATGCTAAAATCAATGAACGGCTGCTGTTTGTTTGCCGACTCATCCCTGGGCGTATAACCATTAAAACCACCTGCTACTGAGTGGCTTGCCTTGGAGATAATTTTTGATGAATCAGCCAAAATCGCAGTTATCGTCGTATTCAACTGAGTCCCAACAACAGCGTTATTAATATCTCCAGTGTTGCTACCACTGGAATAGTACATAGCACCATTACTTATGACAAATATCCTGTAATTATCTTTTGAAAAAGTGACCAGTGTATTTGCCCCGCCTTCGCGCGGACTATCAGAGTTAATACGAACACAAACCGATGAGGCACAGGAGAACATCATGACACCGCTGCTGTAGGTGGCGATACTTGGATCAATAACAAGTTTGGTGTCGCCCTTTGCTTCCCGGACAGCCCGAGTAATCATATCAGCGATCTCTCTTGCCTCTTGGGCAGTCTGCCTGGACTCAACCGCCTTGTATTGAAACGCGGCTACCTGAGAAATCGTGGCAAACGTCACCATCGAGACACCGGCAAAAATGGCCGAAGCCAAGAGCACCTCGATGAGAGTAAAGCCACCTTTTTTAATTAGATATTTTCTACTCATGCGAATAATTAATAATTTGGACGCCAGTTAGTTAGTATTTCGCTCACAGACACTTCTTTTGTTCCGTCTCTAAACTTCACAACTACGACGACGCGCAAGACGCTGTCTCCCCGAGCATAATGCGTAAGCGAACCATCAGTTGGAACGAGCGTGCCCATCTGGCTTTCATTTTGAACCTGAATTTCCCGCCTAAACGAGTTTCCCCCTATGTCGATAATCTCGCCAGCGGAAGTTAAATCGGGCTCAAGTAGATATCGCCCAGAATCCCATCTCAGCTTATAATTCGCAACGTCAACAGTGTGGAGCTTAGTGTTTCCTGTTAAGCTATCCCAGGAAGTTGTACCGCCATCGATCCAGTTAGTGTCACGGATCTGACGTACAACCTCTATTCCCTGTTGCGCCAAATAAGCAGCTTGGGTCCTCTCTAGGGCATTCTGATTCGAAGCAAGCGCCACTCTGCCAACAGAAATCAGCGCCCCCAACATCATTGCGGTAATGACAGAAGCCAGCAATACTTCGATTAAGCCAAAGCCTTTTTTGTGTTTTGCAGTTATCATTCAGATTTTACTATCAAGGGACTAAATAATACTTTAATCGTTTTGCTGCCTGAGGCTTCGTTATCATAGCGCACAAACTGACTTCCGCCCGCTGTTACAACCGTACCCGACCCATCACGGAACGTACAGCTGGAATCCTTGAACGGAATATCACAACGAAGATATGCCTTGCCATCAAGTCTGGCCAAGGACTCGTTGCCATCAAGAATAATCCTGCCTTTTGGCTCGGTACTAAGGTTGTTGTAGAGCACCATGGTCTTAAGATCGTCTTCGATAACGAGTCGATAGTACGAAACACCCTGCTCGGGGTTCTTTAGCAGAGAAATTTCCTGATTAATCAATGACTCAATCTCCTCTACCCTATTATTGAAAGTAATCCTGTCGCCAAAAGTACTAACTTTTGGAATAACCGTCGCAGCCAAAATCATCATCACGCTCACGGTGATGAGAAGCTCTATCAAGGTAAAGCCGCGAAACCTGAAATAGGAATGATTGTTGTTCATTGGTATTAAACTTTTTCTCAAAAGGGAAGATAAAGCCTTTGATACCAGAGTAATATGCTTTGCCCAAAAAGAAGGGTGACATAAAGGCCGATAATTAAAAACGGAGCAAATGGTAGTGCATCTTTCATCGTCTTAGTCTGGAGAGATATGAAAGTCAGCCCAACCACGGAACCAATCAAGAATGATAGAAAAATCCCAATGACGGCGAGTGGATAGCCAAGAGCAACTCCCAATATGAGTCCGATCTTAACGTCCCCCGACCCCATCCATTGCTCCCTTGAGACAACAACAAGAAGTGCAAGCAATCCACCGCCAACCAGGCCGCCTAGCAGCATCCGGCTCAGGCCGAATCCGCCAAAATACCATGACCCTAATACGGCAACCACAAGAGCAGCCCAAACAAATTCCTCCGGTACTGTCAGAGTCTTAATATCACTAACGAAAACAACGATCAGTAGCAACAAAATAACCGAGTAGAAAACAAAACCGGCAGAAAAACCATAGATCAGAAAGAAGAGTGTGAGCATTAACGCTGTACCCATTTCAACCAAGGGGTATTGCCAAGAAATCGATTTTTGGCAATAGCGGCAACGTCCGCGAAGTAGTACGAACGATAATACAGGCACCAAGTCTCGCCAAGAAAGTACATGCTGACAGTTAGGACAATGGGAACGATCCAGGGCAACAGATCCCAAATTGTCAATACGCAGGATTAGTACATTTAAGAAGCTCCCCAGAACCAAACCCAAAACAAAAATTAAAATAGCAAAGGTTTCATACATATTTCTGCCCTTCTGCCCTATCAAGCATTCATTCTCCCGCCTATTCTGAGGTTAGAATAACGGCGGGATTTGAAAGCTCGCGTCAAGCAATTAGTCGTTCTCAACCCGGTAGTTATAACCAGATGGAGCAGCGATGCCAAAACTTGAATTCGCAGCATCAACATCTGGATCGTTGGCATTCTCTAGTGTTGCCCATACGGCAAAGTTTTGACCGGTAGCATCAGTCACATACATGTAGTCTGTATCACTAGGATCAGTTGGAAACGTCTTGATGTAGGTTGCTGCCAAGCCCGTGCTGGCGGCAGTTGCTGCAACTGGCTCAGGATTGACAACGGTGTAAGCATTCGGATCCTGATCATTGTAGAAAAGATTCAGACCAGTCTTGATCGTATTGAGATCAGACTTTCGTGTAGCATCCCTGGCCCTAGCTCTGGCACCATTGAGGGATACAAGCACCATTGATGCAAGTATGCCGATAATGGCGATTACAACTAGGAGCTCAATGAGGGTAAAGCCTTTCTTTCTCATTCCTCCTCCTACTAATACAAATTAATTAGAATCCGGTCTTTGTGCAACCTGTTGACTTGCACTCAACATACCAATCACCGCGAACACCGGCAGCAGCACCAACTGGCCGTCTGTATGCGTTAAAGTAAAAGGTAGTTGGCTGATATGCAGTACCAGCCTTGAAATCACCTGCAACTGTGTCAATGCCGGTTGGCCTTCTAACGTCATCGGCAGCTGTGCCGTATTGCCAGTCGGAAATATCCGAGATGTCTGGCCAAGCTCCTGGCGCATCTGTTGGATTTGTGCAAATATTCTGGGCACCAGCTCCACCGCTAGTCGGCTGGATTATTGTTCCGCCACCATCAAGACATGTTACAGCTATCGGTGTGACAGATCTGGCTGACGAGAGCACATTGGCTGCTCTGGCCCCTGCCCTACCGCTTTGCAGATTGGCAATAACGACGGTAGCCAAGATACCAATAATGGCTATAACAACGAGTAATTCGATGAGCGTAAAAGCTTTTGAAGACTTTTTGTTCATTCCTCCTCCTAAACAACTACAAATATAATTTTAGTAAACTTGTTCCGTCTTGATCGACCCAACAAGACAAGTTTAAACAATGTTTCACTCATTATAATCCTTTGAGCGCTTTGCCTCAAGTGGGTTTTCAACAGCTCAAGGGGTATTTTAAACAGCATGGGCCAAATTGAAGATTGGCACAAGAACCGCAAAGACAAGAAAGGCAACGCCCACGCCAATCACTATCAAAACAATTGGCTCGACGAGAGAAGATATAACCTTTAACTTGCTGGAAACCTCTTCGTCATAGTAATCAGCAATTTTGCCTAAAACCTTATCTAATTGACCGGTCTCCTCACCAACAGCAACCATCTGCCCAACAAATTGTGGAAAGATCGGATTTTTAAGCATCTCGGTCGACAGAGGCACGCCCTTCTCTACCCGACTGATCACAGACATGATCCCATCTTCATAAATCTCATTCTTAAGCACCGCTGCGCTTGTACGCAAAGAATCAAGCAGAGGTACGCCTGCTCCGATCAGCATCTCCATGACACGAGCAAAGCGACCAATATAGACACCCTCGAACAACTCCTTTGAAACAGGGATGGTAATTTGTAAAAAGTTTATCGCCCTTACCCCAGAAGGAGAGGAAAGCCATATCTTGCCAATAACAATCGCTATCACCAATATCAACACTGTGATAATAATATTTGCCCGCATAAAGTCAGAAATACCGAGCAGTATTCTGGTTGCGATCGGAAGGTCCATATTTGCCTGATCAAAGATTGTCCGAAGCTGAGGAATAATAACCATCACCATATAAGTAGCGACCGCTACTAAAGCGAGAACGATGAAGATCGGATAGTACATGACACTCTTAACTTTTCCCAGGAAATTGGAGTCATTTTCAAGCTGGTTGGCCAGCTGGGTAAGCACGATATCGAGCTTACCAGTTGTCTCACCAGAATTGATGATGCTAACAAAAACACGGTCAAATGCCTCTGGGTGCTTGGCCAGTGCCGATGAGAAACTGGAACCCTCTTCCAGATCGTTCAGCACGCTGTGGAAAATATTTTTAATTCTCTCGGTTCTCGCCTGAGAGATAACAATTGTCATAGCCTTGGTCAATGGTAAGCCAGCAGAGACCATTGTTGCCAGCTGACGCGCAAAGAGAGCCTTGTCCTTAAGCGTTATTCTCGACAAAAACTGAAAGGAAAATTGATTTTTCTTTTCGGAAACTAACTCAAGGGCGACTAGATTGTGGTTCACTAAAATCTTCTCAGCCTCATACTGATTAACGGCATTTACTGTTCCTGTGACAATCTCACCTTTGTTGTTTTTTGCTTTGTATAGAAATCTCATAAAAGTTCGTAAAGTTTTTAAAGTTCGTAAAGTTTGTAGAGTTTTTAAAGTCCAAACAGTAGGCGAGACTGACCGAACCTTATGAACTTTTAACTTTATGAACCTTATGAACTATTTAATACACCATCATTTTGAAGCCCTTGGGGTCAAGCGCCCAGGTTAGAGCGTCTTCTAGTGTAATATCCCCTCTTGATACATATTCTGCCAAGACTTTATCCAAGCTAATCATGCCCTCCGAAGCAGAGGTTTGGATAATATTTGGAATCTGATAATTTTTGCCCTCACGAATAAGGCTTTTGACAGCTGAATTGGCAATCATAATTTCTGCAGCCAAAACTCTTCCACCGCCAATCTTTGGGATCAGGCGCTGAGAAACAACTCCAAGAAGAACAGAGGCCAGCTGGCTTCTTACCTGCTGTTGCAGGTGTGGTGGAAAAACGCCTACAATTCTGTCGGCCGTTTCTGCAGATGAGATCGTGTGCAGTGTTGTAAAAACAAGGTGTCCGGTCTCTGCCATTGTTAGCGCAGCCTCAATTGTCTCTAGATCACGCATCTCCCCAACGAAAGCGACATCAGGATCCTCTCTAAGAGCGGATCGAAGAGCTCGCGCGTACGTGTTCGTGTCAGAGCCCAATTCACGTTGAGAAATTATGCTTTTTTTGTGTTCGAAAATATACTCGATAGGATCTTCGATTGTGATAATATGCTTGCGTTGTTCACTGTTTATCTTGTCGATAATAGCAGCCAACGTCGTCGATTTTCCCGAGCCGGTGGGGCCGGCGATGATAACAAAACCTTGGCTATGCTCAGTAAATTGCTCCAAAATTGGCGGCAAGCCCAGATCCTGGAAATTCCTGATGTCCTTCGTAATCAAACGAAGTGATGCCGCTAAAGAACCCTTTTGGTGGTAGAGGTTGACACGAAAACGGACGTTCTCATAGCCAAACGAAAAATCAATTTCCTTCTTCTGCCTGAGGGTCAGCATCATTTCTGATGGAGTAAAGGACATCACTAGTCTTTTCACACTCTCGCCATCCAAAACTGGAGCCTCTGGAATTGAGACCAATTTGCCATCGATGCGGACGACTGCCGGAATTCCAACGCTTAAATGTAGGTCGGACGTACCTTTTTCGATAGCAAAATCCAAGTATTTTGTTATCTCGGAATCGTTTTTTTGTGTCACGGAAACCCTCCTAGGTCAATGAACGGCGCTCTTACAATATTATAGATGAGTACTAGCGCTAAGTCAAAGTTGCAAAGGTGCAATAAAGACGCAAGGCTAGCAAAGCGCTAGTGCCAGAAATTTCTCTGCTGCGCTACTTCTTTATCGTCGTATTGCTGACTTGTTGCTTTACGCACTGATCTTCTTGTCTTCTCAGGTTTCGAACTCATGACTCTTGTGTTGCTTGCAACACCTCATCAAGCGTTGTGATGCCTTGCAGTGCTTTCATAAACCCATCCTGTCGCATCGTAATCATCCCATCTCGAACAGCGACAACCTTTATCTCATCTGCTGGTCGCTTACTGGCGGCCATCTCCTCGATCTCCGGATTCATGCTCATAACCTCAAAGATTCCTGCCCGGCCCTTGTAACCATTGGTGCAATGAGAACAACCCTTACCATAGTAAAACTTGAGCTCCTTCGGAATGCGAGCAAGATCCTGGGTGTTCTTTGGGGAAATTTTCGCCAGATCGGCCCTAATCTCTTCGAGTAATTTCTGCGGCACCTTAACTTCTTCTTTGCAAAATGAACACACTCGTCGAATTAACCTCTGTGCAATAACCAAATTAATCGAAGAAGTGATCAGGAATGATTCCACTCCCATGTTGATAAGCCGGGGTAACGAATTTGCGGTATCGTTTGTGTGGAGAGTAGACAGAACCAAGTGGCCAGTTAGCGCAGCATGGGTTGCCATGCCAGCAGTTTCAGCATCCCTAATCTCTCCAACCATAATAATATTAGGATCCTGCCGAAGAACACTTCTAAGCCCAGAGGCAAAGGTAAAACCGATTTCCGGCTTAACCTGGCACTGATTAATCCCCGGGATTTCATACTCTACAGGGTCTTCTAACGTAACAATATTCACACCAGGAACACTAACTCGATTAAGTATCGCATAGAGTGTGGTTGATTTTCCTGACCCGGTCGGCCCTGTCGACAGGATGATACCCCAGGGCTGCTTAATAGCTTTGAGTGTCATTTCAAGAGCACTTCCCTGCATACCCAGATCTTCGAGTGACAACGGTCCCTGGTCTTTGTCTAATACTCGCATAACCACCTTCTCGCCGTTTACCGTCGGAAGCATAGACACGCGGACGTCAACCTCTCGGCCTTTGAAGACCAAATCGAATCTACCATCCTGTGGAATGCGCGACTCATCAATCTTCAGCTTGGAGAGAATTTTAATACGCGCAATAATTGGCGGATGAAAATTTAGCGGCATTTTGATTGCCTCTTGCAGTACTCCGTCAACCCTGTAGCGCAAGCGCAAATGCTTTGATCCTGGCTCCAGGTGAACATCGGAAGCTTTGCTGTGTAGCCCAAAATCAATTACTGCGGCCACTATCTTTGGAACATAGCCCTCTTTGACAATTTTATCGAGAATTGAAATCTCGTTCACCTCTGTGCCACCAAGCAGAAGGCCGATATCCTTCGTCTCCAGAGATACTCTTGACGGCGCAGAAGTCTCCACTAGACGCTTCTCTTCTGGCTTCTTCTCAACCCCAACTTCCGCGTTCTTTTCTTGGCCGCCAGAAACATTATCCTTCTTGAACAAATTGTCATCTTCATCGGAAACAACCTTGATGGCTGTTGGCTTACCGGCTTCTGCCTGCACTGAGACTGCTTCTTCTGGGGCAGAAGAGTCTTCCGGCTCACTCTTCTTGGGCGAAGGAGTTTCATCGACGGGGTTCTCGCCCGGTGCTTTGTCCGTATCATCTCGAGGCATAAACTTGGCGAAATCCGGTCTCTCATCAAATGTTATTTCCGGTTCACTGGGTTTCCGGTTGGAAAGGATAGAGTCGAGCATACCCTTGAATGAGGCACTTTTACCTGATTGGTCCTTGACATCATTGGCAACCGTTTTTTCCTGACCAAGGTCACGCTTCGGCCGCTGATTGACGGGCTTATCGTATGACTCTAGGGCATACCTGATATCGTCTGCTGACGTCGCAAACGCCTCAAGATTGATACCGTTCTCTTTCTTCAGGAATTCTAATATTTTTCTGGTCACGGAAGAGTCCGGAGTTTCGCAACCAACAAGATACTCATCTGCATCGTTCTGACCAAAAATAACCAACCTGTAGCGCTCAACAAAGTCCCGAGGCAATTTTTTGAGGTACCTGTCGTCGATGACCTGATTTCGCAGATAAACAACTGGAAGACTACCCTGCTTAACCAGTGGTGCAGAGCTTTTTCTGGGGTCATATTGCTTTATGGCCTCATCGAAATCAACCTCTCCGGTGACAAACAATTCAACGCCATAGCTACGATCTTCAAAAAACTTCGCTAAACTGACAGGGTACCGAACAAGCAAATCGGCCGGTCTCGAGACTGCCAGCCTGATTAAATTATTGCTTACATTGAATGGAATAACTCCGAATTTCTGAGCAACTTTTTTAGGCAATGCGGCCTTGGCGCTTTCGGGTATTTGAACGTTAGAAAGAGAGATATAGGGCATCTTAAGCAATATGCTATACGCCTTGTTGATAGTCTCCTTGGTGACTAAACGATTCTTTACCAAAAAATCTTCTATTTCCCTGCTTGTCTTGAAGTGAGCTTTCAACTTGTCAGCATCTTCGGCATCAAGAATGTCCTGTAAAACAAAAATGTCCAGTATGGACTGGCCTGCAAGAACGCTCTCGGATAAACCCTTGAGAGTTTGAGAATTTTTGTATTTTACGTCAGGCATAATGTGGGAGAATTGACTATTTATACATGGGCAGCAAGCAAACCGTTTTACTCGGTTGGATCAAAGGGATTGCTGCGCCCCATTTTGTCTATAGGAGTCGCGAGCGGGATGTTAGCGTTATTTTCAAGATCGCCAATCAATAGCGACGACTCACTTTTTAAGCTACGTATCTCAACCGGTTTGAGATTCTCGGGAACAACAAATGTATTCTGTATTCCCCTGGTCCCAGACCAAAGCCAGAAAAAGAGAACAACTGTTGTTGCCAAAATCGCCAAACTGCCCACAAGATTTAACAATCGATAATTCATATATCTCCTAACTGGCTTTCCGACACTACTCTAAAGGTACGGCCGGAAGCTGTGTTGATGACCCCTGACCAGACAACGAACTACTAGTGCGCTTGTAGGCATCCACCTCAAGCGAAAGAGTTAAATCATCGTCATTCGAGGAAACACTAAATGTCTTGATATTCATGTAGCGAATATCATTTTCTATTGATGAGATAAACTTACTTAATTTTTCGAAGTCACCCTTAATGTTAAAAACTATGCCGATAGTACTGCCAGCAGAAGTATCATCAGAGATTTGCAAACTTGGCAGCGATGCTTCGTTCTTGATTGCCAATGCTTCTAGCTCCGTAATAAGGTTAGGCATATCTGTGTCTGCTGGTACAGAGAGCAATAGCTTGTCGACAGTGTCGCCAAGCTCCTCAAGGTCAGCTTGTGCCCCTTTAAGAGAATCGAGCTTATCTCTGGAGGATTCAATCTCGCTTGTTAACGCTAGCATTTGGGACTTATCGGTCTTGTACTGCGGAACAAGCACTTTCCATGAAAAGATAAAACAGCCCGCGATCAGCAGTAAGGCGAAAGCAAAGTATTCTGTTTTGAGATTACGATTCATTGATTATCCTCAAAAATTACTTACACTGTCAGAGGACAGGCTATCCGTATCCACAGATTGGCTGGAATCATCAAGAATTGACGATGAATCTATGACTGTACTACCTGCAGTGTCTTCAATAATTTCTTCAGCAGCGCTGCTGCCAGTCTCGGCTGCCAATCCCTTGGTGGTATCGACGCTAGCAGATATCACAAAAGATGCCTTGGGGTTAGTCTCATCCGCATCATCAGCCACACCAAAGGACTGAAGTTTGACACCAGAAAGAACTTGCCATGATTGCAGCGCCATCATCAGCTCAGCGATAGAGCGGTATGATTTAGTTGACCCTGTTATCGTAATATTGTTATCAGAATTGAAGGAAAGATTGCTAACCTGAACGTCGTTAGTAATGTATTTGAAAAATTCAGGCAAAAATTCATTTACTGCATATCGCTTTGACGCCGCGTCCTTTAGCATGGTTACGGCGTCCTTAAAGTCTGCCGCACGCTTCTCAACCTGGCTGTAGGTTGGACTAGTAATCTCTTGAATAATTGTATCCTTCTCGTCCTGTTTGCTGATGACCGCACTAGCCAAGTTTCGATTAGTCCACCAAAACATAAATGTAACAACAACAGAAATAACAACCGCAAAAACGATAATTATTGTACTGTAATCAAAGCTCTCCTTGTCGGAGAACTTGATAATTTCCCCCATCTCCGGTGGCTTGGCAGCGGACTTGCCCGCTGTTTTTTTAGAAAAAACCCCCGCCAATTGCATTTACGACCCTCCTAGAACTTGATGCTATCTACTCTATTTTAAAAGCTTATTTACCGTTGGTCAATAGCCACCGGGTATAAAGTTGATAGTAGATAGCGGAAGATACAAGGGGGGTTATATTTTTATCCCCCACCCTCTACTTTCTACTATCTGCTTTCTACTCTTCCGCTTGGGGCATGTTGAGATAACGAAAACCAGAAGGCCAATCCTGGCCCAAGCTGTAATCATAATAAAAGGCGCTATTACTAGCAGAGCTAATGTTAAAATTCTTTGCCACAAAAGCACCGCTAAAAATTGTATTGTTGCGCTGAACCGTGAAGGTATCCCGAGAGAAGATGGCTGCTTGAATCTTGTTGTTGCCAGCAAAGGTAATATTGCCCGTAACGATGATGCCAAGCCGGCTGTTGCGATCGCCATGTTCGATAGACACGCCATCACCAATAGTCATGTTACCCTTAACAATTATGGTTCCCTTGCCGTAATACAAATGGTCATGATTTGTAAGGTTTAGGTCGCCATCGACAACCCAAACCTTGCCTTCTGGATAAGCACTGGCCTCACTTGGGGTAGTGCTCGTATAAATTCCCGCGCCTTTATTAATATCAGTTCCAGAGGGAACACCAGCATTTTGCAAATACCAATTATACAAATTAATTGCGTTCATATTCTGCAAACTGTGGGTAGCATCATTGATCACCACACCCTCGCTAGCGAGAACATCAATCTTTTCTTTGTATTGCTTGTAAACTTCGGTCTCAGTTGCACCATCACCCTTAAGCCAAGTCGATTGAGCTTGCGGATTGAGTGTATAATTTCCCAGTTTCCAAGCGGAATCAGCCTTTGGTAAGCCATTGGTTTGAGATTGGGCAAGATTTTTGCCCCAATACTTGAAACTATCAGCCAAACCATCTCTTGAATAAATATCGCCCAAAGCAAGGCTTTTAGGATACACCGTAGCCGCGACCTCAATCATTGCTTTATTGCTCTGCTCAGGATCAGAAAACAAAGTTCTGCTAGTCATTAGCTGAATGCCATTTGCAATACTAGGAAATGTTTCGAGGATAAAACAGGCCGTAGTGACACTCAATCCACAAGATGATATCGAACGAGCAAAGCCTAATTTAAACGTTGGGGGAGTGAGAACGTTAATGTCATCTGAGGAATAATTAACAACCGCCTCGTTACCATTGAAGCTACCGTAGTATGTATCCTTACCATCAACAATAACGCTTGCCTGGCCAGCCATGACATCTGGTAACTTACCCGAAGAGGCAAAAGTAGGTGTGGGCAAAACAGAAAGCAACAAAGCCAGTGAGGTTAAGATGAGTCTCATTAATTCCTCGTTACAGTACAATTATAAGACAGCTTTATCGAATTAAGACTGGGATCAAGAAGGCGAAATTTCCAATAAACATGGTTGGTTTCATTTGTCTGACGAATAATTCTCAGCTTGGCAGCATCGTTTGGAACGGAATTATTAATTGTACCTATTTGACAAGAGGCACCAGAAATAAGTGGATTTGTCGCCAAAATATAGTCCCGAACCTCGGTATCTATCCCGGCTACCAAATTAGAGACGGTTAGCTCGACGGTAATGACATCATTCGCCTGGAGTGAATACGGGTTGAAGCCAAGGCCTGTCCCCGGCCTATCGTATGGCACTAAAACTTTACTTATAGTCACAGCTGGCTGGCTTAACTTTTTGATTATTATCCGACCCCCGCCTCCTCCTCCACCAGTATTTTCACCACCGGCAGCGCCATTCGCCTCAATACCAACTGGAGTATGTATGTCAGAAAGAATGTAACCATATTGACCACCAGATAGTCCGTTCGAAGTGGCGACTGCATTGGCTTTGTTTGACGGCATTTGGTATTGGCTTGCCTCAAGCCAAATCATGCCGCCCGATCCGCCGCCAGACCACCCGGGCATATCATCACAGTCCGTTGCAGCACCGAGCCAGCTATCGTGGCAATCCCGTCCATTCACTCTGCCACCACCAGTACCATTTGCCTGAATCACAGACCCGTCATTCAAGACTATCCTCGCGGCCCGAAAATGGATTCTTCCCCCTCCAGCGCCACCAGAGGTTCTACCGTCAGCGCCTCCATCACGTCCCACAACCCAAACTCCACCACCACCGGACCCGAAGTGGAATTGATTCGCATCATATGTTGAGTAGCTTGTTGTCGCAGGATAAATCTTACCGTTTGTACATGTTGTTGACCCATCGGCGCAACCGTTGGACCCACCGACCCCGCCAAAACCACCGCCACCGGAAATCTGATCCCTAGCAGCTGCATATTTTCCTACGCCCCCTCCCGGACCGCAGCCACCATTTCCATTTATGCCACCCGGTCCACCGGAAGCATTGGCAGTAACCTTGCCATTGCTCTCAAGTATAAGGTCTGTATCTAGCTCAATATTGATGCCCTGGTTGCCGCTACCGTTATTCCATGACGAACAATCCGTCAAAGCAGAATTAGTCCACTGATAAAGCTCACCGTTGTTTCGAATGGTTAAGCTCTTGTATCTGACGGGAGTAGTTCCGTTGGCAACCCAGACGCGCTTGTTGTCAATAATCACATCTTTGCCCACACACGAAGGCGGGATCCAGTCATTAGTACTGCTGCTTGTTATGGTACAGAGCTGAGTTACGCTATTAAACTCCAAGCGGATTCTGCCACCGCCACCGCCACCGCCACGAGCATTGTTATCAACCGTGTTGCCACCCTTGGCCTGAATATTGCTACCATAATTTCTTTCTGTCGAGATTCCGCCATAAGATACTGTGGCCGATTCCCCATCATTCCCCCCATCTCCACCGCTTGCATTAGGCGATAATCCAGCATTGATTTCTGTTATCAGGGCACTTGCAGTAAGCCAAACAGTTCCGCCTGCGCCACCACCACCGCTTGCCCGATAATCAGCTGTGCCATCACCACCATTGGCGGTAATTGATGAGGTAGAGTCAATAGCGATTGTACCAGCAGTAACGCGGATAATTCCACCGCCAGCTCCACCCCAACCAATACGATTGTTGTTGCGACGACGGGCTGTTCCCCCGCCGGAACCGTGCTGAAACGGAGCGTCAGCAAGTCCATACTCGCCGCCGCCTGGATTGCTCCCATCTCCACCTTCACCACCATAACCGCCGCCGCCGCCGGAGGTACCCGACTCGTAGATGCTATACCCCTGCCCACCGCCTGGGCCCCAACCATCACACGCCGTCTCGCGATTATGCGCTGCTTCCGCACAGTCTATTTCACCGCCAGGGAAACCCTTGGCATCCGCATTAATCTTTGCATTATTTTCGAGCTTTAAATCTTGAGTAACCGTAATTTCGATCTTTTTTCCAGAGCCAGACGCTGTTATATTGCCATCATAATTGGTGTCTGTTCTGCGAACTAGTGGATCATGAACAAGCTTTCCGTTGTTCTTGATTGTTAGGTTCCTAAATGTATGAGGACCCGTAATCGTAACGATGACTCCATCAATAATAACATCGTCATTTGAGTAATCGGTAGTGGTACCCATGGTCCTGTTGCCGGCAGGAGTGGTTGAGTCAAAGGTCGTCGCCTTTGTTTGTGTTGGGTTCTTGACTACCAGTATTTGAGACAAAAATACTACAACCAAAGCCGAGGCCAAAACCGTCAACAGACGTATCTTGAACCTGAGATCTAGTGCTCGCGAAATTGAGTGCTTTGACATAAACCCCTCGTCTTTATGCAAAAAAATTGTGGACGATTTTCCTATCTACTATGTTATCCAATTTGTGTCCAATCGGTCAACTGCCTATTAATGGATAATGTCATAGCGCGGCCTGCCAAAGGGAATTCGGTCAGGAGCGCTATCGCGGCCATAAAACATAGAAGCCGGATAAGCCACACCCGGACCGAACTTATTGTCTATTTCATCAAGAACATGAGAAATCTGGCGAGATTTATGAATTTCTGAAAAGAGAGAAATCTGTTCGCCCCTCATTCGAACCAATCCGAAGGCTGACACGGAAACAAAAATTGGCTGACGCTCCCTAAACCCTAACTGATCCGGGCTATCGAAGTCATTCCACAAACATTTCCTAAGCAAAAATTCAACATGCTGACGAAAACTATTGTTGTCGCAAAAAGGATCCACCCTTTTGCTCTGATGAAAATTATTATGATCCGTGAAACCGATAGCGACTGATACACCGCTGGCCCAACAGCCACATTGCCTCAATCGATACCCCGCCTTGTAGATAAGCTTGTCCAAAACTGATAATGCCCCTTGTTTTGTCCTAAGATCAGGAGAAAGGACATGAGAGTGACCAATTGTTTTACCCTTGGCCTCAAACCTATCGACCTCATATCCCCTAAGCCGAAAATACCAAAGACGGCCTGGGTGATTGAGGATCTGGCGCAACTCAGACAAGGTCATATGATATAGGGAAAGAGGTGTAAAAACTCCCTTCGCCTTCAAAAATTTTTCCATGCGCCAATTTATCCCGGGCAGGTCAATCAGTTGCAGACAAGAGTAAAAAGATTCTAGTTCATCAAGCTCCAGAACTGTCATCCCGTCGGGTTTTTTGCTCTCACCTGCCACCTTGGACAAAAAATAGTTCGGACCAATACCGATTGAGCAACGAAGATAGTCCCCGACATCTTTCGCCATCTTTGCCTTAATACTTAGCGCTAACACGGCAGAAGACTTCTTGTTCTGCTCCCTTGGCGTCAAGCGCAGCAAAAATTCATCAATGCTCAACGGTTGGTAAAAGGGCGTGAAACTTTCAACAACCTTTTTTATCTCTTTGTGATAGATCATGTAGAGAGCGGGGCGCGACTCTAAAATAGCAACTTTGGGATAAATACTCTTGGCCTCCCCGACTTTAGTACCAGTTTTTATGCCCAGAGCCTTTGCCTCAGAGGAGGCCGCGATAATGCAACCGCTGTTACCGGTATAGGGAGCAACACCAACCGGCTTCCCTCTTAGCTCTGGTCGGACCTGCTGCTCAACAGAGGCAAAGAAGGAGTTCATATCGAGAAAGAGAGTTCCATAATCCTTTGGAGGATTATGGAACAAGTTAATAAAGTTCATAAGGTTTATAAAGTTAATTCTTGATCGCTTTAATCAGGGCCGATAAAATTCGACAAATATCAATAGTCTCCCGATGAAATTCATCAAACAAATTCTTGTCGATGTAATTTAATTCAAGTGCCAAATACAACATTGACCTAACTTCAGCACAGGACCCCTTAGCAATATAAAGAAATTTGCCAAACTCTTTGTTGCCCTTTCGCTCAAAACCCTCAGCAATATTATTCATACTCGACACCGAGGCGCGCCTTATCTGGTCTCTAAACGAAAAGTCTCGCCAACTATTACTTATTGAGTAAATATTAATGGCTAGCTCTTTTGACTTTTGCCAAGCAATAATATCTTCAAACTTTTCGATCTTCATGTTCCCCCCTGCTTAGTACTTTATGAACCTTACGAACTTTATAAACTTAATGGTATCATCATTCCGAACAAAAACCAAACAAGTTATCAACAGAATGTTTTTTCCAAAACGGGTAGAGCTTTTCAACAATAAAGATTTTCTTTGGCCATTAAACTCTTCTAAACTTCTTTCTCATTGTTACTATGGATATAGGGGGAGAGGAGGATTATGAATAAAGTAAACACAAGAAAATTATTTTCTTTTGCTGGGTTCGGGCAGAAAGCAAAAGGCTTGGTGGCTGGGTTTATAATGCTATCGTCAGCAGGACAATTCAATCCTGCCGCGTTGGCTGGATATACTAATGCTGCATACAACAGCTACAAGCCACGATACGATTACTACCAGCCAGACACTAATAGATATGATAGCAACCCGACCGTTTTCCAATCAGAGCAGTACTATGGCGGCGACCCACGCAACTATGTGGCGCAAGGTCAACGCTATGGTGCATATCTAACACCAGAACAAGCAGCGCTGCGCTTCCATGATCGTAACTTTGATTTTCGTTTTGATAATACAAACAAGGACATGGTTACACCGCTAACTCTCCAGCCGATAGGATACAATCCTTATGATTATTATCAGTACAGCAGATCGGCCCGCTGGCGCTATGGTCAGCCCGCCCACAAGATGGTTGTTTATCAAAACATGTATCCCAATGTAGATGTTGCATACCAGGGAGACCAACGGCGATTTGGATATGACTTCTGGGTTCGTCCCGGCGGCAATCCTAACAATGTAGTGCTAGCATTTAATAATGTCGGACAGGTCAATGTGGCACCAAACGGAGAACTTGTGCTGGTGATAGACGGCAGGCAACTTCGCTGCGCCAGACCAAGCGTTTACCAAAATTACAACGGGGCCAGGCAAACAGTCCCTGTCAACTACCGGGCTTACCCCGACAATCGTGTTGGATTTGATTTCGGACAATACGACCCTAATCAGAATCTCTACATGGACCCAATTTACTTCGACCCCATCTATTAAATGAAATAAAAAACTGACACCAGGTTAGTGCCAGCATGGAAAGAATCAAACAAATAGATAGATCAGCGAGAAACAGTAAGCAGGCTACCTGCTCAGGGTCTTGCCAACAAACAATTATCGGCAGGAGTTGATGTAGGTAGCCAGAGAAAGCAGGTCCAAGTGTAGCCCCACTTCGCGAGCCTCACACTCGAGTGAGCGACACCGATAGAAGAGTTCACCCAATGTCGACAGGGCAAAGTACACCTGCTCATTCGACAATGTTGCTTCATCATTCACGGCATTTGTCATGATCCCGACAGAACGACGATAGTGAAAGACACGGGTATTCATACCGCGAAGCTCAACGTCTAGCCGACCCAACATTTCAACCGCTCGTATGCGTGGCTTATCGAAAAGAGGCCAAAGTTGAGTTTTATCAGTAACACCAGCTCCCATCTCCCTCCACCAAGCAGCGGTAAATGCCATAACCTCACGGCCATCGCCTGACACTTTTACCGATTGAGGCAATCTCAAATCCGAAACCATGCTCTCGGCCGTCTTCTGCCGTTCCAATAATGCTTTATGGTTATCGCAACAGTGAAACGTATCAAATCCTGCCCTTCTCCCACAACCGGCCTCAAACAAACGCGCAAGCCAACAAGTGGCTGTGTGATAGTTGTAAAGGATACCGATTTTGTCCTTCCGACCTTGTTCCATCGCACATTCCTCCCTTTGCCTAAGATAGGCAAGACGCGGTTATAATAGCCCAAATATCCCAAATGATCAATACAATTTGTTGACATCTAAATGAAACAATGGTACAAACGATCAGATGCTATGCGCGAGATCTAGCACAGCATCTGCAGGGAGGAACCCAATGGATATGGACGGATCTTCGTCTCAACAGAACTCTGTTATCGATGTTGATCCTCGGCGCTTTGGTTTTAATACGGAGAAAAACCCGGCGCTCGAGATACTCCGCCACACCATCCAAATTGCAATTGATATGCGAGCGTCGGATATTCACCTTGAACCTATGGGCGAAGGTATGCGCATTCGACTTCGCGTAGACGGGCGACTCCAAGAGTTCAGGCAGCTAAGTGCCCTGGAAGAGCCTCCGGTTGTCAATGTTTGGAAAATAGCCTGCAATATGAAGATCGAAGAACACAGGCGCCCGATGGATGGACGTTTCAGCGTCATCCGAGAAGGTAAGAATTATGATCTTCGAGTAAACGTTTCCCCCGTACAGGCCAGCACAGGAATCAACCGAATGGGTATTACTGCGCGCATTCTACCCAAAGAGGCCGTCATGATCGACCTCGAGCAACTTGGGTTCAGCGCTTCTGTTCGAAAAAGCATTGAAAGAGTTATCGGCCACAGTCATGGTATGCTGCTGGTAACAGGTCCTACCGGCTCGGGTAAATCGACCACGCTCAGCTGTGTCCTTGCTATGCTCAACAGCCCAGCCAAAAAGATCATCTCGATCGAAGATCCTGTAGAGATCATGGTTCCAGGAGTTGAGCAAATGCAGGTGAACAATGCCGCGAAGGTTGACTTTAACTTTGCGACTGCACTGAGAGCAATGCTTCGCAGAGACCCAGACATCATCATGGTCGGTGAAATTCGCGACCTGGAAACAGCAGAGATGACACTGCGCGCTGCGCTTACTGGCCACCTTGTTCTTTCTACCTTGCACACTAACGATGCCACCTCAACGGTCTTGCGCCTGATTGACATGGGGATAGAGCCTTTCCTAGTTGCCGACATCCTTGTCGGCGCCTTGGCACAACGGCTTGTGCGACGTATTTGCACCCAATGCAAAGAAGCGGTTGAGATAAATGCCAGCCAGCTAATTCCACTTGGACGAAGGCCTTCATCGCCAGAGGAGAGAATCAAGGTTGGCAAAGGGCGTGGCTGTGACGCTTGCCGCAACACTGGCTACAAAGGGCGCGTCGCCCTTGCAGAGATCATGATGGTTACACCATCGATTGTCAGGCTGATCACTCAGGGCGCCGGCCAAGCAGACATTCAAGCCGCCGCCATCAACAACGGAATGCGCCCGCTCTTACTCGACGGGCTTGATAAGGTCCTTGCAGGACTGACAACGATCGAAGAGGTTATGGAGGTTGCCACTACTCTCGAACCAGACGAAGAAACAGAAGAGTAGTAGCGCCTTGATTTGATTAGTTCGCCTGGCCTACCCCATTGGGGTAGGCTCGTTTTTATTAACACGCGAAAATACCATGCCTCGATTAACTAGCAATCCTCCACGGTATTAAGATTGCCACAATGCTCACCACCATAGTAAATACAGACTGTGCGATTCAAAACAGAGCGCCAAGAGTGTTGTATTGGCAAGCCATAAATAATAAAATCAAATTGTTTATCAAGATAATCGCGACACAGGGAGGATAGATGACAACGGCCAGCAAACCCGAATGGGCAAGAAAACTTGATAATTTGGGCGAACGATTTAACTCCAGTCCGAAGAACAAACGCAAGAACAGAACCATCGAATATATAGTCGCTATTGTCATTAATATTGTACTGATCGCAATTTGGGGTCGATTGCCACAATGGCTACCCTTCATCACCGACTCTTTTGCGGCCGTCTTGCCGCTTTTCTATATTTCGTTCGCAGCCACGATTGCCGCCAACATGCTCTTTCTTGTCTATGACGAAGTCCTTTTCAAGGCAACCATAAAGGCGGCCCTGAATATTCTCAGCATCGTAGTACTAATCACTCTCGATTATGTCTTCCCCTTCGATTTCTCCGCCTACCCGGGATCCGAATGGGAAATAGTTGCGAGAATTGTGCTCGTGGTTAGCATAATTGGAACCGTAATTGGCACCGTAGTGGAGTCTCTGCAAATTCTTTTTGGCCCAGAAAAATCGTCTTGATCGTCTTGTGACAAGTAACAGAGGAGAAGAATGAAAAACACTGCCCCCAATAGTGCAGTCTATGGCCTTGGCTTTATCGGAGCGCTTGTTTATTACATCAGTACGGCTACATCATTCGGCATGGGTGTCTTGGGAGTCTTGAAGGCAATCGTCTGGCCGGCAATACTGGTTTATCAAGCCCTCGAGCTCTTGGCCAAATAAGAGAAAAGGTTCCTCATTAAAAAAGGGGCTATGGGCCCCGTCAATGATAATTGATCCGGTAAATACTATACTAGCCTTTTCCGGCGGCCAGCTTGTGACTAAGTGCACCCTTCTCGGGAAAAGTAAACTTGTGTAATTTGTCGTAAGTAAGAGTGACGAGTTCCACCTCATTAATCCCAATGCCCTGCTCGTAAAACAATTTCCACTTAATGGGCAAGTTCGCTCGATTAAGGAAATCGATAGGATAGCCAGCCACATCATAAAGCAACACATTCTCGCCAAAATCACGATCGATTCTGATGGTAGCGCCCTCCTCAAACCTCCAAATAACCATACTGTCAGTAACAGAACGGCATGTTTGCTCTGTAGCTGATGTAAGCAAAGACCTATCAGTCGCCAAAAAACTAAAGATGGTGTTGCCGCCCTTAAGTGCAGCTTCACGCCGCGATAATGGCCTTGACCACATAGCCCTAACCTTAGCCAGGGCCCACACTAACCACCCCATTCGCGCTACTCCCTTCCGTTTGGTACAGCACAACAATACTCAAAGAGAACAGAATAATCAACTAACAAATATCATTATAGAAATTTACGCAATTATTGATGTTCCCCAAATAGTTCCGGATGCATGCGACACATGCACGCGCTTGAACTGGTAAACCGTTGGGGCTAATATCATAAGTATAAAATAATACCTCACAAAAATGGAAACAAAGAATATTTTTCTATATGGCTCTCCTGGATCAGGCAAGACAACCATCTCGGAAGCACTTCAAAAGCTTCTTCAGTGGGACTACCTGGAACTTGATAAGGTTAGACACTCTGCCCAAACCGGCAAGAGCCAAAAGTCTAACCCCTTTCTTTTCTATTACACAACTACCGCCTGGCAAGCATTTGGCGAGCTTACAAACGAGAGTGCTATTAAGGGTCTGCTGGAAATCAGAAAGGCGCTACAACCATTCGTTCTGAACGAGATCAAGCACCACGACAGCCCAATAATTGCCGAAGCTGCATTTCTCGATCCGAACGTTCTACTGAGCAAGGGCAGTATTGTTTTGGTGGCCTGCCCCGACACAACCAAACATCATAACCAATTCTTTGTCCATCGCCCAAGATGCGCAGAATCTGAGACACAATTCAAAGCAGCCTGCTTCATCGATCAATTCCTTCTTGGTGAAGCCAAGAGTCTTGGTGCAGTGATATACGATAATTCAGCCCAACCATTAGAGGAGCCGGAAATAATTCTTCAAAAGATTGGCATGGCATGAAATCGATCGACGAACAACTTATTGCTCCGTGTGGTATGGATTGCGGTGTATGCAAAGCACATTTGCGAGAGAAAAATCCTTGCCATGGATGCAATTTTGCGGATGACAGCAAACCAAAAACTCGCGTCAATTGTAAAATTAAGAACTGCCAAGAACGCAGGGGCAAGTTTTGTTTTGAATGCAGCAAGTTCCCTTGCGAGCTATTAAGTCATCTGGATAAGCGTTACCGGGAAAAGTACGGCATGGGTCAGATCGAAAACCTTGAATGTATTCGCCGTGAAGGCATGTGCGCCTTCCTTGAGAGCGAACGCAAGAAGTACGAGAGCGAAAAAGGCATCTATTGCGTCCATGATAAGAAATACTATTCGCAGCCAGATTGATCTGTTCTCTTTCAGCTATCTCAATTAGTACGCCATAGCTTGTTATTTGGAATGTTTAAAGTGGAGCATGGAATGGATATAGACACGACATTAAAGGTTGTTCGACATAAGATTGCCCAACTGCCAAAAAAGATGATGAGCAATGAAGAGCAGGCATTTGTGCAGCGATACATGGGCAATAACCGAAGATTTCTTGGGGCCAAAACCGGTGATCTGGTCAAAATTTCCAGAGAAGTAGTCAAAGACCAGAACAACCTGGAAATTGATGAATTGGTTGCCCTGATTAGCACGCTATTTGCCGCAGATAATTTCGAGGAATATGTTATTGGCGGCAAAATTATTACCTTTCTGAAACCAGATACTCGAGCAAAGATCTCTTTTGATCAGCTAGAGACGTGGCTCTCCGGGGCCAAAGGGTGGGTTGAGGTTGATGTTATCTGCCAATCATCCTACACCGGCCAAGAGGTGTTAGATCGTTGGGACGAGTGGCAAAAAATGATTAAAAAATTTAGAGAGAGCGACATCATCTCTCTCCGCCGGGCAAGTCTAGTGTTACAAAACCTTTCTATTCGAAAAATTAATGACAAAAGATTGCGCCAGCTTGCCTTTGCCACCATTGAAGAACTAAAGAGTGAAAAAGATGTTCTCATCACCAAGGCAATCTCCTGGCTTCTGCGAAGTCTCTCTGATCTGGACAAGAAGGAGGTCAAAGACTACCTATTGAAGAACGAATTGACTCTTCCGCGCATCGCCTTCCGCGAAACGATGAAAAAGATCGAGACTGGCAATAAGAACGGCAATACAAAAAAACGCCGCGGCTCCAAAGAGCCGCGGACGCGGTAAGTCCTATCTTAATCAAGAAAGAATATCTGGGCAGGACGCTCGTCCTGGCCAAACCTGGGCCCAACCTGCCACCATGGGCGAAGATCATCGACTCTCTCGTCCGAACCGACCCCGGGAGCAGTCGGCGTAATGTAAAGCTCTACCGGGCCAGAAGTGTTAGAGGGTCCATCAACTATCACAAAGAAAACCATCTTATCAGGGGTCCAGCGCGTCCGGACAACAGTTTCAAAGCGAAGGTTCCCGATTGACACCTGAACAACCTGCCCAACCCTGGGAATAATGGCATGCCAACCGCTAAAACGCGAATTATCACCCGTGAGCAGAAAGAGAGAAACAAGCCGATCTCCTCTGCTGACAGGGGCAAACTGCCAAAAAGGTCTGCGATCGTTAGCCTGATCAACCATTCCAATTCGCGATGCACCAGGGGTGATGTAAAACTCATGCAACCCCCCAGTGACAGAAGGTCCCTCAACAATGACTGAAAAGGTTTTCAGATCCCTTGTTGCTCGAGATCGAACCGTCGTTTCAAAGATCCGTCCCCAAGCATGCACCTGAACAACCTCTCCCACACTAGGGATACAGGCTGGCCAGTCACTGAATCTTTTAGCCATATGGCCTCCTCTCCTGTGTCCAGCTGTTGTACCATACTATAATTAGCTTTGTTTGTCAATAATATTCCCCTTTCTACCACCAGACTCTCTGCAACATGATATAATCGAGGGCCCATTTTCGTTTGAAAGGAAACAAGATGACAAACAAAAAAATTCTAATCGATTGGCTTAATGACGCTTACAGAATGGAACAAACAGTTGTTAAAATTCTTGAGGGATATGAGATTGACGCTGAAGATTATCCTGAGATAGTCATCATCATCCGAGACCAAATAAAGCAAACCAGAAAACAATCGATTGTAGTTCGATCCGAGATAGAAAGGCTCGGCGGACAGATAGTTGAGTCAGAATCAATGGAGCTGATAGATCTGACTTCCCCATTTCAATACACGGCCGGCAACATCGACCGAGACAGGGTGGTCAAGAATGCAATGACCCAACACGCCTTCGAGCATTTTAATCATGCCGCCTATACTGCCCTGATCAAAGCGGCTGAATTTTATAATGAGCCGCAAACCATCACGATCTGCCACAAAATAATGGCCGAGGACAAGGAGATGGCTCAGACAATTCAATCGAAACTATCCGGATTGGTAGAAAGGTTCCTGGGAAAACAAGCTAATTAAATATAATTTACTGACTATGCCGTTAAACAAAATGAGATTACCGTTAAGTAATCTCATTTTGAATACAGTTTTAAGGCTGTTAGCAAGTCTGGATACTAGTATCTTCTATCTCTTGAGTATCCGCCGCCGCCTGATCCCTCGCTGCGCTCTTTAGGCTTAGCAACATTGACGACAATCTTGCGACCATCAACCTCTTTGCCATCGAGCTCAGCAACGGCTTTCTGAGCCATCTCTTCTGTCTCGACTGTGACAAAACCGAATCCTCTTGGTCTCTGGGTCTCTCTGTCGAGGATAAGTGCTGCGTCAACCACTACAACTCCCTCAATTGCCTCGAACAATGATCTCAGTTGGTCCTGATCAATGCCGAAAGACAAGTTGCCAACGAACAATTTGTTCTTTTCGCTTTCCATTCTTTCTCCTTCTAACAATCTTATTTTAGATAAGATTCTAATTAACATAAATATATTTTATACGCACCCGGAAGAATTGAGCACCAATGCTGTTCTTTGAGTCAAAACGTTGGCGTCATCTATCGACGTAAAGCATTAATCGATAGTTCTGTCCGCAGATTTAGGCTGCAACAGCTACAACATTTTTTATCTAACCGATTCATAATACTCTTAATTGTTATAAATAGATAGTCGTGAGCGATAATTTGAGGTAAAAATGCAACACAGCATCAATTTCGGCTATCTTGCGCCAAAAAATCACAACCTATTGACCGAGATAATTTAGCAAAATATGACACGAAATGAGATCAGAACATACACTACTAACCCATATAGTAAGAATTCCAACCATTTATTATGTCATCGAAGCCTTTTTTACGAAAAATATCTTTCACTTTATTAAAAACTTCTTTTTGGACTTCTACGTCGCCCATACAAACAACTGCTCTTAGTTTACCGATAAATTCTTCACTACCCCAGACCAGATTGACCAGTGGATAATTCTTAAGCTCCCATTCTAAATACTTATTGTAGGGCTTCACCCTGCCCTCAAGGGCAAAGAGCGCCACTAGCAAGAGAGGAACAGATTCGGCTGCATCAAGCAGTGAGGCAATTGCATTGTTATCCCTACAGTTTTTCATCGAGCGATGAAAGCTATTTATATATGCATCCAAATTTCCCGACACAACTTCTTTTATCTTCTCCTCTGGTAATTTTCCTTTTTCCTCAATCAGTTTTTGGATCTCGCCCGCTTTGTCGATCTGAGCTTTTAGGTGGGTAAAATTATATCTATCCCATTCAAACCCGCTACCCCAATTGGCGTAATCCCTAAACTCGGCCAGCGACAGAACCTTAATATAGACATCACTTGTATCGGTAAAACCGCTATATTTTTCCCGATACTCTATCTCGCGACCATCATTTACTACAATGATGACATCGTAATCGGAGTGCTCCGTTGAGAAACCCTTGCCACGGCCAGCCACTAAGATGAATCCGATGATATTGGGATCACTCTCTGCTTCCGCCTGAACGCTCTCAAACATGAGATCTTTGTCCATAATTCTCTACTCCAGTTAGTTCTTTTCTTTATCAGATCTATTCGAATATATCACAAACCGTATATTGCTTTGATTTTTACACTTCTAAACATAAAATATCCAGTATCACACTGGACATTTTATGGCATGGACCAAATGAATCGTCCCGATAGTTTGTGGCAGGGGTACGAGGAATCGAACCCCGATCGACGGTTTTGGAGACCGTTGTTTTACCGTTAAACTATACCCCTAAAAAGTGTGAAAGGCCTGCCCGCAGTCGCTTCGCTCCAGGCGATGCAGGCGGGCGAAAGCATGAGAGTACTAAGCTGGCAGAATACAGATCTAATAAAAGATCTGTCTCGGCTAACAGTGCTTTCACACTTACTTTGTCTCTTTGTGTACAGTCTTCTTGCGATCGTGTGGGCAGTATTTTTCGAACTCCAAACGAGCAATAACGCCCATTCCCTTGAGGCGCTTCTCTGTGTGGTAATTCCTGCTTTTGCAAACTGTGCATTCGAGTGTAACTAATTTTCTTGCTTCTTTGGCCATTTTGTCCTTAATTTGTCGTCCCGAAACCCGAAGATAGCCCCGGGCTCTTGATTCAGGATCTATTCTAATGACTGGATTCCAGATCAAGTCTGGAATGACAATATATATTATGGAGCCATCTATCGGATTTGAACCGATAACCTACTGTTTACAAAACAGTTGCTCTACCGTTGAGCTAAGATGGCCTACCCTATCAAGCCATCAATCAACCCTTGCTTTTTCTCTGACCGCCAACCCTTAATCTGCATTTCCCGCTTGCGAGCCTCCGATTTGCCTGGGAAGACGCCGGAAATGTAAACGATTTCCATTGGGCCCTAATCGATCACAAATTTTGCGCCTTTGCCACTATTGTGCAAGGATAATCTTCTGATCGGATCAGGCGAGATTCCAGTGTAATACCGCTTTGTCTTGATCGATTGAGCGATGTAGACTTTCCACTCCTCCGTGTTGGCCCTTCGACTTCACTCCGTTTCGCTCAGGGTCACTCGACTTACGCAACTTAATACTATTGCCAAGACAAGTGGTTTACCGCGAGCGAGGCATTAACTTGTTAATGACGAGTCGAGTGGTGCTGGGAGTAGGACTCGAACCTACGAAGGCGTGAGCCGTCTGATTTACAGTCAGATGCGTTTGACCACTTCGCTATCCCAGCATAATATTAAAGGCCCTTCGATTTCGCTTCGCTCCACTCAGGGTCATTCGACTCTCGTGCTCAGCTAAACTATGTTTGCAAGAATGGTTCACCATGAGCGAGCCGTTGAGCGTTAGTGATGGCGAGTCGAATGGAGCCGTTGACGGGAATCAAACCCGTGACCTCACCCTTACCAAGGGTGTGCTCTGTCAACTGAGCTACAACGGCAGCTAGTATTTGAGAATAAACGTCCGAAACCCATGATATTTTATCGGTAAAGCTTCTCTGCAGAATTTTATCAACAGGCTGCGCGAAACCCTTAATCAACGTCTGTCATTGTATCATATTGTACAAAACAAAGCAATGTGTACGTAAGCTCATATCGAATCAAAAAAGCCCCACACTTAGGGCCTTTTTTGACTCGATATGAGCAGAATCGCTAGGCAGCACTCACTGCCTGTCTTGCGTCCTCTTCATCAACCTGAGCTTGAATTGCACCCAGGTCCTCAGATGCCTTATCGATAGCATCAAAGGCATCGCCTGCTGCTTGTTCAACTTTTTGCTTAATCTCAACAACCACACTCTTTAATTCGGTTGTCTCTGCTTCCAAGCTTTCAATGACAGCCGTGAGTGTTCGAATGTCTTCATCTAATTGATTTAAATCTGCCATATGCCTCCTCTTAATCGTAAATTAGACCTGTTTCATCGCTTCCATGCTGCTCAACTGACCACGCATAGTTGCGATTGCCTGTTCTCTTAGTGCCACTCTTTGCTGCATAACCTCAAGCATCTTAGTGTCTGAAGCTAGCTTTGTCTCTTCCTTGGTAATCTGTTCCAACATTTCGTGAATTTTTTTGCCTATTGCACCATCATTAAATCTTCGAATCAGACCGGTTCGAACTTCCCGGCCGGTATCGCAAGCACGATTGAAACGCTCGGTTCCCCAATCAACGGCATCGTCTTTAACTTCGACAGCTCTATTATAGCCATCAACCAATGTTCTACCAGCTTCCTGTGCTACAGCGACAGTTGTCTCTTTAACTAGCTTCACGTCTTCTACTGCCTGTTCTTTTAGATCCAGGCCGATTTCCTTGCCAAGAGCCACAGTTTCTGCTGCTAAATTTTTTGCTGCCTGGTCTGCACCGAGCACGCCATCGATTGCTTTTCCTCCGGCATCAACAGTTAAGCCACCAAGAAATCGTAAACCTTTTCCGACCTTTCTTGCCGCACCAGAAAACCTATTGCTAAGCCAACCTTTTGCCTGTTCGTACTGCTGGCCCACAATTTCTTTAGCTCCCTCAACCTGCCGCCCCAGAGCTTCCTTTCGCTCTCTTCCAACTTCGCTTGCAGCCCTTCGATCTACAGATATCTCAGCCATCGATCCTCCTAGATTAATATCTTTCTCATGTAATAAATTATGGCCTAATTATTGTAGCAATAATTTATTTTGTCAATGTGGATAACTCAAATTGTCCTAATCAGCTTCAAGCGGTCCACGAAATGGTTATTCAGATTTTGTTGGTAATCCAAAAGAAGATTAAAAATACATGTCTAATCCATCGCCTGTTATCTGGTTCGAAAAGCCTGAGCATGAGTACGCTGCTTTTCTTCGGCCTGCATTGCCAGATCACGGTAATCTTTGTTGTCAATATCGAGGACTGTTGCCCGCTTCAACGCTTTTGCTGCCTTTGCAAATTGTCTCACCTCCATGAAAGCGCGACCTAGCGCCGCATGCCAAGCAGATTGGCTTCGATCAAGAATAACTGCTTTCTGCAAATGCTCTATTGCTTGAGTAAAATCTTCGCTACGAAGCTCAATTTCACCCAAGCCAAAGTATGCTTCGCCCAATTCATCGTTACTCTTGATTGCCGTCTTGTATGCCTCTTTGGCATCCTCAAAATGGCCTCGCAGAGACGCGACTCTACCGATAACAACATAAGCCTGAGCACTGCGCTTATCTTTTTTTAATGCCTCCAAGGCCAAATCTTCAGCCGCCCGTAGGTCGTCTGAATCAAGGGCCTGGTCAGCCTCAAATAAAATTCTCGCAAGCTCAGGATCAAGCTCCATAAATCTTTTTTGAGCCTCATTGATGTCGCGGGGCGGAACAATATTATCCTGACCCTTGACGATCTCTTCCTGAATTTTTTCCAGTTCCTTTTCCCGTTTCTTGGCAAATCTACCCCAAAAAGAGACTGCCGGTTTGTCAGCAACCACTTCTGTGCCTGTTCGGGGGAAGTTACGCAACATCAAGAACAAGGCAAAGGCCAAACAAATTATGATCAGAATTTCTAGCAAGTTTACTCCAAGCCCACTTCTGGTGATTTAAAACATATCAAGCACTTAATTTTACCACACTTTTTCCAATGAAAGAACCAGGTCCTCTAACGCAAGACGTGCATTGGCGTTACCATCAATTGCTCGACGGCACTGGTGCAGCAAGATCATTGCTTCGGCGTATTTTGCTTCTTTTTTTTCAAGCAACTGCTGACGCAGATAACTTTCGATCGATTCTAGCAAAGCTTTTGTCTTGCCATCTTTTGTCATATCACCAATTGTTTTAGAGGCTAGCGCAAAGCCACCTTTTATCCACTCGATTGATATTGATTCTACAGACTCATTGTCTGCACCGGAATCAATGCGCGAGACTCTGCAACGCGAAATAATAGTGGGCAAAACTGCAGAGTTAGCAGAAAATAGAATGAAAGTCGCCCCTCGTGGCGGTTCTTCCAAAGTTTTTAGAAGAATATTGGCCGATGAATCATTTAGCTTTTCACAGTCGTGTATGACTGCCAGTCTCCCGCCTCCCTGTGGGGACAGATTGATCTCATGGATAAGTCTGCGGACGTCTTCAACTTTTATCTCTCCACTCTTGCCGGTATCAGAAGATGGCGCAACAACAGAAATATCCTCTGATAGTATTCCCTTACTTTCAGTAAAGTAGCCAACCAGCTTTTCGTTTTCCTGGTCCTTCCCGCCTATAAACAAATAGGCATGAGACCAGGAATTTTGCTTGGCATCATTCTCTAGAACCTCTTCTGCTTTCATCACCCACACTCTAGCAAACACACCCGAAATTGACAAGAGAAAAACAGGCGGGTAAATTAATAATGAATACGATCGAAAATTGTATAATCCAGACACTAAAGCCCGGGATCTAGCTTTTACTAACAGAAAGAAGTCAAATGGAAGGTGACACCTCCAAACTTGAAGATAAGGTTCTATTGTGCAAAGATTGCGGCAAAAGATTTCTTTGGACGGCCGGAGAGCAAAAGTTCTTCATCGACAAGGGGCTCCAAAACATTCCAAAACGCTGTAAGATCTGCACCGCAAACTACAAAGAGAAACTGAGAGAAAAACATCCGATCTGGGAGATTAAATGTAAGGTCTGCGGCAAAAAGGCCGAGGCACCATTTGAGCCAAAGGGGAGCGATATTTTGTGCGAGAGTTGCTTCAATCTTGAAATAGAAAAGAGAGACAAGGCAATTGAGGCCATAGGAGAAAGAGTTCCTGAGTAGGAACCGGATGATTAGCCAACCGACAAAAAACGCGTTTGAGTTCTAAGATAGCGCGTCTATTCGCTTTTTTCTGTTTGTGCTACCTTTTCGAGATTCTGGTACTTTTTGAGAGTACGAAGACATTGAGTGCACACAAGAATACCGCCAACTTTTTGGAGGTTAGGTTTGAATTTTCGCTTGGTATGATTTTGAGCGTGAGAAACGAGACTCCCTGTATGGGCTCTCTTTCTGCAAATTAAGCACTGGGCCATAGTCAAGTCCTTTGTGTCTATGGTAAACTGTTACTGTCTGAATATAGCACGAAAGTGACTTTAAATCAAGACCAAAAAGCACGAAGGGTCTCAATGAAAAATCACGCTCTTGCAGCCTCGCTTAAAACTTAGCACTTTCCGGCCTTGGCTCGAGCTTTGGCCAGTCTCGGCTTGTCTAAGCCAAAAGGGCCGAGACAGGTCATGCTTCCTTAACTTTCACACTTTTGAGAATTTATTATGTTTCTACTCAACCTACTTCAAAATCCAATCTTTTTCGTTGTTTTCCTAGTCGCCTTAGTGGTTGCGATTACTGTTCATGAGTATGCCCACGCCTTAGTGGCTAATAGACTCGGTGACAGCACACCCAAATATATGGGGAGAGTTACGCTTAACCCACTTGCCCACTTGGATCCGCTTGGAACCCTGTTTCTGTTTATTGCCGGATTCGGCTGGGGCAAACCCGTGCCAATCAATCCCCGCAACTTTCGAAAAAGAGAGGATGAGATCAAGGTTGCGCTCGCCGGCATCATCGCCAACATCCTAATGGCCATCATAATCGGCATTCCAATACGGATAGCCATCTTGCAGGGAATACCGATCGAGAGTTCTACCTTCCTCTCAGTCCTGAACTTCGCAGTTGAGATCAATATTGTGCTTGCAGCATTCAATCTATTGCCGATTTACCCACTCGACGGATCACACCTCATCGAATACCTCTTGCACGATTCCCCCGCCATCCAGTACTACCGCGAAATCGGCCCCTATCTACTCTTCATAATGGTATTCCTGGGCAGAACTAGCGGGCTCTCGGTTATCTCGATTATCCTCGAGCCGCTAATGAGAGTATTATCATTTATCGCCAAGGGCACCTTCTCTCTCTATAGTTTCTGATACCACAGGCTTGAGTCCAGGTCCACTCTATCACCCGCAAAAATAACTCCCTCCGTCAGGAGTTTTTTTGTTTGAGATTCTGCCCCGCCGAAGGCGTATTGGGCAGATACTCTACCCAGACTATTCACCACTCGATGGCAAGGAATTGAGCTGGGGTCAGGGTTCTTGTGTAAAATATTTCCGATCGCCCTGGCGCTTTTCATACCGCACAATTTTGCGACCTGGCCATAGGTGGCAACTTTGCCCGGAGGAATTAGCGACACGCAGCGATAAACTTTTTCAGTCATGACAGACATCGGATAAATTAAAGCTTGCTTGCTTCCTCGATAGTCGGAGGTCTATTTGGCCCAACGGCCTTATTGTTATTGTCTTTCTTCTGCTCGGATTCAATTGGCTGTTGATCGGCTTGCTTTTCATCTTTGGAAGCGTCAGAAGATTGGTCGGCGCTGCTCTCCATGGAGGCTTGGCCCGAGGAACTTTTTTCAAAAAGCCCCTGTTGCGCAGCCAAAGCAACCCCAGCCGCTGTTAGGAGCAGGATGATAATTATAATTAACAAAATTTTTTTAGACATGTTCACCCCAAGAGCTATTAACTAATGTTTCTGAGACACAAACAAGCGCAACTCAATTTAGGGAACACAGGTGGACCCAGAATTACTTATACCACAGAATACTACTTCGCACAATAAAAAAAGACGGCTTGAATTCCAAGCCGCCGGAAATTCTCTACCAAGCCCCATGGAAACGAGGCCTCGTTTGGCTGATAATTGCTCTGGCCACATTGGCCGGGAGAAAACGACCAATCGGTCGAAAACGCCAATCCAAGTAACGATAAAGTTGACCGCTCTCGTCGATCGCTTTGGTTGGATTACCGTTGGCTGCCGAATAGAGTGTTGTACAATCACCCACAACCACAACCTCTGAAACAAGGCCGTCACCGCAAAGAAGCCTTGCCATCAGTTGGACTCAGAAAGAAAATCGATAACTGTCAATGTTGCAGCGCCAATTCCTAAAGACGAGTAAACTCGGCGCAAAGACGGTCGAAGACGCTCATTGCTATTCCAAATATGACGCAAGGTAAGCATTCCATTCGAACCGTCGATGGAGTCTTCAGCTCGCCTCACCATCTCAGCCAACCCTGGGCCAAGAGTAGTCCAAGCATCTTCAAGTGTCATTTCGGGACAAAGTATATCTGTCATTCTTCTTTCCTCCCTCTTCGTTCACGTTGCCGAACCCTGACCTGAACCAGAATCCGGCCAGTAAACAAAAAACCGCGGACATCCGCGGTAATTCTCACTCTTATATCTAACCAAAAATTACCGCGGTGCCTCGGTGGTAAAATAATAAAACCAATAGTTTACTGAAGTTTGGTAATCTTTAGTCATATTGCTCTTGTGCAGATTTTAGCATTAAGTAATTTTTTCGTCAAGAGAGCGAGCCCGAACCGCCGCACAGGTAGTTCGGGCACGAATCTCTTGAATTATCATGTTGATAATTTCGATGGTCTCTGTCAATTGGCCGGGTATGAACCCAGAATATGAAAACAACTCGACTGCATGCGCATTCCAGAGATTGACCAACTAACCTTCGGCAAACTCTGGTGTCCATCCAGAACGGCAACGAAGTAATACGAACTGTTTCCACCCTCATTGATGTCAATCTGGAAACTGCTTTGCATGCTGATGTTAACTCCAGAAAGGGCTGGCGGCCCCAAAACCCGCCAGAGCGAACCAGGCACCTGCGGTGGGCACTCGAAGATCACTAGCGTCTTATACTCCACGCCTTCTTCAGGATAAAGATTGTTGTGCTCACGTGAGAAAAGCAAAAACCTGGTTCGATTGCCTTCTGTGTCATGAATGTTTGGCAACAATACCTTGAGACTATAAATCTCAGCCGCAGCCTCTGACGCAATTGCCGCGACCGTTTGATCGCCCATGGCAGCCACTATGCTTGCACCTTCTGCCGTACTGGAGGCAGAATCAAATCCAAGTTTCATTGGACCCAGATTACGCCGGCACTGCCGCCATGCCTCGAAGTGCGTTTTGACGGTTGAAATATGGTCGATTTCTGCCTCAGGCAAAGCCAGCAATTGATGTCGAATTGGCAGAAAAACGGACTTGCAGGCGTAAACCGGACGGTTGCCTTGCCAGACCTCACGGAGAGCGCCAATCGTTTCGCCAACCGGACCTGTCGTGTTCTCGATTGGTGCAATGCCCCAACGGGCACGGCCACTGGCAACGGCTTCAATGACAGACGCATTGCCCCCACTGCATGCAAGACCTCTCGCTTCAACTTCTTTTGAACCAAAAAGCTTAAGAGCTGCCTGGTGACCATTTGTTCCAGCCGGACCAAGATAGGCAATATCACCACTAGTCATTCGCTTCTCCTCTCTGCACAGTACTCCATCATTTATTGCAGCCAATAAACAATGGAAGCTGAGCAAACAAAAAACCGCGGCTACCCGCGGTTAATTTCGTCTTGTTAGGTCGTTATGACTTTATCAAAAAATTACCGCGGGAACTCGGTGTAAAAAAATTAAAGCAAAACCACACACACGAAACATTTGCATAATTTTTTGATAAACAATCTTTCATTGATAATCACTTTAGCGCACGAAGCATATCTTGTCAACACTGGGACTACTTCAATGACATCAGCACCGCTCCAGCCGCAACCAAGGCAGCGCCAATCCCCGACTTCCATGTCAGGTGTTCACCCAAGAACAAGACGGCAAGCACCAAAACAAAGACAACACTGAGACGGTCAATCGAAGCTACAGATGATGCTGGGCCGTGCTTGAGAGCGAAAAAATAGAAAAGCCAAGATGCGGCACCGGCTATGCCGGAGAAAAAAATAAAAGCAAAGGCGCGGCTGTTGATGGTATGAATCATGTCGGCCTTGCCCAAAGAAAGGGACAGTGCCAATAAGGAAATTGCCATGACTATTGCTCTTGCCGTAGTGGCGAGGGTTGAGTCGATATTGGCAATACCAACTTTGCCGAGTATCGCTACAAGCGCCGCGAAGAAAGCGGATAAGATTGCATATATTATCCAAATTTCCATATCGCACCTCTAGGCTCTGCCCTTTTCGACAGCCCTGTCTAAGCGCATAAAGCCAGCTGCCAAGACGACAATCAAGCCGATTGTCGCAACGGCCAAATTGGTCACACCAGACTGAGTTGCCGCCGACGAAACAATTTTCTCTGTGCCATAAAGCGCGATAATTCCACCCAACAGAAGTCCGTTGCCGACTTCTTCAATGCTTTTGACAATGATCAAACCAGCGATTGCGGACAGGAGGGCAAAAATTACGACGATCATAAATGAGTTCTTGTAATAACGATCCGATCTATCATTATACTGTTGCAAGTCCTCATTGTACTTATCTAAGGAGGATTGCTGTTCGGCCGTTAATTCGCTCGCACTATCCTGAATTCCCAATGGATATGTCGGGTAATTTCCCGGGGCCTTGTAAACGTAGCTTACGCAGGCGCTAATAAAATATGCCGCCAAAAAGCTAAGCAAAACAGTGTAGAGCAAACGCGTGATCATACATCCTCCTTATAGATCAAATAGTTAGTGAATCGGTTTTCTCTATTATTCTTAATTGCTCCAATAAAATCAAGGGCTGCATTTACCGATAAAATGATATTTCGCAGCCCTTGATACTCTCGCCCTCTTGAATTGTTCAACTATACGGCCAGAACTATTTCCTCCCATGGCAATCCGGCCTTGCCGAAGTGACCATAAGCTGCCGTTTGCTGGAAGATGGGCTGACGCAAATTTAACTTTTCAATAATTTTGCCTGGACGAAAATCAAAGTGCTTTTTGACCTCCTCTGCCAGACTCTCGCCCTTTTCATTGATGGCTTCGATCATCAGGGGTTCGGCCCGACCGATAGCATAAGCCACGGAAACAAGACACTCTTTGGCCAGTCCGGCAGCCACAAGATTCTTGGCAACGAAACGCGCCATATAAGCAGCAGAGCGATCAACTTTGGTCGCGTCTTTGCCTGAGAAAGCCCCTCCGCCATGCGGTGCCAATCCACCGTATGTGTCAACCATGATCTTTCGACCTGTTAATCCTGTGTCAGCATAGAATCCGCCCTGAACAAATCGTCCGGTTGGGTTGACCAAAATCTCAACACCCTCCAAATCCTTGATAACCGGCTTGATCAGGTGCTCGACAATCTTCTCCCTGATCTCTTCCTGGGAAACGTCCTCGTCATGCTGAGTACTGACGAGCACCGAGGCAATCTTACCATCTTGCATCGTTACCTGGGTTTTGCCATCCGGACGAAGCCACTTCATCTCCGGATGAGTTCGGCGCAAGTTCTCAAGCTCGGAAGCAAGCTTCTGAGCATACATAACCGCATCAGGCAGATAAGCATCATTGTCATTACAGGCATAACCATACATAATACCCTGATCTCCCGCTCCGCCCGTGTCCACGCCCTGAGCAATGTCAGGGGATTGTTGAACTACCTTGGTGATGATCTCCAGGTCATCGTTGTGACCGATCTCCTTGTAAACCTTTCTTGCGATCTTGGCGAAGTCAACTTTGGCATCGGATGTCAGCTCACCACCAATTACCAGCAATCCGTGCCCGCCGAACGTCTCGATTGCTACGCGGCTTCGCGGATCCTGGCGCAAACACTCGTCCAGAATTGCGTCGGAAATCTGGTCGCAAATCTTATCGGGATGACCCGAAGTCACACTCTCCGCTGTCACAATCTTCGACTTGTGGAACATGTTTCTCCTTCCTATTAATAAAAAATTTTAATTAGTCGGCTAATCCGTTCTCAGCCTGGTATATTGCCCAGCCGTGCCGATAACAAAAAACTCTCCACAAAGGAGAGCATACTTATGCGGCATCTTTCCTTTGCGACCCCCGATTTGTCGGGGTAAAGGCTAGAGTTGGCACCCACACTTCTCGTCTCGCCAGAGGCGGAACAGACAGGGTTGTCGGCAGTTAATAGCGGGCTAGTTCCCGCCCCGCATAGCCCATTCGGGCGACGTGGGGTCACTGCTCTCTTGATACTATTTTGTTGTCTAAACCATCATAGCGGCCTTAGCCCGCATGATCAATCCCCTTGCTGTGGATAACGAGGATTGAGCTCAAGTTACACGCCCGTGAATCCGGAAACTACTTTAGTCCCCAATTGTCATTCTGATCCGCCAGCTGGCCATGTACCGTTCTGGTGCGTGGCTGGCGGAGAAAAATCCAGATCACAAAGTGATCGAAACTATTTGTGCGCTGCGCTAGATTCTTCACTTCACTTGTTCAGAATGACAGAAGAAAAATGAACAAAGCACAAATTGAATTAGTTTTAAGATTCACACGCTATTTGACATTTTTACATAAATATGATATAATGCACGCATGTTCGGAGTAGTCAGGGGCGTCCATGACGCGCTCTGGCATCCCGCCCATGGCGGGAACGTGAGCCTGGGGAGGCTGTCCAAAACATACCCACCCCCGATCCGTATCGGGGCGGAGAATGGAAATGTCAAGAGTCGCAAACGTCGGAACAATCGAGTGGACAACTGGTGTTATCTTCGAGAAGGACAGGCTGAAGTCGCACATCGCCGCCCTCGCGGCTACTTGCAGCGACAACGTGCCAGAAGTGATGGCAAGGTATCGCGATGAAGCGATTCGGGAATTGAGCCAAGACCTGCTGCCGCTCCGCATCTTCGTCCGCCTTGACCAGCCAGTCCCGGATGATCAGTTCCCCGGGATTTGGACGGAAGATGACGGCTCGCGTCTCTGGGTCGCCAACGGACAAAGCCCTCACGATGGGCAGCAAGTCCATCCCTTCTTGTACATCCTGCGTGGGCTTGCGCGCTGGAGCGGCCACGCAGTACAGATCAGCCTGTCCCAGTTCGGCCATGCGGCCTACGTCACGTTCATCTCGAACGAAGACATCAGGCAACCGTCCGCCTACCTCAACGCCCTGGCCAGCAAGATGGCACGCTGGGCCGCCGAGGGTCGGTGGGAGATCCTCAACGACTACACTCGCCAGAAGGTCGAGGCCATACTCGCTGACCTGGAAACGGCCGCCGGCACCATCCGTACCTTCCTCGCCATGGTCAAGTTCCTGCAGTCCCACGGCGTTAGGCCAAGTGGAGAGGCAATGAACATCCGACGGATATTGGCACTCCGGTCACCGGGTGGGTCCGCCGGACCCAGCAGCGACATCTGGGATATTGCCAACATTTTCCAGCAGGAACAGCAGAATCTCGCCCAGGTCGTGCCGCCCGAGTTGAGGCGCGAAATGGATGCGCTGCAGAAGCGCGGCTGGCAGGAGTAGCGCCCCTGCCGCCACCACGTTCGACACACTCGCCCTGGGACCTCACGGTCCCGGGGCGGTTTTTTATTTAGAGACAAATGTTTTTTGGCACGACCAAAAAAATAGGCTGCCCTTAGGAGAGCAGCCAGCCAAATGGTTAGACTTCGCTTCGTTCTGGAACATCTCACTTCCGGGGAATGGTGTAGTTGGTCCCACCACCGCCGTCGTTGATGATGACGGTCACGTCCTTACCCGTCAGATCCTTGACCGTTTCCCATTTCTTGTACTCGAGGTAGCCCGGATTGGCGCGGATGGCGCGGCCCACCTTCTCTATCGCCACGACTTCAGCGTCGGCGGAGGCTTTCCTATTCTCGGCCGCCCAGAGGGACTCGTCCACCTTGACGTTGGAGAGCTGTCCCCCGATCAGCTTGAGTGGCACCTTGTTGCGTTCGAAGGTGCTGATGATCATGGCCGCGACTTCTTTGTTGATGCGGTTGTAGTTGCCCATGACCTCATCGTAGTCACGGTATTTGGCGAAGATCTCCCTCGCCTTGCCCCGGATGGTCATCTGGGCAAACTGGTCATACACCGCCTGGAGAGTGATCGTACTGACGCGATCTTTCCCCGGCAGTGGCACAGGGGTGACCTGAGCGAAGATGCTGTCGCGCATCTTCTTGTCGTCAGGCAGCATCACCTGAATGTAGATGTCAACGGCCAAGGGCACGCGACTCTTGGTGATGATCCTATGATCCTCGGACTTCTTGGGATCAGATGACTTGGCGAACTCCTCCTTGACGGTGTAGCTCGTCGCCTCGCAGGTCACCAAGCGATTGCAACTTCCGTCAGTACTAGTCGCGCCGATCTCAGCCTGACCCGCCTCGCGGATACCGCCGTCCCACCCAGAAGGCGACAACACGCGACCGATATAGCCGGGCGGAATGTCCTCGACATGTCCGCAGCCAGCGAATCCCATAGCGGCCATGGCCGCAAGAACCAGAGCGAATAGCTTCCTTCTCATTGTGTCACCTCTCAGTGCTTCGGCTCGGTCTTGGAATCGTTCCTCAAGATATCTGCTCTCTCGTTGGCGACGCTGCGGTCGATGACCGATTGCGGAGCCTTGTTCACGACTGCCGTCTTCACGGCATAGCCGCCGAATCCAAGGACCGCAAAGATGATCAACGTAAGGCAGACGGCTGTCGCCACCCCCCGCTCTTCGTCGGTCAGGCCACTGTTCTTGCTGCGCAAGCTTAAGCCGACCAGCACGACAACGGCGACGAACACCACAAGCCCGAAAAATGGCATCGTCAGTTGCCTGTAGATGTCTTCCATGTTTCCTCCCTCCAGAGCGAAGTCAGCACCATTTTGGCATAGACACGAGTACGTTATCACAAATTGGTCATAACGTCAATAACCACCCGCAGCGTCGTCATTGCGAGTGTTCTTGTGATGAGAGCGAATGAAAGCACTCAAGGCGGTTTTTGTATTTTCCCCTTCCGATTTCTCCCTTCTACCCTCTACTTTCTCCCTCGTTCTTGTAGTACTCAATCCCCTCTTCAACCGTGGAAAATTTGCCCTCGAGCTGGGCTTCGAATAGTTCGTCCAGCACTTGCCCGAAGCCCGGACCGGGCTCAAGTCCGAGTTCAATGAGATGACGCCCCATAACGAGTGGCTTGGGCTTCGTGTCTTCGAGCGAAAGCTGCTTGGCTCGTTCAAGCAATGCCTCACCCTCAGGAAAACCATGCCATGGTATGGCCCGACCGCGCCGGTCCACCTCTGACGACCAGACCAACTCCTCAATTGTGGCCGGAGCAAGCCGCAGGGCCAACCGCCGAATGGCGGCATCACTAAGATCTTTATTAAAAGCCGGATACATATGTTCGCCAGCAAGCAGGAGAACATGCTTGATCATCTCATCAGGCAGAGAGAGAGAACGCATGAACTTCTCTGCCGGCTGGATGCCGGCCTTGGCATGACCATAAGATGTCACCTTTTCATCTTCAACCACCGTAGTTACCGGTTTGCCCATATCGTGTGTCAGCGCAAAAAACATGAAAATCAATGACCTTTTCTCGTCAAAGTTTTTCTGTCGAATCAGCTTCGCTGCTTCATCGACGACCATGAGCGTATGAGTCCAGACATCACCCTCCGGATGCCATCGAACCGACTGCGGAGTACCGACAAGCTCCAGGAGTTCGGGATGGAGTTTGTTGATAATTCCCAGGTCCAGCGCAAGACTCAACCCCTTGCTCGGTTTTTCCGATTTCAGCAGCAGCTTCTTCCATTCGTCACCAATCCGTTCGGGAGACAGTTCCGAAAGCTCCAATCCTCGGCACAAATCGGCTGTCTTTGCCTCAATGCGCAAATTAAATCTTCCAACAAACTGCATCGCCCGAAGAGCTCGAAGCGGGTCATCGCCGAAGGTTTCTGGATCAGTTGCCTGCAAAACACCCTCCTCTAAATCATCAATCCCGCCATGGGCATCGATAATTTCGCCCGTCAACAGATCAAGAGCCAGGGCATTGATCGTAAAATCACGGCGCTTGGATGCTTCACTGAAGGATAAATCTGGCTCGCCGGTAATAGCAAACCCGCGATGGCCCTTGCCGATTTTAGATTCACGGCGAGGCAAGGCAATATCGAGATCACCAAACTTGATAACGCTAAATTGCGCCCCGACAACATTGACGGGCCCCAACGGCTCGAGCAATTCCCGTATCTTGTCGTACGCTAGCCCATAAACCTCAAGATCAATGTCCTTGGGCTCAACCGAGTAGCCAAGATCTTTGAGCAGAAGATCTCTGACATAACCACCCACAATTAATGTCCGCCCCCCGCTCTCCGCGACTAGCTTCACCACTGCCAAAGCCATCTTGACTTGATTTTTGGTCTGAGGATCAACCGCTTGTTCAATTAATTTATCAAAATTGATTGTATTGTTTTCCATTTATTCATCACTCCCTGATTGATGTTTCCTTCCATTGCGAGAATACAGCCCGACCAACTCCGCCTCTGCCATGACACGATCACTCATGGCGTCTGTAATATCATGCAGAGATGAGTCTGGCCGAAGCTCAAGAACTTTATCCACAGCATAGAGGGTAAAAACATAACGATGCTCCCCTGTCGGAGGACATGGCCCGCCATAACCAGGTTCATTGAAGCCATTGATTCCCTCGATTGCGCTCTCGGGCACATCACCTTCGGGGATTGACTCTGTTCCAGGGTCGATATTCCAAACAACCCAATGCAAGAACTCTCCGCCTGGAGCGTCGGGATCGCTTACGACTAAGATTAAGCTTTCTGCGTCTTCTGGAACGTCCTCTATCTCCAGCGGTGGACTAATATTTTCTCCAGCGCATGTATACTTGGCTGGCATCAGACCAAAGTGTTCAAATTCAGGACTTGATAATTCCATAATGCCTCACTTTCTGTTTCTACTAAGCCCATTAGTATACCCCATGCATTTAATAATGCAAAGGCAGATTGCCAAAGAGTAGAACACCTATGCGCCTAGCACTTTTTCCCCCAAAATGCCTCACCCCTATTCTGATCTTTCAGCCTAATATCGTCGAGTGAAAAACTGGAGAACCAGATACAGTACAATCGCACCAGCAATAATGGCTCCAACATATTGTACGATCAAGGCTAAGAAAAGAAAAAGCATCGGAATTGACATTATCATCAAAAATATCAGGGCGATCCGTGGCTGAACAGAAAGCAAAGCGATGCCAAAAGCAGAGATCAGGCCAGCCACAGCGACTATGGCAATATAGGGAACACCGCCAGTAAAGCTTCTGTTGAGACAAAAACCAAGATCAAGATACCTGCAACCGACAATCAGCCCGGAAATTATCAGGTAAGTTACAGCTGTGATGGCAGCAATATATCGGCATGTGCCACTCCAGCAAATTGCTAATTCGTGCCTATATTTCCCGATAGAGTGCCGCATTTTGCTTTGGCTTTCGACGCTGCCCGTGCTTATCCCTCTCTCTGCCAGCCTCTCCTCCACCTTCTCGCGAATTACCTCCTTCACATCTCTGGAGACGGCGTCCTTGACATCGCGTTCTATTTCTTGATCAAGCTCTTTGTCTATCTCTGTCTCAATCTCTTCAACCAGCTCCTTCTCGTGCTGCTCAATGTCTTCTTCGACTCTCTTCTCAATGTTTTTGTTCTCTTCTTTCATGGCAAAGTTTCGACTTAAAAACTGTTCGGCTGTTCATCATACCACAAGAAAGATTGACTTTTGACCATAATTAGATATCTAATATCTACAGGAGGGTCGAGATGAAAGACCGGAAGAAACGCTATATTTTCACTGTGTACTATCCTGGCGTGGAATCACTCTTTAGTACTTGCGCCATCGTAGCATCTACTGTCTGGGAAGCAATCTCCATTCTGAAACCAGACCTCGGCGAAGCAAAAATAGCTCCCGAGGGACCACATTACCTCAACATTGGCGATGTGCCGATATCAACTCCTGAAGACCTCCGACGTTTACCGCGCGTCTTCGCCGACATTCACACCGAGTACATTTTGCTCGATGGAGATAGGCTGCCACCAGCTGCCCTTGAGCATGTTCTGGGTGACGATCACGGCAACTTCTATGTGCCAGTAATGATGGCCGAACTATTGATTCAAAACGGTCACCACATTCTCTGACGCTCGACTTTTCCCACCGTCCTGCCACTTTGGCAGGCGTTTTTCATTGAGATACAAGAGACCTAAGCTCGTCCAGTGCTTTTTGGATTGAGTCGATCTTTGACCTGATATCGCTGTTCTTGTCTGTAGGTGCGGTTGTATCAGCGGGCAGAGCAGGGGTGCCAGCCAGAAGTGCCTGCAATTGGGCTTCATTGTCAACACCGACAACCTTATTGGTTTTAGCATTGAGAAGTACGGTCTTGGCAATACCAGCAGAGTCATTGGGAATAATCGAGAGGAGCCAATTGAGATCTCCAGCCACCTTAACCGGCCGCGGCTCAGACAAACTAAACCCGCTCCAGTCATAAGTTGGAAACTCTCTCTTGATATAATCAGCGGCAGCAATCGGCCCGGTCAATTGGGAATTCTGATCGAATTCAACAATCTCACGCTTGCCGGTAGTTGCGTCAAAAACAAAAACCTTGAAGATGCCGTATGATCGGCCGTACGGCTCAGCGACAATAACCTGTTTAAACCCCTCTGCCGTTGCTGAATGTATCACACTCTCATCGGATGGAAGGCTGACTATCTCGGTCTGATTGCGATGCAAGAACCACTTGTTCAATATTCCCCCGTTGTAGGCATAGGAATCAGCATAGTACAGAGCTAACTCCTTGGGATAAATACGATTACCCTTCAAGTACGAAATTGACTCCGCCTCTGCGGGGGTATAATCGTTGATCGTACCATCAGCACTGACAACCATAACTCCGCCCCACTCCGGGATTCTGAATGGAAAGCCCTTGTAGGTCATATACGGCACGACAGTAACCCACTCGCCGGAATCATTGCGAAGATATGTCGGCTCGCTGCTATAAGTGGCAAAATACCTCTTGAGCGGCAAACGGAAATAAATGTTATCGAAAACACCAACGCCCTCGGAATATTTGAACTTTTGATCATAGATGTTTACTTTTCGTTCAAGGGTATCAACCTGAACAGTCACAAAACCATTCATCTTGTTGACCAAATAAAGCAATCCCCCATCAGGCAATCTGGGAGAAACTCGCACCAAACGTCCCTGATCCAAGACTATCTGTGAATCCCCCAAATGCTCTTGGGGATTTTGAAATGAATCTTCGGCATATCGCGTCGCAACCGGCTTCGGCGTGAGACGAATTGGGCTGAATTCAGGTAGTTCTGCTCTCTTGATGTAATCGATTTTCTTGGCAGCCAAGGTGTAGCGAATTTCGTTCTGCAAAAAGAGACCGATAAAAACAACGGCAAGAACACCAAGATAAGCAACGATCCATCTTGTTGAAATCTTGTTACTGCTCTTCAGGCTATAGCTAGCAGGGGCAAGCTTTACAACCTGGAAAGGACCTATGCGTTTGATAAGAGAATAGACACCAAAGGCTAATAACAACACGAAAATCAGGGAAAGTGGACTAATAACAAGAGTCATGACTAGGCCGTGCCACCAAGGTCGCAAAAACCATGCCAACGCGAGAACTAATGTGAGCCACACGATTCGTCCCAATTTGATTCTACTCATCTAGACCCTTTCACTTAATATCGCTTTGCCATAATATTGCTATCACCTCTCTCTTACCATCGAATTTCCAGTCATGGAAAACAGGACACTTCTTCTCTGAGCTATTACTTATTGCCCTGCGGTTTCCGATATAAAACCCTATATGTTTATGCTCTTCACCATCAAATTGTAGTCTTTCCCAAACAATAACACTCCCAACCTTAGGCCGCTTGATCTCTTTCCAGCCCGAAGCAACTAAATCTTTGACTGTTCTATCAACAGTGAGATGAATTCGTTCGATCAAACCAAACATGGTCAGAATTCCTGAGACAAAGTAAGCGCATGCCGCGTCACCGTTGCTTGCAGCGTCGAATATTTCGCCGTCTCTCGTGGCGTAGAAATTACGAAAAATCTTGCTACCTTTACTATTCTTGATAGAAGCTATGTATGATTTTTTAATCAGTTTTTTAATTTTAGGAGTTTGTTCCATCACTGTCGTTGCTAAAGATTTATCAAGCCGACAAAAACACCACCATTGAAATCAAATTTTTGGATAGTTCCATCTTTAACATTAATCAGGTAGACCTTATTTTCCTTGCTCTTGGCCTCTTCTGGTTTGTAGTATCGTTCTTTGGCAACAACCAAATAATCGCCCTCTTGACCGTAAGAATAGAGATAATCAAACTCACCCGTAACTGAACCCTCCAGCTGAACCTTCACCAAACTCTTGTCTCTCACCTCGTACAGAAATTTATTGGTCGCCAGAAAAGCCTTGCCGTTTGTAGAGTAAATGACGTCAACGATATCTTCCTTGCCTCGATCTATGCTCGAAAATTCACCCAACAGCTCGTTTTGTTTCTTGGCATCATCGTAAACAAAGACTTTGGTTGGAAGTGTCTCGCCAACGCCAGAGCCATAATTACCGACATGGCCAGCCACAACAAGCCTGTTATCATCGATGAAATCAGCTGCAAGAAATTCAAAATTATCATCATCTATTCTAGGTGCGCCACTGACTCTGTCCCAATCAACATCTGCAAACTTGCTAATGTCGCCGCTTGGCGTTAGAGCAAAGCTGTTGCCCGTCGCAATACCGGCTGATGTTGACCTGACCAGTCGCATGCCGCTCTTTGACCACTTGGTAGACCCACACCAGAGGGCTTCAACGCTTGCCCTCGCTCCCTTTTCAAGATTGAAATACCTATCCTCACAGAACTCCCAACCCGTGAAACCATATGTAATATAACGGTCGTGAGGCGAAAAAAACTTGATTCTATCGAATGAGGTACTGCTTACCTTGTCACCTGTTTTATTCATAACCTGCTGATCGATAACAGTATTTGACAACTGCTCGATAGTGGAATGATAAAGATAGCTCGTACCATTTAGCTCTGAGATCCAGGCGATTTCTTTGCCACTATTTGATATCTTGGCGTCCTGAAACAATCCATCTCCCTGCGTTACAAAGTAGTTGTTCTCTGCCCTGCTATTGAGATTGACTTTTACGATACGATTAGTCGTCTTATCAAGATAGAGCATACTCTTCTCTTTGCCCTCTTCGGCGTCCAATACGTATGTATCGTCATTGGCCACAGCCCCACTTGATTCCTCGCTATCCGGATCCGAAACGGCCTCCGCAACAAGCGATCCATCGCTCGAAGCGACAAGACCTTCAGCATTCTTGCTCTGGATATACAAGCCTAGAAAATATGTGGCACTGCCAAAGATAACCATAACGAGAACTATCAGACCAAAACTTTTCCAAACAAGCGTATTTTTCATATTAGTACTCACTAATTTATCAAGCTATAGTATACCACAAAAGCCGAGTAGGCTGTACAGCAGTAAGGTAGCAGAAAAATAACGATTACTAAAAAATGTCCTGACCACAAAATGGCTCTAGCGGTTTCCCGAGGGTGTTGCGCCTCCAATCATCGGCCACCTTGTCTTGGGCTCATTTAGCTCTACCTCACGACTAACGTGACCGATCTCAAGCCCCCTTGCCAACGGTGGCAAATGCCACCGCTTTTTTTTATTTGGCTTTGCGAAGAATTATCTCGAACCAATCCTGTCCCCTTAGATTGTTATGGTCGACTAGAATAACCTCATAATTATCACCCGCCAACCTTGCCACATCCCCTGGTGTGTAATAATAGTACGTTCGCACGCCAAAATTATCAGTTCTCGTGAATTCATGATATGGCCCGAGTTTTAATGAGATCAGAAAAATTCCACCAGGAGTCAGCGCCGAATGTGCCCGCACTAGAATATCTTCAAAATGTTCTTCGTCCATATGGATAAGAGAGGCAAAGGCGAAGATTATATCGATATCTTCGGGGAGATCGCAATTCTCGATGTCCGCAACTTCGAATGAAGCCTCGGGTATTCTCTCCTTCGCAATTGCAATCAGCTCTGATGATAAATCAACTCCAAGATACTCGTCTGTTAGTTTGATAATTTCGGCCGCGTCGCGTCCCGTCCCGCAACCAATCTCAAGAACAGAAGGGCTGTCTTTTTTTACCAGAGCAAAGGCTTTCTTGATATCTTCAATTCGCGCACCCGCCTGATCAAATTTGTTAGCAAATGCCCGGGCGTTTTGGTCATAAGTCGCAATTGTTTGAGCCTTTTTATCCATTCCGTTTACTCTCCAAATACTCGTTGAGCTTGCCAAAAGCAATTTTGCGCATAGATAAAGAGTTCTTTTCCACGCGCTCCATTTCGCCGAATGTCTTGTCGTGACCCTCCGGCACAAAAATAGGTCCCCAGCCAAAATCCAAATCACCCCGCGGCTTCACAATCGTGCCGCTTAGCGTTCCTTCGAAATAGTTTATCTCACCATCCATGTCAATGTGCCCAACCATGACCCGAGTAATAGCCTGGTTGTCGCCCAGCTTCTCTGCCATGTTGGCCAGACCGTCGTTGCCGATAGTCTTTACAAACCATTTAATAAAGGGTCCGGGCAAACCACCAAGACAATCCAAGCAGAGGGATGTGTCCTCAACCACAAACTCACCTGAGTGGTGCTTCCTGGCCTCCTTCAGCTTTTCCTCAATAATCTTCCTCGGATCAGTCTCCTGGATTTCCGGCAAATCAAGATCAAGCTGCTCAAGATCGGGAATCATCGCTTTAGCCTCGCTAAACTTATTAGCGTTGCCGGTAATAAAATAAATCATTTTTCTCCTTGAATAATTAAGATAATCATATTGGTAACAAGTAAAACTTACAAGAACCAGAAAAGCCCGGCGGGGTTCCGCGCGGGCCATGCTTCACCTAAGGTGATTGAGCGGCAAGCCGTCGATCCAGCTGCCAATGAAATGGGCAAGGATAACAATTACCAAAGCGAGCGTAAGCTTCTGGCCGACCTCCTTGACCCAGGGTTTCCATGTCGCAAGAGCCAGCATGGTTTGAATCAAAGCTATGGTCAAAAATCCGACAAACAAATTGACCACGATTGCCGACCTGAGCGGCATGAACAAGACCGGAAGCAACATGACTATAGCCATAAGAGCCTTGCCGGCAAATGTACCCAACGCATATCGCACGGATTGACGCTTACTTGCGCCTTCGGCGATTTTGCTGAAATACATGCTGCCGCCATCGGCCAGCGAATCTGCGAAGGCGGCGGCGGCCATTGCCTTGATAACAAACTCCTTGCCAGTGCCACCAGACGCGACGCCAATAAGCACGCCGGCAATAGTCATGACTCCGCCACAAACACCAAACATCGCTTCGCCAATCAGACCATGCACCCTGATAACACTCTGGCGCCAGGCCGGAATCTTCAGCTCAAGCACCATATCAAGGTAGCTCTTCTTGATGGCCTGCTCCTCGGCAAAACCAAGTAAAGCCAGGATTCGAAAGAGTTCTTCCTCAGAGTCAACTTCGCTCACCTCAACAAAGCTACCCAATCGCTCGACGCAATCGATGGAGATGACAGCGCCTTGAAATCGGTACATCTGACTAGCGTTGCGTACTTGAGCCACAACACCATGCCGACGCTTCATCTGCTCTGCTTGGGCAGTAGTGATTGGCTGTTCCTCAAGAATGTCCTTGACCCGCCCCACTACACCAACATCGCTACCCTTGACTGCGTAAGTGCGACGATCACCCTCTTCACGAATGCGATGGCTGTTGCCATCATCGATTGCAAGGTAAGAGTCAACGCTAAAGGTATCAGCAAGATGAGTAGCGCCAAGGCCAAAAAGGACTTTGGGATCAATCGTACCAGAAACCTTAATCTGATATTCCCGCCGAGGCATCTCGCCCTCCTCTCTGGTACAAGCCTCTGTCAGAAAAAAAGAGGCACCGCCTCCGAGATAATACAATAACATATTTTGTCTGTTTTGACTAGACCATATCTAGGGGATCTTCTTGCCAGTTACCGCTCACTTTAGTATGTAAGATTTTATAATTATCAAACACTGATTTCTCGGCCAATGATTCCTTTGCGACAATTGCGTGGTGCATGCCTGGCCCTTGTTTTAATATAAACGCTTACTTACAATATATTATATAAGAAATAATAAAGGAGACCAATGAATTATTTGCCAGAGTTTGTGACAGTTGTGCTGATCCATCTCCTAGCAGTGATGAGCCCTGGCCCTGATTTTGCCATGATCAGTCGCAACAGCCTGGTCTATTCGCGCAAAATAGGCATCTACTCAGCCCTCGGCCTAGCGCTTGGTATCATGATCCATGTTACCTACTCCCTTGTCGGTATTGGCTTCATAATTTCTCAATCAATCATTCTTTTCTCGACCATCAAACTACTAGGCGCGGCCTATCTAATCTGGATCGGCTACAAATCTCTTAAGGCTAAACCGGTCCAGCAGAGCGCTGAACGAAATTCTCAGAGCAAAGTCATCAGCAGAAGCAATGCTATTCGCATGGGCTTGCTTACTAATGCGCTAAACCCAAAAGTAACCCTCTTCTTCTTGGCACTATTTACGCAGGTTATCAATCCGGCCACACCGCTCGTGCTCAGAATCGCCTATGGCCTCGAGACATCCCTGATGACATTCCTCTGGTTCTCGTTTGTTGCCACCGTTCTTTCCCATCGTAAAATAAAAGAACGCTTCCAGGCCGTTCAACATAAAGCCGAAAAAGTCTTTGGGGCATTATTATTTGCCCTTGGTCTCAAAATCGCCCTCTCTAAATCGCGATAGACTCACCAGATCAGTTGATATCCTAAAGATAATTCTGATAATATTGGCTCGGGAGGACAAGATGACGGTAGGAATGCGGCTTCTTATCGCTGGATTACTCTATGTTGCCATCTGCATAGCTAGTTCAAAGTCTTATCCAGGCCGGACAGAAACGCCCCTTCTCTTCTTTCCTAACAGTGCAAAGATTATTACGCACAGCCGTTGATTGTTCTCTCTTGCACGGCCGACGCAGACACTTGTCTGCGTTTTTTTGTAACAAAAAGGAGAGCAATGACACTCTCCACAAGAAAACCAATCAACCAGTGACCGGCGAAAAATCCGGCTCGAGTCCATAGTCATTCCATGCGCCCAAGACACCAAGGGCTATCTCGTCTGGACTGTGGAAATCAGAACCAGCTGTTTCAATCAACCCCAGTTTTTGAGCCTGTGCATGAAGATTTAGGGTCAATCCCTCGCTGTGTGAAGTATAGAAAACCTCAACGCCGTCAATGCCCAGACTCTTCATATGACGCAACTCTACGCCACAATTCCAATCAAAGTTGCGGTATGTCCAGCCGGGGTGAGCCAGTATAGCCAGACCAGATGCACCATGGATCAATTCAATCGCCTCCGACAGCGAGAGCTTTTCCCTGATCACATAAGCAGGCTTGCCCTCATTGAGATAAGCGTCAATGAATTGACCGGTGTTCGCGATCCCCTCTCGCCGCAACCTCTCTGCGTTCTCCGACCTGCCAAGTATAGCCTTAGCAATATGAGGCTTGCCAGGAGATTGACGTCTCCGTGAGCAAATCTTCGGCGTATCTACGACAAAGCCAAGATCTTGCAAAATACCGAGAATGGTCCCAAAACGCTTAATCCTGGATTGGCGCACCTGCTCAAGTCTATCTCTCAGTGCGCTATTGTCAGGATCAATACGGTAGCCGAGGATATGGTAATCGTCCAGGCACCCCATCGTAGCCGAAATCTCGACAGCTGAGATAACACGAATACCCATTGTCTGGCCAAGCAAAAGGGATGGCCGAACCTGCTCCAACGTGTCATGGTCAGATATGGCCAAAGTCGTGACGCCAGACTCATGCGCCCTCGCCATCAAATCAGGAACAGACAACGCACCGTCGGAACAGTCTGAATGCGTATGAAGATCAACCGTGTGCAGCATACAGCTTTCCTCCCTCTCTTTGTTGCGCGGTTATTAAATTAGAGCATATTTTTGGCCTGTTATCAAGAGGGCTATCTTGACATCGGTCAGGAAGGGAATATAATGTCTTTTCAGAGCAAGAGGAGGTACAAGATGCCACGGCCATCATGGAAAGCCCTGACTGAGCTTGCATCCGAAGCGATGTTCAGCGCTCTCGAGCAGGAATATGGGATTGCCCAACAGATCGCCGAACAAGTTGACGGTTACTGCATCGACTGGATTGATCGTTTGCCAAAAAGAAGCCCGAATGTCAATTTGGCGCTCGATGCCTTGATGAATTTGGGCTGTTATTTCTGGCCGCAGTGGCCTGAGGGCATTCACAGAGTAGTGATGGAGTACGGCGGCATCGCAGTAGCCGCAAACTTTATCTTCAACAATATCCCCCACTGGTCGATTAAGGGCTATCCAACCGATAAGCCAGATAAGCTTGTCTACTTGGTTGCGGAACGCACGGTCATTGCCAGCCTGGACAGCGCAATCTTTTGGTCACAAATCCCAATGGTATCCGGCGTTCAGCTAACTAATTGGGAGATGGCCAATCTTCACTAACCGACGCCCCAGTCCTTTGGGGCGCTTTTTTAGAGCCTGTTTAATAACTGCTCCTGAAGGCAGAAGCGAGCAGATTTCGAGCCCCACCGAGAGTCTCCAAGACTGCCATTTGGGCGGGCCCCTCTGTGGGGCGAAAAACAGGAATTGAGAGGAGAGCTAGCCAAAGCTAACTTAACGAACAATTCGTGTTTTGCAGCCGGAATATGCCGGTTATGGCTATCGGATGTAGTTATTAAACAGGCTCTTAAATTAAGATTTACCAAGAGTACCAAAAAATGCCGGCGAAAGATCTTCGGCATCCGATAAATTAACGGAACATAGTTGGAACACCTCGTCCAAGATGGCAAAAGTTGACCTGAGTGCCGCAAGAACAGTGTCAGACACATCGTACGCGATCTCTATCCGATACAGCCAGCGAGGATCCTTCCTCCAATTCCAAGTCGTAAGTCCGCGGATGTTATCAACGCTACCGTCCATCTGGCTTATTATCTCGATTAGAACATGCTCAAAAACATGAGCGACCTCAGTATCAAGTAGCTCATCGGCAAAAGAATTACCCAAACCATTATCGCATTTATGGAATCGTAGTTCCGGCATCTTCGATAAAATCGCTTCACGAAACCCCGGCATCTGCGAAGTTTTAATCGAATCAGGTGAAACAAGAAGAGCAATAAAAGACTTTCCTTGTTGAAAGTCGATAGCACTTATATGCAAATAGACTCCTTTGTGATCGAGGATATCACAAAGCGTTTTTTTCTTCCAAGAAGAGACAAACTGATAGATGTTGATAATTAGTACGACTAACTCTTTTTTGCTACGAATTAGGGGTCGAGCAAACGCTGAGGTCTCTGCCTGACCGAAGGTTTCGAGCATGACGGAACCAATGTCACTTCAAGGCAACATCAATCGCCTCATCAGCGTTTTCAATTAACATAAAGTCAATCTTCAGCCTGGCCTCTTCTGGCACATCAACAAGATCTTTTTCATTTGCCTTCGGCATAACGACTTTTTCTACTCCGGCACGATATGATGCTATAATTTTTTCCTTTATACCTCCTACCGGCAGAACCTTTCCTCTCAACGTTATCTCGCCTGTGAAGGCGATCTCTTTTCTAACTTTTCGCCCCGAGAGAGTCGAAGCTAGAGCAACAGCAATCGCCACTCCGGCAGAAGACCCATCTTTGGGCACCGAACCGGCCGGAACATGAATGTGCACATCAGAATCTTGATAAAATTTTGGATCAAAAGCCAATTTCTTGCTTTGAGACCGAACATAAGTTAGGGCAGCTTTGGCAGACTCCTTCATTATATCCCCAAGCTGGCCAGTAAGTGTTAGCGCTCTCCTGCCCGGTATCACTGATGACTCTATAAATATTATCTCTCCCCCAACCGGCGTCCAAGCCAAACCAGTTGCTACACCAATCTCGTCCTTAATCTGCCTGACTGTCACCTCAAATACCTCAGGGCCCAGGTATCTGGCTAGATCTTGTACAGAGATAACTAAGGCAGTGTTGCCGCTCTCCTCTTTTTCCACAATAGACCGAGCGACCTGGCGAGCGACTTGGGAAATTTTGCGCTCAAGATCGCGGACACCTGCCTCCCGAGTATAGCGAGAAGCTATTCTTTCTATGGCTTCATCAGTCAGCAAAAAACCGGTATTTTCCAATCCGGTATCTTTGATTACTCTCGGAAGCAGATACTTTTTAGCGATCTGAAACTTCTCCTCATTCGTATAGCCAGAAAACTCGATCAGCTCCATCCGGTCTAGCAATGGCGCCGGTATCGTATCGGCAATGTTAGCCGTTGTAATAAAAAACACATCAGAAAGATCAAACGGAACATCGAGATAATGATCAGTAAAACTATTGTTCTGTGCGGGATCAAGCACCTCCAGAAGAGCAGAAGCAGGATCACCACGGTAGTCAGCCCCGACCTTATCAATCTCATCGAGCATAAAAACCGGGTTTTTGGTTCCAGCGCGACGTATGCCCTCGATTATGCGCCCAGGCATAGCACCGACATAAGTTCGGCGATGACCCCGTATCTCACTCTCGTCTCGTATACCGCCGAGCGACATGCGAGCAAAGCTCCTGCCCAAGGCCCGTGCTATCGATTGACCAACCGAAGTTTTGCCCGTTCCTGGAGGACCAATGAAACAGAGAATGCTACCGTGGGCATGATTTCCAGTTAGCTTCTGGACAGCCAAGTACTCCAAAATTCTCTGCTTTACTTTGTCCAAACCGTAATGATCATGATCAAGAACTTGCTCAGCCTTGTGTATGTCAATTTTGCTTTCGCTCTTCTTGCTCCAAGGTAGATCCGAGAGTAACTCAAGGTATGTAGAAATATACGGAGCCTCGGGACTCACTGCTGGCATCCGCCGCAACCGCTCAAGTTCCTTAAGTGCCTGATCCAGAACATCTTGTGACATACCGGCATGTTTCAGCTTATCCTCCAATTCGGCATATTCACCCAAACCCTCGGTATCACCTAGCTCCCGTTCAATCGCCTTCAATCTCTCGCGCAAGATAAATTCTCTCTGAGCCTTGTTGACCTCATCGCTGACTTTCTTCTGAATCGTCTCCTCTGTTTGAGCAATATTTATCTCTTTAGCCAATTTTTCATTAAGAAAATCCAATCTCTGCTGAAGGTCTAGTGTTTCAAGAAGGTGAATTTTGTCCTCAAACTCCATCTTCATCGCCGAAGAAATAATGTCACTCATCTTCTCAGGTGGCAAGCTCTGATCCTGCAACACACTCGCTGTCTCAGCCGAAAGGGTCCCCTCAATCTTCACCAAGCGGTTAAATTGGTGAAAAACGCTCCTGGCCAAAGCCTCAAGCATTGTACTCTGCGACTGTTTCTCCGGAATTAACTCTAATACCTCAGCCTTCTGGATTATTCCCTCTTTATAAAGGCGAGATATTTTTACCCGTCGTATCCCCTCAAGTGAGGCTCCCATGATCTGAGGATTGACTGCCCAATACTGGAGTATCCGGCAAATCACACCAATGTCGCTACTGCGATCGCCCCTGCTAAAATTAAGCACCACCTGGCGATCACTGTTGGCAGCGGTATTGAATGTATCGACAATATCTTGACCCTCGAGGATCATGGGGACGACCGTAGAGGGAAAAATTACTGTCCCACTCAAAGTAATGGCAGGGTAGATATTTCTATGGAGCATAGTCTCCTATCTGTCGAGGGTCAGTATCTGATAAAGCGATGGTCAGGCAACCCCTGGCCTCGCATCGGGTAATTCGATTGTCTTAATGGTGCATATCACTTTCTTTTATTGCGCCGCCCCTCCTGCTCTTGGCGCTTGCCTTCCTCGATCCATTGCCTCACTTTCTCTCCGCCCTTTCGGCCAGCTTCTTTTACCGACATATTTCTCTCATCGTCTCCCTTTTTTCGAACCATGTTATCTCCTTCCGCTCTCGGCGCGTTTCCCGGCTTCAATCAGCTCTTTCACCCTCTGGCCGCCCTTTGCGCCGCCCTTCCGACCGATCTCTTCATAGAAATCTCGACCGTGGGTCTTACTCGTTCGCTCTCCGCCCTTTCGGCCAGCTTCTTTTACCGACATTTCACCAGACATATTGTTTTCTCTTTTCATCTTTCTCCTTCATTTTAACTCCCCCTACCATTGTAAATGACTTCTCATATAGGGCTAGTTTTTGTTATAAAAATTGACCACTCCCCTTCATGCGTTTATCCGTTAAGGAAATATCATCTCCGAGCGAACAGAATAGCGTTTGGCATGTTTCTACCTGGCCCGAGCTTGTACTCATCATCATAAATCAATGCAGTCGTCCCTCCTCCGTCTAGAGCCATTGCATTATCAACACCAAGAGAGGTCATGATCGCAGCCATATCGACAACCGTTACATCTGACCCAACTACCGCATACAGTGTCTCGCCCCGAAGACCTAGTGCTCCCCATTTTATTTTGTGGTTCCTCTGCTTCTCGTCCAAAGCGTCAACATTCAAAATATTCTGACCGTTCTCAACCAGCGCCGGTTTAGAATTAATCCCTGCATAAATCGGAAACCCCGAAGTTTTGAAATCGGTCCACCTTGTAAAATATCGAGGGTGACCGCCAGAATCGAAAGCAAGGAAATGATCATTCTCCCCCAGGCCGTTATTCTCATTGATCATTTTACCCAAGCGCGAATTGTAAACCTTCCAGAAAAAATAATTGATACTACTTTGGCATGAATCGTAGTCGGGCGGACAAAAATATGCACCGGTCAGACCAGCAAAGGCACCGTTTTCCCGAGCGAATTCACTCAACGCTTTTGCTGAACAATTATTGGCACACTCACTATTTTCGGCAGTGTCTGTAATCACCCGGATGCTGCCGCTAGCAAGATCAAATGTCATCATGTCCACACCAAACTCGCCGCGTGAAGTCCGAAGAGTCCCAGACCCATAAGAAGAATGTTCTCGTTGTTGTGTTCGTTGCTGGGCGGGCCTGGCAGTTGGGACATTATATGAAATGTCTAAGACCTTCTCCTTCCCGGCACTAATCTCCACCTTTCTCTGAAATAGAATACTGCCAGACGATGAACCAATGATAGCCTTGTACTCACCGCCTTTGATGTTAACTGAATAATTGCCCTCATGATCGATATTAGTGTCCGCGACTTTTTCGTCGCCATTATAAATTTCAATTTTTCCCTCAACAACCGCTTTTGAGTTTATGGCAACGTGCCCCCTGATCGTTCCTCGCTGCCTGGCTTCTTCCTCCGCTGCTTCCCTGCGCCTCTCTTCCTCCTCTCTGGCAAGCCGCTCCGCCTCCTCTTTTGCTTTGATGCGGTTAAGTAAATCCGAATCTATCAGTGCAACGACAGCATTGGCCTCCGCATACTCTCCATTAATTATATGCGTCCTGACTTGTGCTTTCTGTTGTTCGAGATCTTCTACCGCAATCCCCCTGTCCTTGCCGCGCTTTATTGCGCCTGAGATATTCGCATATCTCCGGACAGAAAGGGAAGATCGCATCTCCGAAATTGTTATCTCTTCGTTTGATGGACCATTCTGTTCTGCTTTGATAACTTCAACAAATGCAAACGGCAGAGAGACAAGCACTAGCAAGACCAGAAATATGGAAAGCATGTACCCTGGCCTCCTCCTTAATATCCTGTATCTAACCAATCTCATCATGGCTCCAACCAACTTAGCGAATAGCAACTGATTATATCGTCTTTGGTTTTGGCTAACGGAGAACATTTCGCCTTTAGGGGGATAGAAATATATTAAAGGCCAGAATTATCACTCTGAAAGATATTTGTTAAAACAAAAAAGCCCCGGTGGTTCAGGCCGGGGCCCAGTCTTATGACTTAGAAACATTTCTTACATCGGCTTCGCAATGAACATGGTGTAGTACTGACCATGCACGCCTATTCCAACCTCCTGACCAAATGAGGCAAGAATATTAGCACGATGTCCAGCACTATTCATCCACGCTCTAACCAGCCCATCATCACTACCGAAATCACCCATCGCCAGATTGGCGCCAGCATTGGAATATTTGTAGCCAACACTGTTGAGGAACGACCAGTCTGTCGTTCCGTCTGGAGCGGTATGAGCAAAGTAGTTTTTCTCAGCCATATGCCTAGATTTGGCGCTTGCGGCCTGATTTAGACCCGTGTTTCCACGAACTTCAGACAGTCCGTTAGTGCGCCTCTCCGCATTGATAAGGCTGATTATATGGTCAACCTGATTGTTTGAGGACACAGGAACAGAAGTCGGGACTGATGGCACGACAACAGCTGGAGCGGGAGTATCAACCGGCGCAGCAGGCGCAGCAGCTACTGGCGCAGGTGCCGGGGTTTCAAACCGCACCACAGGCTTCGACTGAACAGGCTTCACTGTTGCTTTCGAAGCAGGAATGACATACCGATAACGAACCTTCACCGCCTTGCCGTTACGGTAAACTATTTTCGTCCTCCAATACACCTGATTTGCCAGTACTCTTTTCGCAGATTTCTTCTTCGTTTTCTTAGCAGCAACCACGCTCTTCTTGGTGGACTTCTTAGAACTGCCGACACTTTTCGTTTGTGCACTTGCACTTTGTGTTGACAATGCAACGATCAAGAAAAGAAGCAGGACATATGAAAAAAGCTTTTTCCACAAAGGGAAATTTCCTTTCATACTTTCTCCTTTAAAAAAATATACCTATCTCTTGTTCTTGCCGGCTTGACACACTTTGAGATGGTCATGTGTGATTATAACACTCAATTGGAGCAATCAAGCGTTTTGCCCATCCTTCCCCCACTCTTTCAGTTGCAGATTATGTCTTTAGTAAATATCATCTCTAATAGACCATTATCAGCCTATGAATGCGACTAAAATCAATCTAGAAATGGCAAAATAATTATTTCTTCGCTCTGGTAAAAGCACCTAAAAAAACAAATATTTTTTCTTGTCCGTGCAATTCTTGCAACAACACACTGGGACCGCAATTCCAAGGACAATCTATTGACTCTTAGAGTCTGAGTGGTACTATCTAGTTACGCTTGGCTAGATAAAACCGACACGTAGTGCCTGGGATACCAAGGGAAGGCCTGCTGGAGAGCCAAAAGCAGGCGGGTAATCCCTCTGGGTCCAAGGAGTGTCGGGCCTGCCTGAATTCGGGCGGGTAAAACAAAAAGGAGATTCGCCGCTCTGCACAGGGTGGCATGACGCCAGGTAGTCAAGCGGTTTCGCGGCGGGGGGACGTTGCCCCCGCCTTCTTTTGTGAAAAGAGGGGGTGAGCGAAAATGAACGGTTTGTCGCGGCGTCTCTTCTGGGGAGCGCGAGAACTTGAAGAACTATTGTGGATGTTTGACTTCAAGCTATTTCTTAAGCGACACAAGATTACTCTCGAGCGGAATATCGCCGGTATCCTCAAAGACGGTGTCGAGAACCACTACACCATCAGGCCCAAACCGAAGAAAAGCGGCGGATACCGCCTAACCTGGGAACCGGACCGGACGCTTTGGGCCTATCAGAAAATGATCTTGGAGATCATTTTGTATCGAGTCGCGCCATCACCGGTTGCTCATGGCGGAGTACCCGGAAGAAGCATCTCGACGTGTTTGGATTCGATGCTTGACGCCAAATCAGTTTTTCATGTTGATTTGAAAAACGCCTTTGAGTCTGTCAGCTTCAGTCAAACTCTCGGACTTAGGACCGATCTTCGGTATGAGCCGCGCTCTGCCTGGGTCAGGGGCTTCGATGTTCGCGTTCCCGTGATGGAGGCGATCATCGCCCTGTGCGAGATAAAACGCATGACTGCGCACGGATGGTATGAGAACGCATTTTTACCGCAAGGCGCACCAACATCACAGCACCTCTTTACGCTTGCACTCTATCCAGTGCATCGGCGGCTCGCCAGACTGACCAGGAACAGAACCGTTCAGTATGGAGATGATTTCTTCCTTCTGTCTCCTGAGCCATCGATCCCACCCAAGGTGCGGCGCGCCTTCGTTCGCACAATCGAACGTCACGGCCGACTTGAGATCAACTCAAGCAAAACCTACTATCTTACAGACACCGGCACAGAGAACAATCCAGTGAGAGGACTTGGAGCAAATATCATTCGCGGCACAGCTCGTCTCCGTCCTCGCCATTTGCATCAACTGCGCATGGACATGTACTGTGCAATCCAGGCCGGTGATGAAGCAAAAATTGCCGGCACCAGAGGTTTTGTTAGCCAGATCTATCGCGGTCAACCATGGCCGTCGCAGCTTGCCCTTATCAAGCCCGACGACTGGGACGACAGGGAACTGGGTGCGGCAAGACACTCAAAGCTGTCTCTGAGTGTCAACATCGGTGACATATTCAACTATCAGATTGTCTCGAAAACACCGCCCCCGGATATTTGCAAACAAATTTATCCACTCGATATCGAACGCCGAAAGAGAACTTTCGAAACAGACGGGGTTGCCCTAACTGCCGCAGACCAGGATTTTCTGGGACGATTGTCGGAAGGAGATGTTGAGCCAGAAGAACCTGAATTTGATTCTTTTGCCCCGCCTCTTTTTGACGCTTGGGGCGAACACATCGTTGGCGAGAACGGCTACTACTAGTCGACTCGCCATTTTTTTGCTCACAAGATCCCGGGCACGAAAATTTCCACACTAGCAAGGCACGACATTACTTGTTAGAATAAACAATGATATTCTCTCATTGCTTTATAAGACAAGGAATTGAACATGGAACCAGAGGTAAATCTCTCATTATCAGACAGAACATTTAGATTTCTTGAGCAATATTCGGCTTATGCCAATGCCCCCAGACGGGACATTCGCGGTGTCAGCGACAAGACTTTTCAATCTGCCCTGATCTACGAAAAATTCAGAACGGCGCTCGAGTACCAAGAAGAGCATCTGATTTTTAAAAATGCTATTTCTCGCATTGTTAGACGAAAGTATGTGCTAGCGCCCTCCATTTCTGCAACGAACTTATTCAATGACTTAGTCAGTGAACTCTCTTGGTCTAATTACCTCAACCCCGAAACGCTCCAAACAGAAGAACGCCACCGCATTATCGCCATCCTTGAGCGCTACCTGATACTACTCCAAGAAATGAAGTCTGCACGGGCCAATAAGATGGAAGTACAAAAAATCGTCATCGAGTGGCTCGCCTGCGAAATCAATGAGGTTTTTACCCCTCTCCACGAAAACGATCTGCTCATCGACTATGCTTACGAGGCACTCAAAGACAATCTAAAGACTGAGGGCACAGCGATATCACCAGAGGAAAACGAACTTCAGCTCAAAATTGCAATCCATACCCTGGTACTGAAACCCGATATTGCGTTGCTCCAATACTGGACAATCAAACGCCTTTATTCAAATTGGCAAACAATGACTGTGGAGGAAACAAAGAGTTTTGCACGCAGCTTTGACCCGTATTTTAACAAAGTCGAACAAGCAATCAACCACCCCCTGAAAACAAGATATTACCAGTACATCAAGCGTAACATCGCACCATTTATTCTCTTGCGCAGCCTTTTCATTGCAAAATCGCCCACTGCCACCCAATTCAAGGCTAATCCCTCCTCCCTCCGCAGCTCTCTCATGTCAGTCTACGACTCTCTCATCGAGGAGGGCCGCAAGAAGGTCTGGCGCGGAACCATCCGGGCTCTCATCTTCATCTGCATGACGAAACTCTCTCTGGCATTGATTATAGAAGCCCCAATCGATCGATACCTGGCCGGTGAAGTTGATTATCTATCGCTTACAATCAACCTGACCCTACCAATCCTACTCATGCTTTTCTCCGGCACCTTCGTCAAATCGCCCCCAGCAAAAAACAGACTTGTCGTATCCGAGGCAATCTCGAACCTAATGATAAAAGACAAGATCAGCGACAAACCATTCCATCTAACCAAGTCTCGCGAAAGCTCGTCAGAAAATGCATTTAACACTGTCTACTCTTTGTTTACGGTCGTCATACTGGTTGGAGTAATTTGGTTTCTGCGCTATCTTCATTTTAACCTGGTGAGCATTGTATTGTTTTTCCTCTTTGTCTCAGCAGTATCCTTCTTCTCATTCCGCATCCGCAACATTGCACTGGAGCTAGCCATGAAACGATCCCGCGACGACGCACTAACCTCCACGCTAGAATTCATCTTTTTGCCCTTTATCAGAATCGGAAAAGCCATCTCCGAAAGGCTTGCCAGAGCTAATCCGTTCATCCTTGCTCTCGACTTTTTGATTGAGGCCCCGCTTAAATCTATCATAAAAATTATGAACTCGTGGTGGCGTTTCCTCAGTTCAAAAAAAGAAGAGCTCGAGGTCTAACTTTCAGGTAGCCCTTATCTCAGCTTTTGCAGTTCAGCAAAGCCCCTTCTTTGATTTTCAATCGCAAGTCTAATACACTCCTTTGGATCATAGCCCAAGTTGCCGGAACAACGAATAGAGCTAAAAATGATATTGCCTAGTTCTTTTTGCAGTTCGGCATCAGTGTGAACACTACCATCCTTCGAGGCATTTCGCTCCCACCGGCAGATATCACCAAAAATTTTCCCAAGCCGAACGATGATCTGCGGCAGCGTCATCTTCTCGTCTTCCCAAATCTCTCGCCCGGTTTTTAATAGTTTTCCTATGGTCATTTTTCCTCCTGAAACTACACTTATTTGTTGACATAAAACAATAAGATTGTTACAACTAACTGCCAGAGTCCGAAAGGGGGACAAATGAATTCAGACAAAGGCAGGGATCTTCTGGTACAGGCCCGCCAATCATTCTTGCGAGGACAGATTACACCAGAATCGGCGAACAGAATCATCGACGATTTAATTCTGGTCAACGCCCATTCTCCGCAGAAAGAAATCGTGTTGTGGCTCGATTCTATCGGCGGCGACAGTGAATCAGCCTTCAAGATTTGCAACACGATAAAAGCCATATCATCGCCAGTGACCGCCAAGGTTATTGGCCAAGCTAACTCGTCTGCTTTTCTTGTTCTGCAGTATTGCAATAAACGAGAAGCCGGGCAACTTGCCACTCTTATGCTTCACACTATTTCTCGGAAAAATGTTGAACTTAAGGATATTCGCGAGAGAGGGCTGAGGGCGCTCGAAGAAACAGAGCGACTACAAGAAATTTATGAACAAATTATCTCCGCAAGATCCGGTCAAGCGAAGGAAGAAGTTGCTCGCTTATGTATGGAAGGCAGGATAATGTCTGCCACCGAAGCTCTCTCGCTTGGCTTCTTGGATGAGATCTACTAATTGTCCGATACGGCCGCCCTGGCCGTATTTTCCTACCAACTTCCACCGCCCCCACCCCCAAATCCTCCACCCGAACCACCACCAGAAAAACCACTTCCTCCACTCGCTGCCGAAGATGGTGCAGCAGCAAACGCACCCTTGGCCGAGGCCGAAAAATCGTTCATACTATTTGTGAAAATAATCGGATTGAATGCTCTCATGCTCGGGTCAGAGTACCATTGAGGCGGTTGCTTATAAATGTCCTCAAACTGCTTTGCCCAAGCCTTCTCGACACCCAAAGCCATGGCAAATGGAAGCAACTTTTCAAAACGTTCGGGATTTTTCTCAGGTGCGTTATGAAATTTGATTCTATCCTTCTCTGCTACCTCAAGATAACTCTTCAAGCCCAAGATGTATTCTTTTGCCTCAACGCCCTTGGCTGTCTTTGCCGGCATGAAGTAACCGATAATTCCTATAGCCAAAGCGGAGATAGCAAAGCTGGCCAGATACAATGTCCCGAGATCAATCAAAATTATTCCCAAAAGTAAGACAAAGAAAGCGATACCCAGATAAATCCACCTCGTGGTTTGCGGGCTCCGGGAAAAATACCCTTTGTCGACAGTGCTTTTGTAGGCCGCGCTAACAATTGCCTGCCAATCCTTGTGAAACTTATATTTTAGATCGGAGAGCAAGACACTCTCTTTGCCGCCCTCAAACAAACTATCAAAAAACTTTTTCTCGACGCTACTCTTCAGATCACTGCCATCTTTTAGTTTGAGAAACTTGTAGTCAGTCGACTTCAATAGCTTGCCGTCTTTCTCAACTCGAGAAATCTTAACATAACCGGCAACGGCAAGTCCGATGAGAACGGCAGAAATATCCTTTGAGTCCGCTCTCTCATCCACAAGAATGCCGATCTCTGCTGGCGTTAGCCCTGGCGGAGCGTCGTATTGAGGTACGATTGTGTCTCGTCCCTTCGCATCCCGTCCAAATTTTCTCCAACGATAGAGCATAAAAAGTGAGACAATAATCGGCAAAGCCAAGACTACATTATCCTTCGTTGTCTCACCCGCTTTTTGCCAAAATGACGGCTCGGCAACGACGTGCTTGGGAAATCCTGCCACCACAGTGAACGCCTGTCCTGGCGCTAATTCCCCGTTAGAAAAATCGATATGGTCAGTCATCTGGTCGTCGCTATACCCGACCATCCAACCGCCGCATTTATCTGTGCTACCGAATTCCCCCTTGAAACAAGTCGCGCTGATACTGCTCTTGTTAATTTTCTTGGGCAGAATGATGCTGGCCTCAGCTTTTTCAATTGTTACATCCCACTTATCCCCCACAACATTCCAGTAAATCTCATCTTGGTCATCAGAGTAATTAACGGCTCGATTAACGGTGTACTCGACCGTGTAAACCTGACGACCACTGAAAACTCTACTCTCGTCGCCGATCATTATCTTGCGATAAGACCCATCATTAGAAACTTGAAATGGCAGCGCATCACCGTTCTGATTGCTCACCCGGATATCGCTAATCCTCAAGTTGTAGCTTCCACCCCTTGCCTTGTATCTATACGGCAGAGTTCGATAGATTCCATGCCTCCTGTTTTCGGCAAAATCGTAGTCGATCCGCTCCTTAACTCGAAGCGACGAATCAGCACTGAGCACGATGTCCGATCTAATACTCCTAACCTTCTCCTGAAAATAATACGGTACATCTTCGGCGCGAGCACCTCGTGGAGCCAGTAGAACAAGAAAAAATACCCCACAAACAAGGACTGCCAAGATCCTAATCGCATTAGCACGAAACGTTGCATGCATATTACAGTCCCGTCGTAATTATTACAAAATACTAAGTAAAACGACATGAATCCAGGGCACAAAGAGGGTGCGCCCCTCTACTTCAGTAAAGAGATTATGTCTTTCCTCGAAAATGGCGGCAGAAAATTTAATTCTACTTTATCAGAAATTACTTGCTCTTTGAATTGTTCGTAACTTCTTATGTGCAAAGCCGGATCCTTGTGTTCGATCCATCGAGTCCCGCCCGGGGCAATAGTCAGAACATCTATCGGCCCACCGATTGTCTGCCAGCGTTCACCCCGCCCGGCGTAATCCTTGATTATATTTTTTGCCAACGCGATAGCCTGAGACAAGGGCAATCTACCAAAATCAGTTGGCAAAATAGTTCTTTTGTCTGGCTTATCACTTGAGATCAACCCATGTCCCAAGCAAAAAGAAGGATCAGGCTGTCTCACGCTAAACGAGCAGAGAAACGGAGCCTCATCTCGGTATCCAGTAACCATAAAAACAAATTCGTCCAAGTGTTCCAGTGTTTCAGAGAGACGGTGGCTGAAACGCTCTTCCACCATTCTGGTCAAGACATCCTCCGGATCCATGGCCACCCCCGGATGATCATAACCCTCGATGAAGTCCTCTATAATTGCGGAGGTAAACTGACTGTTTGCTAGGCCGACACCAGTGGTCGCAATACCAATGGGATGATTTTTGAAAGAAAAAACCTTAAACGAACGATCAAAATAAGCAATGGGACGTTGAGTCTTGTCGCCGGTTGCAAAAAAATAACCTCGGCTATCAGCAGCCAGGACTATCCCCTCCTCCGTCGCAATTCCAACCATAAATGACATAGCACATCATATTAGGCCGTAGTTAAGATATTTTCAACATCCTCCCATGATTCAGTTCTACCAACTCTTCTTCGGTAAGTTATCTCTCCAGGAGGAAGAATAACCAAACCAACACCTCGCACAACAACAATCACGGAAATTTGACGATGAGTCACGAACAAATAAAAGCCCTGAGTTGCTTGTTATAAATCTTAGAATTTGGGCAAATTTTTTCGAGTTCGGCCCAGAAACGTTTTGAATGGTTAAACTCTCTCAGATGTGCCAGTTCGTGGCAGATGACATAATCTCGGAGTTCATTCGGCAATAGAAATATTTTCGCATTGAGCGAAATGGTGCGGCGGCGAGTACAGCTTCCCCAATTACTCTTCTTGCGCCGAACCTGAACTCCGTCGAAGGAAAAGTTGTATCTATCTGCTAGCTCGACAGTTATTTTGACAAGAAAGTTTTTGACGTAAATAGCTACAGCATCCCCGGTTAGCCGAATGTCGCCAATAACAAGTGATTGAGGGAAAACCAGATGCTCTCTTTTGTTCTCCAGCGCTCTTTGCCAATGTTTCTCGATCCACGCCTTGTGCGTATTCAATAGATCGATAGCCGCCTGATCCTTTTGTCTTGCTCGATAAGGAACAACAATATAAATCCCCTTTTCGGAGCAGATTCGCACCCAGCTCCGGCGAGCTCGACGGCTTTCGTAAACATTACAGCTTACATCTTCGCCCAAATAGGGCAGAGGAATAGTTTTTAACAGGGTTAGAGTTGGCATAAAAAAATAGGCTCTTAAAAATTATTTCCCAAGCTTATTTAAAAAGAAGAGATTTCACGTGTTCCCATTTTATCACCACGGTCAATATGAGAACAATGTTAATCAAGGTAAATACGACAAGGTTTTCAAACCATTTGCCTGTCACAATGCGGAAACCCTGGAATGGCTTTGGTGGAAAACCGACCATTTTTGAATAAGGGAAAAACAACGGCACGCCCTCAACGGTAACCATGTCAGCCGTTATGTGACTTAGGTAGGCCGCCATTATTGCCCCAAATGTAATAAACCGATCGATGCCCCAGTAATCTGGAAATGCACCAAGCAAAAAGTACAGACAGACGGAAAACAGAAAAGCACCGAGCAGAGAGTGAGAAAAATTTCGATGCTCGATAAATGGATCAGCTACGCGCCCGATCACCTTGCCAAGAGGAACTGACTGCCAAATCATGGCAGTACCTTGATCAAGATCAGGCAAAAGCGCAGCTAGATGAGATCCAACCAAAACTGCACCCAAAGTCGCAGACTGATATTCGGGTTTACTTACAGTAAGCAAATATCCAAGCCCCGTTGTTATACCCAAAATTTGGTGAGTTTTTCCTGCCATACTTCATACTAGCACTTAGGCAGCTCTCAAAATATTGTTTAGAAAAGTAAGCCACATGTCCCTGTCACTAGCTATTACTCTTTTCTGGCAGCAAGACACCGATTCTTCTGGCCAGCATTGGCACGAGCGGCATCTCAACCAAGAGCGAAATGAATATTATCCAAACTCCGACAGCAAGCGCATAACTGGAGCTTACGATTTCATAGTTGGAAACGATGATAAGTAGGATTGCCGCAACAACCCCTGCCTCGCGAGTCAAACTTAGGAAAAATGTTTCACGCCATGAAAGCTTTCCGCTCGACACCCATGGCATGAGCGATATAAGTGTTACTGCCGGCCGAACAAAGAATAAAAATATTGCCGCAGACAATATTCCTATTGGTGCGAGATAGATCAAGGTATTCACAGGAACAATCAGGCCGAGAACAACAAACACAAATGGCTTAACAAGATGATCGAGTAGTTTGTCGTAGAACTTGTATGATTCTCGGAGATTACCGAAAAGATCAAGAAGTAAGCCGGCAATAAATACAGCCAAAAAGCCAGCCCCACCGGCAATATTAGCGATGACATAAATCAATATCGGCGCAGAAAGAAGCAAGGCCGGGTCCTCAGGCTCCTTCTCCTTAAGATCAGAGCAGTAAAGCCTCTTCAGAGCCAGATAGCCCAGAAACCCAACCGCCAATCCGACAACAACCTGAACAATAAAGGTAATCAGTGCTCTGTCGCCCAACAGAGGAACAAAGTAGGCAAAAACAGAATTCCTGTCAGCAATACACACCGGAACAGCGACGAGCAACAGCACTCGAGCCACAAGGCTACCACTCACATCAGTCAAGGCGCTATCGGAGGTTGCAATTTGGCGTAATGCTTTTTTCTTAAAATGAAGTTGATTTAGAACAGGAGAGATAGTGGCAGGATCAGTCGAGGCCAATATTGCTGAAATTATAACCAGTGAGGTCAGAAAGCTCGTTTCAGATATACCAAAATAGGAGGCGATGACATATAGAATCAGCGAGAAAGCGACAGTTGAAACCAAAACGCCGGCCAAAGAAAGTGAGGCAACCGGAAAAAAGAGATGCCGGATCTTTTTGAATGGGGTCTCTAGGCCATTGGTAAATAAAATTATCGCAACAGCAATCTCTGCAGTCAGCTTAAACATTGAAAAATTTTGCCACAACGTGCCAATCAAAGGCTGTAGCACAAAACCGAATATGAGAGCCCAAACACAAACCGGGACAATTGTCTTGGATGATAGCCGGCCCACTGCATAGCAAAAGAAAATCGCCCCGCCCAGAACTAACAACTGTACGTCAAACTTGTTTAGACGGGTTGCGAATCCATCTTTATAGTTAACACCAGCGTAAAAAACCAGGAACAAAAAAAGAAACAACGCAACATAGGGTGCGAACGCTCGTAATAGAGAACCTCTCATCATCCCTCCGCCGTATGACAAAATATCAGTTATTCAAAACCAGAATAACACCTTCTTGCGCCATCTTCAATCAATCTTGTTTGACCCGGTTTCGGAGATACCTCTTGATATCCTCCGGAAAAACAAGCCCGACTACCCTCTTCTCCTCACACACTGGGACGGCTATGACATCATTCTGATAGAACACTGAGACGACGTCCTCTGCTGTTTCCTTAGCCATTACACAAAGTTCCTTGTTTATTCGCTTCGCTCTGCTCGTCACTTTCGTTTTACTCCACTCCTCCTGCGGCACCCCATTCAATGCCGCCGAATTAATATAGCCCATAATTCCATCCCTATTGCCAATCGGATATCTATGTTTATGAGACAGCTCTTCTCTCTCTGATAGATCACGAAGAGTGGCACCTGGTTGCAAAGCCCTATCTTCTCCAGACATAACGCTTTCTATCGACGCGTCACGCAATAGCGCGTGAACAACTGACTGGGCCAAACTTGATGAAGCTGCGCTCCACAGGAAAAGCCCAATCATTGCGAGCCATATTCCGCCAAAAAGATTCCCGCCAAAAGACTGCAATACTCCAAATATTATCATCGCTCCGGCAATAAGTTTTCCGATAGATGAGGCATATCGGGTTGCTCTAATCATGTCTCCACTTCTCCACCACAACAAACTTCGAAGAATTCTCCCGCCATCCAGAGGAAAGCCAGGCAAAAGATTGAAACCAGCTAGCAAGAGATTAATAAAACCAATCGACTGAATCAGCATGGCAATTAAATTAGTATTGTTTGCCAGCAAAATCAAATCACCGGCGCCAAACAAAGCGCCCGCAATAGCAATGCTCGCAAGAGGGCCGGCTACCGCCATTTTGAATTCAGTCAGTGGCGACGAGGGTTCCTTGGTTAGGTTGGAGGCGCCACCAAAGAGAAAAAGTGTGATTTTCTTAACAGGCAAATTATTCGATCTGGCAGATAGAGTATGGCTCAGCTCGTGCAATATTACCGAACCAAAAAACATCACTGACGCCAGGACTCCGAGCACCCCGTATACAAACAGCGATCTGCCTGGCTGCAAAATCGGCAGCAAATTCGTTGCAAATGAAAAACTAACCAGCAGAAAGATCCAAAACCACGAATAATCGAGTGCTATTTCAACTCCACTTATTTTTCCAATGCTAATTTCACGATTCATGTTATTATTCCTTCCCTCGGCGGAGCTTAGACTGGAGTGTCGCAAGATTTGCGAGACAATGCTCCGTCCTTCCAAAAGTACAACAAAAAGCGACAAACCAAAATGTCGCTTTATTCTGCCGTCACCAGAACTATCTCAGCACAAATATAATGAACAACACAAGAAAGAGAAGTGAGAGAGCAAGATTTATCACCATTCCAGCCACAGATCCGATGACACCACCTGTCGCCGCCTTAGCAGCCTGACCACGACTGCGTTTTTGCGCAGTTTCAGAAAGATAAATTCCGACAAAAAGTCCGACCAGCCCACCGAATGGCGGGAAGAGCACGAGTCCGATAATCAATCCAATAAAGCCATAATAGAGAGCGCTCTTTGAGGCGCCGCCAAACCTTGCTCCCAGAATGCCGGAGAAATAATCGACAGCCATCGAAGCGGCAGCGATAATGCCAAGCACAAACAAATCAGAGGTAGTTAGATACCAAAATTTCTCGATAAGCGCAGCAATAAGAGCAACAACAAACATGTAGGGGATACCAGGAAGTACCGGTACCAAAATTCCCACTATGCCCGGCAGCATTAAGACAGAGGAAATAATTACAATAAGTGTGTGCGACATAGTCTCTTAATTATTTTCATCAAGATAATCCGCTAGACGCAGGGACAACTTCGTCAGATCTCCCGAAACCAGATAGAATTCCTGAACGGCACCATGAGACCTGGCCAAACATCTCAAGCTAACGCTTGTTTGGCCTTGCAGCGTAATTCTCAAATGGTCATTATGCCGGCACAGCTTGATCTCACCGGGATTAACAGCGGATATCTCCGGCCATCCCTCAATCTTTCTCAAAAAGGCATCAAGCTCAGGGAGAATCTGATGTTTCTTCTTAATCTTTGAATTTCCGCGATACCTCATCATCAACTTCATTACAGGCCAAAACGATCGAAAATTCAAGGCTTATTGAATCTTTATCGAGACGGCTACTCAGCCAAGCCATCGTCCTTTGCGTACTTGCCATAGTCGTCACGATCACCAAATTTACCCTTTTTGGGCAGCAACTTCACCATGAGCTTGAATTTGCGTAACGCACCGTTCTGATCCTCGATCTCCTCCTGCTTGCTCTCCTCCCAAACCTGGACAAGCTCAGCGGACAAAATCTCTTTGAGGGTGGTTATCTCCTCCAAATTTTCTTTGATTTCTGTCACCAACTTTTCGTTTGGGCCTCGCCCCAGGATCGCGTCCTTGATCTGTTTCTTCTTTACATTTGACGCTCTTGTCTCCTCTACTGCCTGCACATAAACCGGATCACTCTCGAGTTCAGACTTAAGCATTTCACGGGAAGCCCTATTCTGCTGCTCCAGCTGATCAATCTGTGTCAATCTCTTTTGTATCGTCAGTAAATCCATGTTCTCCTCCAACAAATGTACCTTAAGTTATATAGCGAGCACCTATCCGTCGATAGTTCTATCGTCGTCATCACCAAAGCTCAGCCCCATCAGTGCTGATTCATACTGACTTCTGAAGCCAGTCAAATCTTCAAGCGAGAGCTGACCCTCTCTAAATCTAATAGCCATTCGCCGCGCCTTCTGTGATAAGGGCTCCATGTTTTCGGCTGAAATTCTATCATTGAGACCTTCCAGACTTGTAACCAAGTCGTTAAGTGCCGTTTGAACATTTTGCGATACTTCCTGATCAGCTTGGCCTCGAACGACCAATTCGAAACCTTCAAAGGCTCGATTGAATGAGTCCATCACATGTTGTTCGGCGATAGAGTCTCCCGCGCCTTCCGGCGCACTGGATCCTTGAAATTCGACCATAAGTCCTCTCTTCCTTTGTTAGCCCGCAACAATGAAAATTAGTTACGGAAAGTAAATCTTTGTAATTGTAGCAACTTTTGTTTTTTTAAAAAAGGCCCGGACTCAAGTCCGGGTTGCAGTAGAAAAAACGAAATGTTCTCAAAGTACCTTTTTGGCCTCGCCAACCATGACGAGTCCTGACAACTCAAACGGATCTTCAAGTTTGCCCTCATGATAAGGGACAGAAACAAAGTCTCGACCTGGCGGCACAACCCGTTCAGCCTCAACCGAAGCAAAAGACACGGTATAAGACGCAAGAGACAACAATACCACATGAAACAGTGTGCGCATGTCTCCACCTCCTTAAAAGATTAATAGCAGAAAGACAAATAACTGTAAAGCAACATACCAAAAAGACCCGGGAGATGACCGGATCTTTTTGGTGAAAGTTGTTAGATATTTTCTACTCTGCCCAAACAGCAAGCTTCGACGCCGTGCCACAAAACAATAGTCATTTGCTCGTAGTGACAACCTTGCTCCGCAGCTTAGGATCCAAGGAAACAGAGTGTTTAGAAAGATAGTTGAACACCCCCCGTGCCGCAATTGCACCTTCAGAACAGGCTGTTACAACTTGCCTAAATTGATCGGAAGCATTAGTTATGTCACCGGCAGCAAACATGCCTGGTATATTTGTTGACTGATCGCTTCCAACTTTTATATAGCCGGCATCGTCTGTCGATAATCCAAGCGGCTTGATCAGCTCATTGCCAGGCTCAACTCCAATCTCTACAAAAACGCCATCTACGTCCAGCCGATCACGCCCCTGATAGCTTGGATCGACCTCAATGGAGTGAACAAATTTATCGCCGAAAATTTCCTTTACCTCTGTGTTGTAGATTATCTCGATATTATCTCTCTGTGTCGCCAGATCTGCCCAGACGGGCTCACCGCGAAGCTTTTCTTTTCTATAAATGAGATAGACTTTTTTGGCGATATCGCTCAGATAGACGGCGGAGCTGATAGCAGAATCGCCGCCTCCAACAACGGCAACTGTCTTGTCATAAAACAGGGCACCATCACAAGTGGCGCAATACGCCACTCCCCGACGAGAAAAATCCTTCTCACCAGGAACGTTCAGCTTCCGATGACGAAGCCCCATCGACAACAAGACTGCTCTGGCCCAGAATGTGCCGTTTCTTTGCGTGGTCACCTTATATCCGTTGTCGAATGAACTTATTTCTACAACACGGTCCAGAATCTCCGCTGCGCCTGCGCTCTTGGCATGCCGTTGCATTTTTGCTGCCAACTCCAGACCTGTGATCTCGTCTTCGGTCGGATAGTTGCAAACCTTATGCGACTCGCCGATGAGTCCGCCCGCAGACTCGCCGATAAGAAGATTTTTCACCTTATAACGGCTGGCATAAATACTGGCCGTATAACCCGCCGGACCAGTACCGACAATTATCAGATCATACTCATTCTCCGGCATTTGATATCCCTTAAATAATTGTAGTGAGAAACATTATCGCAACAAAACTCGACCAGAGTGCCTCTGCCCTATTTGATATTCAAGAGCCGGTCAATGGCCTCTTGGTCAAAGCCAACCACAACTTCATTACCGATCCAAAGCTGCGGCACACCCATTTCGCCGGACTTATCAACCATTTGCATGGCAGCAGCGCGATTAACTGAAACGTCGACCTCTTCAAAGCTAACTCCATTTTCGTGCAAATACTCCTTCGCCCTCACGCACCAAGGACAAGTTGGCGTTGAAAATACAGTAACCTTCTTGTCACCCTCTCTTTTTTCTTCGGCCATATGGCTCCTTTCTATAGCAGGTCGACTGCCTTTAATATCACTCTAACTTTTTCTAATGAATTCGTGGCAATTCGATACTGCTTGCTCTTCCCGCACTTAACTTCCTCAATAAAGCCTATCCCACGCAAATATCGAATATGGTAAGATAACAAATTTTTAGGCACCGAAAGAGTTTCAAGCAAGGTGCAGCCACAAACATCCTCACCGCACTGAAACAAACTTTTCAATATCAAAAGACGGTTTTTCTGAAAAACTCGCATCAATTCTCGATTGTTTTCTCTAAATATGTCTGGCATTATAGTTCAATCCTTGTTGAACTATAACTCAACGTTTGCCTTGAAGTCAAGTATCTAGATCAGCAAAATATCGTATCGCGGCAAGCGACTGCACGAACCTAGCAATTTGGGCCGATCACACAGCCCTAACGACGCGAGATATCTAGACTCGAAGCGCCAATATTGAACTCAAAATCAATTTTTCTGAGAGCGGTAGCATAGTCGTCCGTTTCATAAGTATCAGAATCAATTTGCTTGAATCCTTCAAAGTTTTTCGACGATAGACCGGAGTCAATCTCGATCCTGGCTCCAACATTTTCCGGAACCTCAATATTGATTGAACTTGCTCCGGCCTTGATGGTGACCCTGGCACGGTCAACCTCTTCGCCCATAACCAAATTTAAACTGGACGCGCCAGTATTGATATTGATTTCTTCTGCTTTTACACCAGAAAGATCAATGCGCATATCCATCGCACCTGTGTCGAGTGTCAGCATCATCGGAACGACCGAGTTGAGACTAAGGTCCAACTCATTAAATTGGCGGCCAAACGGACGGGTAGTTCCCTCGCCGACAAGCTTAACCCGCTGCACATCGCTGGTGATGGTATTTTGCGTATCAAGTCGGAGAAATTGCGATGCAAAATTTCCACTCACAAGATCACTTGATCCACCATCAATATTTAGTTTTCCGGCACCCATTTTAACATCAATCTCTGCCCTACTGATACCAGGACTCTTGCCTATTGAAATTGCCTGCTCAGTGCGACTTGTGTTCGTGACACGGTCGTCGGGAATACCTGTTTTGCCAGTAATTACAGCCGAGACCAATACCGCAACCACAATCAAGGTCGCCAGAGCACCGATAATGACAGCAACCGTGCTCCTTCCAGAGAGCATAGAGAGACCAATAAAAATAATTATCAAGGGCCAAAGCCTTGACCAGTCGAGGTCGAAGTCTATAACCCCAAAATTGCGCAGCAGATAAAGCGCGCCAATGGCAATTATAACCAAGCCCAAAAAAAGACGGCCAAAATTAAAACGCGATCTCACAATTTCCCTATTATTCTCTTTTTTTACTTCTGACATATTTCTCCTTAATGTGCGAATTCATCTATTTCCGCTTAAACACAATGTATCCGCCGAGTAGAATTAAAACTAGCGGCCAGAAAACGTCCCAATCAATACCGAATCTGGGTAATAACTGATTAAGAAGGAGCAAAGTACCGGACAATATCAAGATTGCGCCAATAAAATCCCGAACGCTCGCCTGGTCCCACTCTTTCTTCCGTTTTCCATCCTGACCCTCGCTTGTATCGGCGCCGGTATCGCGAACAGATTCTTGTGCCGCTTCCTTCTTGCCCATATTCTTATTGTCTGGCGCTTCGGGGATGATTATCATCAGTAATATATACAAGGCCACCCCGAAACCACCAAAAAAGGTAAAAACGAAAAACGCCACCCTGACAAGTACCGGATCAACATCAAAATATTCACCTATGCCGCCAGCCACTCCAGCTACAACCCTGTTGTTCCGAGAAAGATAGATCTTCTTTGGCTCAATACTTCCTTCTGCCATAATATTCAACGCTCCATTAAATAATTGCACCATTATTATATCATAATTCAGCAAAAAACGCGGAAGAGTCATTGCAATCAGATCTCCCAAGACCCCGCTGTGGCCAAAAAAACGGGAGGGCCTGGCGGGGCTCTCCCTGATAGAACAGAGCGGGTCGGCGTCAGCCGACCGGTTGTGCGGCGGGCGCCCCCCTTGGCACACCCAGCAAGTACCGGATCGCTCCTTCCGACCCAAGCTGGGCATGGAGGCGATCGAACTCGCCCCGGACGATGTCGAGGTCGAAACCCTCCGGCAACCGGAGAGACTCGGCATTGCCCAAGGGCTTGCCGTCATCGTCAACCGGCACGACGCACATAATGAGAATAGACGCGTTAGCTACGCCAACTTCTCGTGCCAGCCTCCTTGCCAGCGCCAGGGCCACCTCGGGCACAGGCAGCGCCACAGGGGCGCCATTTGCTACACTCATCGCTCACCTCCTGGGATCCGAACATATTTCCAGCACTATACCATACAAATCCACCCGGCTCAACAACCCGTTGACTAGCGCAACATCGAGAACTAGAATAATCAGAGACAAGCAAAGAGAGGAGAACTGATCGCCTCAAGAAACGATAATAACACGACCACAGTTATTGCGGAGGTCGCTCTCCGCGTTGCCGATGTCGGCGGTTGGACAGACACATGGTTTGCCAAACACGGTTATGTCTGTAACCTAGCCCTGACGTGTCGGCTCTTTGGCAACAATGCTCCTTATCGCGGAGTTTCGGTAATCGTCCAGACAAGCAATCATCAGACCCCCGCTGGTACTGTCTCAATTAAGGCAGCCGATCCGCATTTTGACGTTGTTGCGTCAATCAAGTCGCTCAGAAGCGGTAATTTTGACAAGCACAACCTCCTATTGGCGACATTGTCACTGCTCGAGCTGAAACCTCTCCTGAACCACGATGTCGAAATCTATATTACCAGTCCTGTTCCGCCCGGCGCATCGATGGGAACAAGCGCAACCGTCTCTGTCGCACTAATCAAAGCAGTGGGCTCACTTCTAACCAAAGAAGGCATTAGGGCACTTGCTCCAGCCGAAGAGGCCCTTCTTGCCCACAGAGCAGAGACCGAGGTGATGAGAGGAGAATCAGGTACGCAAGATCAATGGTCGGCTGCGTTTTCACATGGAGCACAATTTATCACCATATCACCATTCCCTCAGACCGAATTAGAACAAATCAATCTGTCGCCGAAGACTGTCCATCAACTTGAGAGTGGTCTCATAACCATATTCGTCGGCAGCCACAACAGTTCACATGTCCATACAACTGTGATAAAAAAACTGACAAACAAAAAAGGAGATTCACCCTTACTCGAACGACTGCGGCAATTAGCGATTGATGCCAAAGACACACTCTCGAAAGGCAAATTGCAAGACTACGGCCGAATCCTGAGCGCAAATACAGAAACACAGAGAAGCCTCCATCTTGACCTTGTCGGCCCAGACCACCTAAAAATCCTTCGCCTTGCCCATACTCTACCCGGATATCTGGGTGGCAAAGTCAATGGCGCCGGAGGTGGAGGCGGTTCCGTAACATTGTTATTCGAGTCAAAAGCAGCTGCTACTAGGTTCTTTCATCTTGCAAACGAGACACACAAGAAAGAGGAATACCTTTATTATGAGCATAAGATTGCCGGCGCCTAGCACTTACCCCAACCTCACAGCTAAAAGCAGTGCCAATTTAGGAAAATCACACTACGGCACCTGTTGCAAAAGACTCACAACATCATCATCGCTAACAGGAAAAAACTCCTCGTAATAGCTCCTTGCCACGCCAGAAAATTCAAATGGTACGTTGAGAACAACCAGGTCATCAACCTCGTCCCAGATACTCGTCACAAGCTCCTCTGGAATAACCGGCAATGCTGCGACGATTTGTCGCGGATTCTTGTGGCGAAGCTCCTCGATAGCAAGCAAAAGAGCGGTATCACCCGCATTGCCATCGTCAACTAAAATTGCAATTTTGCCACTAATTTCAGGGACTTGCTTGTATTTCTTGAGATAAGTTTGGCGCTGACGTTGAGCTTCCAGCTGCTCTACCTCCATCCTGTCCCGCAGCCATTCCTGATTTAAATATGCGATTTCATCCTGGTCGCATAGTCCATGGCCATCCTCAGCGATCGCACAGACCGCAAGATCAGGGTTTTGGGGGTGGCTAATTTTTCGGGTTATAATGATATCCAGGGGTGCTTTTAAATGTTTAGCAACATAATATCCAAGTACGACTCCGCCCTTTGGCAACGCATAGACGACCACATCATCTAGCCTGTATTCCTCCAGTGCTTCTGCCAACTGCTGACCCGCATCCATCCGATCACGAAAGCGCATTGTGCCTCCTTACGTTTACTCACCATGAGCTAGGCACTTTTTGAAACAAACTTGCGTCGTTCTTAATTTTTCAACTTCGTTTCCGACCAATCATCGGTCATTTTTTGCATCTCAGGCCCACTCATGGCCATTCATTATATCACACGAACAAATAAGCAAATAAGTTAGCAAGTGTTAGGCTTGTGCCCAAGACAGTAAGACAAACTGTTTACCTAATTTTGAATAGCTCAGGCAAACATATGCTTATTTGTTGTCAAATCTATGATATACTTTTATTAAATTGAAATTACAGGAGGAGGAATATGCCTAAATGGATTGACGAGATTGATCCGGAAAGTTTGATAGATAAAGACATTTTTGAACTCCTAGACCTCAAAGACGCCCCGGAGGATCGCAAGCATCAAATCCTAGAAGACATGATGGAAACCATTCAAAACCGTGTGGTGGCCAGAATTTTGGATTCACTCAAAAAAGAAGAGGTTAAGGAATTTGAAGAACTGCTCGACGAGGACGACAACGATAAGGTCGCTCAATTTCTTCAGACAAGAAACATCGACCCTGTTACATTCACAGCCGAAGAAGCCCTAAATTATAAAATTGAAATTCTCAACCTCATTGCGGCTCAAGAAGATGCGAGCGATGCCGACAATCAAGCTCAGGACAGGTAAGGGAGACAAAATGTTTTTTGGAAAAAAACCGTCCGCACCAGAAGCTGCCCCGTCGCCGCCAGCTCCATCTGCTTCTGAAGAAAAACCTAAAAAAGCTCCGACCGAGAACAAGAATGCCAGCTCTCCGGAGGGAAGCCCCAAGCCCCCAGTCAAGCAAGAAGGTAAAAAAGAACCTGCTACAGAAAAGGAAAATGAAGCTGAAAAAAAAGAAAAACGGCTTGCCTCACTGGCCGAGATTTCTGCTGAACTCGACAAACGCCAAAAAGAACGCGACGAAGCGCTCTATGGCAATTTCCTGCCACCAAAAGTTGGTAAGTTCCTGCACGGTACCGCCGCCGGAAAATTGATCAAATCAATTGCCGCTATTGCCGCTGGCGCAACCGTCGCTACCGCCGCCACATCTATCGGCGGACTAGCCCTCCTGGCAATCGCTCCTGTACTGCACACTCAGGGCATCCGCCTTGCCGCCAGCGGCGGAATTGAAGTCATTCAGACTCTCGCCGACCTAATGCAAGGCAAAAACAGCAACCTCTACGCCGAGATGAACGCTGCTAGCGCCGATCTAGAAAAGAGCAAAGTCAAACTCGCGGAATTAGAATTGGGCAAAGACAAAGCCGACCCCGAAGTACACCAAGCACAGTTGGCGGAAACGATCAAAGCTATCGCCGAAAAAGAAAAAACTATCATTGAAAAACATTCCAAACTTCTCACACTCGACAATAAACGAAAAATCTTTCGCAGAAAGGGCTCTTCTCTTGTAACGGCCGCATTCAGTATTCTGCATGGCGTCGCCCTTGGCACCCAAGACTTCGACAACGGTATAGTTAAATCAACCAACCTTTCTAGCCCCGACCACAAGATGGTCTGGTCCCTCTTCAAGGATAACAAATGGAATAATTTTGATTTTCTATACAACCCTTCCGACTCTGCCGGCGCTGCCATGGCAAGCGCCAAACATACTTACGACATGGCCGGACCGCTCGATTTCGGAATTAGCGGGCAAGGACACATCGTCGGCCAGATGTCCAACTCGCACCTCATTCCAAGCTATTTTGGTTTAGCTACGGCGGCACTAGGCCTTTCCTTGGGCGCAAGATCAAATGAACAGCAAAAACCCGATTACACTCCCCCATCTTTTGCGACAGATGATACAGCGCGAAGAGCGGAACCAGAGAGCAAGGAAGCCAGAGACATAACGATCGAAAGCAGTGCATCCGTACGAGAAGGAGATCTAAAAAAGAAGCTGGGGGATCTCGCAAAAGAAAAAGAGGAAAACAAGAAAAAACTTCAAAAACTTGGCGAGGAAATTAAGGCTGCAGAAAAATCTCCGCAAACCCATGATAGCGACCGGCAGCTTCAAGCAAAAAGAAAAGAAAAAGAAAAACTGGAAATACGCCAGAAAGAAATCGACACCGAACTGAAGAAATATGAAAAAGTCATAGAGATTCAGAAAAAAATTGAGGCAAAGGACCAGGAGATAAAGAAAAACCAGAATGAGTGGAACGATTTGGACAGAGAAGATGGGGATAATCCTGACATAGCAGTAGAGAAAAAGGCACATGAAGACAAAGATACCGAGCTCCGAAACGAACGAAAAGCGCTGGAGGCTGAACTTGAGGAGGAGCTGAGAAAGATAAGCAGCAAGAGTAGCAAACCGAAACCGGAGGCGGCCACCGAAACAAGCGCAGAAAAAGAAACCCCAAAGAAGCCTGATAGCGCTCCAGCCAAAAAGGCCGAAGACAAAGCGCAGGACGAAGAAGAAGAGGAGGAAGAGGAAGATGAGGAGAATCCGGAGACAGCAAGGCTCAGAAGGGTTCGCAATAATTTTACCAAACTCGCCAGGGATGAATCTCTTACTCCATCCAGTCTCTCAGACACGACCGTTCTAAGGAACAAATTGGAGGTAGCAAAGAGTGGACCAATTGAGCGGGCTGTTCTAACCGCCAGTTACAACGAAGCCTACACTACACTTCATAAAGTTAAATTTACCGATCACTCCCGCCAAAAAGAGTTGGTCAGGCATATCAAATCAGGCTTTATTTCTATTTTGGAAGAGATTGGCCCGGAAAAGAGTTGATTTCAGGTTCTCCCGAAGGAGTGATTTAGGTAAAACGCACAAAGAGACACAAACTTGTCAAATCACACCAGGGATAGCCTGGTACTTCGCATAATCCAGAGTCGGTGGTGCTGCATTCTCAGGCAAACAACCTTAAGACCAAAGGAGCAATATGCCCGCACAAAAGGAAATCGATATCACAGAGATCGCCGAAAAGAGTCTATTGGAAGTTCTGGGGCTACAAGATCTACCGCAGGAAAAACGCTCACCAATTATCGCTAACATGGTAAAAATCATTCAAACTAGAGTTACTGCCCGTATCTTTGACGAATTAGATGATAACGGCCTTAAACAGTTTTCCGATTCAGACACTAACCCCAAAAAAACCCGAGCATTTCTCGAAAGTAAGGGCATCGATCTGGACAAGATAACCAGCGATGAAGTCGTCAATTTCAAAGCAGAACTACTATCTCTTCTTGGCTATAATGTTAAGTAAAAATTATTTTATTATGCACCAAAGAAAAACAGCGGAGGAATTATGACACCAGTGGGCGAAGCAGGCGGGCCAATGGATCCATCAATCATCGGCGATCCTTCTTATACCGTTAATCCGGACAATCAAACCTCTTCCCCCGGAAAAACAGTCGAGGTTACTGCTGATGCCAGCAAAAAAACAGAAGCTAACACTGATGCGGAAATTACAGCTCCAGTCGTAGAAAAAAGGAAAACACCGGAAAGATTACGCACAGAAAGACTTGGCATTGCCGGAGAACTCAGCAAAACAATAAAAGAAAGAGAGAATCGGCGCAGCGAAGAACACTGGGGCAAGGGACGTTGGGGTAAGTTTAAAGAGAAACTCAACACAACAGATTGGGGTAAAGCAATCAAAGTGGCCGGAAAAGTAGCCCTCGCCACAACCGGAGTGCTGGCAGCCTCAACCCTCAGTGGTGGTGCAGGATTATTGCTTGCTCCCCTTCTCTACAGCCAATCGCTCAAACTCGGCTTCGAGGGTGGCCTTGAAGGGATGCAGCATCTTCTTCGTGGCCGAAAGGAACGTCTCGGCCTCGAGGCCAAAAAACAAGACTTTCTAAAGAAATCGGACGAAAGAATCGCAAAAGTTCAGGCAGCCGAAAATGAGTTTAGAATTGCCAAAGGCAAAAAGGACAGAGGCGAAATCAACAACGAAGAATACCAAAAAGCTGTTGACCAATACTCATCCCAAGTCGAAAGTCTGACTAAATCAATCAGCCGTCTCGAAAGCGACTACCTCAAAAAAGAGCGCGAATACATCAATCTCGAAAACAGCATGAAAATTCAGCGCGCTACAGAGAGCACTGCCCTTTCAGCCACATTTTCGCTCTTGATGGGCATGCCTCTCGGTGTTCAGGGTGCTGGTCACAACGTTATCTTCGCTCCTGGCCATGGCCTTCACTTCATTTATAAAGTTGGCGAAACGATGAGCAGCACAGGAGTTCATGCAATTGGCACATCACTCACGCACACAGTCGGCGCAATCGCAACTGCTGCAAGCGCTAGTCGCGCCTATCTCGGTATGGGACTCGCTGGAGCCGGGCTATTAGCAACTGCAGGTAAAGAGATATTGAATGCGAAGAAAAACCATCAGGCAGACAAACAAGAGCGCGGCACCTCTCTCTGGGCCGAAGTTTCCAACGACTTGAAGGCTGTTGGGAAAAAAGAAACAGTCGGCCAACGAGAAGCGGAAGCGATGGCACAAGAGGGTTCAGCCGAAACCTATGAGCCGCCAGAAAATCTGAAAAAATTCGCCAAGAAAACAGCCGAACACTACAAAGAGATTGGTCGGCGTACGAATGAAATTGATGCCGAGATGAGCTCACTTGACGAAGAAGAGCAAAGGCTAAAAACTGATCCGACCCCGACGGATCAGTCACGGATGCGGCTTGAGGCTATTCCCGCTCAACGCGAAAAGCTAAACAATGAAAAAGAAGAGCTTGCCCGAGAAACAGAGAAAATCAAAGAAACAGCTGAGCTGTACAACCTAACGGTAAATATCGCCGGCCGAATTACACAGAGAAAAAATGAGTTGAATCAGTTAGCCAGAGACTTATCCAGCCCCGCAACAATCCCCCTGATAGAGAAGGCCAAAGCAGAATTAGCCGATCTTTATAGCCTGAGAAAAGAAACGTGGCAAAAAATTGCAGAGAAGCAAAGACTGATCGACGAAGAAGCAGCCAGCGCTGCCGCGAGTCAGACATCGGAACAACCGGCACAACAGGAAAGCTCTCCGGCTCCCAGCGAAGCTGATTTTCGCAAGTTTTATCGAGAGAATGCAGCCGGTTTTGCCGAGCGAGAAAAAGCACGAGCGACCGGACAGGAACCATCAGAAGAATATGCCACTTTCGATAATATTTATCGAGAAATCGACAGAGCTGAAAATGAAATGCGCCAGAAGGAAAGGGAAATCAATGAGCTGCAAAACAGAATAGATCGTGGTGAAGTAACGGCAACAAGCCAGGTCAGAGAACAACTATTCGGACTAACTCGCGAGTATCTTGATGCTGATCGACGAAGAGACAACCAAAAGCAACTGCTTCGTGAAATTTATAATCAGGCAAAAGGCGCGAAATCGCCCCGGCAAACCCAAGCTACCCCAGAGAATCGTACTGTAACAGGAGACCAACCGCCCATTCTCGATAATGCCAGATCTGAAGGCAATAAGACTAGCCCTGAGCTTCCTAAATTCGAGAGTATCGATCCGGCGCAAATCATCAGAGCGGCCAGGGATCCCGGGGTACGTGCTCGGGTCATAAGCCGTCTTAACGGCGCTAACAGCGCCGAAAGTTTTGGCAGCCTGGATGGCGTTACAGCTCTCGAAGAGGCAGTTATTCTGGATGAATTGACCAATCGCGCCAGAGCATTGATGGAAGATCCTCGCCTGAGTAATGCCACACCAGAAGCAGCATATGACACAGTTGTGTTGATGCTCGATCAGCCTGAGGTCGAAGAGGAAGTCGGGAAAGAGCAAACGACTACAGCAGAAGAAGTGCCGGGAGGACAGGAAAAGACACCGCAACCGGAAGAAGCAGAAACAGCCGAGGCAGCGCGCATGGACTTTGTAAAGCGAGCATTTACTGACATTCTTAGTGACACCTCCTATGCCCCGGAGCGCATAAACGATGTCGATGAACTAAGGCTTCTCTTCGGCGACCCTCTAGAGCGCGGCAGGATGCAATCCAGAAAGTTTTATTATGAAGCTTATCGTCAAGCCACGGTAACCCTGGTCACAACTCCAACACGCGATATTAGCCGTTACTCAGCAATCCTTCGTAACCTGGATGAGGGTTATCGCAAATTGTTAGCAAGAGTCGAATCAGACGATCGCGATGGTGGTTCGGGATCAGAAAAATCCCCAGACGAGAAAGATGCAGAACAAGGGAAACCACTAGAGCAAGGAGAAACAGCAGAACCAAACGCCGAGATTAAACAAAAATTCGAAGAGCAACTCCAGAAAGACAAGCGCATCATTGCCGAGTCAACAGAAAGAGCAAAGGGATTTGAGAAATACAAGAACAGACTTGCTGGATTCTGCGAAACGTCGGTAGCCGAGATTACAAGAGAAAGTGCCAATATCAAAGATGAGCCAAGAAGGAAAGCAGCAGAGCTTCAGGCAAAGATGATCAGTCGTATCCCCGACTCAGTCGGAACAAAAAAGTTTCTTAGTTTGATGGATCAGGTGTCATCGCCCGCAGAACTAAAACCCCTGGACAATGATCAGATTATCGCAATGGAACCCGGGCAAGCCAAGCAATATGCTGACCGAATCAGTGGTCAAAACCATGACATTGTAAGAAAATATCAGGAATTACCAACAAACATTACCAAGAGCTTAACTGGCACCATTGGACCGCTCAAGACCCTGGCAGAGGTTGCCTCGAGCATGCATGACAGCGCCAAAAAATCCGAGGGCGATGACCTCGAGGTTATGGGCAGAATCGCAAAGACCTTCGAGGACAGTCTTGGGTCAAACTTTGATATTCAAAGGATAAAGGTCGAACCAAACCAGACTCCAAACTACGAAAAAATCGAACCTTTTGACATTGCCACCACTGATGACCCGACTAAAAACGAAACAGTAGAGAGCATTGTCTCAGAGGGCTATATGTTTAACTCTGAGCTGGCCGGAGTACCTGGTGGCACCATTATCAAGCCCGCCCAAGCGGTCATCTATAAATACCAAGAAGCACCAGCGAGAGCATAGCAAGACTTAACAAAAAATCAGGAATTTCCTGATTTTTTGGTTTATGGGTAGCTGCATCTCTTTAGCACGGATTATCATCACCACACAGTAGGACACCGCCCCTGTAGATTTAGGCTATCCGGGTATTAGGCAGTGGCTGTAACCAGCGCCACCCTTTTAGATTTAATAAAGAAAAACCCAACTATTGTGAATGTCAGGGCCGGCGAGAGCCAGTTTGGTATGTGAAATCCGAAGCTATCAAGCAACATGATAACGCCCAAGAAAAGGATTGAGTACATAGCACCATTTTTCAAGTAAACATACTTCTTGATCCGCTCAATGTTACCCAAAGTAAGCTGGCGAACAACGATTGCACCAAGACCGTTTCCTATCAGGATGAGTGGAACAGACAGCGTGAAGGCAAATGCGCCCAAGACTCCATCAATCGAGAAGGTGGCATCGATTACTTCAAGGTAAAGAATCTTACTCATATCAGACAGACTGCTACTTTTGTTAAGAAGCTGCTCCTCCCCCGCTTCGGCATTCTGCTTAAAACCGTGAGTGATAAAAAAGGCTGTTGAACCCACGACTGCTCCGAACGCCATCATCGGATCACTCTGTAGTGCGTACCAAACAATACAAGCCAAGAGAACTGAGGCAACAGCATAAAACCAAATACCCCTTGAAAAGAAAAACTTCTCATGAGGCAAGCCGAAGTTCTTCGTCTCCAAAAAAAGCCAATGGAAAAACAGAAAGATTAAGAATGTTCCTCCACCAACCAAAAGAACTGGAGCTGACTTTTCGACTGCTTCCGCTACACTTGGATCATTAGAGAAAGCGGCAGTGATAGCACCAACCGGGCCAAGCGAAGGTGTCGTAACCCAAATAATAAGCCAGGGCAAGAGTCCACGAACTAAGAAAACGGCAAAAATCATGCCCCACAGCAAGAACCAACGTCGCCCTTTTTTGCTCATCGTTCCAAGAACTTCAGCATTGATAATAGCATTGTCAATACTTGAGATAGTCTCAAACAAACAAAGCCCGCCAATGATTACAATTGCTGACATTAAACTCATCTGACCTCCCACAAAATTAAGTTACCTTGAAGCAGTTATTTCCTTGCTATTCGCTGACGCTTGCCGCAAACAAAAAGAGGGAAAACGCATTACTACTTTCCATATTATAACAAATAAATCAGGAATCTTCCTGATTTATTACAAGATGTGACAACGCCCGATAGAGCTTGCCCCGATCTTGATCCGGGAGCGACAAGGCACCCGCCTGCGAAAGCTAGTGCTTTAGCACTTGCGGGCAAGTAATATAAGGTATTGACCTGGTCTAATACCGCGAGGCTTCCGGCCCTGGCGATACCGAAAGCGAGACGGGCGCTCTGGGGTCAATACCTTTTATTTTGGCATTATGGTCGGGGAGAGAGGATTCGAACCTCCGATCTCAGGACCCCCAGCCCTGCGCATTAACCAGACTATGCTACTCCCCGGCAGAGCTTGTTTAACAACTATTCCCGAAGGAAGAAGTGAGCAAATTTCGAGCCCCACCAAGGGGCCCCTCTGTGGGGCGAAAAACAGGAATTGTAAGGAGAGCTAGCCAAAGCTAACCTGATGAGCAATTCGTGTTTTGCCACCGAAATTTGCCGCTTGTAACTATCAGATGCGATTGTTAAACAAGCTCTAACTCCGCCGAGACAAAATTGGCCGAAAAAGCCCAAGTGGGTAACCTCACGACCTGACCACGGTCAAATCAAATATTGGTCCAAGCTCCAATATATTGGAGCCAGCCCCAAGGGGACCCGAATATAAAATGTTCGCCCAATTTTGACCTCAAGCGGAGCAGACCCATATTATCATATTTTGAGGTAATTAACAGCACGACAAGATGAAGCTCCAAACAAAGAGGTTGCACTGCGTCTAGTCTGTAGACTCCTCGAAACATTGGGATTTCACGATGTTAATTGCCATTTCTGGGCTTTTTGGTACAATGGATTCAAAGTACAAGAATGCTTTTTTCTTTAGCGCAATAAGAAGCGTGTCGATATTCAGTTTGATGGTTAAAAAACTCCTTATGTCAAAAACTGATCTTTACGTTCGACCAGCCTTCATAGCAACGAACGAAAAACTTCCAGATCGGTCCCTATTTGTTGGAAAAGTTGAACGACCCAACCTAGTTGGTGGTTTTTATTTTTATTTAATAGAAATTCTCTCCCCGCTCACACCGGCATCCAAGATAAAAAAGATTATTACCCACATATTAGAAAAGTCTGATCCTCCAGACGATCCCAATCTGCGCGAAGTTGTGTTCGAGGATACTGTGGCGAAAATTAATGAATCACTCGAAGATCTGGCAAAAGAGGGAGAGCGAGACTGGGTCGGAAATTTTAACGCCGTCCTCGGCATAGTCTGCAAAGGGCACATTACAATATCGCAATCTGGCGGAGCCTCAGGGTACATATTTCGAAAAGGAACAATTTCAAGTATTACAGAAAAGTCCTCACCCGAGACACCTTCTTCGGCTGTCAATGTATTTTCAGAGATTACAAGTGGAACTCTCATTAACAACGATCGCCTTATTTTTGGAAGCACTGAGCTCTACAACCATCTCTCGCTAGACCGGCTACGACGCCTAAGCGAGAAAGTCCCTGCTCCGCTTGCAGCCACCGAGATAGCAAAATACCTAAAACGATCGAAGGTATTGATGGCAAATGCGGTCATAATTGAAGTTTGCGACCGAGAAGCAATCGAAAATGAAACGCTAGAAGCACAGCAAGAAGTAATCTATCTCGACGAACCAGGGATAGACCTCATTTCAGTAGTCAAGAAAAACTTATATCCCCTGTCACAAAAGGTTTTATCACACTCACGAGCAGCCGGAAGCGTCCTGGCTAAAAAGAGTAATGTCGTTCTCAAAAAATCCAAGGAAAACTGGCGAAGCAATTATGCTCCCCTAACCCAAAAAATACTGGACCACGGCAAATCCCAACTAGGAAACACACTGAATAATCTCAGCAAATCAGCAAAACCGGCTCTAGGCGGGACCCTGCAGAAAATAAAGCAGGACAAGGTGTACAAAAAAGCCACAATAAAAATTATACCGTACACGCAGAGAACAAAAGACAGAGCCAATGGTACCACGAAAATAATTATCAGCCTTACCCAACGACTATTGCTTCGCGAAAACCGCAAGTACCTATACCTTGCCCTTATCCTAAGCTTCCTTTTCTTCGGCTATGTTAAGATACGAGCGAACAACCAGGATCTGGTCAAGGTAAATGAGGAAAAAAGTATAGTTTCTTCGTTTGATGAAGCACAGAGCACCTTCGCCAAAGCCAAAGAAGATGTGGCCCTTGGTCGAGGCGATGGCGTGGACAAATATCAGCAAGCACTATCACTGGCTCAAAATGCCCTTAAATCAGATGTATCAAAGAACGAATCCGACAACTTGATTAAAGAAATTCAGAACTCCATCGATGTAGCGACAAAAACAACGCGACTCGCAAACACATCTGCACTCTTCAAGCTTGCGCCAGATATTCAACAGATTGCTCTTGTTGGTACAGAAATTTACGGGGCTGACTCGGAGGGAAAAATATTTGTTGCAGACACAAGAGACAAAGATGTCAGGCTTATTGCGTCAATTGGGAGGGACAACGGATCAGTAATTGATGCGACTTATGTCGAGTCCTCAAATAAAATCGTTTTTTACACCGACCAGAAAAAGGTTCTTGCACTGAATCCCACAACAAAAACAGTCGAAAATATCGCAATTGTAGAAAACCCTAACGAATGGGAAGATACTATATCGATTTCCAGTTATGTATCAAATATCTATCTCCTGGATTCAAGCAAAGGAACCGTCTGGAAACACCTAGCCAGAGATGGCGGATATTCAAAGGGAAGCAACTATGCCGATAGCAAAAAAGTTAGTCTCGCTGATGCCATAGATATTGCAGTCGACGGTGACATTTTTGCACTAAAAAAAGACTCAACCCTAGTTAAATTTATCAAGGGATCATATGATCCAACGTTTTCGCTCAAAAACATTCCGAAGCCGCACCAAAAAATTGAGGAGCCCGCAGAATTACACACCGATGCCGATTCCTCGAGTATATTTATTCTCGACAAGAAGTTAAATAGAATCCTTCGCTTTGACAAGAGCGGTGAGTTCACAAACCAATATATACTCGACGGAATAGCAACAGAGCACTTTGTTGTTAACCCTCGCCTGCAAAAAATATGGTCGCTCTCCGATGGACAGATATTTGAAATAAATCTCTAGTCCTCACCATTGACAGTTCGACTATTACAAGATAAAAGTAGTGTGACACGATTCAGGGCGCTGTAAAAGATGTGACCATGTTTTTTGTAGTTGCGGAAAAACAATTATCTGTAAGCAAAGGAGTTTCATGAAATCGACATCCACGATTGTAATGGTCATAGTTATCGTGGCCATTGGGTTGGGAGGACTGTATTATAGCTTTAATCAGCAGCTATTCAAACAGAAACGAGAGTTATCCGACCAAGTAGTTGACCTAAAAACAAAGGTGACTGACCTTGAAAAAAATGCAACGGAGGTTAACAAGAGCATCAAGGCGCAAACTAGCACAACCCCAACCAGTACAGAAAGTATAGCAACACCAGCAAGCAGCGGACAGACAGCAACAAAAACTCCTACATCTGGATCTCAAGCCAGCCAAACTGCACAAACCGATTCCAAGGACTGGAAAACTTTCTCAAGCGCTAAATACAATTACTCTGTTAAATACCCTAATGACTGGGAATACAAGGATATTACCAGCGGAAATTCAATGAATGCAGTTGGTTTTCGCCCGAAGAACCTCAAAGAAGATACTCTATTTAACGTCGCCATAGAAAAAAGCAATCTTGATTACAGCATCGCTCTGGTCAAGAAAGAATTGGGAGGCAACAGTACATACAAAAGCAAGACCGCATCCACTCTAAACGGACAAGAATTCACAGTCCTGAATTTCGAAAGCAAAACCGACAGCAAAGTGAAGCCAGCGGTTTACCTCCTCGCTAAAGATGACCTGGTTTATCGCTTTACTGCCGGCACAAGCAGCGACAGCGCAATAAATTCTACTGTGGCAACAATGATCAACACATTTCAACTGGCAAAGTAAAAACGATAAATACCAGGTCCCTCACTCTTTGTTCAGATAATTGTCAAGACAACCGAAAAATCAGCACAGAGGATAAAGGCTTCTCGCAGACACTGACTCTACGGATATTTGCATCTTGCAACAAGACGAAATGCAACAATAACAAAATGCCTCAATTGAGGCATTTTGTTATTGTGAGTTACATTCTGTCTGGAGCACTTATACCAAGTATAAATAGAGCATTACGCAAAACGTATTTAGTTGCCTGAATCAGCGAAAGACGTGCCCCCATCAACTGTTTGTCCTCCGTGATTACTTGGCAATTGGTGTAAAAGTTATGAAAAAGTGTTGCAATGCGATAGGCATAATGGGGGATCGACTGAACCTGAAAATCGCTCAGTGTCTCTTCAAGTAATTCGGGAAACTTCACCAACTCTTTGTAGAGAGCGATTTCTTCTGGACTCCTTAGCAAGGATAAATCTGCAGCATTCGAGGAACCTTCAGCGGGTATACTCTCCCCTGCCTTGTTTAGGATTCCCGCAATCCTAGCATGTGCATATTTAATGTAATACACAGGATTCTTATCCGAAGTATCTTTTGCCAATTCTATATCAAAGTCAAAGGGGGTATTTGGGTTTTGCGATAAAATAAAGTATTTGAAAACATCCGGATCCACCCCCTCTTCTATGATTTCTCTTAAGGTGACAAAATTTCCGAATCTCTTACCCATTTTAACCGACTGCCCACCGCTCTTGAGTCGAACATACTGATACAGGATAATGTGCAAGCTGTCCCCAGGGTGTCCCAAAGCTTCGACAGCAGCCTTCAAACGAGGAATATGGCCATGATGATTCGCACCCCAGACATCAACAATAACCTCATAACCTCGATCAAATTTATTTTTATGATAAGCAATATCGTCAGCAAAATATGTATAGCTCCCCCCTTCATCGCTCTTCCGAAGTACACTTTCCCTGTCTTGCAATTCCGGATCATCTGGTCGCTTAAACCAAAGTGCGCCCTCCTTGCTTACGGTTGCTCCGCTATCGCCGAGGGCCTTAATAACTCTATCTGTGCTGCCGTCAATTTCGTAAGTGCTCTGGCAGGCCCAATTATCAAAGTTAACATCAATCAGTTTACAATCAGCCTTAATGTTATCGACAATATTTCTCAGTCCCTCTCTTTTGAAAAACTGCAATAGCTCAGTTTCATCTTTTAAGCTGGCAAGCTCTTTCGCTTCTTTCTCCTGAATTTCTTCCGAGAGAAGCTTGATGTACTCTCCGGGATATCCGCCCTCAGGGAAAGTGATCTTGTCGTCAAACTTAATCTCGTACCAATAATAGAGTGAGCGAGCAAATCGATCCACCTGGCCACCGATGTCGTTGATGTAGAACTCTCGCGTCACATCATAGTTAAAATTTGAGAACAAGTTAGAGATAGCTTCTCCGATAGGGCCCCCGCGTGCATTACCGATGTGCAATGGTCCAGTGGGATTAGCCGAAACATATTCGATATTAGCCTTGGCACCTTTTCCTAAATCAATTTGACCATATGACTCTTTTTGCTCAAGGATTTTTCCAATTTCTTCGAAATAGAACTCGTCTGACACGGTAATATTAATAAACCCGGGGCCAGCCAACTCAGCCCTGCTAATATAAGAAGATTTTTTAATCTCGATGATTACATTATCAGCAACTTCGCGTGGCAATAATTCTGGTCTAAGTTGGCTAATTAGGAGAGCGATATTCGTAGCAAAATCACCCCACTCCTTTTTAGGAGGTTCACTTAAACTAAAAGAAGCTGGAATATCGTAGCCAGCATGCGAAGCAGCCTTAATAATCTCTTTTCTGGCAATATCTTTAATCATACGACAAACATTAATCCGCAGTTACTTTATAAGCTTTTTTCTTGCCAACTTGAAGAATCATTCCGTCCCGAATTGCTATCACACTACTCGGATCTGAAACTTTTGCACCGTCTACCTTGAGACCGCCCTGGACAACAAGTCTTCTGGCCTCAGATTTGGAATTCGTCGCACCTAGAGCTATCAGGAGCATTGGCGGTTCGTAGTTCCCCTCTGCGAGCTCTACTGGCGCAAGATCTGTCGGCAGCTCTTTGTTGCTAAAGACTCGAACAAACTCTTCCTCTGCCTTCAATGAATCTTCTGGGCTATGATAAATCGAGACAATCTCGCGAGCCAGGGCCATCTTTGCCCCCCTTGGGTTCTGTCCGGCGTCCAGAGTCGACTTGATCGACGCAATTTCATCCTCATTCTTCCCCGTACATAACTCAAAGTATGGGACGATCAAGCTATCGGGTACAGACATAACCTTACCGTACATCGTATTGGGTTCTTCGTTGACAGATATGTAATTACCGGCCGATTTGCTCATCTTTATCTTTCCGTCTGTCCCAACAAGCAATCTCGTGGTAACGATATCCTGAGGACGTTGTCCAACTTTCTTTTGCAGGTCGCGCCCGGCCAGCAAATTAAAGATCTGGTCACTTCCGCCGAATTCAACGTCGGCCTCCAATGCGACAGAATCGTAGGCTTGCATTAGAGGATAAAGCATCTCATGCAGAGCAATATCAGAACCATCTTCGAGTCTCTTTCGAAAATCTTCTCGCTCAATAATTTGAGCAACGGTAAATTTTCCAGCCAGCAGCAAGACATCATTGAATGTCAGCTTTGACAACCATTCGGAGTTATATCGAACTTCAGTCTTCTCTACATTGAGAATTTTTCCAACCTGGCTTAAATAGGTTTTTGCATTTTCCTTGATCTCCTCATCTGAGAGAATAGGACGAGTAGTATTCCTGCCGGAGGGATCACCAATTTTGGTCGTATAGTCTCCAATTAAAAAAATGATCGTATGACCGTCATCTTGGAGCTCTTTTAATTTCCATAAAACAACTGCATGCCCCAAATGGATATCAGGTCTCGTCGGATCAACACCATATTTAATTCTGAGTTTGTCGCCCTTTTCCAGCCTCGCCCTGAGGGACTCTTCGCTGATAACCTTGTCAATTCCTCTTCCAAAAAAATCTTTTCGCATAATTCATCTCTTGAATAATAAGCCTTGTACTTGTACAATATTGTACAAGTTTTCCTTTTACATACTACCAATCTAGTAGTATAATGTAAAGCATCTATGAAATTTAGATATAGAAGCAAAGAGACCCAAAGCGATAACACCAAAAGAGTGTTTAGGGCACGAAGATTCAAGAGGTTCATCACAAAACGCCTCCCTCTTTATTTGTTGTACTTAACCGCATCTCTCATCTTCATGTCTGCAGTTGCTTTTGCCTGGTTCACCAAAGATTTGCCCACGCCATCCAAGATTGCTAGCAGGAAGGCTTCTGAATCAACCAAGATCTACGACAGAACTGGTAATATTTTGCTATACGAAACTGGTGAACAGAAAAGGACTATTGTCAAAGAGGAGGACATTTCCCAATATCTGAAAGATGCCACAATAGCAACTGAGGACACAAAATTTTACCAGCATCATGGCTTCGATAGCCGGGCCATCGCATCAGCCGTACTAGAAAAGGTATTAGGAAGAACAAGTCGGGCAAGGGGCGGATCAACAATTACTCAGCAATATGTTAAAAACGCCCTCTTAAATTCCAATCGATCTCTCACGCGCAAGGTCAAAGAACTTATTTTGGCAATCGAGCTGGAAGTCATGTACAGCAAAGACGATATCCTCACCATGTATCTAAACGAGATCCCATACGGAAACAATACAGCTGGGGCAGAAGCGGCTGCACGAATGTACTACGGCAAAACTGCCAAGGATCTAACATTGTCTGAGGCCGCAACACTTGCTGGTATCCCCCAAAAACCAACTTATTATTCGCCATACGGCACTCACCTCAACGACCTCGTCAACCGAAGAAACTATGTCCTTGACCGCATGGTCGGAACTGGAAAGATTTCCAGTGAGGAGGCAGAAAAAGCCAAGCAGGAAGACACCACAACGATAGGCAAATCACTTCGCCCGCGTCGAGATACTATATTGGCTCCCCACTTCGCGATGTATGTGCTAGAAAAGGTGGCAGAAAAATATGGCGAGGAAAAAGTTCAGAAAGAGGGGTTGAAAATAATTACCTCTCTCGACTTTGACAAACAAAAAATCGCCGAAGAAGCCATCAATAAGGGCACTGACAAGATCACTAAATATGGCGCAACAAACGCGGCACTGGTTGCGGTTGACCCCAAGACTGGTCAGATTGTAGCCATGGTTGGTTCGCGAGATTATTTTGATGCTTCAATCGATGGCAATGTTAACGTCGCTGATTCATTGCGACAACCAGGATCATCATTCAAGCCTATCGCATACGCTACTGCCTTCAAGAAAAAAGAGTACTCTCCCTCTAAAATACTGTTCGATGTTGAAACAGATTTCGGCGGAGGCTATAAACCACAAAACTATAATGGACGATTCAATGGTCCAGTTACTATCCGTACCGCCCTCTCTAACTCACTAAACATTCCCGCGGTCAAAATTCTTTCACTGGCAACAATGGATAATGTTCTGCGAACCGCTGATGATATGGGCATCACTACCCTGACTCAGCGCGAACGCTATGGTCTTTCTCTTGTCCTTGGTTCCGGTGAAGTACGACCAGTAGAAATGGCTGGAGCGTTCGGTGTTTTCGCGAACGGTGGCATCAAGCATGATTTAAAAAGCGTGCTTAAAGTAACTGATTCCGATGGCAAGGTTCTCTACGAATACAAGCCCAACAAAGATTTTGGGTCAAAGGTACTTGACCCTCAAGTTGCCTATGAAATTAGCAACATCCTTTCGGACAATAACGCACGCTCAATGGTTTTTGGTCCAAGATCAGCCCTGTTCTTCCCTGAGAGGCCTGTGGCCGTCAAAACCGGCACAACTTCAGATTTCAAAGACGCTTGGACTGTTGGCTATACACCTTCACTCTCAACTGCAGTTTGGGTTGGAAATAGCAATGCCACCAAGATGCGCCAAGGAGCAGATGGTTCTGTTTTGGCGGCGCCAATATTCCATACATTCGTAGAACAGGCACTCAAGGATGTCAAATCAGAAGAGTTTGCCCGTCCCGATGGTATCGTTGAATTGGAAGTAGAAAAATATTCAAACAACTTGGCCACTGAACACTCAAAAGAAAAGACAAAAGACATCTTCGCTAGTTGGCAGGTTCCAACCGAGAAGGACAGCACTAATGTGGCGGTCAAGCTATGCTTGGGCACAGATAAGCGTGCACCAGCTGACTTCCCCGACAATCTGACCGAGACAAGAACCGTGTCCCTGGTTCACTCTGAGAGACCGGACAATCCAAATTGGGAAAACCCTGTTCGCTCATGGGCAGAAGCGAATGGCTATGGCGGAGGATCTATTCCTAGTGATTACTGCACACAAAAAGACTTCGTGCCGAGCATTTCCATAACTTCCCCACTAGATGGATCAACTGTTTCGGGTGACATAACTATAGGCGCAAACGTCAGTAGCACATTTGAGGTTAGTTCTGTAGAATTCTTTATCGACGACATATCGATTGGCAGCACAGCTGCACTGCCCTACGCAATCCCCTACAATACAAAAAATCTCTCGACAGAGCGAACGCACAAGGTTCAAGCTGTTGCAGTGGACAAGAATGGCTCAACATCCAAAGCCGATATCACAATTGGCATCGCACGGGACCAAGAGCCCCCCGCAATCAGTCAAATCTCTGCCGTTTCAACCAACGCTACTGCATCAATCTCATGGACAACTTCAGAAGAGACGGTTTCTCAGGTTTTTTACGACATTATTGCAAGGCAAGCGCTCTCGGATTATCGGCAAACCAGTACCCGGTCTACCTCGCCTGGCAAAAATCATTCTGCGTCACTCTCAGCACTCACCCCCAACACAAGATATTACTACCGAGTAGTTTCAACAGATTCCAACGGAAACTCAACTGCTTCAGAAGAGAGAACTTTTGTTACCCTGCCCTAAGAAATTTGCTCAGCAAGCTGTGCAACGTTTTTGAGACTATTTACCGGCTTAAATCCAAGACTACTGGCTTCTTTTTCGCGATCTAATTGGCGCCTTACCGTGCGGACTTCTCCCGACAGACCCACCTCACCAAAGATACAAGACTTCACTGGCAAAGGCCTGCCCTTGTATGATGAAATAATTGCCGCACAAACAGCGAGGTCGGCTGCTGGTTCAGATAATTTTATTCCACCGATCACATTGAGATAAATATCAGAGTTGCCCAAGTTGATTCTAGTTGTTTTGCTAATAACGGCAGCCAATAGATTCACACGGTTCAAATCAAAGCCCGAGCTAGTTCTTTTGGGGTAACCAAAGTTTGTCGATACCACCAGGGCCTGAACCTCAACCAGAAGCGGCCTGGTACCTTCTAGTGCAACCGTGATGACATTGCCGGGATTATCCCTATACTCAGCTAAAAAAAGTTCTGACGGATTCGTTACCTCAACCAACCCCTTTTCCTGTATAGAAAATATACCAACTTCATTGGTGGCGCCGAAGCGATTCTTTATGCCGCGAAGTAAACGTGCATCGTGAAAACGATCTCCCTCAAAGTACAAAACAACATCTACGATATGCTCAAGCATTCGTGGCCCAGCCAGAACACCATCCTTTGTCACATGGCCTACGATAATTATTGGTATGCCGGATATTTTTGCTAGACGTTGCAGGAATATCCCACATTCCCTGACCTGGGTAACACTTCCCGCCGTCCCTGTAACCGAGTTAAGGTAAACAGTTTGAATTGAATCTACAATGACAAGACTTGGCTTGGTTGCAAGAATCCTGTTCTCAAGGGCCTCCAGGTCACCGCTAGAGATTAATTCTAGGTCAGGAGAGGTAATACCGAGACGATTAGCCCTTTCTTTAATCTGGCTAGCGGATTCTTCGGCGCTAACATAGAGCGTATTAGAAATGTTATCTGAAGTTTGGAGCAGTATTGTTGACTTGCCAATACCAGGCTCACCGCCAATGAGAACCATTGATCCTGGTACAATACCACCACCCAAAACCCGATCAAACTCAGATATCCCAGTGGTAATCCGAAAATTATTTTCTACATTAACGTCAGCCAACTTCTTGGGAATAAGCTTGGGCTGAGTTTTAATACTTTGACCCCCCTGTGACATTTCGGGTATTGTCATCTCAGAGATGGTATTCCACTCGCCGCACGCACCACACTGGCCAGACCAAGCAGAGAAATCGTTTCCACAGTTGCTGCAAAAAAATACCTTCTTGGCTTTCTTAGTCATGCTTCCTCATATCTAATATATTGAGACACACCTCCGACGAACCATTCCATGTGTCAAGATTCAAATAAAAAGCTACATCATAGTCACCATGCAAAAGATCCTTATCCGAAAAATTGAAAAATATAGACTTCAACCGCTTGGAATCCTTGCAAACCCGTAAACTCAGGTGGTTCTTTGCACTGCCCACGAGTCTTGTGTCTTGTAATGTCACCCCTCTCAAGACAAAAATTGGCTTATTGTTTCCCAGACCAAAGGGTTGCAGCTGATCTATTTTATCATACAGACGCTCATTGATATCGAATGCGTCGAGCTCCGCATCAATAAACAATTTTCTCACTAACAAACTTTCATCAATTTCACGGTTCGAGACAGCTGTCATTGCCTCGACAAAGGCAGGAAAAGATTCTTTCTTGACAGTTAGGCCGGCTGCCCCACTGTGACCGCCGAATTTCTCCACACTCGATGATACTTTCTCTATTAAGTCTAAAATATGCACCCCTTCAACACTGCGGGCGCTTCCCGTCAATACATCACCCTCATCGGCAAAAACAAAAGACGGCCGATAGAATTTTTCCGTGAGTCGACTGGCAGGAGGACCAAGCACACCTCGCTCCCACTTTCCCTTTACGATGATGACTTTGCCCTGAAACTTGTCCAAATTAATCTGAGCCAGTGATTCCTCAAAAACCTTCTCCATCATTTTCTGACGCTCAGTATTTTTAACATTCAGAAGCTCTGCGTCTCTCTTGGCTTTAGACACATCATTTGTTGTCAAAAGCTCATACGATCTGACAGCATGGTCAATTCTTCCGGGCGTATTAACCCTCGGACCAATCTGGAAGCCAACAGAATAAGCATCAACCTTAGACGGCACAATGCCAGAAACTACTATTAATTCCCGCAATCCTAAGTTGCGACTTTTCCTCATCACGTCAAGTCCATACTTAGCAAAAACACGGTTTTCGCCTGTCAACGGAACCATATCTGCTATTGTTGAAAGCGCGACCAAATCTAAATTCCATTTCAGGAACGATTCGCTTATCTCCGGAAAAATCGAGGAAAGAGCCTGAATTAGTTTGTATGCCACACCACAGCCGCAGAGGTTTTGGTATGGATACACGCACTTCTCCAACTTTGGGTTGATGACAGCAAATGCATCCGGAATCTTGTCTCCGGGCAGATGGTGATCAGTTATTATCAGATCAACCATCTTATCCTGGCAGTACTGAGCCTCAACTGTATTTCTAATTCCTAAATCAATCGAAATTATTAACGCGCACCCCTTCTCGATAAGATAGTCAATGCCACGTTGGCTAAGGCCATAACCGTCGGCCCTGGTTGGAATATAAATTTCAGTATCTACCCCGATCTTTTGTAGCGCTCGGAACATAAGTGCCGCACCAGGTACGCCGTCTGCATCATAGTCAGCAAAAATGCCAATCTTCTCGGCTCTCTCTTTCGCTCCTCGAATCCTCTCAACAGCTTTTGCCATATCAGGAAGAAGAAAGGGGTCATGAACCCCTGTATCAAAGCTGGGATTGATGATCTCTTCAACATGGGGATCTTTCTCTGTGCCAAGAAAGCCGCGGTTCGCCAAAATCTGGAGTATGATTTCGTCATACTTTTTTTCGGCTATTATCCAGTTTTTTTCTAGTAAGCTCTCCAATTTTCCTCTCTGCCCGCCTCTCCGTCGTTTTTGATCTATCTACTTGTAGTAGGCCCAACCATCGATTCTTAGATCAACATACTCGTGCACATCACCCCTCTTCTCCACTAGAACCTTTTTTAAATTATCGAGCTGTTTCTTGCTTGATCTCATAGTGTTCAGTTTGACATAAAAGCCAGCTTCTGTGTGCAACACAACATCAAATGTTGTTTCCTCAACCTCAAAAAAAGTTGGCTTAATGTTAGTGGCATCAAAAAATTGAGAATACACGTTGGTAATAAAGCTCACAAAATTGGGAGAAACGAGTATCAGTCCTGGCTCAGCTGTAATATTTTTTTTATCAATGATCAGAGGAGGCGTACCGATCTTTGACTCGTCACCCGCCGCAACCTTTCTGATGGCCTCACCATTAGAATTAATAATATATTTGTTCTCTCCGGATTGCCAGAGAACACGAGCGTCTTTTTCCTGAACAACTATTTTGATGGCATTCGGAATTCCACGATAAATCTCCAGATCATTTATTTCTGGAAACTGTATTAGTAGGTCTTGCTTTAGCTTAGCAGCATGCAGCCTAAAAATGTTTAGCCCCCTTGGCACAGTACTCGCTATTGTCTCAGAAGGCAGAAGATTGCCGCCCTCGACTATAACCTCTGATATTTTAAAGACATTCGAAAAAAATACAAAATAAACAGACGAGCCAAGAAGTGCAAGAAAAAGCACTAATCTCATACCAGACTTGGATAGAACAATTTTGTCTTGTATCTGGTTCGAGCCGTAAACTAGAGGCGAGCGGTAATTACCTCGTCTTCTATTAATGGATGATCGATTTTTTCTATAAAGTGCTACCATTTTCCGACATATCCTATAGATTCCTCTAAGACAATACCTGTGCGACCTACAACCCGCTGCTTCATGGCCTCGATCAACGCTCTGACATCGCCAGCTTTTGCATTACGGTAATTTACTATTGAGTTTGAGTGGTCCCTGAGGACCCTTGCCCCACCAACCTTTAGAGAACTAACCCTGGCTAAATCAAGACATGATTCAGCTGTCCTAAATTCATCTGGATCCTTGAAAATATTGATTATGGCCTTGTCGATCCTTGTGATCTTGGCCCGGTTGCCGTATTCACGAACGAGTCTTAATATTTCGTCCTTCCGTCTCCGCGTGAGCTGCAACCTAGCTGTCAAAATTACTGGACCGAAAGATGTAACGCCAAGATTTTTTAGTTTTGTAGTACCATTACCAAAACTCATCCAGTGCGCAGGATAGCTCTCGACAGATAGCTCTCCACCTTTATTTAACAATATAGTTATTGATTTTACAAAATCACCTATACTTAATTTATTTTGCCCAATATTCCCATACAGAGCGCTACCAACAGTGTCCGGCTGACCGGTAAGAAACTCCAATCCGCCCAGATCTCTCCCTGCAGACAAATTGATCAAGCTCGGAAGGTCAACACCGGAATCAACTATTACCTCCGAGGAATCCGGGCTAAAAATTATATTATTGCTCTCATTCTTGATGACTATGCCATCAAAACCTTCATCTGAAAGTATTATCTTCTGACACCTTCCCACAACCAGATAGGGGATATTCTGCCTGCACGCAAACGCAACAGCATTTCCCAACTGGTTGATGTTAGTGGCAACATAGAAGTACCGGACGGTCCCTCCGACTCCCAGTGGCGAGCATAAAGAAAATTGCACATTTTCTTTCAACCCTTCGCCAAGTAAATTAACTGGTAAGTCAGTGGTTTGGTTGCTCATCTGCTCGCGAGCTCCTGTGCAATCAGATAGACGGGGGGGATACCTATTGTAAGCAAGACGCTATCAGCGTCAAGATGCTCCGAGAGATATGAAACGATAGCATTATCGTCGTCCATTAGTTTGGCTAATTGCTTGCCGTTGTTGATGCCATCAACCAGATCCTGCGAGTCGATGTCCACCTTCTCGTCTCTACCCGGCACAAAGTAAATTGGCTTAACAATGACTTCCGACGCCCCATCAAAAGATCGTGTAAACTTAGATAGAAGAGACCTGATTCGCTTATACTGATGCGGCCAGAATACGACATATTTTCGCTTATCAGGATATCGTTCTGACAATGCGTCTATAGTCGCTTTAATCTCACTTGGGTGATGCCCATAATCATCAATCAGGTCAGCGCCATTGTATTTACCTACAAGCTCAAACCGTCTGTGTGCTCCTGTAAATGTTGCGAAAACACTTTTCAGGGCATCGTCACCTATCCCCAGTTGATCTGCCAGTGCGACAATGGCGAGAGCGTTTTGGATATTGTGGTTCCCTGGTATAGATAGATCGTAAATAAAACTATTATATTTTTCAGATGAAAAACCGTATGGAATTTTCTTTGCCTTACTATCTGATCCCTCAACAAGTTCACGAACATTTGTATCGTCGTGACAATAGATAATAGCGCCATTACTCGAAACGTGTTTAAGATAATCAGCAAAGGCCTCAGTTATCTCAGGTAATCCGCCGGGATAAGTATCAAGGTGCTCCTCTTCAATATTTGTTAATATCAGGATTTCCGGATAAACATCCAGAAAGCTTCTGTCATATTCGCACACCTCTGCTACAAACCAGTCAGATCGACCGAACCGGAGTACTCCCCCGAACTCCTTGATCTCCTCACCCACCAACACCGTTGGGTCATATCCGGCCTTATCGAGCAATAGACCAGCCATGGCTGTAATTGTCGTCTTGCCGTGCATACCAGACACAGCAACAAGGTGTTTATCTTGCGTTATTTCACCCAACAATTCAGACCGCTTTATCACCTTGATTCCGCGACGGTTTGACTCCTCTACCTCGACCCAACCTGGTGATCCTGGACTAACTGCGGATGTTCGCACAACAATGTCAGTCCCCTCCAAGACATTTTTGGCCTGATGGCCGCCACTCTTGAGGTCAGAACCAGAAACATTGTGGCCCATCAGCTCCATATATTCCTTGAGGCCCCGCATCGAAACACCCCTATCACCTATAAAATGATATTTCATTTTACTCCATTGCCTTGATAATTTCCCCGGCAACCCTGTCTAAACCATCAGCCGGGAAAAACCGCTTGGCGTTATTACCAAGCTCCTTGATTCTTTTTCTGCTGTCACTAAACAAATTATCGACCGTTCTGTTGATCAACTCAGGAGAAAGATCATCGTCTTTAATCAGAACGGCTGCATCAGCGACCTCTAGTAGCTTAGAGTTCTTGTACTGATGATCAGACGCAGCGTACTTCCAGGGAACTAGAATCATTGCTTTTCCTCTTAGTGCTAGCTCTGAAATGGTAGTAACGCCAGCCCTCGCGATGACTAAATCGGCCGCTTCGATTGACTCCAGCATTCGATCTCTTCCTCCCTCTATGCGCAAGAAATCTGTCACAAAATAATGTGACCTTAGCTCTGGGGGCAAAGCGTTGCGATGATTCATTACCCAGTCAACGCTGTGATCACCGGTCTGATGTATGATATTGTATGAAGATAACAGCTTGGACAGTGCCGGCAAAACGTTTCTATTCAGGGGCATTGCACCGAGACTGCCGCCAGTGATGAATATGACCGGCCGCTTGTCAGGAAAACCGAAATAAGAACGATCCACCTCAATGTCACTTTTGATCTCGCTCCTGACAATAGGTCCACTAAACACAAGATTATTTTTATTATCATGACCATAAATATCTGGGGAGTAGGTTACAAAAACCTTCTTTGCGCATCTTGACCCTATTCGGTTGGCAAGGCCTATCTTGGTATCAGACTCATGAACAAAATACGGAACACGAAATAGGTTGGCTGAAAAAATTATGGGCAGGGAAACGTAGCCGCCTTTGGAAAAAACTAGGCCTGGCCGCTCTCGCCAAATCAAGATCAAAGATTGCCAGAAACCAATAATAAATTTTATTAACTCACCAATATTGCGCAAGGTAATATGACGGCGCATCTTGCCAGCCATAATTTTTTGGTATGTAGGAATGGATGAATAAAAGTTTTGTTCGATATCTCCACCGTCACCAACTACAACTATACGCAAACCTGGATTAATCTGTTTTATCTTCTTGTACAGCTCAAAAGTTGGCACAATGTGTCCGCCTGTCCCGCCACCGACCAAAACCACAGTTTTATTCTTTGTCATAATCAAATCCAGGCTACGCCTTCCTATGCTTAGAAATATTACACAAGACACCAACTGCGGCAAGCAAGAAAACTAGGGACGTGCCGCCATAACTCACGAAAGGCAAAGGGATTCCCGTCAGCGGAACAAGAGAGAGCATGGCTGCAATGTTTATTATCGCCTGAAAAAAAACCCATGAGGTGATCGCAGCTGCTACTAGACGAGAAAACTGATCTTGGGCTTCGAATGCAATCTTGTAACCGCGCATTGCTATGAACATAAAGACGGCAATCAAAATCATTGAGCGTATCAAACCCAGCTCTTCTGCAATAATAGCAAAAATTGAGTCAGTGTGCGCCTCTGGAAGATAAAGATACTTTTGACGACTCTGTCCAAAACCAAGTCCCCACACCCCCCCCGAGCCAATAGCAATCAGGGCATTACGGATGTGGTAGCCGGAACCAAGGGCGTTAGACTCTGGATTCAGGAATGTTAAAACCCGCTCCATACGATACGGTTCAAGCTTCACTGCAAGCCAGAGCAACAGTCCTCCGAGCCCTGCACCGGCTACCAAGTGCAAAAGGGAAGAACCAGCAGCCACAAAAATCGAGGTAGAGATTATGACTAATATGGCCAAGGTGCCAAGATCTTTTTGTACCAGCATGAGACCGGACACAAGACCGACAATAGTAATAAATGGCCAGAACATTTGGCGTATTGCTCTCAGGTTTTCGCCTTTGCCAGACATCCAGCCTGCAAGATAAAAGGTAAATGTCAGTTTTGCAATTTCAGACGGCTGAAACTGAGTAAAGCCTAGACTAACCCATCTTCCTGCCCGACCAAAAATTATTGGTAAAACCAAGAGGACTAGAGTAATGGCTAGCATTTTAGCAGAGTTCTTCTGCCAAAATCGATAGTCAATCGACTGAAATACAATCCATACGACAATTCCGATACCAGCCCAAAGGAACTGTTTTTTTAGAAAGTACTTATCAGTCGCTTCATCAGTAATTTGAAGTGAATAATACTTAGAAACAGAGTATATCATGATCAAACCAAAAACTATCAGGGCAAAAATGGCCAGGGCCAACCAATAGTCAGAATGTTGTTTGCGCGTATTCATAGATCATACCTGGTAAGCAGATAAGAATTAGGTTAGTAAGTTGGCACCCTTACTTGCTAGCTTGTCCCGATAACCGCTTGGCGGTAGCGGGACCCCGATACTTTCCGAAATATAATAATGTTATCGGGGCTTACTAGCTTTTAAACTTAGCACAGCTGACTTAAATTTCTCTCCGCGATCTTTATAATTCTTGAACATACCGAAACTAGCGCAGGCCGGGGAAAGTACCACAACATCACCGGACTTAGCCAAATTATTAGCATTTGCAATAACCTCTTCGATAGTTTCTCCGCCCTTAACTAACTCTTTGTTGTATCCGAATTTCAGAAGGGACTGCCTGATACGCTCTGCCTCGGCTCCAATCAGCACAACACCAACCACATTTGAAGAAACAATCTTCTGTGCTAATTCTGAGAAGTCTGCACCCTTGCTGCTACCGCCAAGAATTAGAATTTTGTCTTTCTTGAGAGAGGAGATGGCCGCCATTGTTGGGCCAGGAGTAGTGCCGAAGGAATCGTCAACATATGTGACACCGCCAATAGTCGCCACAAGCTCTAATCGATGAGGTAGTCCTAAAAATTCTTTAGCGACTTTACGAATAGCTACCAACGGAACCCCTATTTCGCTTGCAGCAATAGCTGATGCAGCGATGTTTTCTAGATTATGACGACCCAGCAACATGATTTCACTTTGACGGCAAATCACTTCCTCTTCGCCGGCAACACGAAGAATCACCTCTATGTCGCCAGCAACATCTCTTATATATGCGTCGCAAGTTGAATCTTCTACTGAAGAGAAATAAGATATTTTCGATTTAATCCCACTTAGCCACGCTGCTGGAAAGGTGGACCTCCTGTTTAGTATGACTAAGTCTCCTCTTTCTTGGTGCAGAACAATATTCATTTTGGCTTGCTGGTATTCAAGAATGCTGTGATGATAATCCTGGTGCTCGACATCAAGGTTGGTTACTATGGCAATATGAGGACTACGATCTAAGTCCATTAATTGAAAACTTGATAGTTCGAAAACAACATTACTCTCAGGTGCAAGAACTGGTAATAGTGTTGCTGCCGGCTCGCCAATATTTCCTACCAAATATGATTCACCGCCAACAGAACCCTCTTTGATCATACGATAAACAAGTGACGAAGTTGTTCCCTTGCCCTTCGTACCCGTTACGCCGATAGTGGGACTCGGAGACAGTTCAAAGAATAATTTTGTCTGGCTAGAAATCTCCACCCCTCGTTCCCTCGCCTCTACAATTTTTGGGTGCAAACTTGAGATTCCTGGAGTACGAAAGATTATATCAAACTCAGCTAGGTGCTCTAGGTAGCCATCTCCCAAAATTTTCTTCACAGACCCGTCTGTCAGTATGGCTTCGATGTCATGAAGCAGGTCTGGCTCAGCTTTTTCGATTATTTCATGATCATTTCTCTGGTCAAGAATGGTAATCTGCGACACCTTGTCTCTTAAGAACTTTGCGACAGCAATTCCCTCGATAGCCAAACCCAAAATTGCAACGCTTTTGTTCTTGAATCGATTATATTCCATATTATTGTTCCTCTTAGAAGTCACCTCGTCCCAGCAAGGCAACAACCATGCCAGCAACGGCGAAAATCATACTTATAACCCAGAAGCGCATTGTAATCTTGTATTCGGGCCAACCTATGGCTTCGAGGTGATTGTGCAATGGAGAAGAGAGAAATATCTTCTTGCCACGAAATTTCTTAGACAACTGTTGAACGATATAGCTTAGGGCTTCGATCGTGAAAACGAATGTAATAATCGGCAAAACAACAACAGAGTTGGTTAGGAAGGCAACAACGCCAAGCGTCATGCCAAGCGCCATGCTTCCAGTATCCCCCATAAAGAAACGGGCTGGCGGAATATTAAACCACAAGAACGCAAGCAGGGAGCCCATAATTGTAGCGCAAAACGCAGCAAGTTCCACCTTCCCCATGGTCAATGCGATAAATGCGAAAGCGCCATACGCCATCACAAAAATACCGCCAGCCAAACCATCCTCGCCATCACCAAGATTAGAGGCAAAAGAAATCCAAACCAAAGCGAGAATAAAAAGTGGAATATACCACAGACCAATAGTGAAGTCACCAAGTGCGGGAATATGGATTGAGTTCCACTCAAGCTTGTAATAAAACCACCATGCACCTACTGCAGAAATTGCTGTGTAGAGCGGCAACTTCTGCTTGAAACTTAACCCTCCGCCCTTCTCGCCAATCCCTTTAATATTCCAGAGATCATCAATGGCTCCAACTATTCCAGTCGCTATTAAGGCAAAAAGCGGAAGCCATGTTGCGGCCCTTTCGAGATTGAAAATTAGGGTCAGAACTGTCGTTGTTCCTAAAATCAGTATTCCAGCCATAGTGGGCGTGCCCGCCTTCTTGGCATGAAGTTCTGCGTAAATAGGCGCGTCCTTGCTTTCCCTGATACGCTTGCCAAGCTTATTTCTATACAAAAAATTAGTAAACATCGGCGTCCAAGCAACAGTTATTGCAAATGCAGCAAGGGCCAGCCAAAGCATCCTTGATACGTCCTGTGTTGAAATAAGCAGTATTTCCATAGAAACTCCGTAGCTAGTATGAATTAAGCTTTTAAGAATTAAGCTACACCCACACCGTCTAGCTTACTTGCCTACAAGCCTACCTGTCTAGCGTTTTTTTCTATTCCATTCACCACCCTGACGGACAAGGAATTCTTTTGCCTGGTTAGGGTTTTTCATTAACAACTTTACCACCTCTTCAAAGAAATTTCTGTTTTGTGAGGCCTTTATCAAAACCAGATCGCCATCTTTAATAATACCATCAAGACATGGTACCAGCGCACTTCTGCTTGCAAAAACCAAAGAACGACCATCGTCATTAAACACCTTGGCCATATCTTTTGCATAAGGACCAACGAAGACGGCCAGATCGCAACGATCTTTTGCGTATTCCGCAACCTCTTTGTGAGCCTCTTCGCTGTGATCACCAAGCTCATTCATATTACCTATGATCGCAACTTTCCTTGAATTGGTTTGAACATCAGACAGAAAGTCGAGTGCGGCACTGACCGAAGCGGGACTTGCGTTATATGTATCATCGATAATCGAAATATCGTTTTTGCCCTCAATAAGCCGCATCCGGCCAGAAACCGGCTTGATCCCCTCAAGTGACTTTGCAGTTTTGAGCAAAGACAAATCAAGGAGGTCGGCTACAGCCAGGGCGAACAACTGCGAATATATCATCTGCCGACCCAAGAGCGATGACTTTACGGCTATTTTCCGACCTGTCATTGTTACCCGATACTCGGTGCCGTCAAGCGATAGCTTGATACCTTCAGCTCGATAGTCAACACTCTTGCTCTCAATACCAACCCGAATCACATCTCCATCAGCAAATTTAACCAGTCTGGCATCATCTGAGTTGATGACACTTCTGCCATCGCCCGCAAGAGAATCCAACAATAGCAGTTTCTCGCTTGCATACTCTTCGTACGATGTAAAGTTGGCCAGATGAGCCTTGGTTATAGCTGTTAAGACAGCAATTTTGGGTCGAAAGATCGTCATCAGATGCCTCATATCGCCGGGCTTGTCAACACCAAGTTCCAGCACCAAATACTTTGGGTAGCTTCTTATCAACATGGCCTTGATCAAAAACTTAACCACGAAAAGCGGCCAGACCGTCTTGCCCGGTACCTTCTTATAGCCAAGGATAGTCAGAGGAACGCCTATCTCAGTATTAAGATTACCAGCATTTGACCAAACCATCGAGGCACCGAAGGCTTCCGAAAGAACGTGATGGATCGCCTCCTTGGTCGAGCTCTTCCCCACTGAGCCAGTGACAGCAATAATATAAGGGTCAAAGCGATTAATTACCCGCCGAGCACCAAAAGCAAGGATGCGGTTAATAATTTTTAGAAAAATATTCTTCATGTTTAATGCCTAGGTCAATAAGTGTGTGAGCAAGCAGGTTGGTAAGTCGTTGAACTGAATGTGGATCAACTTAACATATACTTTACTTGCTTACTTGCTACCTCAGGGGCTTAACTTCTCGGGTCGGTGTTATGCGATAGTAATAATTGAGGAGAAATCCTGAGATCTCACCAAAAAGCGAACCGGCAGTGTTTTCGGCATATTTCGCGGCCTTTGGCTTCTCGAGTTTAACCAACATTGCATACTGAGGGTCATTGGCGGGACCATACCCGGCCAGTGAATGATTGAAGATACCAAGCCCGTCCTCAGACTGCTCGTACTTACCATCTTTGGCGATCTGTGCAGTACCTGTTTTTCCCGCGATCTCAAAACCCGGCACCCCAGCCCTCCACGCATGACCCTTGTCGACGGTTTGTACCAACATATCAGTTAAAAGGCTTGCAGTCGATTCTTTGATAACCCGCTTGCCCTCTCTTTTCTCAACATTTTTCTCTGTACCATCGGCCATGATTATTTTATCAACAACATGAGGATAGATATAGACACCCTTGTTCGCAATGGCAGCGTACGCGGCGACCATTTGCATTGGAGTAACATTGACACCTTGTCCAAACGAAATTGTCGCCCTCTCGATGTCATGCCACTGCTTGAGCGGTTTAGTATACCCTATCTCCTCTGTGTCAAGATCAATTCGAGTCTTGTCAAACAGGTTAAAATCAGACAAATAGCTGTGCATCTTTTCCTTGCCAAGTTTCTCTGAGAGCCAGACCATAGCCACATTGTCAGAGTTCTGCAAAATCTCAGCCATGTTCTCCTTACCGAAGGCCTTATCCTCGGCTGTATGGATAGTGAAGCCATCCACAACAACACTCGCACCAAACTCCTCAGTCGTGTCAGGCTGAACCAGTCCCTGGTCAAGAGCAGCAGCCATAACTAGGGGCTTGATAATGCTTCCGGGTTCGTAAAGATGAGCAATCGAGGGGTTAATGAAGAGCTCGGGCTTTTCTTTGGCAACAGTTCGGAAGTTATTAGGGTCGTAAGCGGGCGCGGACACCATAGCAACAACTCCGCCGGTCTTAATATCAATAACAACAACGGTACCAGAATCGGCTTGATACGTTTCCAATGCTTCGTTTAGTTTTTTCTCAATAAAATATTGAACGGACCGATCAATGGTAAGCACATAGCTTGCTCCGTTCTCCGGTTCATGCTGATCAATCAGATTGATGATCCGGCCAAGAGTATCCTTTTCTCCCTTGATGTTGCCCTCTGACCCTTTTAGCTCGTGGTTATAGTGGCCTTCAAAGCCGTAGTTTCCTTCACCGTCAGCGTTAACAAATCCCAGCACATGCGAAGCCAGCGCCACCTCGGGATAATATCGGCTATATTCCGGAACTACCAAAACACCCGGCATCCTCTTGCCCTTAATGACATTGGCCTCATCCAGAGACAAACCCTTTTTTAGTGGAGGGACATATAGTTTTTCATTGTTGATCTTTTCAAATATCTCAGTCTCGGCTACACCGATAAGCGGAGATAGCTCCAAAGCAGTTTTGTTCTTGTCCTTAATATTATAAGGCACCGCCCAAACCGCAAATCGCTTAACATCAAAAGCCAATGGGTAATAACGGTCTGGCTCAAAATACGAGTCATGGACATAGATCTTCCCGCGTTGACCCAACTCAACTTTCTCAAACCGTTGCTGGTCTTGAGCAAGAGCCAGATAATGGCTATGCTTCGCTATTTGAATATCAAAAAGACGGCCAAAAAGCCCGAATGTTAAAAGAATAGCTAGCACGCTAGCCGCCCTCAAGCGGCTTCTGGTAACTTTTGAATAGTCCATGATTTCGCTAAATTGCCCCAATAATTACAACGAAGCATACTACCTTGCTTGCCCTAACTTCAACGGATGCCCGCAACAGCATACGACTCTTTGACATGCTCGACACTTGAAACAGGCTCCAAAACATTTTTTTCTACGCCGTTGTCGATCTCTTTTAGCGACTTTAATCTAGTTTGCTCAACCTCCAGGCGCTCTTTCTCAAGCTGCAAATCCGCCTGCTTTGACTCCAGGTTCCTGATCCTAACACTTCTGTTAGCCCCTGCTGTCGATTGAGTTAAATATACCAAAGAAAGCAATGCACAGATAGCGATTGCAACAAATTTTATTGCATTTGGGCCAATTACAATTTCTCGGTTTACAGTCTTATGGCGTCGGTTCTGAACTCTCTCTGCCCCGCTTGAAACTGAAATAATTCGATTCACTTTCCCTCCCGATCATTTGAGCTTGCTTATCTTTCTTTTCCAGAGCCAGCACCTTTTGTTTTTGTCTTAGTGCCCATGTTTTTGTTTTTGATGTCACACATTTTATTCCTTTGCCCTCCTCCGACCTGATACAAAGGAATGTTTGTGCTGACTCTAGAAAAAAAGATAAGTTGTCAAGTGTTATTAAAATCCAATCTCTGCAAGATTTTCGGCAATCTGATCTGAATTGGCTTCCATCTGCTTCTTAAAATCTTCCCAAGCGTCCTCTGGCCAGATTTCTAGACGGTTATACACACCTGTGATAACAACCTTGCCATTAATGCCTGCATATTCTTTAAGGTATCCCGGAAGATTAACTCTTCCTGCTTTGTCCAACTTGGTATCCATTGCTCCGGCGAGCATGAGCCTTGCAAAACTCCTGGCGTCCTTTTGAGTAATAGGAAGATCTGACAGCTTCTCGGCAATTTTCTCCCACTCTTTTTGGGTATAAACCCAGAGACAATGATCAAGGCCTCGCGTTACAACACAACCGGAAATCAAATCATCGCGAAACCTAACCGGAATAGAAAGCCGCCCCTTCTCGTCAATAGAATGTTTATATTCTCCTATAAACATGTTTCATCCTTAAAGCGTAAAAAGGCAACGGTCACAATAACCATTACTAATCGCCTACATCCTGGAGCAAATTATTCTAGTTAGGCCTTAGTTTTCAACGAGATCATTTTGTTTTTGAACTTTTTGTTTTAGAACGGGTTGCGGGTGTGTTTCCACTTTTTCCCACTATTTCCCACTTGTTTCCATTCTATGGAACATTTACTTAATGGTCAACTATAAATCCCCCACTTATGTGGATAACCCCTTGTATATATAGGGTAATTTCTCGGGATTATCATGTCCATAAAACAAAAAACCAGCCATACCGCTGGTTTTAAGCTTAATTGTATAATCTCTATTTTCGCTTCTTTTTTCGCTTCGCTTGGTAGCTATCGAGGGCAACTCCCAACAGCATGGTCACGAATCCATAAGCCAAAATAATTATGTACACATTGCCTGACCTGATATCGGATGGAGAGGTAGCCACAACCGAATTATACATAGCGAACAACAATATTATCGACAGTAACCCAAGAATCAAACCAAGAACAAAATGCTTCGTTGCCGACGCGTACATGGCCCCTCCTATTAACTAAGCTTGCCTTTGATCAACGCACCCAGATCCTCAATTTTGATTCTAGCCTGCTCCATAGTATCTCGATCGCGAAGAGTGACAGTTTTGTCCTGAAGGGTATCAAAATCAACCGTGATGCACCAAGGCGTGCCGATCTCATCCTGACGACGATAACGACGTCCAACTGAACCAGATTCATCGTAGAACGCGTCAACGCCATTTTGGCGCAAGTCAGTGAAAATCTTCTGAGCGATCTCCGGCAAGCCTTCCTTCTTAATGAGGGGGAAAACCCCAACTTTGATCGGGGCAAGCTTTGGACTTAGCCGCAATGTAATCTCGCCAGACGCTCGACCATCTGTACCGTCTGATTCGTCGTAAGCGTCAACCATGAAGGCTAGCATTGCCCTATCTACTCCCATCGACGGCTCGACTACGTAAGGAATAAACTTCTCGCCCTTCTCTTCGTCGAAATATCTCAGGTCGGCGCCGGAATGCTCTGTGTGCTGTTTAAGATCATAGTCTGTCCGCTGGGCAATTCCGGCCAGCTCGGAGGTACCAAAGGGAAAATCATATTCAATATCCGAGGTACCAGATGAATAGTGTGATAACTCATCCTTGGCATGCTCCCTGGTGTGCAAGTTCTCCTTTTTGATACCAAGATCGGTGTAAAACCCCTCGATTGCTTCGATCCAAGCACGATACCACTTGTCTGACTCTTCCTTGTCTGGACCAACAAAGAACTCTACCTCTGCCTGCTCGAACTCTCGCGTCCGAAAAATGAAATTGCCTGGAGTGATCTCGTTTCGAAACGCCTTACCAATCTGAGCAATACCGAAGGGCAACTTAACTCGACTGGACTGGAGTACGTTTTGGAAATTAATAAATATGCCCTGAGCCGTCTCAGGACGAAGATAAGCAGTCGAAACCGAATCTTCTGTCACGCCGATAAATGTCTTGAACATCAAATTAAAATCTTTGGCCTCGGTAAACTCGTGCATTCCGCCAAGCGGACAATTGAACATTGCCTTGTCTTCTTTACTAGCCGTCAACCAGTCATTTGCCATACCACCCATACGATCACGTGCCTCTTGAATATGATCAGCGCGGAAACGCTGATGGCACTTCTTGCACTCAACTAGCGGATCAGAGAAAGATGAGAGATGGCCGCTGGCCTCCCAGACTTTCGGATTTTGGATAATAGCTGAATCAAGACCGACAATGTCGGCGCGCTGAGAGACAAAACGCTTCCACCACTCATCCTTGATGTTCTTTTTCATCTGCGCACCGAGTGGACCGTAATCGAAAGCATTGGCAAAACCGCCGTAAATCTCTGAGGCAGGATAAATGAAACCGCGGCGCTTACAAAGAGAAGCTATCTTCTCCATCATGCTATCTTTTGGTTTTTCGGTCTCAACTTCGTTATTCATAAAAATGCCATTCATTAAGGATTGAAATCATATTATCAAACTCGAGGCAATTTTTAAAGCCGCACCTTTACATTCGCCATCTTGATTGGTAAGATCACTGCGAGCCAACAAGGGAGGTGAAAGCGTGCATTATGAACCAAACTGGCCACACGAGGTCATATCTGAAGCGGCGTGCAACAGGACCACAGCGATTAGGCTTGCAACGGCTTCGAGGCGCGCAATCCTTGGTCGTTCACATCAAACCAAGAGGATTCCCATACAAGCATTACTTGACATCGGCGGCTTTCTTTACGAGAGACGGTCAGAGGGCTTGTTCCGAGACCAGCTAATTACCCGCGGGAACAATCCAAATCTTGCCAAGCAATTTCTAATTACTGCCGACCCAAGGATGCGCTTGGTCCTTCCGCCAAAAGTCAGGACAACGAAGGGTGATGAATCAATCACCTATTGGGACGACAAACTGTCGCCCACCAAAGAGCGGTTCACTATTGGCCACGAGGTTGCACACACATTCCTTTTTGACCGAGATAAAGACACGCCAACCAAGGTCGGTTGGTGGGTAGCGGCAGGTATTTTCGACCGCAGAGTCGAATACTTCTGCGATGTTTATGCTGCCGCTCTTCTGATCCCGCCGATCTATGTCAAAATTGTTGCCAGCGCACTCGCCGGCCACGGCCCAGCAATTGACACAGACACCATCATCGATCACTTTGGAATTCCAATCAAAGTCCTCTACTGGATGGTGATGAGTTTATCAAAAACATACTGGAGCATTCACCACCAGCATTTCCTAGAATTTGATTAGTATACTACTTCCCCCGCGCTGCCATCCGGCAGCTTTTTTAATAAAAAAGCGGAGGAAAAGATCCTCAGACGGAAACGCAATCGGTATAAGTTAACGCGTCCGAGACTAGATCCATGCAACCGCCCTTGGTATCAGCAAAGTCTGAGCCCGGTCGAGAAACCATTGACTGATACGTATTATTGTGCTATAATGTATAGCAGTATGGTTTGGAAGGAGATCGCTTTGGACAAGATCAGCGTCAACCCAGAAGCACTCTCCCCGGTAGCTCGCGAGAAGGTTTTCCCCCTCGTTAGACTACTGGACTCCAGCCCCGATATCATTCTCCGTGACCTTGCTCCAGAAAATGCCGGAAGCGTCGGTAACCTGATCGATACCACCAATCCGGCTGACTGGAACCTCTATATATCTCTAGCTGAAGCCGCTGACCAAAAAGCTGGCAATGCCAGCAAGGAGACAGCAATGCTCTGCCGGAGATGAGAGTCCGCTTGAGTGCGCACCCCGCGCACTCATTTTTTTATCCGGAAACATTTTGGAGAAAGCGTTCACTCTTAACGTTTGATTCCAATATGTCTCTGATATAGGCAGAGAGGAGCACTGCCGCTTCGTCGGCCAATGATGATTCAACATTCAAATGACCGATAAGACCAAAACCTTTTTCCTCGATGATTCTGAAAAATTTAATCAGATTGTCAGATACAGCGTAACCATGACGAAATAGCCTTTGGCACTCTGAGCAAATTATGCCGCCCTCCAAACCGTCCCAGAAATTGTTGCCTGGCTTCAGTTGCACATGACAATGGCGGCAGTGAGATAGCTCGGGCCAAAAACCAGCTTGTTTCAGAAGGCCGATCTCAAAGACACGCAGAACCAATGGATCTTCGGTTGTTGCCAAACTCTGCAGGCTTTGCACCAAAAGAGAGAAAACCTCGGAGGATTTTAGTTCTTCCTTCTCGAACCTATCCACCAACTCTCCGACATAAAAAGCATTGGCAATTTTTCTTATATCTGTCTGGATTAGGGAAAAATCTGACTTAATTGAAGCGCCTGTGACGGTAAAAAATGTGCGACCTGGATAAAGCTGAAGATCAACAAGCATAAACGGTTCAAGGCTACCAGCAAGCCGCGCTGAGATTTTGCGCACACCGCGAGCCATCGCCTTAACTTTGCCAAAACGCTCAGTAAATATAGTCAGGATTCTATCTGCTTCAGAAAAATCTTGCCGCTTGATGACTATCCCCAACGTCTTTTGATTCATGCCGTTAGTATATCAGAAAGCTGATCTCGGCAACGTTTGATTTTTTGACAATATTGATTTTCAGAGAACAAAAAAAGGGACGCGGATGCGCCCCAACAATATTGAGCAATAATCTAACCGCGGAATGCGCAGGCAAGCTTGGCAGCGTCGCCCCTGTCCGTACAATAAAGAGGGTCGCCACTATCTGGCGCATGAAGCACGAACGGTTCGCAGCCGGCGTAGCCGACATGTCCACGATCCAAGTCACGGGTTAACCTACCAATGGCAATAAGCGCGGTCAGAGCTACGGGGTAAGCTTCAGGGTTGCAATCACGCATTGTCTTTAGGCTAGTCCAATCAATCATGATCTTGCCTTCCCCGCAATCGTCCAGCATGAGCATTAAAACGAGATCGTAACAGCTTCCAATCAATCCGAGGCGATCAGACGCTTCCTCTGCTTCCGCTGTCTCTGGAACATCAAATGGATAGCCACCAACAACAATGCTCCTTGCTATTTTCAATCGCTCCTCCTCTCAGGACCATCGGTCCCAGATCGATGCCATGGCTAAGGGCAACACACCCTTCGTCCCTAGCTTGCATAGCACATGATATTACCACTTGCCGAGTATGGTTGCAAACTAACTTATACTTAGAAAATTAAAAGACAGCTGTTTTGGGCTGTCTTTTAATTGCTTCGGCCTGTACGGTTAGGCGATCAACTGTTTAATTTGGGAAAAATTCTTACTTGCCAGATATTGATTGGATGCCCATTTTTCGCTGGTTATCTCTCGTCCCAACCAGCTGGGTAAAGAAAAATCCCTCTTCAGATCCTCATCAGGGAAAACAACCTCGGCGAGTACCAGTCCCGTCAAATTCCCCTCGAAAACATCTATCCGAAGCTCCATCCCCTCGTCGCCGGCCATGTAGTAATAGCGTTTTTTTCGCAACTGTTTTATCGTTATATCAAAAATCTTCTTAAATTCTTCCTTGGAGATGTGCACGTTGGCATACTCTCGATAACTTAAATCACCGGGAATCGGAATCGATTTATGTGTTAGTGAAAATTCATCACCTCTTTTGCGAACTCTGACAGCATCGGGCGAATCTGTCAAATAGCCCTGTTCAATCTTCTCAAACCTCTTCTCGGTTGTATCTTTCGGCAACTCCCTAACAAGATAGGTTGCCTCTATGCGCATCATATTGCCTCCTTTTAAGTCTACTGATCAACTTGGTCTCATTCACAAAGTTTACCTAGGAACCCAGAGCATCTTCGACAATTTTTAATTGATCAGGGTTATTGATACCAAGAGCTTCGCTCTCCTTCGATACTGGCACAGATATTATTTTTCTACCCTGGCCTGCTGCAACCCTAACCATATCAGTTAAATAGTACTCTTTCTGGACGTTCCTGGTATCCAATTTATCCAAATTCTCCCATAGCCACGGTGCATCAAAAACATAGAAGCACGGATTGCACTCTTTTATCTTAAGTTGCTCAGCGCTACAGTCTTTCTGCTCTACACTATTAATGACATTCCCGGAGCTATCCTTGATCAACCGACCGTAAACCCAAAACTCAGGGTCTTCAAATTCGACTGACAACATTGCTATGGTTGGTTGCTCCCTCTCGTAAGCGTCCAACAAGCGTTTGATCGTCTCTGTCTTAAACATCGGCATATCACCATAGCAAACTATAACCATGTCTGATTCACCCCGAAGCAGTTCTTTTGCCTGAGCCACAGCATGGCCAGTGCCAAGTTGTTCATCCTGAACAGCGTAGATAACCTCATCCCCAAGATATTCTTCGACCATCTCTTTGTGGTAGCCAACAACCACAGCAATCAACAGGACCCCCGCATTCCGCACATGATCAACGGAATATCTAATCATCGGCACACCATTAACAGGAAACATAACCTTTGGGATAAGGGAACTCTCGCCGTCATTCATTCTTGTTCCTTTGCCCGCTGCCAAAATTACCGCCGAAACTTTCTTCATGTCCATCCTTCTTATTTTGATAACCTCGCCCTCGCGCTGATATTATTTCTGGCAGGCAGGACAATAGTGCGTCCCGCGACCGCCCAGGGTAATCCGCTCAATCAGTCCGCCACAATTTTCCGGACACGGCTGACCATCCCGACGGTAAACCTTCAGAAAATTCTGCATCCCACCTTTTTTGCCCTCTGAGTCAACATAGTCGCTGTCAGTCGTTCCGCGATTCTTGATTGCCAGCCCCAGTATCTCAACAACACTCTGCCTCAAATTTTGCCATTCGAGAGGAGATATCTCCTTTACTGGTCGCAACGGCGATATCCTAGCAGCAAAAAGAGACTCGTCGGCATAAATATTGCCAATACCGGCAATTATCTTTTGGTCGGTTAGAAACTGTTTGATCTTCCGTCTCGGCAAGCGTTTCGCCTGTGCCGCAAGGTATGGAACAGTAAAATCTGGCAAGGCCTGTCCCGAGTCAGAGTCGATGGGCTCTGGCCCATATTCATCCATAAATATCTTCGCTACCTGTTCGTCAGTTAGAACTTTGCACCAACCGAACATTCTCAAATCATTAAAGAATAGCTTCGCTTTATCATCAAAAGTAAACACAAGACGGGTGGCGCTATTGGGTAGGTCGGCGTGCCAATCATGAGACGGATGTCCGCCGGCGAAAGAGTCTCGTATTTCGTATTTCGTATTACGTATTTCGGGACGATAGATCAATTGTCCGGTCATCTTAAGGTGAAAGAGCAAATTTGTACCGCCAGAAAGTTGTACACGCAAAACCTTGGCTCGACGATCCACGGCTAAAATCTTTCGCCCGACAACATCCTCTCGCTTTCCAATCAATCGGCGAGGACCCAAAACATCAATCGCTTGAATTACCTTGCCGATGATCTTGTCCTGCAAACCTCGCTTGATTGTTTCCACTTCGGGTAATTCTGGCACAAGGCTCCTTTCAGTCGTAAGTAACAATTTACAAGACACAAACGGCAAATCACCGTTCCGAGCCAGACCCCGCCAAAGGCGGTGACAAATTTCAATATTCAGTACTTAAGTGTTAAACAGCCTGGATATTGATGGATTGGTTGCTGGGCACTGTCCGCCCGGAAGGGTCCCCTTCTGGTATCTTCGACTATTTACTATGTATTTCAAATCGATCAATTAGTTCTCCGAGCTGTGTAAAATTACTGATTGCAATATTGCCAAATTCGACAGTCGGCTCCATAGGATCGGACTGCTGTCCGATCCTATTTATTTCAATCGCTAATGAATTTGCAAATTTCTTAGCAACGTTCTGCACCGAATCTCCCCTGTCATCAATAAAAATAAACGGATCGCTTTGCCCTACAAGCTCATCCAGATACAGCCACTTCTGTTCATCGGTAAGATAGACGTTATCAAAGTAATGCGATATAGATGAGCTCACTATCTTCACTCTCTGAAAATCCTTGTCGCCCATACTCAAGAGATAGAGGCCAAACTTCTCCCTGTCAACCGCCCGTAAGAACTGAATCGCATCTTCAAATATCATGTCCTTGGCCTGATGATAAAGACGTTGAAGTAAGTAATGGGCAGTGGCCCTGTCTCCCAGCTCCATCTCGGACAGAAGATCAAGTTGCTTGACCGGAGAGTACCTGTAATCCGAACACGCGATCTCGTAGGCTTTTTCAATATTAGAGTAAGAAAACCCAGACTTCGCCAAGGTGCTCCATATCAAAGCCTTAAATGAATCCGTATCAAAAATCGTTCCATCAAAATCAATAAAAATCTTGGTTTTCATTGTCTAAATCTTACCTCATTTACCACCATGATGCCAACCCAAATCGAATAAACTCACGCTTGACAAATATTTTAGTTTTAACTACGATAAAGTTACTACGACTAGCGATGCTAAAAACAAAAAGACGCGCAGTATCCGATAAAACAAAACGACCGAGGGAACGGTCTTTTTAGTTACTAAATCCCTACAAAATTACCCGTCTCGGCCGAGACCCGAGCCAAGGTCGGACAAATTCGACGAAAATACCAAATTACGAATTCCCTAGAGGTGATGATTAAGATTCGTACTTTCGTAATTTCGATCAATTCGTAATTTGGTCAGGGATAATTCCGAAAGAATTATTATGGATCTGACATCAGAAGGCTACTGGAGGAAACTGATTAACCAAGGACTAATCCGGTTCTTTCTTTTAAAGGTGCTGTACAAAGACAAAGAAAGCTATGGCTATCGCTTGGTTAAACGCGTCGAAGAACTCTCGGAAGGCACCTGCAGACCGACTGAATCGACAATCTATCCTGCTCTCGATCAGCTCTATCGTGAAAATTATGTCACTGTAATGGAAATCTCCGTTGGCTCTCGCATCAGAAAAGTTTATGCACTAACAGATCGAGGCCGTGCTGCCTACCGTGCCGCCGCTAAATCATACGGCGAAATTATCCCTCTTCTTCGCCAAGCAATTATGCTCTAATGTAATTTTCTGGGATTGCCAAAATTGATCTCCTGGGCTATATTTTATATGGTTCAAAAACACTCCCGAAAGGAGACGCACCTTGACCAACAGAATTGCGGTCGTGGGGGACTTCTTGCCGCAAACAGGCTGGACCAAAGAGGCACAGCTCGTAGTTTGGGCGGAAGTCCATCGCCGCCGACAAGCGAATGATCCGATGCTTGATATTGATATCGTAGCTTTTTGCCAAACCTGGCCATTAGATGACCGCAAGTTTGGCGGAAACCAACAGACAGACTATTGGAAGTCGGCCATGGATATAGTCTTTCCAAATGCCGGTTTCCTGGTGGTCTTTGCCTTTCAGAAGTATGCCCATCCGCCACACCCCGGATTAACTTCTCATCCTGGCTACATCTCAACCGAATATTACTATGGTCCGTTCCATCAAGATGCCCACCACCTGGTTGAGTTTATCAATAGCCTCTCACCAACCATTACCCGCTGGCAGTCACAATGGCAGATCTCCTGCCCGCATTGTCAGGTGAGAGTTCTGCTCAACCGAACAAAGTTTTGCGCCTATCATTGGCACAGAGCATATCCTACTACCAGCTTTGATTGCCCGTGCCCTCATTGCGGTCAGTCTCTTTCCATCATATAGCACGCATTCCCTAACTTGCCGTTGCCCTCCTGACCAGAGGGCTTTTTTGTATAAAAAAATGGCTTTGTGTTGGCGACGTCCTACTCTCCCGGGACCTTGCGGTCCAAGTACCATCGGCCTGAACGGGCTTAACTTCTCTGTTCGGAATGGGAAGAGGTGTACCCCCGCCAGCATAATCACCAACACAAAACCATTTTATCAATACTGAATAGTAAATATCTTTTCCAGATGAGGTGCCCCGACATTGGAGCACCGATATCTGAAAAAGCTGAGCTAGATCTCAAGCGACAGCCAAGCCCCACATACCCGACAAAGTCAGGTATCGAGGTAAAGCCACCGCTAAGTATCATATGCGCTCAAAAGAATAGGATAAATCCAAGAATTGCTCGTCAAAAATTGAGAATATTATTTAATCGATCAATTAGTACTCCACGGCTACGGACATCGCTGCCCTTGTACCTAGAGCCTATCAACCTCATTATCTTTGAGGGATCTAAGAAACCTAATCTTGCGGCCGGCTTCGCGCTTATATGCTTTCAGCGCTTATCCAATAGAACATAGCTACTCTGCAATGCACTAGGGTAGTGCAACAGATACACCAGTGGTTCACGCTCCCCGGTCCTCTCGTACTAGGGGAACACCCGCTCAAGTTTCCGCGCTCACAGCAGATTAGGACCGAACTGTCTCACGACGTTCTGAACCCAGCTCGCGTGCCCTTTTAATTGGCGAACAGCCAAACCCTTGGGACCTGCTTCAGCCCCAGGATAGGACGAGCCGACATCGAGGTGCCAAACCGCATCGTCTATGTGGACTATTGGATGCGATCAGCCTGTTATCCCCGGGGTAACTTTTATCCGTTGAGTGCCATCTCTGTCATTCGATGATGGCAGATCACTAAATCCCGCTTTCGCGTCTGATCGACTTGTGAGTCTCCCAGTTAAGCGCGCTTCTGCTTTTACACTTTGAGGCCCGATTTCCATCCGGGCTAAGCGCACCTTTGAACGCCTCCGTTACAATTTAGGAGGCAACCGCCCCAGTTAAACTACCCACCAGACACTGTCTCCTGCCCGTATCACAGAGCAGAGTTAGAAACCAAGAAACACAAGGGTGGTATTTCACCTTTCGACTCCACCCGCCTTGCGGCGAGCTTCACAGTCTCCCACCTAACCTACACATGTGTTTCCCGGTTCCAATGTCAAGCTATAGTAAAGCTCCACGGGGTCTTTCCGTCTTGCTGTGAGTAATCGGCATCTTTACCGACTTTGTAATTTCACCGGATCTCTCGTTGAGACAGTGCCCAGATCGTTATGCCATTCGTGCGGGTCGGAACTTACCCGACAAGGAATTTCGCTACCATAGGACCGTTATAGTTACGGCCGCCATTCACTCGGGCTTAGGCCTCCGGCTCCTTCCTGACTTGCGTCAGAACATCACCAGCGGGTTTGACCTTCGAGCATTGGGCAGGCATCAGCCCCTATACATCGTCTTACGATTTTGCAGGGACCTAAGTTTTTGATAAACAGTCGCCTGGGCTCTTTCGCTGCGGGCTCCATTGCTGGAGCCAAGCCTTATTGCTAACTTACGGCTGCTTTTTTGCCGAGTTCCTTAACGAGAGTTCTCCCGATCACCTGAGGCTTCTCGCCTCACCCACCTGAGTCGGTTTGCGGTACGGATTCCATACACTGTTGACCCAAGGTTTTCTTGTCTCCTGCTACACACACGAGAATAAACCATAGTTTCTCATGTGCTACGCTAGAGCGTCACTTGGATATATGCATGGAAGCAAAGGAATATTAACCTTTTGTCCATCGCCTACGCCCCCATTACAGAGGCCTCGGCTTAGGCCCGGCTAACCCTGGAACGATTACCGTTGTCCAGGAAACCTCGGGTATTTGGTGTGCAAGTTTCTCGCTTGCATTATTCGTTACTCATCCCAACATTCTCACTTCTCGGCGCTCCAGCCCACCTCGCAGTGTGACCTTCGCTGCACCGAGAACGCTCCTCTACCACGCCGCACTTTGCACATCAGTTCCAATAATCTTTTCTTGATTGTGTTCTCTCAAAAAATAATTTATAAAATTTAACTAAATTATTATTTAAGAGATTGGTTGGAACCGCTGTGCAAAGCACGGCATCCGTATCTTCGGTCGTAGCCTTGAGCCCCGTTAAATTTTCGGCGCAGAACCTCTTAACTAGACCAGTGAGCTATTACGCACTCTTTAAATGAATGGCTGCTTCTAAGCCAACATCCTGGTTGTTTTGGAGATTCCACCACCTTTTCCACTTAGGCTACAGTTAGGGACCTTAGATGACGGTCTGGGCTGTTTCCCTTTCGACCATGGAGCTTAGCCCCCACAGTCTGACTCCGGATATATTAGAGAGAATTCGGAGTTTGTTTGAATACGAGAGCCGAAGCCCCCGTAGTTCAGTCAGTGCTCTACCTCTCTCTAACTGTTGACCCGGGCTATACCTATATATATTTCGAGGAGAACCAGCTATTTCCGAGTTCGATTAGAATTTCTCCGCTATCCACAGCTCATCCTAACGGTTTGTCACCCATAAAGGTTCGGGCCTCCAGCCGGTTTTACCCGGCCTTCACCCTGGCCATGGATAGATCACTCGGTTTCGGGTCTAGTATGTACAACTAATCGGCCAATTAGGCCTCGCTTTCACTACGCCTCCAGGTTTATCCTTTAAGCTTGCTGCACATAGCTAACTCGTTGGGTCATTCTACAAAAGGCACGCCATCACCTCGCCTTGCGGCTGGCTCTGACTCCTTGTAAGCATATGGTTTCAGGTTCTATTTCACTCCCCTCTTAGGGGTTCTTTTCGCCTTTCCCTCACGGTACTTGTTCACTATCGGTGAGAAGGGGTATTTAGTCTTGGACCATGATCGGCCCAGCTTCACACCAGGTTTCACGTGTCTGGTGCTACTCTGGAAATCTGCCTCTTTATTACTTAAGTTTCGAGTACGCGACTTTCACGCTCTTTGGTCGTCCTTTCCAGGCTCGTTCCTCTACTTGTTCATAAAGATTATGCAGCTCCGCAACCCCGTAATCCGAAGACTACGGTTTGGACTGATCCCTGTTCGCTCGCCACTACTAAGGGAATCTCTTTCGATTTATTTTCCTCCGGGTACTAAGATGTTTCAGTTCCCCGGCTTACCTACCTTCCCGATAAATCGGGAGGTCTATAGGGTTTCCCCATTCGGACATCCACGGATCAAAGCTTGTTTGCCAGCTCCCCGAGGCTTATCGCAGGCTACTACGTCCTTCTTCGGCCACCTTCTCCCAAGGCATCCACCATACGCTTTTAAACGAATAATATTCTCTAGAGGTCAACGCCATTGCATAGCACTGAAAACCGCAAAGCGACAAAGACCCAAAACCGAAAATTTCGATTTTGGTATTTTGGGGTTTTTGGGATCCTCGGTGCTATGCATTGGGCTGACTTATTTGACGAGCAATTGCTGAATTTAATTTCACACTAATTGCTCAATCATTCCCTGATCTCTTTAAGCTTGAGATCCACGGGAATATGTCGGAAGAATTCTTGGTGAATTATCTATTCTTCACTTTACTATTCTAGATTGTCAAAGTGCGAGACAGAATCTTAACATACGAACCCTGAAAAAGAACAGCAATGTTCTCTTCAGAACAAAAACCCTATCTCGTAATTAAGATCCTAAAACAAATGATAGGGACAACGTCACCTGACTTCCTGCGCCTTGCCCATAATCCCCCCTGTTGTAGCGCTCAATTACTGAATTATTCGATGCGCCGCCAGAGCACCAGGCCAGATTTAGAGCGGCAGGGTGATGGTCTTTCAACACACAATCCAAGTTACCATATTCATAATCATCCTGTCAAGACTTATTCCCAAGTTTTTTCCAATCTCGTTCAATAACCCTATCTGCATCGCACATGACAAATTTTACCGCCCCCCAACTTTCATCGGCAGAGCGGCAAAAAAACAAACACCTGGGTAATAAAACGCATAGAGCGACAAGGCCATCAATAGATTTGCTCATTTTCATCTAATCGAAAAAATCTGCAGCAAAGATAGTGACCAAGATGGCACAGTTACTTTGAGGATTGTTGGTCGATTGCCTCACTGATTTTCGAGTCGCCCCTAATATCCTCATAGTAAAGGATTTGGTCCCGATTAATGTACATTACTCCTTCGGGGCCATGGATCTCGCTTCCAAGTTTGACCAATGAAAGATTCTTTGCAGCGCTTGATCCGGAGCCGCTGAGGTTCGATTGGTTCTCATCCCTTAGCTTGGCCAAATCCTCTGGCTTGAAATAGTATACATCCCGAAGCACCACTATCTGCTGGTCAGCGTTTGAAACATGACCAAAGTACATCTGACCATTTGTGAGAAAAACGGCCTGCTTCTTTGCATTGGCCCCTTGTGTCGTTTCCGGCCGCGAAGAACGACGAGAGCCATAAAGTCTATACCCATAATAGCTAGCGACTCCAACCAAGACCAAAACCGAGATTGTCAGCACAAATTTTTTCATAATTCTCCTTGTGTTTCGCATAAAAAGTAAATTTTACTCTCTGCCGATGAATTATAACCGATAGTTTGTGACGATAATTTAGACAGATTAAACAAAAAACGAAAAATTATTACCTTTTCTTTGTCGTTAAGGCACATTTATTTGGGTCATTTACTATCAGATACTGAAGTCGAACATGCAGCTTGGATTAACTGGATAAACGAACAAGGGGTGAGCAAGATAGTCTTAATTTTCATTATTGAGAATTATTACTCCGGTCGATACCCCCACGACTAACCGAAAAGTCTGCATGGCCATAGATTAGTAAAAATAGGAGAAAGCAGTGAATACAATTACACGCATTAAGAACGCAACGCGCACCTTGGCCTTGTCTGGTGCACTTGTTCTGACAAGTGGTGCAGGTTTGACAATGGCTGGCTTCAGCAACACTTCGACTACAACCAGCGGTACGACAGTATCAGGCAGCAGCTCAACATTGGCTGACATCACGAGTAAAAACCAACTTACCGGACCACAATCACTCAACAAGAATATTACGAAGATCAATCGCGATCTCAACGTCAAGGTCCTGAACGTTAACCATGAGGACAATTACGTTGATTTTTACCTCAACACTGGCAAGAATGATCTTTTCAAAAACACAAAAGTTGAGGACGTATCAACTGGCAGCATCAATGCACGCGTTGCCCTGAATAATAAATCAAACGTTGGCGGCACAAGTGGCAGCACAACCGGCACATCGACACAATCAGTTCTATCAGGCGCTGCAAGCGATCCTGTTCTTAGCAACGCAATCACCGGCCCAGAGTCTGCCAACATCAACAAGGTAGCGCTAAACACTAGCCGCAACCTAGAGATCAAGAACATTGCTGATATCAACAATGATGTTGACATAAATGCCAACACGGGCAAAAACGATGTTATGAAAAACACAGTCGTTGGAGATGTTTCGACAGGCAACATCAACGTTGCAGGCAGTATCAACAACGTTGCAAACAGCGATCAGTGCATAACCTGCCCTGATTTGTTGGGCCTTTTCAATGGCAGCGGTAGCGGGGCTGCAAACGTTAGTTCAGACCTTTCTAACAGCACAACCGGTCCAGACTCAGTCAATATCAACAAAGTAAAGGTTAACGATTACACGAACGTCGAGGTCAAGAATATCGCCCACATTGACAACAACGTCGATGTTTATGCCAACACAGGCCACAACGATGTTGTGAAAAACACAGTCGTTGGAGATGTTTCGACAGGTAACGTTAGCGTAGACTTTGCAGTTACCAACCAGGCCAACTAACACGCAGATTGACGAAGGTTAAGGGTTCACACCCTTAACCGCGCCAGTCTGTGAAGAATAATCAAGGATATGCCCATGAAAAAGATTATTAGTTATAAAAAGGTAGCACGAGTGTTTGTCACTCTCGCTACAATATTTTCTCTCCTTCTGCCAATTTCAGCCGCCACGCCAACCTTTGCTGTTGGGCCAGACCAACCAGTGGGGCCGCAAGGACCAGTTGGTCCACAGGTTCCAGTGGGGCCGCAAGGACCAGTTGGTCCACAGACAGATGGTGAGATACAAACACAAACAGCAACCAGTGGCGCTACAGCTGATCCAGTCATCACAGAAAGCAATAATGTTACTGGGCCTGATTCGACAAACACAAATCAAACATCATCGAATTCAGAGACAAATATCGAAAACATAAATGATGCAAATATCGAAAACCAAACAACACTGACAGCCAATACTGGCAAAAACGACATTGGCAAGAACACTGTGACAGGAGATGTTTCCACAGGATCGATTAACGGTTCTGTCAACGTCATCAATATTGCCAACTCCGAACTGGCCCCCGGAAGCACTGTCGGGTCACAGACTGTTGATGGATCACAAACCGGTCAGATAGTATTGAATCCGATCAACCAGAGGTCAGACCTTTCCAATACCAGCACCGGGCCTGACTCCACAAACAACAATACTGTCTCTAGTAATAACATCATCAAAGTTGTCGACCAAAACAACGCAGAAGCTCTGAACAACCTAGTCATCGATGCCAATACCGGCCAAAACAACATCGGTGGTAATACTAAAATCGGAGATGTCACGACTGGAAACATTAACCTCTCAGCCAATCTGATCAATCTGCTGAATGTTATGTCGCCGAATTTGACTCTAACACTAGACATTTGGTCAGTGCTCGGAAATTTCAGTGGAGATATAATTCTTAGCAATGGCACGACCGGGCCACAATCAAACAATGAAAATAGCATCAACACGAGCGACAGCACTGCAATATCAACTACAAACAACAGCACGATTGATAACGTCTTCAATTTCCAAACCAACACCGGAGGCAACACAACGGATTCAGGTACCGCAATAGGTAATGTGTCTACAGGTGAAGCAAAAGTGCAGAGCTCAACAACTAACGTAGCCAATCTGGATACACCAGTGCTTTATCTGATTAATGTCTTTGGCGAATGGGACGGAGCTCTGGACGGTGTCGATCCGAACAGTGTGATCATTAACACAATGACGGGACCGGGCTCAACCAATTTTAATGAGAAAGAGAATAATCAAAGCGTTGATATCACTACAGAGAATAATGCCTCGGCAAGCAACATCGTGACCGTCAAAGCCAACACTGGCGACAACCATGTCGGCAAGAACACAGTCACTGGCAATCTTAAAACCGGATCAATAAATGTCACTGCTAGCGCCGTCAATATCCTCAATTCATTCGGGGACAATGCAAAAAATCTAATCCTGAAGGTAATCAATATCTTTGGTAATTGGAAGGGCAATGTTGCAAAACAACCAAAACCAGCCAATAGCAATGGTGGTTCGAACAACCAGGTCCCAGGAGGAACGAGTCAGAACAATCCTACACCCGCGACAACATCGACAGAGAGTCCGCAAGCCCCTACTACTAATAATGAATCAACTCCAGCGATGCAATCAACCGCAGCCATCGAGAGCAGCACCGGCAGCACAACAAGCAACAATGTTTCAGCCAATCAGAATAGCCAAAAACCAGCCCAGTCTCCTGTCAACAAGCTCGCAAGCTCAACCAGAAGGGTCCTGTCATCCGAGCAACAACTACCACAAACAATAGATGAGAAGATGGTCCCAACAGAAAATTCCGTTGATACAGCCGGTGATTTCTCGGGCGTTGTTCTGGCTGCCACAGATGAACAATTGCCATTGGGAGGATCGAGAACACCCTTAGTACACATTGCTTTGAGCGCTCTTGGAATAACCTTACTCTGGGGACTAGTAGAATTGTTGGCCAGATATTCTAGAGGAAGATAGCTCCAGTGCTTTTAAAACTAAAACCTCACCGTATTTGGGTGAGGTTTTAGTTTTTCTTTTGTTATAATAATCAGCTTATCGCTTCTTCTGGCAAAATAGCTTTTGATTTTAATCGGGATAAAACTCATGGGTCCAATTCCTTTGTTCTGGGAGGAACACAACCACAACGTCACAAAAATAATCGGTGATTATGATTTAATTTCAAGCCTAGACCACCTTTGCATCTCCTCGTCCAATCCCCGCCGGATCGGCAAGAAGGTTGTCATACCTGGCAAATACGTCAAGCTCCCTGCTGTTCGCGAGATAGAGATCGGAGGAGCTCAATGCACGCTTATGCCAATCAACTACCAGGACAAACACGTTGCATTCCTGCTCATAAATAAGCATTTTGATAGTCTCGAAAACTATCTACCGCTGATTCAGAGCTTGGCTGAACTTTCTGTTGCTCACTATGTCGAAAAAAGTAAATACACACCGGACTCAACAGATGTGTTTGTTTCCAACTTGCTCAATCATGATGCCTACGATCTTTCAGTCTACAGGACCGAAGCAAGGTCTTTGGGTTATAACTTTAAAATGAAGCGCATCGCCATAGCAATTCACCTGGCAAACTTTAGCTACAGACAGCTCTTCTCCCCAAACCATACTGGCTTTGAACGCGAAGAAACTATCAAGAAATGGAAGAAAAGGATCGAATACACCATCAATAGCTTTTTCACCAGCAGTAAGGATATAATTACTGCCTATATCGGAGAAGATACGTTCGCAGTTTTCAAAACGGTAGAAAAAGACGAAGATGAAAAACTAGGCAGACACATCAAGTTATCTCACAGAGCCATCTTCAGCCCTCTCCGTGACGCTTCGATCTCCGATATCACAGTCGGCTTCAGCAATGCCTATTCTGGTCTAATAGGGATAATAAAATCGTCCAAAGAGGCGAAAATGGCCCTATCTCTCGGCAATCGAACCAAGGGACCTAATCACAGCTACCACATCGATGATTTTGGTCTCCTGAGCCTGATAGCACATGTCGACGAAGAAACTCAAAAACGATTCGCCCAAAGAATTCTGGGGAAAATCACCGACAGCAATATACTCCTCACTCTTGAAATCTTGCTGGAGGAAAACTTCAATATCTCTCATGCCGCAGAACGCCTCAAGGTCCATCGCAACACAATCATCTACCGCATCCATCAGATCGAGGATATCTTGGGGTACGACCCGCGGTCATTTGATTCGGTGGTTAATTTCAAAATTGCCTTGTTGATAAACAAGAGATTCTAGGCTAGCTTGATCCTGTGATCTCACTGAATCGCCTCGAGACATAGCTCTTGTAACGCTTTTGCAGATCGCTGATAGCCTCTTTGTCCAGCCTGCCATTTTCAAGCGAAATCCAAACAGAGGGCATGTCATAGAGATATCGACCGATTCCCCACTGCACGGCAGCTCTTTTCATTGCATCAGAAAATCCACCCTTTGTTGGCTCAATATTTGTCTCCTCTGCTCCATCATACTTTGTAATCCACTCGCTCTTATCATCGATTCGAATTGAAATTCCACACTTCACACCCTTACTATCCCACCGGTCAAATTCGTTCTTCCAATTAAGCGGGCCAACAATTTCATCTAATCTCTCTTGGATCGCTCGATTTGTAACATACGCAAGAGCCATTCCACTTGTTCGGTCGGCATTTATTGAACCGATGCGCCACTCAATATCACCTGCCTCGAATGGCTTCCGAAGATTGCCCAAATTCATCTCGCTCCTTTTCCAATATAATCAATCATTGCATTATAGACTGCGCCGAGCCTTCTCCCAAGTAATAATTAGTTTGATTTGTCAGCCGCGCAAATAAAAAAATGGCCTCTGGATAATGGGCCAAGAGAGCCTAAATTTACAAACTAAAAACGTCCAAATGTTGAACTTGGCAATAAGTTCCGAGCCTATGGCCGACCAGATACAGTTTTCTGCATCAATATCCGCTTGTCCAACACGTTCATTTTATCTTGAGCATTATAAACAATCGGTTCTACTAGGCTGTAGCCAGGCTTGCTCGCCAATATTTTATACTTGCTTTGAGAGAGTAATGCGGAGAACTTACCGTTCTTGTCCGAAATGACAGTCTTGATTAGCCTGGTGCCAGTATCGTCCATGACGCGGATTAGGGCGAGAGACAGGGGTTGAGAATTATTTTTGTCTAGCACAGATCCCCAAGGAGAATACCTGAATTTTGCGTAGGCGTTGTAGATCCAAACAACCCAAAGCAGAATATACGTAACAACGATGGGCCAATCAGAGGATGCGAAAGTCCTAGAAATTTTTCCTATTATCGTCACCGTTCCGATAGCGAGACTGGCGAAAGAAACATAAACCATGAAACGCTCAAACTTTGCCAAAGAAACAACCCAATGGTACTTTTCCTTAATCGATTCACTTGTTGGCACCAGAGCAATTCTCGGAACAATCAAGCTCTCTCGCAAGCTTTTAACTTCTATCACTGCGTTCGGTTGATAATATTTATCGGGTACTAAAGAAAAGTCATATGATTTTTTAATAGCATTGATAACATATCTACCAGGAGGAGCGATAAAACCATATTGACCATCGCTATCAGTATAAGCAAAGGCAACCACCTTGCCTTCTCCTGCGCTGCTTTCTGTCTTCGACCCAGCCTCAACTAGCTCAACACGAACCATCGGGATTGGCACCTCTGTTCCAATCTCAACTACTCGTCCCCAACCTCTCTTTTTCCGACGAAATCCAACCAGATAGATGATCGAGTTCCAAAGAGAAAGAGAAAACTCCCTCAAAGAAGAGAAAACGGTTACGGCATTTGCAGCTGGAGCAGCCATAGCACCAATACCAGCTATGCTCAGGGCAGCCGCTGAAATTGCATTAGGAACCTGTTCTGAAGGTATGCCGATATATTCTGCAATCTTCATTATTGGAGCTTCCACTATTTCGATTGGATCAGGCACATTTGGATCCGAGAAAATTCCACCATATCCTCTAACCTCCTTAGTGAAACCAAAGGTCGAAATAAAATAAAGGGCAATAAAAATAACTGCTGCACGAGTGATCGTTAGCAGAAACATACCTTCATTTTTATTATCCCTGAAAGATTTTATTTTATCTCCGTATGCAATGACTATATTATAATGTTTATTGCGATGAGGAGCAAACATGGCCAGTGCTTGCAATAATGATCCCGCTTAAACTTTGTGGACGCTTGAGCACTATGTTATCTTGTAATGACAGATATGTATAATTTGGCTAACCATGATACCATTCAAGCCCACCCACACCACTAGTTTTTTTGTTTACTACGTTATTCTCTTCGGCACAATTGCTTTGGGCATTTTTTTGCGCTTCTATCACTTGGGACAACAGTCTTACTGGATGGACGAAGGCTATACTATCAACGCAGTACTATCAATTACCGAAAAGGGTCGCTCTGTTCTAGACTCTGGCCAACCATACTTCTGTCCACTTTACTGCTATCCTACTGCATGGTTAACAAAAATACTAGGAGAAAATGCCGCCACCTATCGCCTCATGTCTGCACTCGTTGGCAGTCTATTTATAATTGTGTTTTGGACTACGGTCAAAAATATTTACGGCAAGAACATCGCACTGGTCGGCACTATTTTTGTTTCTCTTTCTTACTGGCAGATTGCATGGTCTCGTCAGGCGAGATGGTATACCCTCCTTACGCTAGCTACATGGCTATCAATATATTTTCTTTACCAATACGTTCACCATGAGAAAAATAACAATAGCCGGATAGCTTTAAGTTTAGTCTTTCTTGTTATTGCCATCATTGTTCAACCAATTGCCTATTTGCTGATCCCGATATATACAACGTTTCTGGCTTGGTCGAAGAAATCATTGAGGGAAATATTAGCAGTGCTCTGTCTTGCGACAATTGTATATCTTGTGTCAGAGATACTGAGCACAAACAAGGACAACAATTTTGTTATGAACGTTTTGGGACAAATTAAACTCAACTACACCTTGCCGTACTATCTCGGCTTCTATATCCGTAGCTACTGGCCATTGATCTTTTTCGGTCTGATTGCGCTATCCAAAAAGAAACAAAATGATACCGGCAGTTTCTACAAACTTGGGATCTGCACTTTCCTAATTTACCTAATATCCATATCCCTGTTTACGAACATAATTCACTATCGATACCTGTTTCACCTCACACCATTCCTTTACCTCTCGGCCTCGATCGGAGCGCTTACCATCCTTGACCAAATTAAACTAACATGGACCAAATATCTCGTCTTGACGATGATTGTAACTGTTTTTTTCGCAACCGGTCACGGCATATTGCAACCAAAAAGTTTCTATTCCCTTGAATCAGATGATCCGTCGAAGATCAAGCGACCCTATTATGCCTACACCCCCCAGCCAGATTTCAACGCAGTCTATCGTTTTATCGGACAGAATCGCCAGAATGGTGATATTGTTATTTCCTCTCATCCACAATTTAACAAAATATTTCTGAATGAGCCGGGCTATTGGATTCAATACGATTATTTGGGCATCAGCGATAGACCAAATACTGTAATAAACGGAAAAGAATACTATGTCGGGGCAGAAACCATCGCTAGCAAAAATGCGCTAGAAAAAATAGTACTTAGTGGTACACACGGATTTATCATTACCGACTTTTCCGCTTCTAGCAAAATAGATGAGAGCACAATGAATTACATCGCAGCCAACCTTCAACAGGTTTTCTCAAAAACAGAGAATGCCTACTCCAAGATTCACGTCTATCGATTCTAGTTTTCAATAATCTCAGCGATTTCATAATTAGTAATCTTCTTGGTAGCATAGAAATTTTTAACCACCATGTCCATAAGCAAACCAAAGATAATTAATTGAAAGCCAGCAAAAGTGCCCGAGACAGCAAGATAGGTCAGCGACGACGAAGAGAGATCGGCACCTAGATAAATCTTATTATAAAAAGCAATTCCTCCTGCCATAAATGATGCCAAGAAAACAGCAATACCCAGAGTTCCAAAGAGGTGAAGCGGACGGTTGACATACTTCCCCCAAAACCAGAGAGAAAGAATATCTAGTGCCCCCTTAATCGTTCTCTTCCAGTTATACTTGGTCTTGCCATATTTTCTGGAGTGGTGTTTCACCACTTCTTCCCCAATCCTATAGCCCCTAATTTTCAGCAAAGCAGGTATAAATCGATGCATTTCACCATACAGATCTATATTATCAAAACACTCACGTTTAAAAATTTTTAGGGTGCAACCACTATCGTGAATGCCATCGTGAATTAGCATGCTCCGTAGAATGTGCGCTCCCCTTGAGGCAAGGCGCTTAAAAATAGGATCCTTTCTATATTTGCGCCAGCCACAAATACAATCGTAGTTGCCTTCTTTGATCTTTTTGAGTAATTTGGGAATATCTGCCGGATCATTTTGGCCGTCACCATCCAGGGTTACTATATATTCTTTTTTGGCCTTTTTGATGCCCGCATCAAGAGCAGCCGTCTGCCCAAATTTTTTGCGCAATCTAATTATTGTTATCCCTGGCAGGCCAGCCAATATCTTGCTCGTCTTATCAAAAGATCCATCATCAACAAAAATGATCTCGGCGACTATCTCATTTTTATCGCAAACAGACTTTATCTTTTGGTACAATGCAGAAATAGCACCCGCCTCATTGTGTGCAGGCACCACGATCGATATGTGCGGTTTTTCTTCAGTGGTTCTCATGTCGCCAACCCAAACATTAGTAGATGGATATCTAATACGGACGATACTAAAACACACCATAAAACACAACTGTGCTTTGCCTGTAGCCGACAGGACAGGTGCACTACTACACTTCCGAGCACGTCCTTCGACTCTGAGGGACACTCAGGACTCGAAGAGAGCAATACCGAATGACTGCGGGCATTACCACATCTTGTAATAAAATTAGTAGTCAAACCAAAGGGTCTAAATAATGAAATGCTGTCCAATCTGCAGTAACTCGAAACCGATCGTCGATCGGAGACTAAATAAAATAAAATTGGTAAAGTGCACAAAATGCGAGTTTGTTTACGCTGACCTGCCTGACGAGACAATAGTAAGAGAAAATTCTTCGTATTCCGAAAACGCCGACTACCAATACAGCATCCAACAGACAAGCCTAGATAAGCTCTGGTTCAAATCTATCGCTCTAAAGCTAGTCAATGCTAGCGGAACGAACAAGGGGAAAATTTTGGACATTGGCTGCGGAAATGGCGTTTTCCTGGCATCTTTTCCCCAAAATTGGGACAAGTTCGGCCTAGACGTTTCACCCTGGTCAAAAAAGGGAGCGCTGCAAAACCGATATCATTTGATTCAAAAAGAACTGGAAAACGCCGAGCTACCAGACAATCACTTCGATATCATTACCAGTTTCTCAACCTTTGAGCATATCCCCCAGCCCAAGAAGCATTTAAAGGAAATACTAAGAATATTGAAGCCGGGAGGAATCGTATACATCGGGGCCGTGCCGAATTATGGCACAATCAGTGTGCTGTTAAATCTCTCTAGCTTTGCGCGTAACGTTCCACCAGAACACTGCAATTTTTTTACAAAAAAAACTTTATCGTATCTGTTGGCTATGTCTGGAGTTGATGCAGAACTCAAATATAAGAAAATTAGAACTTATGGTATACCGGAAATACACAGGATTTATAGATACATAAACCAAAAGACCAGCAAAAATAACAAACTTGCATTGAAAAACAACGGTCCATGCACAGCCGGACAGACAAAGACACGCCTTGGCCTATCCTGGCTGTTATCCGTCTACGATGCACTACCGTTTCCCTTCTTCACCGGTGACAAACTCGAGCTCTTAGCCATGAAGAAAGATAATAAATGAAAAATCTACTTGTCCTAAATTATGAGTTTCCCCCGCTTGGCGGCGGAGCTGGTCCAGTTAGCTACGAGGTTGCCAGGGCCCTATCTGAAATGGGAAATTATAATATCGATGTTGTAACGATGGGCTTCAGCGGCCTGAACACATACGAAGAGATCAATCCTCTCTTTCGCATCCATCGAGTAAGATGCTTGCGCTCAAAAAAAGAGATTTGCTACCCCTGGGAACAAGCAACTTACCTTTTTTCGGCCTACCGAAAATGCAAACTACTAATGGCGAATAAAAAGTATGATATTTGTCATACTCACTTTTTGATTCCAACCGGAATTCTTGCCTTGCTTCTAAAACGGAGGTTTGTTCTGCCATACATCATCACGACCCATGGAAGCGACGTCCATGGGCACATTCCTCGCCTGAATAAGTATCATGCCATAATGAAACCCCTGTCTCGATCAATTGTTTCTAACGCCTTGGCTATCACATCACCATCACAAAAATTGTTATTAGAAATTGAACAACATTTTGACAACATAAAATCGAAAACCACTATTATTTCTCATGGCATAATACCAGATATGTTTATCCCTGCTTCCCATAAAGGCAACCATATCCTTGTAGTAAATCGGCTTGTACCGATAAAGAGAACAGATGAAATAATTAGAGCAATTTCAGAATGTCATCTAGGAAACTGGGATGTTAACATTGTTGGAGATGGCCCAGAGATTGGCAATCTCAAAAAGCTATCGAGGCAACTCAAAGTTGCCCATAAGATTAAATTCTGGGGATGGATCGATCACGGCGACAATAAGTTAAAAGATATATACAGCAAGGCGAAGGTTTTTGTTTCTGCAAGCAACAACGACAGCTTCAATATAAGTATCTTGGAGGCAATACAAGCCGGCTGCATTATAATTGCAAGCAACAAGAATGGCTTGATTGATGCTCTTGATAAATCTGGTGCAAAAATAATTACTTACCAGTCCGGCGATATGAAGGGATTAATCGCTAAACTTACCCATGCAATAAATCACACCGAGCACTACGACGAAGCAGTGCTTCGCAATCGAGAAATAATCAACGCTGACTATAGCTGGAAGAAGATTGCTGCATCTTATCATTCAATTATTAACCATGTCCTTGACCATGTCTAAAAAAATTTCCGCAGTCATAGTCAACTACAACAATAAGAAGGATATTGTCGAGCTACTCAGTGCCCTGATTGAGATGAAAGACACAGTCCAGGAAATTATTGTTGTTGACGACTGCTCAACTGACAACGGTCCAGAACTGATTCGGCGCTTATTTCCCTCGGTACTCCTCCTAACAACATCGACAAATTCTGGCCCGGGATCAGCTCGAAATATCGGCATTAGGCAGGCAAAAAGCAAACTTGTACTGTGTCTTGATAGCGACATGGAAATACAGGCAAAAGATATCGAGAGACTGGTAAGTCACTCGGTCAAGAACACCAACTATCAATTCTATATACCGCGCATTGTTTTTAGTAGCAACCGCAAGCTAATCCAGCACGAGGATTGTCCGTTTCACTACCTGGGATTCTCCTTAAGATGCAGCAATTATGGCAAAAATATTCAAGACTGTGATAGCACTGCAAGAGCTATAGACACTTTCCAGAGCGGTTGTTTTCTCTTTGTAAGGAGGCCAAACCACACAGTCAGACCATTCGATGAAAATTATTTTTATGGCTTTGAAGACCTGGACTTTTCTTTTCAAAATACCATTGCTGGCAACAGAGCGATTCTGATTCCTACTGCAATTGCTTGCCACAAAAACACTCCTACGCAAGGACTGTCCTTCAAAAACAAGGGGAAGTACCCTACAAGGCGCCTGTTCTATATTGTGCGAAACAAATGGATTTTTGTTCTTAAAAACTATCCTATCACTACTCTCGTCCTAATTCTTCCGTTGGAGCTGATGCTTGATGCTGGCACTGCGCTATATTCAACTTTATACACGAACGATAAGTTTCTAGTATTAAAAAGTTACGCCTCCTTAATGCGCGCAATGCCGAATGTCCTATCGAGAAGAAGAAACCGATGCTCTTATCAACTAAATTCACCGGCGGCTCTTATCAAAAATAAACCAATGCCTTTGCCCCAAGTCCTTGAAAAGCAGACTCTGCTATCTTCCCTGCTTCCGTATCTCAACAAGCTTCTGTTTGCCTACGGTAAATACATCTTAAGACTCAAGTAGTTTCTTGTCTGATCGCAATGATTGCAATTTTAACAGCATAGACCGAAAAACAAACACTGGCAGCAGTATGATCATTCTGATCACGACGCACCTATCCTTGGTATTGGTAATCAACGCAAGGTTAAGACTCGAGTGCTTTGAGAAATAAATCTTTAATCCATTCTTCCACCCAAGCTCCAAGAGCTTATACGACTGAACAAAATGACTCCTGAAGACGAAAGCCCATCTTCTGGCCCATCTAATTTCCCGAATTGAAGAAATATAGTTAATTACCTTATAATCCTCCAGAATCATCTTGCCCGTAAGGCGATTCTTCTGAGTTACATTGCCGTCATGTACTCTGTAGTAATTTAGCCGCTCTGCTGAGTAGCAAACGTCTGAAATCAACAGAAATTTAGCCCAACACAGCCAATCCGCAGACTGGCTCATTGATTCGTCTGCTAACCCAATTTGATTCCAACAATCGCTTCGGCAGACAACGCTGCTTGCATTTAGAATTTTGCCGGCATAATACGGGTATCGAGATAATTCGATTAGACCAGGGCTGAAAAAGTCGTTGCTCCACCGGACGCGATCATTCATAGATAACCGCTGAACACTCGGCCGCTGCCCAGCCTTGCTTACCACCCATGACTGGCAATAAGCCAAGCCCGCAGTCGAATTAGCCTCCAATTTTTTAATCATCGTCTCAAGAAATTCCGGTGCTGAATAATCATCAGATTCGGCGATCCAGATATACTTTCCCCTCGCCTCTCTAATTCCTCTGTTCCATTGTATAAAGGGGCTTCCGCTGTTTGTATTATTAACAATAATCTTCGAGACATGAGGATTTTTCCGATACTTCTCAAATATCTCTAAACTATTGTCAGTGGAGGCATCGTCAAGAAAAATTACCTCAAAATCGCGCCAGGTTTGATCAAAAATTGTTTGCATGCGCTGATCTAAAAATCTGGCATGATTGTAGTTGGGTACTATTACGCTGACTGTCGGCTGCCCAGAATGGTTTTTTAATAAGATGTTCATTTTTAACTCTCTTGCTGATTGTAGTCCCGACAAAATAGCCTTCCGGGCCATATTTTTTCTATCACTAACCAGAAAATAACAGTGGTCATCTTCGATTACCAAACAAGGACCTAAACAATGTCGCAACTCCAATCAAACGTTTCGAGAGAACTATTCTGGCTGGAATTGGCCACACTTTTTAAATATCTTTTATTGATTAACATATCACATATCGGTTATGATGACCGCGACGCTCGCCTGATTCTAGGCCCCTTTCTAGCTCACAATCAACAACTATGAACCGAGAGCAAATATGGCACTTAAAATATAATGCTAACAATGTCTCAGAAAATTATCAAAAAGATTACCCGCGGTTTAAAGCTATCCCTATTCAGGTCAGCGTTCTATCCGGGCCACTTCTACTCGCCACTACCAAGCCTTTCAGAAATTAAGCGGGCAAACATGTTTTTTGATCGCGGCAAACAACTTATTCGCGGAATTTCATTTAACGAAAAAGCCCAGATTAAGCTCCTGAAAGACCTGAAGAAATACTCCCTTGACTGCCCTTTTCCCGACACCAAAAAGAAAAACTTTCGCTATTTTTTCCTCAATGACTCTTATTCTTTCAGTGACGGCAATGTCCTCTACTCGATGATTAGACACTTGACCCCAAAGCGAATCATTGAGGTGGGATCAGGATATTCTACCTGTTTAATTCTAGACACGAACGATCTTTATTACAACAATCGAATGAAGTGCAAGTTTATTGAACCGTATCCCAAAAAAGTATTCTCACTCATTCATGAGGAAGATAGAAAAAGAGTTATAACCAAGCCCACCCAGAAGGTAGATCTTTCTCTTTTCAAGCAACTGGAAAACAACGATATCCTATTTATTGACTCGAGTCACGTCTCAAAGTTTAATAGCGACGTTAATCACCTGTTCTTCAATATATTGCCCCGCTTGAATCAGGGGGTATATGTACACTTCCACGACATTTTCTTTCCATTTGAATACCCGGCGGAATGGATCAAAAAAGGCTTTTTCTGGAACGAGAGCTATCTCCTTCGCTCGTTCCTGATGTATAACAGCGAGTTCGAGGTTGTGTTCTCTACCAACTATTTATCAAGATTCTATAAAAAACAGTTCGAATCAACCTTTCCAAGCTCAAATAAGTGCCCGGGAGCGAGCTTCTGGATAAGGAAGAAATCTGTCCGGTAGTTTTCATCGCACTAATATCTTTTTGGTTGAATCTAGATATTCTCGTCCCCATTGCTGGCAAGGCTCAAGATGATTTCCCTCCCCCCACTCATTCCATGCATTTATGAATAATAGTTTGTTCTCTTGAGATGAATAACTATCCAAATAGTTGACCGCACTCTCGAGCCACTGCTCGTAAAGGGCTGGCGTGCTTTTTTCGATTATTAGTGCACGCTCTCGCCACCTGGATGTATTGTCCCAAGAGACAAGCACAGTAGGAAAATACTGATAAGCACTTTTTGCTTGCAAGCTCTCATTCATCAACTTGCCGTAATTACCCCTAACAACGCTTTGGAATCTTGGCAACAATCGGCTCAATCCACCCTCACCCGTAATTATGCCAACTCTCCTCTTTTCGACCACTTTTTTGATAATAGACCAGTCAGGGCTGAAACGAACAGCGCCATCAAAGCCAGTCGTTCGTGGGTCTTGGTAGTCTTTATCGCTTAGCTCAACTTTGCACAAAAATATTTCCCCTATTCCCTGCCGCCGAGCTTCCCCACGGAAGCAATGAATATATGATTCAGCATCATCAATATTACCTGGCTTATAAATCAGGAAGAGTGGCTTACCGTCAACTCTAATATAGCGACGATCGCTAAAGGCTTTCTGCAGCCATCCAACATGAAGCGCAATATCACCCTTTGGATAAGTCTGTCTCATTAATATTTTTTTATTTTGCCCATCCCATCTTCGAGTCCAATTTTCATTTGCCCACGCCAAACAGAAGGGAAAGTCTGGTTTGCCGGAGGCGAGTACCTCATTAAATGGTCGCTCCAAGAGGCGTTTGCCATTTCCGAACCAATAGTGCCAGTAGCAGA
>JBAYHC010000004.1:0-193034 GCA_041666325.1 Patescibacteria group bacterium
GAGATCCTGCCCATCGTCGAGCAGATCATCGCGGCTGAGAAAGCCGACGGCAGCGCGAACCCCGAGACCGGCGAGGCCACCCCCGAGGCCACGTCAACCGGCAACTGATACCGGCAGCGCGCCCTATCCCAAAGGTCCCAAACCAAACGCAATAAGCACCGAGTGTTCATTGCAGGCGGTGCGGGGCCTTCTTTTTTTGCAAAAATCTTAATTATGTCACCTGGTTCTGCTGCGTACATGAATCAAGCTAGCAACTTCGATCACGGCAAGCACCGCTATCAATATCGCTGGCATAATAAGGATATTGGAAATATGGGCAAGTTTAGCGACCTGCCCGAAAATCGTAAAACTTCTGTTCGTGCCAATATAACGAGGAGCGACAATGTCAAAAAACAAATTTGCCAGACTTATACCTAATATGATATTTGTCGCGATCGATAATTGCCTCAAGATGAACCGCCACCCCAATCTGCCGCTCTCTCTTTTGAACAACCGCCAAATCTCAAAAAAGGGCATGGCAACAGTGGCTAGAAGATAAAATGTAACCCCGATACCAGCACTTGGGAGACCAGCGTTCATATAGTTGTTCCTTTTTTTTATTAATTAATGCCCCTTTTCATAAGTGGCTAGTGTTCTTCGCAGGACAACCTCGGTAATTAGCGCCTCCAGAAACATGAAGCCGTTAAATGTTCTCAGGACAAAATACGCCGGAATGCTTGAAATGGCCAAACCAGTTTCCTTTCTCGATACTGCCTGGAACAAGACCGGCACCATCACAGCCGGCAAATCAGCAAGATAAATAATTGCGAATAAGGGGCTGACAAATATAATTAATGCCGGCAGCAGCAGAATATTGAAAATCGAGGCAATGACAGCATCAATCATAGCGATGATAACAACCGAGCGAAGATAAGGAACTCGAAGCACTCCACGCCAATGAAACTTAAAGTTCTGAATAAATCCGTGCGACCATCGACGAAGCTGCTTGCTCATAAAAGTATAATTATTTGGCTCTATCGGATAACAAAGTGCGCCAGTTACAAACCTAACCTTATGTCCTGCCTGGTAAAAGCTCCAGGTTAAATCCATATCCTCAGCCATCGTGCGAGTTGACCACCCCCCATTCGCCTGAAGAACGGATGACCTGTAAACAGAAAAGCAACCGGAAGAAATGAGAGGACATTCATAATAATCCTGAACCTGTTTAAAGAAAACGAATGCAAAGAGATACTCAATATATCTACCCCTTTCCCACAATGTTCTCACATATCTTGGCAGGACAAAACCGCAAGCAGCCGCTACCTTTGGGTCTTGCAGGGCAGGCAAAAGTCTCTCTATCGCGTCTGGAGCAAGAATAGTATCTGCATCTATTGCCATCGTGAACTTAGTCGTAACACTCTTAAGGGCAAAATTTTGTGCTCCCGCCTTTGTCCCAGTGTTTGCCTCAGGGCGCAACACCTCCGCACCAGCTGCACGAGCTATCTCGCCGGTTCCATCGCTAGAAAAATCATCAACGACAATGATCCTGGCTACCTTAACGGTCTGATTCTTTAGACTTTTAACAGTATCGGCAATACTTTTTGCCTCGTTAAAAGCCGGTATGATTATAGTCAGATCAGAAGCCATGTCCCGAACGCTCCAAAGTGGTGGCTTTTGATTATTGTGCAATAAATCTGTAAATAATAATTTTTTGATCTTTGTCATAATCTCCTAATCATTAACACCACGATTTTTCACAACAACCTGAACTGCAGCAAGTGTCCTCATCCTCATCCTCATCACCAGCACATATTAAGCCAGCCCCAGATCATAGCTCAAGCATGCCAAAAACGCAAAGGAACTATCACCAACCAACAAGTCATGCTTCAACGGCAATCAAACAAATGTGCGGTAACAATACCCGACTCATCAATATGATCAAAAATTATTATTTAATAATCGGAATCTTTGTTTTTTTCTGTAGATGAAACAAGCAGATTTCCAAACTTTCCTTCATTGGCTGGCATGATAGAATTGTGTGCTATTCAATTAGACAAGGAGAACAAAACAACATGACCAAATCATCGTCAATAATAAAACTAGCCGCAACCGCCTTTATCGTGCTGACAATTGCCTCCTCGCCAGAGAATGCCAGCGCATCTCACAACGGTAAACCATACGAGATGTGGGCGAAGCAATATTTTTCGGCACGCGAGTATTATCACAGAGTTTATAGCCGCTATTTTTCTCAATATCACGACCGATTTCCCGAACAACACCAGCAATCAGTTCACCTGGTGGTTGCGCCCACTGAGGTTTCCAGCCAGCAAACAACGGCATCCGTTCAATTCACATTGAGTAACACAGGATCGACAACCATTAACCTACAAAATAGTGCCCCATGGAGGATAACCAACGATCAGGGACAGACTGTTTTTAGTCCAATTTCGGCCCAGGTCATTACACCCCTTGCACCGGGAGAGAGCAAAACATGGCGATGGGATCTGCGCAACAATCAGGGCGCAAGAGTCCCTTCCGGTTATTATCGAGTTGTATTCGATGGCCTAGGCGTATCCACCAGGTTCTTTGTTCAGTAACAACAATCAACATTTCATCGAATCCTAAAGAGAGAAGCCAAATAATCACAAGGAGCATATGAGTACCGGACTTGATGTTTTTGACACAACAATACAAAAAACCAACCAGATTCTTGGTGGCATCGAGAGAGAACTTGGTTGGGAAGCACGCCGCAATCAGTCATACCTCTCCCTCCGATCCGTACTGCATGCATTACGCGACCGGCTACCCATCAATGACAGCGTGAATCTCGCCGCACAGTTTCCAATTCTTCTCAAGGGTATCTACTACGATAACTGGAGCTCCGAATCAGTGCCGCTGCGCATGGACAGAGAGGAATTCCTGGGTCGGATCCAGGCGGAGTTTCCCTTCGAAGTCGAGAACGGAATTGAAGGAATGACGAGAATCGTGTTGAAAAAGGTCTTCGACGCAGTCGACTCGGGCGAACGGCAGAAGCTAATGCGCATGCTGCCGCCAGACATCGCCGACCTGCTCAAGCAGGAGTAAGAGTCATCCGTGGCGATATCCTAAGCGCAAAACCATCCCAGCGAAACTTTTGCCTGACACTAAACTGCTTTGCGGTAGCGATATACCGCCAAGGGGACGAAAATAATGATAATCCCCGCTACCCACAATAATGTTCGCCACACACTGGCGCTGTCCCCGATGCCTTGCATCAGATAGCGTGTTGCGTTCACCACCTGAGTTACCGGTTGATTTTCAGCAAATTTCCGGAGCCAATCCGGCATTGTTTGGGTTGGAACAAAGACAGAGCTCGCAAAAACCAGAGGAAATACCCAGACAAAGCCAGAAGTCTGAGCGGTTTCCGGATCACGAACCAGAAGCCCGATTGTGAGCGAGATCCAGGAAAAGGCAAAACCGAAGAGCAAAGTAACCAAAAGCGCAAGAAGACCATTTCCAATTCCATTATTAAATCTGAACCCAATCAGCTCTCCAACCAGGAGCATTATCAACAAGACCATTACATTGCGGCTTGCGTCTGCCAACGCCCGCCCAGCTACCACCGCAGATCGGCTCATCGGCAAACTTCGGAAACGGTCGATTACACCCTTGTTCAGATCGTCTGCCATGCCAATACCGGTTTGGAGCGACCCGAATATCGAAGTCTGAGCCAGAATCCCCGGCAATAAAAAATTAATATATGACTGAGTGCCAGTACCGGCTTGAGTAACTGCTCCGCCAAAAACGTAATTAAACAGGAGCAAGAACATTATTGGCTGGACACTTGAGAAAAAGAGCAGCTGGGGCGTCCTGAGCAAGCGAGTAAAATTACGCCTTGTGATCGTTGCAATGTCTCGTAAATTTAGCAATAAACTCATCATATTCACCTCTTCTCGTCATTTATAGTTTTGTTTCCCGTCACGGCCAAAAAGACATCATCCAGACTGGGTCGATGCAATGCAATCTCATCAGCCTGAATGTTGCCCTCTTCCAGAGCGCGCGCGACAGACAATAGCGTCTTGCTGCCCTCTTTGGCGGGAACGCGGAAGTGGCCGGTGGTTTCATCGAAGACGATCTCTTTGCCAGCGATTTTTGCAAGCAACTTCATGGCTCCCGACTTATCTTCTGGTCGAATAGCGACCTCAACAATGTCACGGCCCAAACTAGACTTCAATTCTGTTGATGTACCTTTGGCTACCACGCTACCGCGATCAATAACAGCAATATATGAAGCTAACGCGTCAGCCTCCTCCAGATATTGCGTGGTGAGCAAGATGGTTGCACCGTTTTTAACCAAATCCTTAATAATATCCCAGAGTTCCAGTCGGGTACGCGGGTCAAGACCGGTCGTAGGCTCATCGAGGAATATTACCTTTGGCTCGCCAATCAAGCTCGCGCCCAGATCAAGGCGGCGGCGCATTCCGCCCGAGTAAGTCCTAACTATTCGATCTGCTGCGTCAGTCAGGCCGAGACGTTCAAGCAGATTGTCCGCCCGCTTACGAGTTTCGTGGTTTGGCAGATGGTAGAGGGAACCAATCATCTTTAGAGTCTCTCGTCCGGTCAGAAAGTCATCGACTGCCGCATACTGGCCTGCCAGACCGATGATCTTGCGCACCTTAGCTGGCTCTTTGACCACGTCTAATCCGGAGATTGTTGCCTTACCGCTCGACGGAGGAAGAAGTGTTGCCAAGATACGGATCAGGGTTGTTTTGCCGGCGCCATTTGGTCCAAGCAAACCAAAGATTGTCCCCTTCTCGACCGCCAAGTTCACACCAGCAAGCGCTGTCGTTTTGCCAAACAGGCGCGATACGCCCGAAACTTCAATAATAGGTTTTGTCATAGTCTATTCCTTCACAATCTTTGAATCACTAATTCATAGGTGCTTTAATATGTTACCACCCATGGCAGATGAAAGCCATAACTTTGCTTGCAATTAATTAGATAAAAATAATCAAGTCTAAAAACAAAAAACCGGCGGCGGCCATATGAGTGGGCTTGCCAACCGGCGGAAGAGCTACATCGGCACATCACGAGGCACAAAGTCCCTGAGTGAGTAGGAAAACGAAACCTGATTGTGAAGAATAATCTCGACATTCGCGCCAACTGCGACCGCGCGGCCGATGTTCCAGGCAAGTTGATCACCTGCCTCGAGCGGCGACTCGACGACAATTCTCTCCCCCAGGTCCTCATCGAAAATAGTCTGTACCCTAGGAAAACAAGAATCTTTCGGAAAGAAAATCTCGGCGCCACTCGGCAAGACCATCTCGACATCCATGAAGTCATTCAGGGCACGAGCCAGGGGAAGACTGTCCTCATAGCTCATGTCGATCGAAGAATAGACTCGCACGTGCATGGTCGAACCAGCTCGCTTGCCTTCGGGTTTCAGCCAGCGCACCTTTGCTGCGTCGGGATCAAAGAAAATACAAATCGTTTCATCAGCAAAGCGCGGATCAAGCCTCGTTCTCAGATACCCCTCGATAACATCAATATCATCCCCATTCGAAACGTCGAAGAATTCGTATCTTGGCACTCCATCTCTCCCTTCGCTTCGATGTCGATATTATACACTGTTGCCTGATTTTATCAACACAAAAAGACTGCCGGCGCAGACCAGACACCTTCAAATCAGTCATTCTGCTCTCAAGAGATCAGGGATTGCATGTCGAGCAATACTTCGTCGGCGTGCTCGGCCGGCTTCACCTTAGGGTAGATCTTGGCGATTTTGCCATCAGGATCGATCAAAAACGAGGACCGAATCACGCCCATATATTCGCGACCCATAAACTTTTTCTTTTGCCAAACACTATATGACTGAACAGCCTCCTTGTTCTCGTCGGCCAGTAGAGTAAAAGGCAAGCTATACTTCTGTGCAAATTTCCTGTGGCTAGAAACCGAATCAACACTAACCCCCAGGACGACTGCGCCGAGATTATCAAACCTTGGTAGGTTATCTCTCATGCCGCAAGCTTCTGCCGTACAACCCGGAGTGTCATCCCTGGGATAAAAATAGAGCAAGACCCACTTGCCAACATAATCCCTCAATGAATGCGCTCCTCCCTCTGAGTCCGGTAGCGAAAAATCTGGAGCGCTATCTCCTGTTTTTAGCATGTCTTCCTTTCACTGTTACCCATCAAACATATAAGTATAGCAAATACAGCACAGAGGCCGGAAGTTCAATCAAAAATCATTGCCTGTATTGAATTTTATTTAATTAGTGCTACAATACTTTCAGCAAAAGGAAGGAGAGAACGCTCATGCCAGATTTGAGCAGTCTCATTCGTTACGATGTCCCATCTTTTGTGCGGCTCTCTGGTGGCCCGAGGTCAATATCGCTGGTCCTACACCCTTGTGCTGACAAGCTTTTTAGGGAAATAGCCCCGGCTTCACGTGATTCATGGCATGCCCAAATCCAATCGTCCGGACTTTCGCACTTTGGTCTGGATTTGCCCAAATTTAGTTTCAACGGGATGAGTTGGGGCTTTGGCGGTGCTGGCCAGCTTTTCACTAATCAATCGGGTGAATCCATCACTGCTCAGGGTATTGTGTTCGATCTTCCGCAAGCGGAAGATTGGAGTCCGGCTTCGATGCGCCCCTTCTACAACATCCTTGCCAGCTTGCATGTGGCAACCCAGTTGCTTGAAAAATATCAGGGCGAGGGTGGATGGAATAGCCATCAGGGCTTGGTTGTAAGTAATGTCAACTTTATCCCCGGCCACGATCCGGTCTTTCGTTTGATTGTTCCGCCGGCACTTGGTCGAGCACTGAGTCACTGCCGTATCTGCCAAATGGGTTGGAAGGCAGCGGTTGGCAAAGCCATGTATCAGTCCTTTAGCCACATGGTTGGTAAGTGGTGGCGGTACATGGACCCCTTCTGGCTGACCTGGTTCGGCGCACGGCCGCAATTGATCGGTCCCGATAGCGCAAGGCTTGTCGCTGCTTACAGCAATCACGGAGAGGGGTGGGAAATGCGAACTTACACTCAAAACAGAAACCCGTTGCTCAACGCCCCATTAGCACTAATGTTACTCGTCGGTGCGGCTGAGCTATCGAGACTTGCTCTTGATCACCGCTAGACCATTTGTGTCTGCAATTTCCCGCCAGAGTCCCGCGACCTGGCGCTTTTTTATACACAGACAAAAATGAGAAAAAATTAGACTAGCTAGTAACGACACAGCCAAAATTGAGAACTCTATATCTAATCAACTACCAACTGCCAAAGGCAGTAGGAGGTTTCTCGTTGTCATCCTCTACCTTGACCTCTGGGGTAGCAGGAATTGAAGTGGCGGCAACAGGGGTGTCTTGATCCTGCGGTTGGATATCCTGGGGAGTGTCATTAATCGGCCGTTGGCCCGTCTGGAAAACCGGATCTGCGTTCACCTCGAGCGATTTGTTAGCGCTAGTATCTTTGTTATCCAGAGAAACACTGGCAACACTCTCAATGGTCATATTATCATCAGGGACAACTGGCTGACTCGACGCAAAGTTAACGGTTGCTTCCTGCGGTTGATTGGTCGGAGAAACAACGACTGGATCCCTGACATCTTCCGGTCTTAATAGACCTTGTGACTGACGACGCTTCTTCATAAATACGACAATAACGATCAAAGCCAACAAGGACACACCTGCCGCTACTATCAAAAGGCTATTATTCTTGCCAGACGTAGCGGTTGGATCAGCATCTATTAGGGTTGCCACTTCCTCTTGGTCTGCCACAGACCCTGTGCTAATCGGCGGAGCCTCGCTGACGAGTTTGTTGGCAGCATCAACAGTAAATTTGAATGGGCTAGCTGCTCTTGCCGTCGCACCATCCTTCGTTGCATACACATAAGCGGTATGCGCTCCCGAGATTAGAGGCTCAGATAGTACAATAGACCAGAGACCCTGATTGTCAGCCGTGGTTGTTTTGGAGATCTTTGTACTGAATATCGCGATACCAACAAGAGAATTCTGTGCAGAAACACCACTTAACTTGACACCTGTCAAATTATCGGAAGATAAGTCATTTTGCGCCGAAGCGTCAATACCAACTTGAACACTTAGCGCAGGATCAACGGAAAATTTACCCCACTCTGCTTCCAGATCTACCTGGTCGTCCGGAAGTGTTGGCGCAACAGGAGCGACCACTGCTGACGTACCAGACGCAGCCGGGACTGTCTCGACCGGCTTTGTTGTAGTTGAAGTGCTTGAGCTTGTCGAGGCAGCCTTAATGGTGTAGCTTCCGCTAACAGCGGAACTAAAGTTTTCGGTCACGCTATATCCATCCGTTGCTTTGACAGAGCCATTGGTGATTGAGATAGATGCGGCACCGGACTTCTTGCCCTTCACTTTCATTGTATAGGCAGTGACACTGCTCTTGGAACCGGAAACGCCCCCGAAGAAATTAAGAGAACTAATACTTGGTTCTGTCGTCCATTTCGCCACATCCGACCCCTTGGTCAAGCTGACAACTGTTAAATTATCAACACTGACAGAGGCGCCAAAGGTAGTGAAATTTTGTCCACCGCCGTTAACCACCAAGCTAACATCGAACTGTTGACCGACTGTTTTGGTACCGCTAGCCGGTGAGACAGAGATGCTTGCTGACCCTGCTCTAGCCGGACTGGCATGCGAAGCGGCAGCCAAAGTGATCAGTAGCGCAAAAATAATTTGTGTAATTTTTTTCATCTTCGTCAGTCCTCTTATTAGTCCCTAAAAAATCGCTTAAGACCACCAATACATCAGAATTGTGAAGTCATCGTTATCAACTTTACCTGCCAGACCGAAATCGGCCATGGTATTTGTCGGCGCACCCCAATTAAATAGAAGTAGCGTAAAGTCATCGTTATCAATTTTGCTGTCATTGTTTATGTCGCCTGCCTTATAGACAGTAAATGTCATGTCGCTCGTTGCAGCATTGCCGGCCGCATCGCTTGCTGTTAGGCGTAAGACATATGTGCCAGCTTCGCTGGCCTTAACGGTTGTATCTTCAGCATCAGCCGAGCCAAATGTTATATCTCCGGAGCCAGACACTTTGGTCCAAGCATAGGTTGTTGCATCAGAAACAGTCGCGTCTTGAGTGATGGTGCTATTTGGGTATGCTGTCATATTGCTGCCAGCGCTGACAGTCGGAGGCGTTGTATCGGACGCAGGCACAGACACAGTCTCAATGATTGTAGCCGCCGCAGCGCTCGAAACATTGCCTGCAGCATCAGTAGCAGTCACGCTCAGCGTGTTAGTAGTATCCTGCGTCAATGTAACGACAATTGAATAAGCGGTCGCACCACCGGTCAACTGTTGGGTCGCAGTGGCTGCGCCGCCCGTAATTGTGACAAGTGAATTCGCTTCGGCTGTACCGGTAATCGTCTGACTGTCTGCATCAACTGGCGAGGCAACAGTAGAGATAGTCGGTGCAACAGGAACAGTATTATCAATAGTAAAGGTAGCGCCGCTAATCGGTGTTTCAACGACATCATTGCTAGATAGATCATTGCCATCGATTGAAATTGTGGCAACATTGACATCGCCGTTAGGCACGTCCAGATCGTAGTAGTAGTGAGTATCATCGATCCTGGTCATGTCGCCTGCGGCCCATGAAAGAATATTATTATCAATTTGAATTGAAGTAGTGCAGGCTTCAGTACACATTATCTCAGGGAAAGTCGCTTTTATCCTGAGAGTATTTGTGCTATTTACGACAGCGGTTGAGGCCCAAGTAGTTCCGCCATCAGTTGAGTACGTCAATGCCGCCACAGGCGCAGCACCATCAGCCTCAGGCATATTCTGGTCAGTAACCACCCTCATCTCGGCGAGGCCAACATCTCTCATGTCGCCAGAAGAAGAACTGTACGACAAGCCAAGATCCGCACCAGTATCGTAATCACTTTGTTCATTCAACGGCAAAATAAATGTAGCGTTATCCGCCCAGGTGCCGACAGCTCCCGGACCGTAAGCAGACAAAACAACAGAGAAACCAGCTGTTGATGTGACAGAGGTGTCCATCGGCTCGCTAAACAAAATTGTGTATTTGTCAATCTTGCCATCTTGGTCGGCATCACCAGTAGTAGCGGAAATAATCGTTGGCTCACCTTCTGCTTTTGTGACGGCAAAGTGATTATAGAGAAACTTGGCCGATGATATTAAACCCAAAAAAAGCAGACAAAAAACTGCCACCCGCTTGATGACTAGTCTCTGCTCGAATCCCTCTAGATCAATTTTTGTCATACCCCTCCACCTTAGTCTGGATTCTAGCCCCAGGTGACTTCTTCGAACCTGAAAACTTTCACGCAGTTGATCAATGTCAGCGCCCAAGGCCCCTCGCTGCACTCAGGATCTCGGCTCTGCGCCTTGCTCCAACGATGAAATGTATATTTATTATACATTTCATGTCTAGGATTTATCAATACACCACAATAATCACAAAGGCATGATTATCGTGAAAAATAGTTCTGCATGGTGTTTATACAGTCCTGCAAGCGAATAATTGGAAATATAACACTCTTGTCTCCTTGCGCCGCAGTACTATTTTCCAAACCTACTCGAAAGTATCGGCAAAGCTCACAACTATTGATTTTCTCCAACCAGACAAGTTTTCGGTGCTACCCTTCTAAAAGCCAGTTCCACCTTGACAAAATGTCTAGGTTGTTATAGAATACGCGTGGCTTCTTGAGCAATAGAATAAACAAAGAAGCAGGAGGAGGGGCAGTCAGATGAGTTCTCCGGACTGTGCGTATGTTGACCAATCGCACGGAGAATTGCGTCTGAGTGTGCTTACGGGCCCGCTCAGCATGACGCAGTTCCATGTGCTCGGCAAAGGGCTTGTCGAGCTTGGGTCATTGACAGTTCAGGCAAACATCATCGGCGCCAGCCATGTTGTTTCGGTAAAGCACGGCGGAGCAGAACTTCACGAAGTATTCGCCTGCCTGAATGTTGATGGTCAACCCGCTTTCCTGCGACCATCGCCCGAGATTGTGGTACCGGTTACCCTGGACTTGCCGGGCTTCTCGTACCGCTTCACTCGGTCGATCCTGTCGGCGCCGGAAGCAGGCAATCCGTTCCAAACAGTGGCCAGCATCGAGAAGTCTCTCGAGTGCTTGCCACCAAACCAGATTGGCATCTCGTTCACCTTTCCGACCAGCGGAAACGAGGTGAGCCCCAAGACAATCGTGTGCGTTTCGGCAACTCGAAGTCAGGTCATAGTCTCGACCCACCACGCCTATCCCAATGAAGGAGTGGTCGTCCAGACATTGTCCTGCATCGTTCCGAAGGAGGGAACCACATGAAAAGGTTAACGGTGTGCATTGCTGCGGCCCTGCTGCTGGCCAGTCTGGCTGGCTGCAGCGGTCTACCCGAGGACCTGCGCAAGGAGGTCGAAGAAGGCCTCAAGGTCAGGTTCGAGACAGTTACGACTGAGATCCAGACGGAGACTACCAAGTTTGTCAACCTGAAGCAGAGCCCGGCATCTAAAGCGGCGTGGGCCTTCCTGGCCCCATACGCCGAAAAAGAGCGCTGGGAGGACCACTTCGGCACGGCACAGCGAACGCTCGAAGCGGCCAAGAAGGAGTACCAAGAGGCGCTCGATCTGCTCAATAACAACAGAACAGAAGACGAGCAGACCTTGCGCACCAAGGTCAGGTCCATCACCGATGAGCTCCGGACTGCCGCCGATGAGGCCAGGCATGCCAGCGAACGATCAAGTTTTCTGTCTGAGGCCCGCGACCACGCGGTCGCCAAAGAAACGCAGGCCAAGGCGGAAGCGACCAAGGTTCGCGTCATGTACGAGTCGCTCGTCGGCGCCATCACCAAGGCCAAGCGGGACTTCACCAACAAGAAGACCGACCTGGAGCAGCGACGGCAAGCTGCCGAGAAGGTTTGCCTTGAGTGCGAAAAGGCAAGAGATACAGCACTAGCATCGCTGCATCAGCGGCTGCCCGACTACGCACTGTTCGGCGACAGCTGCACCACCGTCTCGGCGAAGCTTGCCCAGTTCACAGACGGCGACCGAGACCTGCGCAAGCGCCTCGGCCAACTCGGCCGATCGTATGCCAAGATTCTCGTCGATATGCGCGTCGAGTACTACGTCCAGGTAGTGCGCGTCTCCTGGGACGAGAACTCTGACTGGGAAACTGAGCACGAGCACGTCTACCAGCCCGTCAAAGTGGATCGCGAGGTCTACGAGTACTTCCGGACCAACTACGACGAGCGGCAAGACGACGGCAATGACTCCGATTGGATCGCAGACACGACCGATGGCGGCAGTAGCACCAATACGATCCAATGCGACCAGGTGAAGTGGAACGCTCTCAACATCAACCCCGGCGAGAGCTGGGAGAGCGGTTGGCTTGGCGGCGACAACTATGCCAACTTCTACGTCCACGATATGCCGGTCAAGTGCTTCCACAAGTACACCATCGTGGAGAACGGCAAACGTCATGAAGTCGAAGAGGAGGTGTCCGAAGAGTTTTTCGATGAGTATGACGATGACCTGGGCATGGAGATCGTCTCCAAACCCTACGGTCTGTACGAAGACGAGAAGATCACTGAGCCAGCCCCGCCCGGCATGGCCGAAGTCGGCGACTTCCACTACGGCCACTGGCAAGGCACCGGCAATGGCCGCTACTGGACCTGGTACGACCGCTGGAACTTCTACTGCGACCTCGTCCAGCCGCGCTACCACTACACCTACGTGGAGTGGGATACGTGGAGTGACGATTACCGCGGCGAGCGAGGCTACTATGGCCCGGCCAACGCCAAGGTAGATCGCTACGGGACGCGATCCCAATACGCGCTATCCAACCCGCGGTATGCCAGCTCATACTGGGTCCGCTCGGGTGAACACAGGTTCCAGATGTCATCCATTCGCAGCGCAGGCGGCAGCTTCCGCGCCGGCGGTCCTGGCGGCGGCGGAAAGTAGGAGGAACAAGATGCTTCACGGCTTAGGTTTCGTGATACCAGCAATCGCGTTAGTCATCGTCCTCAAGGCGATCATCAACTGGCTCACGCCGTACAACGACGAGGAAGAGATCGTCACCAGCGACAATACGGCGGCGAGCCTGAGTGAGGCGGGACCGATTATCGGCCTGGCCATCGCCCTCGCCGGCGTACTCAACGGTGCCAAGACACCGACATGGCAAGAGAGCCTGACCACCTTCATCGTCGAAGGTATCGTGGCGCTCCTGCTCATCGTCATCATGCTCTTGGCGACCGGAGCGCGAGCCGAGGCAATGCGGGAACGCACGGCCTCGATGGCCCTCGTCAACGCTGCCATGTTCATCGCCATCGGGGCGATCATCGCGGCGTCCTTCGCTCACACAGGCGGCGGACTCGCGAGCGCGATAACCTTCTCAGTTCTGGGGACGGCTGTCCTCGGCCTCACCTCTGCCCTCCAGACCAGAGTGGCGTACAGCGCAGAAGCAGGGGCTGGCAACATGGCGGCCGGGGTGATACTGGCAAGCGAGTTGCTTGCCTTCGGGGCAATCATTGCCTCAAGCATCATCGGCCCGTTCGCGGGGTGGTATGAGGACTTCGTTTCCTTCTTCCGCTCCGCGACGACTGCGTATCTGGTGCTGTTCGTCGTTCGGATCATCGTCCACCGCCTCCTGCTCCCGGGCAGCGATCTATACACGGAGATCGTCCGGGACAAGAGCGTGGCGTCGGCCATCCGCTACGCCACCGTCGCGACTATCGCGGCCATCATCGCCAGCACGCTGGTCTGATGATGGTATCTCAGAGCTCCCCCGCCCGCGGGCGGGGGAGAGATATTTCACCTAAACAGCATTTTGCTCCTGACAAGCACAAACTGTTTCGGTGAAAAGTAGTTCATCGAACAAATTCCCGCATCGGCGGATGAAACACGGAGGGAATCATGAGCACGAATGTGGCATGCCTGAGCAAAGAGAACTCGTCACGATTCTGGCAGTCGAGGTGGCCAACGGTTGTACTGGTAGTGACGATGCTGGTGACTGGCGCCTGCGGCCTCGTCTACGAGTACGTGCTGTCGACGGTCAGCACGTACATCCTCGGCAACTCCATTGAGCAGTTCAGTGTCATCATCGCGTTGATGTTGCTCTCGATGGGCGTCGCCGGCTACCTGCAGAAGTTCAGTGACGATAGCAGACTAGCAGACAAGTTCATCATTGCCGAGCTGCTGCTGGCGACCATCGGCGGATTTGCACCGATCGCGGTCTACACCGCCTTCGCACAGCTCTCCGACCACTTCCAGATCATTCTTTACGCCACGGTCATCGCGGTCGGTGCCCTTATCGGCCTGGAGATACCGCTGGCCGTCCGCATCAACGAGAAATACGTGGCAGCGCTCAAGGGCAACATCGCCTCCGTCTGGGGTGCCGACTACATCGGCAGCTTCCTGGGAGCAATCATCTGGACGCGTGTGTTGCTCAAATACCTACCGTTGACGAAGATCAGCTTCGTTCTGGCAGGCTGCAACTTGTTCGTTGCCCTGCTAGTCTTCACTACATTCTGGCGCGCTGGTCTTGTTCATCGGCGCTATGGGATCCTGGTCAGCTTCGTGCTGGTTGGAGCAGCACTCTCGATCGGGTTCGTCCGAAATGTCGGCTGGTCCCAGAATCTAGAGCAACAGCTCTACGATGAGCCGATTGTCTTCTCGGAGACAACGCGCTACCAGCGCTTGGTCGTCACTCACGACGTCGAGCTGGATGACTACAGGCTGTATATCAACGGCAATCTCCAGTTCAGCTCGGTTGACGAGGCGATCTACCACGAGATGCTCGTACTTCCCGCAATGTCGCTAGTTCACCCCAAGGACGTTCTCATCCTCGGCGGCGGTGACGGCCTGGCCCTGCGCGAGGTTGAGAAGTTTCGCGATGTGCAGAACATCACTCTGGTCGACCTTGACCCCGAGATGATTAAGCTCGCCAGCACCAATGCGGTATTCCGCCGCCTGAATAAGGACTCCTTCCACGATGCACGGGTTCACGCTTCAGCTTCGCTTGGTGTTGTACCGGCTGGCATTAAGAAGCCGCTCTATCAGGAGTCTGAGGATGACGAAAGAAAGTGGCGCCGCGGTCGGATAGAGCCAAAGCTGAACAAGATCGGTTGGGTTGACGTCTACAACGTAGATGCCGACAAGTTCCTCTCGCTCGCACGTGGACACTGGGACGTTGTCATCGTCGATCTGCCAGACCCAAACGCGATTGAGCTGGCCAAGCTCTACAGCCAGGAGTTCTACGCCAAGATCAGGAAGCGCCTGGCGCCTGGCGGCATGGTGGTGGTCCAAGCCTCGTCGCCATACCACTCCAAAGAGGCGTTTCTGTGCATGAAGCGCACCATGGAAGCGGCTGGCTTGGCCGTTCTGCCTTATCACCAGAACGTACCCTCGTTCGGTGACTGGGGCTGGCTTCTTGGCAGAAACAAGGCGGACCACCGCGCACGTACGGTGGGCAACCTCAAGATCACTGTCCCAACCACCTACCTCACCCCCGATGTCTGGCGCAGCTCCCTGGCATTCGGCAAGGGTATGCTCGAGACTGAAGAAAGAGACGTGAGCACACTGATGCAGCCCGCCATCCTTCGCTGGTACGTCGACGAAGGCTGGAAGATCGAATAGACGCCCGGATGAAAGGCCAGGCTAGTCTCACCCGCCCCAGCGACCGCGCTGGGGCGTTTTTTTGTATCCGGAGAATTACGCCCCAGCATCGACACAAACCAATACAATTTCTGTATTTTAGAATAAAAAAGGGCAGCTTGCCTGGTGCTACCCACGAAGATATACCCGCGATCACTGTATCGGCTCAAGCACCATCGGTGCTTTTCCCGGATCAAAACAGAAGGTAAAGACTGTTATTCCAAGTGCTTCTGCCAGAAAAACGTACGCGTAAATTTCCATTTCATGTATCAATCTCTGGCCTCTAACACGACCAGGCAGCTCAACGCACTTGTCCCAAAGAGGCGAATAGATCACGGTTGCATAACGTCTCAAGCACCAGGGCAAGGCATACCCCCACCTTACAGCCTGTTCAGTCAGGGCCGCTATCACGGCTTTATAACTAACGCGATCGACAACAACTATATTGTCCTGACCTGGCAAACGATAGCAACTACCGATGGCCTTTAGGCGCTCCAAACGCTCGTGATCCAGTCCCCCATCCTTGAGAACGCCATAACAACCGACATCATCAGGCAGAACATTATCGTCGCTCATAGCACATACCCTTCTCGCACAGCGATGTCTTGGCACAATATACCACTTTTATGATTTTTTACAATCTCCAAGGTGATAACTAACTAGCGACGCTTTCAGACTAGCCCATGTTTGTGGAAATTATTGAACCTAACCGATCCTCGCTCATACCAAAAAGGCCAGTCATTATGACTGGCCCTCCTCTAGCCATGATTTAGGACAACGAATTATCTTCTCAACAATATCGTCGCATTGCCAAGCTGCTCTTCGAAGTCGCCGGCATATGAGCACTCCCTAATCTTGTGTTGTTTAGCTTCCGATGAGAAAAAATTAGAATATCTCGCTATCATCTCGGCAATTTTATAATGAACATCAGGATTTTCTGTTTTATGAAGAAACCAATCATTGCCGGCAGTGCTTTCTCGTGCAGTATCAACAATCTGATTAACGTCATGTTTAGTAAGAACAATCTCCTTAGTGCCACCAATAATCTGACTTTGGATTTTTGCCATCAACTCCGGATGAAGCTGGTGGCCCTCGATAATAATATCGCGACCTGCCTTTGACATAGATTCGGCCAAGGTTTCGATTGCCTGCCATGACGTCTTGGCCTGTGCCACATATGCCTGAAAAATTTCCTTACCCGAGTAGGTGCCATACATTAGATCATTACTGTTGCCAGTTCTTTTGCGCATCAAGTCTTTAGGGAACCTGCTATCCTGATCTTCCGATGGGGTATACCGCTTCACGATTGACTCCAACATATCTGCAGACACCCAAGAGATGCCAAGCTGTTCCGACAAGCGCTTGGCCAATATAGTTTTACCACACCTAGGCGGTCCTCCGATTAAGTAGATCATGTTTGCCTTACTATTTGTTACATGGCCCTAAATCATTGCCCACTGGCTCGATCCCAGCCCAGGATCAATAAACTCATTGTCCCCATGACATTTCTGGTACCAGTAATTGTATGATTTCGAACTACAAAGTTGAAATTAATCTTGATATTCTAAAATATCTCCTGGCTGACATTCCAGGGTCTTGCATATCGCCTCTAGGGTTGATAGCCGAACCGCTTTAGCCTTTCCGTTTTTCAGTATAGAAAGGTTGGCCATTGTTATCCCGACTCTTCTCGCAAGTTCCGTCACACTCATTTTTCGCTTAGCCAGCATTACATCGATATTGATAATAATTGCCATAAAGTTTCCTTAGACTGTTAAATCGTTTTCCGATTTGATGTCGAGAGCGTCTTGCAAGACCTTTTGAAGCACGGCCGACAGCGTTGCGATCACTATCGAAGCAAAAATGATGACCAATCCGATAGCAAGTATACCCGGGGCATCACCACCGTCTGCAACAATAAACAAAAATGGTGAGCATGCCATATACAAAAGGCCGACCGCAATCCCGCTACGCTTAATGTTCTTCAAAACTTTGACGGACAACTCCGAGAAAGCCTCATTAATATCGATGTAATTTAACAGTTTCCAGGCCTGATAGAGTGCACTATAAAACGGTATCGTCGACGCAGCCAAAACTATCAAAATGGGCAACAATTCATACTGAACGGGCATGACATCCACCATCTCTTTGGCAACTGCCGGCAACACGAATACGCACAAAGCGAACACCACCAAGCCGATAAGAATAACCGCCCCCCTTAATAGAATCGTTGATCCTCGTTTCATAGGTGCCTCACCGATTAATTATTTACTCGGTTATATCACATATTTTATTGTAAAACAATAAAATAGTATCGAATTACACTCTGACACCCCCTGCCACCCGTCGGGTGAAATAGCTCTGCACCGCTTCAACAACAGCGGCGTGGCGATAAGGTAAGGCACCATTTAGATAGTATTATTTGGCTCTGTCGTTTATGTTATTATATTGGCATAAGTAGTTTCTCATGATATGAGAGATCGAGCTAATCTAGAAAGGAGCACATGGCAGAAGGGCGAATATTTAGTGAGAACGATGCAGAACAGTTTTTAAATGAACGCTACAAAACAAGAGCTATCTGTAATGTTTGTGGTCGCACATCCTGTGCAGAAGGTGAAGTTGGCGGTTTGTGTGATATGCCGCAACCAGATGGAAATCGGTGTACCGGTATCATGAAGGCGTCCGATGAAGACGAAAAAATGGATGAACCGGTCACCAATTAAATAAGCGTTAAATTTCTAACTTCTCTAACTGTTGAGAACCATAATAGTTTGAAAATGTGGCATTTGTCAGCTGGTGGAAAGACCTGCCAAAAGGTGCTTATTTAAACCATTTTTGCGCATTTGGCCGGCGGTGAGGGCAACCGGGCCAGCAACATGGACGATGCTTCCCCTTGGGCAGATCTGCCAATATCCGCTCGATGTGCTCTTTTCTTGTTTCCGGCTTCTTGACGATCGTCGTCCAACAAATCCACTCGTTACGCGCGAGCGGCGTCAAATTGTTCCACATCTCTAGCACCTCCGGATTGGCAGTCAGGGCCTCCTTTATGTCCTCTGGCACATCATGCACCACACCGGTGGCGATTGTTTTTTGCTTCATATAATCTTTTCCAAATTTTTTTTGAGTCAGGGTGTCCCCCTCATTGTAGCACAGCAGCGGTCAATCAGATTGTTTAGCATAGCTCTCAAGCGCTTGCGTTATCAATGTTGAGGCAATATTAAACGCTTTGATTCGGCGGATGAGCAGGGTGTGCTGCGACGTGCCTGGTTTTAGCTTTGGCAAGACTTTCTCGCACTTGCTTATGGTTGAGGCTATTGCCCGAAGCGCTTCTTCCAATTCTTCTTGTGTAAAATTATTCATAATCATATCCGCGCCTAGCTATTTTCTTACCATTACACAATTCTAATGAAATGGGCAAACTTTGCAAGACCTTCTAACTCAGCTAGATAACCTCATTATGCGCCAGAGGATTCGTTCCGTTTTCTTGGACGACCGAGTAAAATGATTACTATGACAACACCTCGTATCTATACAATGAGCTTTGCAAGCGTCTATCCGCTTTATGTCGCTAAAGCAGCGAAAGGGGGACGGACAAAATCAGAAGTCGATGAAATCATCTGTTGGTTGACGGGATACAGCCAAGAGGAACTAGGGACTCAATTGGAAAAACAGACGGACTTTGAAACTTTCATTGCGGAAGCTCCTAAGCCCAATCCCTTAAGAGCTTTGATTAAAGGGGTAATTTGTGGTGTCCGAGTGGAAGAGATCAAAGAACCAGTTATGCGGGAAATTCGCTGCCTCGATATACTAATCGACGAGCTGGCAAGGGGAAAAGCAATGGAGAAAATTTTGCGGGAAAGCTAGATTTTCTTCCAGGGCGGCGGAGTTTCTGCGCGTATAGGTTAAGGGCCTTAGGATATTTACAAGCAAAAGTTTCTAGCCGCCCTAACCGTTGAGGGCCAAGAAACGCTTATCACTCAGCAGGTAGTCAAATGGGGAGCATTCCTTAGTTTTTTCTAGGGGTGCATCTCTTTATGTACCACAAGCGTTTAAATACCTTTTAAGGGCTTTTTTCATGCCATCAAACGCAAGATTTTCCCATGGTATTGAATCTTTTGCAAACCATTTATAACCAGTTGATTCTTCATTTAATATCAAAATTTCGGTTTCCATCTTTGCCCCAAAGACAGGCACGACTACTCCGTAATTAATCCCTTCATATCTATATTCGTCAGAAAAGGAAAAAAGATATTCTAAATCAGCAAACTTTGCTCCCAGTTCTTCTTCTAGTTCTCGTAGTGTCGATTCCTCTAAGTTTTCACCAGGGTCAATAAATCCACCAGGCATATCCCAAAGTCCCATACTGGGATCGTGCGCGCGTTTAACCAACAAGATCTCATCCCTTTTATTCAGAAGCAAAACGGAAGTTGCAGGCTTAGGGTTTTGCCAGAACTTGTACTTGCATTTTGTGCAAAGAAGCAGTTTATTGCTTTTTTCTTCGAGCTCACTTGAGCACATAGGACAAAATTTATAAATCATAGCATGAGTTTACTGTTTTCGACTCAGTGGGTCAAATACACTGTTGTGGCCAAAAATATAAGTGTAATCATCGAGAAAAAAGAGGACAGCTTGGGGGACGCTCCCTAAATAGCTACGAGTTTAGCGATAAGGGCATCTTTACCTGAACCCTCCTCCGCTAAAGCTACGGGAGGGCACAGCAAGACTGGAGCCTTCTCGTACTAACCAAAAGAAAAACGACCACGCATTGGTGGTCATTTTTCTTTGGCTCCCCGAGCAAGACTCGAACTTGCAACATCCTCGTTAACAGCGAGGCGCTCTGCCATTGAGCTATCGGGGAATACGTATTTGCTGGGAGGGCACACTCTGCCTCCGCCAGCTGGCGGAGAACTATCGGGAAATATCTTCTTCTTAACACCGGAATTGTATCAAAATCTAGCCCCTAAGTAAATACGTACATATAATCGTAGCATCAGTGCTGCACCACGATAAATACCAGGGTGCTGCGAGGGCTCGGGCGTTATACCCTTTATCTCTTCAGAGCAGTAGGTCATTTGCAATTCAAAGAACGGTTAGTTCAAGTTCAAAAAACTATTTGATATCGCCCATGTAGTAATCTGGTAGCAGCGAATCGGCATAGCTGGAGTGTGGCGATGCCCGACGCTGGTCCTTGGTGCTATAGCCAGTTGTGCCGTCAGCACCGCAGTAGGGCAAGATTGCACTAGCGCTTCCGGGATGACTGTAGAGATAATTTGTTAAATTATAGACTTTGCCACTAATAATTAACCAGCAATCGTTGGCGCTATTGTGCTGGGCTACTTCACTTGCTGCATAGGTTTTGGTTACCGTCGTGGCGGCCGAGCTGTCATTTTGTGCTGGCGAAGTTGTTGGACTTGGTGTTGCCCGACTTGTTGTGGTGGGTGAATTAGCCTGGTTGCTCAGTGATTGGTTCGGCTGACTGCGACCAAGAAAGTAGGCGGCGGCGTAGCTAACTGCAAAAACTATTAGGCAAATCAGAACAATATTTTTTACAACTTTGTTCATCGTTCTCCTAAAAATTAAATTCCTCAGTGTGAATAGCGTAATTTTTCACATTGGTCCCGATGAGCTGGGAGCGCAAACTTTGCGTCATAGCACCAGGGCCGCAGATAAAGAAATCACACTCGGAGAGATTGCCGCTTGTTTTCTTGATTGACTTGACATCGATCCGACCCAGGCTCTCGCTATAGTACGGAATTATCCGAAGGTTTGGACTACGCCTAGAGTTTATAATCAGGTCATCAAGATAGATGGCTTCGGCTTGATTCTTGACACAGTAGTAACAATCGACCTGATACTTGTCCTCCAGGTTTTTTGCCATGCTCAAAAAAGGTGTAATCCCAATTCCGGCGCCAACCCATACTTGCCGATCAAATTTGCCAAGCAAATGGCAGAAACGACCGTACGGACCCTCGACTATAAATTGATCTCCGGGATTGAGGACATTAATCAACGACCCGGTGAAATCCCCAAGATTTTTGATAGAGAAAGTGACTGTTTTCTCACTGGGAGCGGAGGAGAAAGAAAAAGGGTGCTGCTCGGTTGAAAGCCGACTATTTTGAACTGAAATAAAGGCAAACTGGCCGGATATGAATTTTAAATTTTGTGTTTCAGGTTTTAATGTTATGTCGATGATGTTCGAGCCGCGTTTTGTAACTTCGACCAGACTATATCGATGCTTTTTGATTAGGTATCTACCGAAAATTGTTTTGTAATCAAAAGCGGCCAGGCCAATAACCAAAACAAAGATCATATAGCCGCGCAGGATTGGATCTCTGGCAACATCGCTCGAGATCAGTAGCGTGTGTAGGGTTGCGAACAAAAAAGCGAGACCGAGGAACTGGTGGCTGATTTTCCAGATATGATAGGGTAATTTGATAAAAAGAGTTACGATCAAGAGAAGAGACATCGTAAAAATTGCAAGTTGGCCAAAAATAACCGGTAAATTGGAAAAATCAAAGAGCAGCTTCAGGGCGCTACCATAAGAGAAGTACATGTATCGAATTATCAGGATGGTAGGATGCAGCAATAGAAGGGAGAAAGAGAGACCACCGAGTATGTGGTGAATGACATAGGCTCGATTGACGCCGCCAAAAAAGTTTTCAACCAGCTTTTGTCTCGAACTTAAGACGAGACTGGCAGCAAAGAGCGCCAAACCGACTAACCCTGCTACTTGGCCAAGGCTAGTTAAAACAGTCGTTACGCCACGGGTTCTGTCAGTAAGCGGCATTATGCTTAGCCAGAGAAACAACGGGGCAAGAGTAAAAACAACAACGATGGGAATGCCGAGATTCGACTTCTGTATTTTCATATTTTGCCTAATTCACTATTCTGGTACTGATAATATTATATCATTACATGCCAGGATATTCTATATGTCGACTTTGGAAAATACTTGGGTTCGTATCAGGTAAAAATAGTGTATAGTAATGTAAGGATTAATCAGGAGGAGTATGAAAAACCCACTAGAAACTATTGAGTCGCTCGTCGAGAGCGTTTTCGGAGCCATAACCCCGGATCAGCACAAAAGAGTAATCAAACATTCAGAGGCATATCGCAGCTTTCGCGCCAAGGCCCTATCCCAAAGAAGTCTCATCGAGCGGCTGGCTGATTCTATCACAAGCGTTTTCGGCAATATCGGCTTTGCCATTTTCCACGTAATTTGGTTTGGCACTTGGCTTGCCGTCAACCTGGGACTCATACCCCAAATTCCCGCATTCGACCCATTCCCCTTTGGTCTCCTCACCATGATCGTCTCGCTCGAAGCAATATTCCTTTCCGTCTTCGTCTTGATTAGTCAAAATAGAGAATCCCAGGTAAGCGACCTTCGCGATGAGGTTGATTTTCAGATCACCATGCAGGCAGAACAGGAAATTACAAAATTGCTCTCGCTTGTAACCGAGATACACGACCACCTAGGCATCATCGGAAAACACGATCCAGAGCTAGAAAAAATGATGCAGAAACTTGATCCGAACAAATTAGAGAAAGAGATCGTGGCTGAGGTTGATGGCAGTGATCACAAAATACTCTAGCTAAAAACACCCCGATGAATCGGGGTGTTTTTGTTTAACCGTGCAAGTACTCTTCAAGTATATTTGACCTCTCCAGTTTTCGCAGTTTCTGCAGCGCCTTGGCTTCGATCTGTCGGATTCGTTCGCGTGTAACCCCGAACTCCTGTCCGACTTCTTCCAACGTGTGAGTCCGACCGGTATCAAGTCCGAATCGCATCTTCAGGATCTTCTGCTCGCGCGGCGAAAGCTCGCCAAGAAATTCCTTGATCCTGTCTTTGAGGAGCTGCCTCACCGTTGACTCCTCTGGGGAGAGATTCTTCTCGTCCTCGATGAAATCACCGAGCTTAGAGTCTTCCTCCTCACCAACTGGTGCCTCGAGGGACACAGTATCCTGTGAAATTTTGATGATATGTTCCACCTTGTCGACATCCAGGCCCATCTCCTGAGCAATTTCTTCCGGGGTGGGTTCGCGACCGAGATCCTGGACAAGCTGGCGCTGAACCCGAATAAGTTTGTTGATGGTTTCTATCATGTGAACTGGAATACGGATAGTACGAGCTTGGTCGGCGATAGCGCGTGTGATAGCTTGACGAATCCACCATGTGGCATAGGTAGAGAATTTAAAACCTTTTTTGTAGTCAAATTTCTCAACTGCACGCATCAAGCCGGTGTTGCCTTCCTGGATTAGATCAAGGAAAGACAGGCCGCGGCCAATATACTTCTTGGCCAGAGAAACAACTAATCTCAGGTTGGCTTCAGCCAAACGCCTCTTGGCCAAGACATCACCCTTCTCAATTCTTTTGGCGAGCTTGATCTCCTCTTCAGTCGTAAGCAGAGGAATTTTTCCAATTTCGCGCAAGTACATGCGCACGGAGTCATCGGTTAGCTCAGAAATCTCACCCTCACCCTTCTTCTTCTGACCCCGCGACTGCTCGATCGTACGAGCCAAGATGCCACCGGTCTTTTCGTCCTCTTCCTTGAACTCGATACCCCGGTCAAACATACAATTGAATATTTCATCCAATTCGATGACATCGGCCTCCGGTTCGGGAACTGATTGGAGCAACTCTCGGGCAGAGATGTACCCGTGAATACGGCCCTTGGCCAGCAACTCGTTAACCTCAGGAGAAAAAGGCAATGGTTCTTCTTTTTTGGGAACAAAAACTTTTTTAGCCATAATACTCCTGTAAATATAATAAAATTAAGAATGGCTCATTTTTGGACACAATGAGGGATTATATGTCGCAAGAGTACATAGTCGAAAAATCTTTTTCTTTTGGCATTAAAACCGAATTCATTCATCCAAGACTGCTTAGTAATTCCCCGCTTCGAGCCTCTTTAATTATAGCATCTTTCAATTATTTAATCAACCTGGCGTATTCGGCAAGGAGCTCCTTGATTTTTTCCTTATTTCCATCCTCCTCAGCCTGGCGAATCCTAGAGGCAAACTGATTTTTGAGATCCTCTCGCTCTTCTTGAGAGATCCTCTTAATGAGATAGTCGGTCTCGCTCTGCAGTGCCTCCGGGTTATCAAATTCTAAGTTCTCGCTCAATGCCAAAACCAACTGATCAAGACGAGATTTCTCCTCTTGGGGAGCGAGCTCCTTGTTAACAAACCCGTCTGCGACCATAGCACCGAACTCCTTCAGATCAGTAAACTCGATATTTTTATGACCCTCCGGGATTCTCTTTATCAATTTTGAATCGTGCCACAATAATGCGGCCAACCGATCTGATAACGAGAGCTCATGTTTAGCGATCTCTTCAATTTCCTTGGTTGCCCTTTTGTCGGCCTTGGTCTTGCCAAGAGCATCGAGCAGGGATTGCTCGGACACGGATAATCGCTTGGAGAGGTATTTTAGATAAGATTCCTTCTCAATGTCCGAGTAAGTCAGCTTAATCACTGGCAATATTTCCTTGGCAATTTTCTTCTTGGCAATAACAGAAAGATCTGGGTTTTTGCGGACCAAGAGATCAATCCAAAACTCAAGGGCGGGCTTGGCCTGCTCCACCGCACGCGTCCAGTTTTTCGGATCGGCCTTGATTGCCTCATCTGGATCCTTGTACGGTCCGGACAAGGAAACAATCTTGCAGCTCACATCATTTTGGAGCGCCAAAGTAATAGCACGCTTCATTGCTGTCTCTCCTGCCTCATCTCGATCAAAGCTGAAGCCAACAACTGAAGCGTAACGGGACAGGGTTCGAAGCTGCTGCTCTGTCACTGCTGTTCCCGAAGAAGCAACAACATTTTTGAATCCGGACTGATGGCAAGCAATTACATCCATTTGTCCCTCAACGAATACCGCCAGGTCTGCTTCCTTGATTGCCATTTTGGCCTTATCGAGGCCATAGAGAACCTCTCCCTTGTGATATATGGCTGATTCAGATGAGTTTAGATACTTCGCTTCCTTGGGATTATCCTCCAGTACTCGCGAGGTAAAGCCAACAACATGGCCCATAACATTGCTGATCGGAAACATGATACGACCGCGAAAACGGTCATAATAGCCGCCACGGTCGTTCCTGACAACTACTCCGGCTTGGAAAAGCTCATCCTCCTTGTAACCCTTACTCTTCAAGAATCGAAGCAGAAAATCCCAGGAAACAGGAGCGTAACCAATCTCAAAATTTTTGATCGCTTCTTCGCTTAAGCCCCTTTTCTTCAGATACTTTCTAGCCGGCTGGGCTTTCTCGTGATCAGACAAGAGCTTAACAAAGACCTTCTTGGCCCAATCATTAATCTCAAAGAGCCTTGTCTTTTTGTCTGCTTTGTATTCGCTATTACCATAGCTAACCTTGTCCTGCTTGAGCTGAACACCGGCTCGATCAGCCAATATCTTCAAGGCATTGAAAAAATCCAGCCCCTCCATCTTTTCGATGAAAGTGAATATGTCTCCACCCTCGCCACAACCAAAGCACTTGAAGGTTTGGCGCTCAGCAGAAACCAAAAACGAGGGACTCTTCTCCTGGTGGAATGGACAGAGACCCTTATAATTAACTCCGGCCTTCTTCAGAGTTAGGTAGCTTCCGATAATCTCGACGATATCGAGTCGATGCTTAATGTCTTCGATTTCATCCATTTGGTTAGGATCAAGAATTATGATTTAATATTACTGCCACACCGGCCCAACCGCTTTTGGTTCTGCACTATTTTAAATTAGTACCTGCTGAGCCTCACCCTCACTTATAGCGCCTGCATCATCCTCAATCGCACTTTCTACCATCTGGGCAACCTTCTCCTCAATAGTATCAGATTCTTCCGCTGTTACTGCCGCGTCAGTTTGATCCAGCTCATCCTCGCCATCTGATAGCTCCAAACTTTTAATTTGAGGCAAAGAATTGCCGGCGATGCCCTTAATGTCGCCATAGAGTCCGGCCATGCTTGTTTCAATCCGGTCAATCAACTTTTCACGCTCCGCCCAGATTTTAACATAGGCGCGCTTCTCTCGCTCGAGAGAACTTTTCATCGCAATAGCAGATTCAATGAAGCTCTCAATGCGACCTCGGAATTCGGGACCCAGGAGATAGTTGAAGACCACATCTTTCTTCTCTGACTTGCCCTCCTCAAGCGAGAGCACGCCGGCAACTTCGATGATCTGCCGACGCAAAATATGGGCGATAGAGACAGCCATCTTGGGCGTTGCAACATAGATGCCATTATAAAAACCGGCTTCGACCAGGCCCGCAGGCAAAACGGAGGAAATCAGAATTGAAACCTCGGCTTTGACCTTACGCTGATCGTCTTTCAACTTCTGAACCCAACCCTCAGTCCAAGCCTTCGTTTGCTTTAGCTCCCAAGCAATGGAGCCGCACGCTCTCCCCCTCTGATCATGAACATGTTGGATAATATCAGCGCCGTTAATACCCTTGGGTACTGGCGCAATTTCATCAATTGGAAACTCCGCCTTAAGCGACTCCTCTAATTCAAGCTCAAGTACCTCGCCTTGCGTCTGTTGGGATCCCTGCTCAGCCTTGCGTCTTGCTTCCTCGAGTGACTTCATCAGATCATTAATTTTTTTATCCTTCTCCGCATCTTTCATGCGATGTTCATCGAGAACCGCCCTAGCCGCCTCTTCCTTGATCTTGCTGCGCTCAGCATCAATTTGGCGTTGCTGTTCGATCTTCCAAGCCCGCTGCTCATCCTCAAACTGAACTCTCTCCTGTCGAAGCTTTATCTCCGTCTCTTCGGCCTCAGCGCGCTTCTTCTTCTGAATTTCGAGTTCTTGCTCGAGCTCTTTTGCCTTACGCCGCTCGCCGTCCAGGTCGTCCTTTGCTTTCTCTGCGGCTTTCTCGAGAGCAATTACCCACATCTTTTTCTTCTCGGCTTCAAGTTGGCCCCGATACTCTTCTTTTGCCTTCTGTCTTTCGCCTTCAGCAATCTGATGCGTCAGCGCGTCATCAATCGAAATTTCCTTTTGGCAGCCGGGACAAACGATTACAATTTTGGATGAATCCGACATGATAACTCCAAGAATTAAGCGAGTAAGTGGATAAGCTAGTAGGCATATAGATTGGTAAGCAATGAAGCAAATGTCGATACAAATTGCGGCTTAGCTTACATACTCCTTACCGCTTACTAGCTTACTGCTATTTCATGCATCTGCCAATCAGTCGCCGAGCGAGGTAACCTCCTGCCTACAGCGCTTGTTTGTTGGTATTTCTGCGACAATATGATACGTAAAAGAAGGACCCGGAATCCGGAGGAAAGATACGTGAACACTAGGTTCGGAGAAATGGATCATCCCATCCCCCCGCGAACACTTCGGCCGAGGGGTTACAATTCATCTCAGCTCGGAATCGTTGTCCTGGGACTGGTTGTGATCGGCGCCACCTGGCTGCTGATAGCTCGACCCTGGCAACCCAAGGTCGCTGTCAGCACTGACTATCTCTTGCTCTCGTTCCGCGATGTCGATGCGGACACGAGCAAGGGCACGACGATGCCAGTCACCATCATCACCCTTGCCAACAAAAGCACCGGCAAGGTAGCTGCACTGTTCAGGGGTCGAGAAGAGCGAACGATCCGTGTCCCGACCGAGGTCGTCAAGCGAGACGACTCCCTTCCCCTGGGAACCGTGCGCTGGGAAGAGAGCAAGATTGAGGGACACACATACACTGTCGTCAGGTGGAGGCCAGACGCAGTAGTGCCGACACAACAGCGCCCAAGTATGGAGCGCTGAGCAAGACATATCACCGACGGGTGGCGTTAGCCGTACGAGGCATAACCGCCACCCTCATTTTAATTCCGGCAAGTCCTTTAAATCGAAGCTGCTTTCTGGTAGAATATTTTAGTAAATCGTCTTATTGTGCCTCATAATTGCAAATATTAGCCCTGGTCATAACCAGCTAGTTCTGGCCTAGCACGAAATACCATGGATTACTTTGTCTACTTCTTGGAAAATGATCGGGGTCGGCACTATGTCGGTATCACGATAGACACAGCAAGACGATTGAATGAGCACAACGAGGGAAATACCAAGTCGACCAGACCGTTTCGCCCCTGGAAGATCATCTACACGGAGAGCTTCTCCTCGCGAAGCGAGGCCTGCAAAAGAGAGTGGCACCTAAAGCACTCAATTGGCCGTAAAGAAAAAATTGAGATAATCAATAGTTACGGCAAAGCGGGGTTCCTCATCGTAAAATAACACTGGAGAGGTCGCCCTCTAAAGTAGGGCTTCGTTTCTTAAAAAACGCTGGAGAGGTCGCATAGTGGCCTAGTGCGCGCGCTTGGAAAGCGCGTATACCCGCAAGGGTATCGAGGGTTCAAATCCCTCCCTCTCCGCCAAGAAAAAGCCAGTAATTTATTGCTGGCTTTTTCTTGGCTACTACACCAAATTTGTTTGACCGAAAAATCTTTTTCAGTTATGATACTTGCTGTAAATTATGTTGACCTAGATTAAAAAAGGAATGAGATGGCACTCACTATCGCTATCGAGGGCTTGCCTGGATGCGGCAAGACTACCGCAATAGATCTTCTGGTAGAGCACCTCAAGCAAAACGGCCTACAAATTGAAGTGATAAATATTGACACAGCTGGCTGCGCAACCGAGCTGAAAGCAATCGCCGAAAGATACCCTCTCGGGCATCCTGCCAGAGTGCTTCTGTTTTGGGTGCTTCGTATTCAGCAGCACGAGGCCATGAGGGAGGTGGCCAAGAGTGCCGACATCGTAATCGCAGACAGATTCTGGGGATCCACGATTGCCTTCGACGTCTTCGGTAGCGGCGTACCAATGAAAGCGATCGAATGGTTTAGTCATTTCATCAACCCTAAACCAGATGTAGTCCTCTATTTCGATGCACCGCTCGAGGTTACGCAGAAACGGAAGCAAGCCAAGACCATGCATGACGCCGACTTCGCCTCCAGAATAGAAAAAGGCTATATTCATCTCGCCAAAACAGAACGATGGACTAAAATCGACGCAACAAAAAACCCTGAAGAAATCATGAAACAGTGTCTAAATATAATAACCGCACACATCCCGCGCACCAAATGAACAAACTGCTCTCTGACCTAAAAAGCAACCTCGACAAAGCCGAGCTCGGATATAAAATTATCGAATTATCGGCACCAGCCATGACAGTACCAGATGTGATTAAATTTGCCAAAGAACCGATCAACGAGAATGAGATCTGCAAAACATTAATAGTAAAAGCCGGCACTGGATTCATAGCAATCTTCTTGAGGGGCGAAAATAAAGTCAATTTTAAAGCTCTCAAATCATTGTTTGGCCCCAAGGTTCGCTTTGCCACCGCCGAGGAGGTCAAGGCATCGGCTAACGTTGACCCGGGTGCGGTTTGCCCGCTTATTCTCAATGTGCCGCTCTATATTGACGAAAGCGCCATCGTACTAAGCAACGCCCACTTTGGCTCCGGTGACCATATGTTTGGGCTAGAAATGAACCCTGCTGATATACTGGAAATAACAGGTGCTAAAATAGTTAATATTAGCAAGGAGCAATCAAATGAAAATTGCTAAATTCGGTCATAGCTGCCTATTGGTTGAGGAAAATAAATTGCGCATTTTGATCGATCCTGGAGTTTATTCAAGTGGTCTCGACAAAATCGAGAACATTAACATCATTCTCATCACTCACGAGCATCCTGACCACTGTGACTTAGAGACACTGGCAAAAGTCATCCGCAACAATCCAAATACAAGAATTATTACAAACGATGGAGTCGGCAGGATTTTGGTAGATAACGGCATTCCCTACGAGTTAACCCAAAATAACACGATGATCACTCAAGACAGTGTCACCATTGAATCTTTTGATGACACTCATGCGATTATTTATCCAACACTACCTTCAGTCAAAAATAGCAGTTTCCTGATTGGCAAAAAGTTGTTTCACCCCGGAGACCAGTTTGTTATTCCTGTCAGGCCGGTCGCAGTGCTCGCTCTCCCGGTGGCTGGCCCGTGGTTAAAGATCTCCGAATCTATCGATTACGCCAGAACAATTCAACCCAAGACATGCATTCCGATTCATGACGGCTTTCTGAAGCAACAAGGCTTAGTTCACCGAGCGCCGAAGTCAGTACTTGAACCTCTCGGCATTGATTTTCTTATTCCAGAAAATAATCAATCGATTGTAGTCTAGTGGACCATGTTGCCATAATGAAAAAATCGCATGGTTTTTTGCCCAAGATCCTCTTGGGCAAAAAGACAATCGAGTCACGCTGGTACACCTCAAAAAGAGCCCCATGGGAGATGATCAAGCCAGGAGAAACTGTTTACTTCAAAGACTCGGGATCGCCCGTAACAGTCAAGGCAAAAGTTAGAAAAGTCCTCCAGTTTGCTGACCTCAACCCAAGAGAGATCTCTGAGATTGTCGCAAAGCATGGCCAAGAAATCGGTATTTCAGCCAATGAAGCAGCACTATTTTGCCAGGCAAGACGAGATAAGAAATATTGCATTCTCATCTTTCTAGATAACGTTGGGCGAATAGAACCATTTGAGATTGATAAAACAGGATTTGGCAATATGACGGCATGGATAAGCGTGCCTGATATCAATATGATCAAACACTGATTGTAAGGAGAAAATATGAAAAAAGTTGTTATCGAACAATCCATCTTTGGCAAATATCCCTCGGCCAAAGTTGGGGTAATCGTGGCGAAGAATATTAATAATGTCAGCTCCAGCGAGGAGATAACAGCCCGACTCCGAGAAGAGGAAAAGAGAATCAGGGAAGGATTCGTTACTGAGACCCTCTCCCAGCACCCAAAAATAAACTGTTGGCGAAAGGCCTACTCTGCCTTCGGTTCCAAAGGCGGCGAATACAAATCTTCAGTTGAAGCACTTTACCGCCGCGTAATAAAAGGCGGGAAACTGAGGCCGATCAATCCTTTGGTGGATATCTATAACTATATCTCGCTCAAGCATATGATGCCGGTTGGGGGCGAAGACCTGGACAATATTGAGGGAGATATTTATCTGACTTTCGCTGGAAGCAATGAAGTACCAGTACTCCTTCTCGGAGACGAAGAAGCCAAGACCCCAACCGCAGGCGAGGTAATTTACAAGGACAACATCTCCGCCATCTGCCGACGTTGGAACTGGCGAGAAGCTGATCGAACAAAATTAACCGAAAACACTAAGAGCGCAATTTTAGTCATAGACGGGATCGACCCCCTGAGCAACGAAGAAATTGCCTCTGCCTTAGATGAATTTGAAACACTAATTAGACGACACTGCGGCTGCATCACGCAAAAGACTATTCTCGACAAATCAAATCCGGAGCTAGTCTTTGAATAGAAAAAGGGCCGCCAATACGACGGTCCCAACAGAAATGTCTGCGCTCAACACGTAGGAAACAAAACTTGGAAGGTTGAGCCCTTGCCGGGCTCGCTTTGAACAAAGATTGCTCCATGGTGGCCCCGGACAATGCCAAGCACAACAGGTAGCCCCATACCACGACCGATAAACTTGGTGGTGAAGAAGGGGTCGAAGGCTTTGGCCATAACCTCATTGGTCATACCAGCGCCTGTATCCGACACCTCGATGAAAACATACTCGCCCGGAATCAGCGTGCTGCCCGGAACCGCCAAGGCGAGTTGGTCCTGAGTGAATTTGGCCCGACCGACACGGACAGTTACCATGCTGGTGCGCCTTTTATCCTGAATCGCCTCAAAAGCATTGGCAATAAGATGGTCGACCAGTCTCTTTATCTGCTCAAGATCAGCACAGAGCTTGAAAGATTCGTCCCCTATTGGTACGAACAGGGCAAGATCATCGAATCTGTATATACCCCAATCAGGCATTCGAGCAAGGTCAATCTCCCGAAGGACAAAGCAGCCTCCCCCGGAGTAGTCATTCAGCTGAACTGACAGCTGCCTGATCTTCTCGACTGCCACTCTTATTGGCTCCAAATGGGCCAAGACTGGAGAGTCGGCCGGAAGTTTCGTCTCCAGCAAATCAACATTGCCAAGAATTGCCATCAGGGCATTGTTGTTAAGATGAGCGACAGCACCAGCAAGAACATGGCTCTTTTCCAAAAACCGCTCCCGCTCCTCACGGATCAGGACTTCCGGCTCCGTGATTTGGCGGCGGACAAGAGCGAGTGCTCTTCTGGCGTCATCCAAAAATCCCATCATTGGTCTCCCCCCCATCCAGCACTCTTCAAGTGCGAATGTAATTATACACGAATTTTGAAAATTGTAAACTCATTCTGATACCAGCTAGAACTATTTCCATCTTTTGTTAAGATAGATAGTAACTATGAAACAATGACAAGGAGGATTATGGATTTAGGGGAAATAGAAAAAGCACTCGAAGAAATCAAGGAACGCAACCTCAAAGTCGAGGCCGACAAGGCCTGGGAAACGAGTTGGACCAGGAGATTGCTGCTCATCGCATTCACCTATTTGGCTATCGGCCTATACCTCAACGCCATCGCAATCGACCGGCCCTGGCTCAATGCCATTGTCCCGGCTGTCGGCTTCATGCTCTCAACACTCACCCTTCCCTTCTTCAAAAAGTTATGGTTAAATAAGTTTCAGCACAGCAGAGGATAATTATCCCTGCGAAATCGGGAGGGAAAGCGTGGCTCCACACACCACTGCTATACATACCACTTCTATTCTGGCTGTTGACGAAGAGGCTCATCCTGGCAGGTTTTTGGCTCTCAAACGACACCCCGACAAGCGTCATGGCGGAAAGTGGAACATTGTTTCTGGCAAATTAGAACCCAAAGAAAATGTTGAGAAGTGCGTTTGCCGTGAAATCAGAGAAGAGCTCGGGCCGAATGTCGTTTGCACGCTGATAGAAGCAAAAAGGGTGCGTTCTTATAGAGAAGACGATGGCCAGGTCTGGATTGTCAATCCGACTATGTGTCGAATCAGCGGCGATATCGTGCTCAATGACGAGAACACCGAATACCGTTGGGTAACACTGGAAGAGTTCCTGGCACTTGATATCGTTCCACCAGTTATTCCCGACCTGCATGATTTCTTCCCCTTCTAGCCCGCCCCTGGCGGGCTTTTTGATAAAAACGCCCGCTCCGCGGCTGCGGAACGGGCTGATGTGCGAACAACGGTCCGAGGCCTACTGGCCGGCAGGCTGCGGGAAATCGCTGCCCCAAACGCGGCCGCGGACCTTGCTCTGCAAACGACGCAGCGGGAATTGCCGCCAGAAGAACCATGCGTAAGACGGAAACTCCTGGGGCGGAAGATGCGTCACCTGCAGTTCCTTGAACATCTCGGCCAGCACCGGCCTGATCGACCAGACGATGCCGTTGATGCAGGCGGCAACTGCAAGCGGACTGATCCGGTCTTTACCCAACCGCCAACCATCCTCAGCGATAGCATACCGCCGGTTGATATTGAACTCACCGCACTCACCACCGTACTCGCGCATGACGCTCTTGTTGGGCGAGCCCGCCTGAGAGTAGAAGCTGTGTGTATCGAGGTCCCAGCTCCGGTCGCTCATCTTGATCCCGAACTCATCTTTCAACCACCTGGTATAGAGCACCGGATCGGCAGCGGCGTCAACGGAAACACTCCACCAGTGCTCATAACAACTAATTGGGCTCAGAATTTCGACAAACTCGGCCTTGATAATCAGAGCCCGCCCGGCCTCCTGAAAGAAGAGTGAGGTCGCCCTGCATGCCCGACATGGTGTCTTGCACCAGCCAGGAAATGCGACCTCGCAGCGAGCCAGCTTGTCCATGCCGTTGGCCCGAAGCAGACCTATCAGCTCAGCAAAGTACTCCTCGGGCGCAAACACTTCCGAAATCTCTGTCGTGGTCATTGGAGACCCCTTTCTGCGCCTCGCGGCGCGCAGCAACCAAGCTGCTCTCCACCCACATCACGCACATGATTATATCACAATATTCAGTATTAGTCAATACAGGCAAAGAAAAAGCCTACCCCGAAGGGTAGGCACAATAGAGCAAGAACCGGCACTCACTGCTTCATGGATGCTCTTGTGAAGCAAGCCATGGCAATGCTGTAGAAAACAACGAATCCGATCGCATGCAGGAAAAGGAGGTTCTCCGTGTCAGCAGCACCCTCCAGTGACTGCAGCGAAACAGTCAACACAACGAACCGAATCAAGGCCCTGAGACCTAGCAAGTTAATCAAAGTGGCCACCAGGAGTGAAATCACCCCGCCAGCGACAAAAAAGTTCTGCCTGCTCGCCACTGTCTTGCCGCCAGAGCTACATTCATAGCGGCCTCTTGGCTTGGTTACCATGAGCCAATGAAATACCCATCCCGCCACGAGGGGCGCTGATGCAGATCCCACTCCCGGCGCTTCGAGGCTAATTCAGGGAAAGCATAGGTGTCAAACAAACTCAGCAAAATGCGATCGGCCGTGATACTAGTCTGGCTAAACTGAACGATAGCGGTCGAACCCAAACTAAAGGTCGGCTCGTCTCCATATGTGTTCACCGCTCCAACCAAATGAGGCATCTGTTTGTACTGCTCCGCCTCCTCCGGCCTAATTTTGTACGAATTGCCTCTGATTCGAGGACCCACCATCACGATTGTCGAATCAGGGCTCTCGCCTTGACCAAACCACTGCTGGCAAAACTCCGCAATCACGCCATCAACCGCCTCGGGGCGGCCAAAGTGAATCAGCCCGATGTGATTTTTGCCGTAAACGGCAACTGGCGCACAGTCGGCGACGAAAACCGATGAAACTATGCCGCTTCCGCGCCGGAAGATCACGCCGTCACACACCAGATCGACATCGCCCATCAAATCAGCAATGGTAACAATTTTGTCATGCTTGCTTCCACCAAGGTTCAAGCTGGCCATGAAAGCTCCGGGGTAAATCTCCTCCGCCACCTTCCTTGCCACAGTGAGGGCACTTTTGCGGCTGCCTTCCTCACCGATAAAGCCAAGATCACCATTGGCACCAGAAATTCCATAAAGAAACGGCTGGTAATCAAACTTAATAGGTTCGTAAGGAGTATAGGCCCGTAACAGTGGACCAGCCACCGTCTCGATCGCCCTTCCACATGTCACCGCGTTGTCTAGCACTTGCGGGTCCTCCTCTCACTGTCGTTCCACCGAAGTGCAGCGTAATTTTAGCATTATTTACACAGTAGGTCAACTAATTTTCGTTGACAGTTTTTCTTTTTCGTGGTATATATCAGGCGGTGCTACTCAGCACTAGAGGAGGGAACGATCTCATGGCAGATCAAACCTTGGCGAGGCCGGAGGGCCTGCCAGACTCCGCCGAGCGCTTCTGTCCTGTCTGTATGGCAGGGCTGGATCAGCATGACCTTCCGTTTCACACCAATTGTCCTGGGAAAGTCAGACTGCCGCCAGACTGGACATACGGCGGACGGTTGTGGCGCTGTGACCACAACCATATCTACTACACTTACCCCAAGCTTCGAGAGGCAACAAGAGTAGATAACTTCAGGGAATTTGGCGGACTTCTTCCTGCGCTGATTGTCATCGCCAATGGTTGTGTCGCCAAGCCAGATCACAAGGACCCGGATCGTTCGGTGTATGCCCTTGGGGGAACATGCGCCTGGTTTGGAGAGTACTATTTTCCCAGGTTGTGGCCATCAGGTGCAGACTATGAGAAAGACACATACACCGAGTTGATGGCAGTGTTTGCCACTGAGCTCACAACGATTGCATCTGAATTGCCGGACCTGAAGGCCGACTGCGCGCGCAAAGAGCTAAGGGAGAGAACACGGGATGTTCTGGCTCGAGATCTCAGGATAAAGCAGGCCAGGGCACTTGATTTGTGCAAAATGTTGCCACCAGTAATGGCTGCTTGCATCCTGCAACCGGCCATTACGCTTTGACTTGGGTCTTTTGCTTTTTCCGGCGGCGGTGCACGGGCACCGCCGTTGTTTTTTTAAAAAAGCCATCCAGCGACGGATGGCAACAAAGACAACATGATACAATTCACGAACAGACAAAGTAGCAATCCCGCCAGGAATGGCGGTTGTTGAGCTTCCGCTCCCGGCGGTCGGAAGCAAAATCCCGACAACCGTAAGTGTCAATATCACTGTACCAGATAGCCCCATCCGGTATTCCAGCACGACCCAGGTCGTCACAGTTAGCACCGGTTACATTAAATCCCCAACTTCTCCAAACCGTCTTATCAATCTGGGGCACAAGTTCCGGAACGTGACGGATCTGTTCAAGCACATCCTCGCCTAACTCATAATGATACAAACCGATGCCTGGACCAACTATTGCTGTGGCATTTGCAGAGTCTTCTTTGAGTTCTCGCCACAGCTTTGCAAATTCCGGCACAATCCGATCTACTGTCTCTGGTCGACCGGCATGCATAAAACCAATGTGCTCCTTGCCGTAGACCGCAATGACATTGCAATCAGCCACACATGTCTCAACCACGATACCGCTTCCACGTCTAAAGATGGCACCATCGGCGGCGATAACCATGCGACTCCCGACAAAATCGAGCACTGGAACAACAATATTGTGCCGAGTATGATAGCGCAAGAAAAGATGAAGATGAAGCGCATCAGGATAGATCTCCTCAACGTGCCTCTCGATGATCGGAATGGCACTCTTCTGGCTTTCAACATCACCGATGTAACCGAGGCTACCATCCTTACCAATAACCCTGCGCAAACTGAATTCGGAACCAGCTCCCGGGACATAGAATATATCGCCAGATAAACCGCTCTTATACGCAAGAGGATCACCATGACTCAGTTCTAGCACTTGCGGCCCCTCCTTCCGTTCGTCGTTCTACCGAAGTGCAGCGTAATTTTAGCATGAGCAACCGCAATCGTCAAGTTTCCAAGATTATTTCGACTGTGCTATCCTAGTGAAAGTTAGCTAGACAAGGAGGCACAATGCCACCAGAAGGACTTTCGATAGCTCAAGACGAGACACTTGTCCCGGTTGAGGCATCACTCGATAAAACTCATTACTTCCAATATTTTGCCATGCACTACCTCATGCCCGAAATGAGAATTTTGCGTCGTGGCAGAGCGTTAGTTAGGCCCGAAGCCGATGGTTGGCGGCAGATCTCAGAGCACTGTCTCTCGGAAGCAGTTGGGGCCGATATTTTAGCCGAGGCACTGGGAGCAAACCGTGAGATGGTTCGACGTGCCGCTCTGCTTCACGACTGGTACAAGCGTCGCGAGCTTGAATTGAAGAAAGAGCATGGCATGATCGAGGGCTACCGAATATCCAATACTGAGGATTTGCAGCTACTTCGAGGCTATGGCGTTCCGGAAGAGCTAATTAGACTTTCACACTCTAACACCCTAGAAAACGCCGATCCGGACTACCTTGCCAGCCGAACTCTTGAAGAGAAAATCGTTCATTTTATGGATCTCATCACAGATTACTCAAATTGGGTCTCATATCTGGAACGGAGAAAGCGTCCCCAGAACAATCCCAAAGCAATCGAGTGGTCAGAGTCATTTCGAGAGCAGTACGATGGCGCGAGCCTATTTGAGATGAATCAGCGATTGGAAGCGCTAGAGAGAGGTGAATTTGAGGAAGCACTGGGCTTAGAGCCTGGAACCCTGGTAAACTTTATGCGCCAAAGATTAAACGAGCGAATCAAACAACTAAAAAGAGAACAGGAAAGTGCCAAACAAGATGAAAAAGATCGATCATAGGGGTGTTCGCACCTGGATTGAGGTTGACACCAAAGCGCTGGAAAATAATTATAATATTTTCCGCAACCTTATTCATGACAAATGCAAGCTCATGGCTATTGCCAAATCAAATGCTTATGGCCATGGCATTTTTGACTATGCCAAGGCAGTTGAAAAATTGGGTGCAGATTTTATTGGCGTTGACTCGATCACCGAAGCGATTGCGCTTCAGAAGGACGGCATCACTACTCCGCTCTTTATCTTGGGCTACACGCTTCCAGAACGATTAAAGGATGTCATCGAACGCAATATCTCCCTCACTGTTTCAACAATCGAGCTTTTGGATGCAATGAACAAGTATCATTACAGCAAGAAGAAATTCAAAGTTCACCTTAAGATCGATACCGGCATGCACCGCCAGGGCTTTTTTGTCGAAGACCTTCCCCAGGTAATAGAGAAGCTAAAGAACTTGCCTCAGGTTGAGGTTGAGGGTATCTATACCCATCTTGCCACCCCCGGTGATGTAGAGCACGGAAAGTTTACGAAGCTACAATTTGCTGAGTTCGAAAAGGCGGTAAAAATTTTTAATGATAACGGCCTCAACCCCATTAGGCACGCTGCCGCTACTGCAGGCACGATGCACCACCCCGAATCGCATTTCGACATGGTCAGGATTGGTATGGGCTTGATGGGAGTACAGAGTGAAACTACAATCACAAATTTGCAACAAATCCTTGCCTGGCGGACAATCATTTCAGAGATAAAATCATTGCCAAAAGGAAGTAAAATCGGCTACGGCCTAACGGAGACACTAACACGGAATTCAAAAATCGCCGTTTTGCCGATCGGCTACTGGCATGGCTATCCCCGCTCGCTCTCAAGTAAGGGACAAATCTTGGTGCGGGGTAAGCGCTGCAAGGTTTTGGGCCGAATCGCCATGGACATGACGGTAATCGATATCACGGATGTTCCCACTGCCAAAGTCGGCGATATTGCTACGATTATTGGCAAGGATGGCGATGATGAAATATCAGCCATAGAAATATCTGGGATCTCTGGTGTCTACCACTATGAATTTCTCACTCGCCTCAATCCATTAATTAAAAAATTCTATCTTAACTAAAAAAGGCCGGTGGTTCCGGCCAAACGGTTCTCGGGCAACAGGGCAACAATCCAATCAGCGAGCCTGCATCCTAGCAAGCTCGGCCGCACCGGCGGCAATCTGCGCCTCAAGCTTCGGCTTGAGCGCCGGATCGCACTCCGCAAGCATCTTGTCATAAAGATCAGGACAATGCCAGCCAAAGATCGTCATCCCTGATACGGCGATAAGACGATAGAGCGCAAGCCTCATTGGCAGGATGTTCGTATTTCCTGTATTCAATAGTTTAGGGAAATTAGCCAGATAATTGGAGCAGATTGGATTAAAATCGCCCGCGCGTATCCTGGATAACAATTCTACGGCCCGATCAACTTGGCCGATGTAGAACTGACGCTGAGAAAGTAAATCGTGTGATTTCTCCCTGCGCATAGCGTCAAGATAAGAGAAATACAAACCAGCGTATTCCTGGGCTGCTTTCTTGCGTTCATCGCCCCGTTTCGCCCTGACACTCTCGTACCACTTTAGGTCAATCTCTGCCTTGAGATTGAGCGATAGCGAATGAACACGCATTAGCATACCAAAACGCCAAGGATAGTAGCTGTAGGGCCCATAAAGAACCCGACAAAGCGCTCGTTGGGTCTCTGCTTGAGCATAAGGCAAAACTCTGACTGGTTCCTCGAGATACGTGTAGTCTGGCTCAGGACTACCAGTGCGACGCCTATATTCATCTCCCCAGATCAAACAGTAGAAGTCAGCGGCCAACTCGCACAACTCAGGCTCAAGACACTTGTATTCGATCCCTCGCACCACCCGACTGAATCGTTCGGGCCACCAGACCACATCGGAGAGCAATTCCGAATCGCCGGCGAGAGCAAGGAAGAGCAAGCGAGCCCTGACGTGCACAGAAAGACGTGTATTGAACAGAGAGTCAGGAATCCAGGCAGTTCTCTGCAACTGCAATTCCCCAACATCTGCCTGCCACTTCTCGGGATCATAATAAAGAACTGGATGTGCGTCAAAGAATCCTTTCAATATCTCCTCAGCTGTCCGCTGCCTAGGTATTACCTTTTCAACTCCGGCCAAAGGACTTTTCCCTCGGCGCAACCAACGTTGCAACAGTCTCATTCTCTCCTCCATCTGCCCGCTAGGGCCGTCGACATAATACCACACTGCCTGATATTTTCAAGTCCCTGATTTAATTTTACTATTTCTGCTGGTGCGATCCACCCAGAGATTTTTGCGTCTCCGCTAACAAGATTTTGTTTGCCTTAAATACTAATAAGGAATAACATTGGACTAGAAGTAACAAAGGAGAACAATGGGTCAAGAAGATGAGAAGAAAAATGAACCGGGGATCATTCCCGCGCCACCAACTCCTACAGATGCGAGCAACGCTGCAGAGCAGTCAGATACGGCCCAAGCAGAGATGCAGCAAGTCGCCGCTCCGCCTATTAGTCCAACCGGCGCCCCTGCCCCAGCTGACCGCCAATACGCGGGATTCTGGATCCGCTTTCTTGCACTCATTATTGATGGGATAATTTTGGGCATTGCCTTCATCCCGATTTTTGCCGTTTTGTCCGTCTTGAACATCGGCTCCTCACCGAGCATGTACTCTGTTGATCCAGATTCCGGCGCCGGCTCAGCCTTCTCTCTGCCCAATCTGATTAAAACAGTCCTTGGCTGGATCTACTATGTTGTACTAAACGTTAAATTCGGCGGTAGTCTAGGCAAGATGGCATTAGGACTAAAGGTTATCGACGAGGCTGGTAACAGTGTCACTTACGCCACCGCTGCTATCAGAGAGATCGTCGGCAAAATTATCTCCGCAATGGCCATTATGCTTGGTTACCTCTGGGTTGCCTTCGATCCCAAAAAACAGGCTTGGCATGACAAAATTGCCAAGACTTACGTCGTGCGCAAATAGTATGAAAGAGCTTAGTACTCAAAAATGGCTGGAGAAACTCCAGCCATTTTTGCTTTTACCGATCAATTATATTGGAAAGTAAGAGGCGCTTTTCAACTGAGGCAATGAGTTTTCGCGTAGAGAGAATCATATCTGGAGTGACTGAAACTGAGGTTGTGCCGGCCCGGACCATCATCTCTGTAATCTCGGGATAAACCGATGGCGCCTGACCGCAAATCGAGCAGGTTACATTGTGCTTGCGGCAAGTCTTGATAACATATTCGATCGACAGTGCCACCGACTCATCGCGCTCATCAAAGAGCTTAGCCAAAACCTGATTGTCACGATCAACGCCAAGCGTAAGTTGTGTCAGGTCATTAGAGCCGATCGAAATACCATCTATCCCAAGGGCGAGGAACTTCTCGAGAAGGATGACATTAGAAGGAATCTCACACATCATCCACAACTTAAAGTCGGGAGATTGGCGCAACCCGCTATCCTCGACCATCTTTTTGACCTGGCGCATCTCCTCAATGGTTCGGACAAAGGGGATCATCAACCAAAGATTTTTGAGATCAAAGCTATCTCTAACCTGCTTGATGGCTTCAAGCTCAAGAGCAAACATCTCTGGCTCGGCAATATAGCGAGAGGCGCCGCGATAACCAATCATTGGATTATCTTCGGCCGGCTCAAACTTTTCTCCACCCTTCAAACCCCTGTATTCGTTTGTTTTGAAATCGGTTGCTCTGTAAACTACCGGTCGGGGTGAAAACGCCTGAGCGATTGTTTTGATACCTTCAGAGAGTTTCTTAACATACTCATCGCCCCGGCCGTCTTCAACCATGGCGCGTGGATGTTCGCCTATCTCAGCAATCATAAATTCCGCCCGCAGAAGTCCGACACCGTCAACCGGAAGTTTGGCCACCTCGACTGCCAAATGGGGCTCACCTAAATTGACGTAAACCTTGGTGCCGGTAACCGGCGCTTCTTCGACATGTGCAGATCCGCTCAGACCTCCTGCCGCAGCACTTGTGGCAGCCGGTTGCACTGTTTCAATCCTACCCTTGTAGACCATACCGCCACCGCCATCAACTGAAATTATCTGGCCGTTCTTTAGCACACTAGTCGCCGTGCCAGTTCCAACTACACATGGAATACCAAGCTCTCTAGAAACAATAGCCGCATGGCAGGTCCGCCCCCCGGTATCAGTTACGATCGCTGCTGCGCGACGCATTGCCGGAACAAAATCAGGAGTTGTCATTTCTGTTACCAGGACATCACCCTCGGAAATTTTATCGATCTCGGTTGGCTTGTGAATGATTTTAACTGGACCTGACGCCATACCCATTGAAGCAGCCGCACCTCTCAGCATTACTTCGGCTTGCGAAGAGGGAATACCAGGGGACTCTTTTGTGGCTGCAGTGCTCTCCTGATTCCTCTCAACCTTTGCCTTGCCCAGGGTTGTTATTGGCCTCGATTGAACAAAATAAATCTTACCCTTCTCAATTGCCCATTCTGTATCTTGAGGTTTATCGTAGTGCTTTTCGATCAATAGGCCGACCTTCGCCAATTCGGTAATCTCATCGTCAGTCAGTTTCTGGCTCTCCTGCAGCTTGGCAGGAATATTGACGTGTTTGTCTCCACCTTTGAAATTTTGGACGATCTGCCAAGTTTGCTTGTGTATTTCCTTGTTCACTATCTTTAAGTCGTTTTTATCCACCAGATAGCGATCGGGAGTAACAGATCCCGAAACAATGGCCTCGCCAAGTCCAAACCCAGCCTCAATAACAATATGGCTCGCATTTTCAGTGACAGGATCAACGGTGAAGAGGATGCCCGACTTCTCGGATTCGATCATATTTTGCACAGGCACAGATATGCCCACCTTCATATGATCGAAGTTGTTAATAGCACGGTAGTAAATTGCTCTTGCCTCGAACAGCGAGGCATAACACTTTTTAACCGCGGCAACGACTTCTTCTTTCCCTTTAATATTGAGATAGGTCGCCTGCTGCCCAGCGAAAGAAGCGTCGGGTAAATCTTCAGCGGTCGCAGACGATCGGACAGCCACGGCCAGTCCGCCCAATCGGTGATAGGCCTCAGTGATAGACGACGCCAGATCTTTGGGTATATCTGCGTCCATAATTTGTTTTTTGATATCTCTCGAAATCTTGTTCAGAGCTTTTGTGTCTTCCGGCTTAATCTTGCTCAGGCTTTTTTCGATTGCCTTCTTCAACCCTGACCGCTCAAGAAAATAGTAATACGCCTGTGCGGTAACACAAAAACCATTCGGAACAGGTATGCCCGCCTTCACGAGTTCGCCCAAATTCGCGCCCTTGCCCCCGGCCTTATCGATATCGTTTCGATTTATCTCCGAAAACCAAAGAACATGGGGTACCTTCTTGCCTAATTTCATCGCACTCCCTCCATAATATCCAAGTTACACAGCTCATAAGCAGGTAGGCCAGTAAGCATGTAAGCTAACCCGCAACCTATATCGATAGCTGCTTCATTATTCATTAACCTATCAGCCTGTATGTTTACTCGCCTACTTGCTTACCAGCTTACTTGCTCCCTAAAACTTCATCCAAAACACTCTTTGTGATATCCCAACCAAAGCCTCTGGAGGTCAAATATCGTCCGAGCTTCTCGAAGGCTTCTGCTGGATCAATCTTTTTTCGTTCCATCCATTTGCTGGCTGCTTCCCTCGCCAGCCCTCTTTCAGTAGAAGCTGATAGACTGGAAAGAGCTTCATCCACCAGGTCGTCGGCAACATGCAGCTTCTTCAGCCGCATCCTCAAGCTAAATTTGCCCTGTGGTTTAAAGGCTAGCTGATTTTTGATATATTGGGCAACAAATTTCTTGTCATCAAGAAAACTGCGCTCATTTAACCATGAAACAACAGACTCTATCTCGTCGTCGCAAAAACCTTTTTGGCGCATCTTGGCACGTATCTCGCCCGTCGACCGATCTCTGATTTTGATCAATCGAAGAGCGTACTCTTTTGGTTTGTTGTTTGTGTTCTCCATCTTAACGCTTGGCCTATCTTGACGTGGCCAGAGCAAAGAGAAAAATCATCAAACCAAAGATCATAAAAAGTGCGCCCATGACTGCTATAACTATAACTGTCGGCGACACGCCATCCCCAGCGCTACCCATGTCGGCGTTCACAAAACCACGCAATGCAACAGTCAAGAGTCCTGCGCCAACGACAAAGGTTGTAACACTATAGCGAATCTTATGCTGTCGGTTCTTCATCCTTCCCTCCCTGATGAACTGCATTCAATATTTCTTCCCTCAATTGCGTAATGACTTCTGGATTGTTTGCCAGGAAAACTCGCGCACTGTCCTTGCCCTGGCCAAGTTTTTCTCCCTTGTATGACACCCATGACCCGGCACGTTCAATGACGCCGTGTCGGATACCAAGGTCAACCAATTCGCCTGTTCGGTCTATGCCTTCATTAAAGAGAATGTCAAATTCCGCTGTTTTAAAGGGCGGAGCCACCTTGTTTTTGACGACTTTAACAGCAACATGGTTTCCGATGTCATCCTCACCACGCTTGAGTGCTGCCTTCCTTCTAATATCAAGACGTACCGAAGAGTAAAATTTCAGAGCATTACCACCGGTTGTTGTTTCTGGATTACCAAACATGACGCCAATCTTCATTCTGATCTGGTTGATGAACACAAGGATAGTCTTTGACTTAGAGACAGCGCCTGTAAGCTTTCGAAGTGCTTGGCTCATCAATCTGGCCTGGACACCCATCATTGCCTCGCCCATCTCACCCTCGATCTCAGCGCGGGGAACAAGTGCAGCCACAGAGTCAATAACAATGATATCGAGCGCATTAGAGCGAACTAGTGTTTCGGTAATCTCTAGAGCTTGCTCACCTGTGTCCGGCTGAGAAATAAGTAGATTGTTTAGATCAACTCCAAGCTTGCCCGCGTACTCCGGGTCAAAGGCGTGTTCTGCATCGATGAACGCTGCATTGCCGCCTAGCTTTTGAGCTTCAGCAACAGCACTCAGTGCGAGGGTTGTTTTACCAGAAGACTCAGGTCCGTAAATTTCAATAACACGACCCCTTGGCAGGCCACCAACTCCCAGGGCCAGATCAAGCGAGAAGGAGCCAGTTGGAACAACATCAACTTTGAGTTTGGCACTTTCGCCCATACTCATGATTGACCCCTTGCCAAACTGCTTTTCAATCGAAGCCAAAGCAGCCCTTAATGCATCATCACGGCCTGAAACAGGTTTGTCCTCAATCGCCTCTTCTGATCCCTCCTGAATTGCGCTCCGTTTGGACATAAAACTCCTTTTTAAAGTAGAGAGTAGAGGGCAGAAGGCGGAGAGGACACAAATCATCAGCTTGAGTTTGTGCTCCCTTTCTACCTTCTACTTTCTACCTTCTACTACTTGATACTCTGATCACTCGAAATTGAGGCGGTCTGAGGACGGTATTCGACTGTGTAGACGCGCGAACTTTCCTTCTTGGCCTTGTTGACAGCCCGAACATTGATGACATTGACACCTCGATGAAGTCGCAGATTTAGGCTGAATCGACCATCGCTCGTAACAGGAACGCTCTCGTCATTCACCAGCACAACGGCATCACTGTTAGTAATTCCGGTGATATCCAAACTGTCGTCAGGTATAACAGTGTTGTCTTTTGGCGTAACAATTTTGAGATCAGGGGTTCCGGCAAAACCAGCAACCTGATAGACGATATAGGAAAACATCGAGACAACAAATAGACAGAGGGCAGAGTAAGCCAGCAACCGCGGCGTGATAAGCACCCTCGCCTCCCTGATCGTTTTGCTGTACGACAATCCACCCGAATGATGCTTGCCATAAACCGACAGTTCTCGCTCAAAACAACGCAACACCTGAGACAGGTCTTGCTCTAAATAGCGAGCATAGGCAAGAACGAATCCTCGCGCGTATACAGCCTGGGGTAAAATCCGCCAGTTTCCACTCTCAAGAGCAGCCAAATACTTTGCCCGGACCTTTGTTGCGCTCTCTGCTTCGAGAAGAGAGACGCCCTTTTCAAGTCTTCTGGACTTAAGGCGCTCAGCAAGAGTAGCTTCGTGGCTAATTTTTTTCTTGGAAAAACCACTTATCATTACTAAAATTATTCTAAACCAAGCTAGTTAATTTGTCCAATCTGGCAGAGAACAGCGAGTATTGAGTAGAGTGAAAACAGCAGAGCAAGAGCCAGGAACACGTCGAGGGTTACGCCATGTTTTTACTCCCTGCTTTCCCTGTTCTGTCTCTGACTTTTTAGAAAAGATTACGCTCGTCATTACCACCGTAATCGTCATTACTGCCACCTTGCTCCGAACGAAACATTCCAGAATCATTGCCAGCAACCAAAATATCTCTCGGTTTGGCTCCATCGGCCGGTCCGATAACACCGGCCTCCTCGAGAAGATCGAGCAAACGCGCTGCCCTGGCATAACCAACTCTCAAACGCCGCTGCAGCAGAGAGGCTGAGGCTTTTCCTGCCCGAACAACCGTTTCAACTGCTTCGTCATACAAATCATCTTCGCCCGAAGATTCTCCCCCAACCACACCGGATGTTCGGGCAGCACGAAAATTCATAATCGACTCATCATATTGAGCAGGGCTCTTGCCCTTCAGGAATTCATTAACAGACTCAATTTCTTGATCGGAGACAAAACAGCCCTGAATGCGACGCGGCTTATCGACACCGTTACCGACAAAGAGCATGTCTCCTCGGCCAAGCAACTTCTCTGCACCAGACATATCCAAGATCGTCCTTGAGTCGACTTGGGAGGCTGTAGCAAAGGCGACACGGCACGGGATATTCGCCTTGATCAGACCTGTTAGAACATCAACAGACGGACGCTGTGTTGCCACAATAAGGTGAATGCCCGTCGCTCTAGCCATCTGGGCCAATCGGACGATCGAGCCCTCAACCTCTTTGGCTGAGGTTGCCATCAAGTCAGCCAATTCATCAATTACGATAACGATGTACGGCATCTTGCCACCTTCGCCAGGAGCAGCATTGTAAGCAGTAATATTGCGCTTACCAAGCTTGGCAAATAGCTCATAACGGCGTTCCATCTCATAGACTGCCCACTTAAGGGTAGAAACTGTTTTGTCGACTTCAGTCACAACTGGCGTAAGAAGGTGGGGAATGCCGTTAAAGCCGGTCAGCTCGACGCGCTTAGGGTCAACCAATATCAGACGAAGATCTGCCGGAGAATTATTGTAAAGAAGCGTGATAATAACGGCGTTGATACAGATAGATTTGCCAGAACCAGTCGCACCGGCAATAAGCATGTGCGGCATCTTCTCCAGATCGATCGCAACTGGCTCACCTGCAACATCGCGCCCCATCGCTAGCGCAAGTTTGCTTTTTACCGCGTGAATCTCCTTAGACACCAAAACTTCCCGCAAGGTTACCTTGGCAGGGATCTTGTTAGGGATCTCCAGACCGACTAGATTTTTACCCGGAATCGGAGCCTCTACGCGCAGGCTCTGAGCGGACAAAGCTAACGCAAGATCATTTTGCCGAGCTACAATTTGGTTTAGCTTTACACCCTCACTGGGCTTCAACGTATATTGAGTAACGGTCGGGCCGATATTTACATCTCCCAGCGTAACCTCAATATTGAAATTCTTGAGCGTCTTTTGAATTATCTCAGCATTCTTATTTATATTGCCAGAACTGGCGACCTCGTCGCTATCCTTCAAGATATCAACGGGCGGATACTCCCAAGCGGTATCCTTCTTTAATGATGCAGATAAATTCATTGGAGCGGCTTCGATCACTGGAGCAGCATTGTGGCCATCCCTGGTTTTCTTGATCGTGCCAAGACGACGACGAACTGATTCGAAAACTGAAACCTTCGTTGACCCAGTATTAACATTGACTTTGCCACTCTTGGCATCATTTTCCTCCTCATCATCCCCGGATGAGAGCCAAGGCAAAGAGTAATGCGTAATCATTAGGATAGAGATGAATGTCAGAGCAACGGAGACCAAAAAAGTCGGGAACAGACCAATGCCCTGGCGCAACGGAGTCGAGACCAAGTAGCCAACATATCCGCCGCCTCGGCTTGTCTGTACTGCCTCCAGCGCCTCTTCTTCAGGAATGAAAAGATGGATAAAAACCATGACGGAGATCAAAAACAGGCCGATGCCGATAAATCGTGAGATCTTGTATCCGCTCTTGGGCGGAACAAGCAGGATAGCCCCCAGATAAAGGATGGAAACGGCGAACAAAAAAGCGCCTACAGTTCCAAATAGTCGCTTACTAACAAGAACGAAAGCAGCTCCGACCTGTCCGGCCGAACCGAAAAATCCCATCAGGACAATCGTAGCCACAATTATGATAAACAGTGCAAAAATTATGCGCCAAACTTCTCCGGGAAGACCAAGCGACCAATCGAAGACAAAATCGCCCCATTCGTTTTCCTTCTGATACCACTTCGGCTTTTTTTGCTTGTGCTTGGGGTATTTTCTTTTTCGACCCACTGCGCCCTCCCATTTATGAATGCCCATAACAAAATTGCTTTTTCTCCAATCTATTATATAGCAAATTGACTCAAATCTCAAAACAAAATGCTCAACGAAGCCACGAAGTGAATACCGCCGGCTCACGCCGGCGGTATTCACCGCTCTCAATAGTGGCTACGCCACCTCCGCCCAACTACACCCGTTGTCATCCTGAGTGGAACGAAGGATCTAGGTCGCCGCGGCGACCGCATGCGGCTTGCGCCTAGATTCTTCGCCTTCGGCTCGGAATGACTTAAAAAATAGGATCGAATTTCTGGGTTCATGGCCCAACGGCTTGTGCCTAGATTCGAATTATGTTATAAGTATGCCAGTGTCGAAGGGAGAAGCGTGGATGCAAAGAAAACCGGAAGGACACCCTCGCAACGAGGGTACGCCGAATCTTGTTGAGTTCCTCAACGCTCAACGTTATGTTAACGGCATTATGACCGGCGTCCACAACAGACGCTTGAATCAATGGCAGCATCACATCAACCCGGACCGGGCAGATGCCTTGTGCCAGGCGCTCAATGTTGGACCAATCGTCCTTACGCGATTGATGGCCGAATATAGCCAGAGCAGAGGGCTTCTGGCTGATGCCATGGAGTTTAAGTCCGGCCTCTTGGCTCATGACCGCCGCACAACTCAGGCACGATTCATGACCATGCCTAAAGGGGCTACTGGTTGGCATGATGCCAATGCGCAACTCGACGATTATCTGGAAGCACTTCACGAGCTTGAATTGATCGACCTTGAGCACTCGTTGTGGAATATCGAAGTCCCCGATCTGAATGCGATCAATATTTACCATCCGCTCCGTCGCAACGGACCCAATTTCCCGCCTGTTCTATGGGACAGGAAAGGGCCAAGGCCAGAACTCGAGTCGGCACGCTTGATTGACCTCCTCGATCTCATCCTGGACGCAGCCTGCGTCGCCGTGATGAAGGGTTGGAAAAGACGCTATGGCAGCGATAAGCGCAATTTTCTACCCTTCCCGCACAACCATACGACCGGATGGACATCGCTTTGGATTAATAGCGACGAGGATGCTGCCAAAGACAAGGCTATCCTTCATGTGATGACTTCCCCTTGCTTCCAAGACGATCCTTGTATCATTCGTCTGATGAAGGGCGGAGCGAATCATCCCGCTGCCATTCCGTTCCTCGGATCTGGCGCGACTGACGACACCGCGGATTAATACTTCTTATACGAGAGAAGGTGTCGCTTCGTTTGCGGCGCGCAGTCATAAATCTATCTTACATTCCGCCAGCGGGCCTCGCCCGCTTTTTTGTTCGATGGAAATTGAATTTTGAAATGTACTGTGGTATAAGTAGTCTCAATCGCGATGAAAGGACGAGCATCGATGCAAGCAGTGATCATGGCGATCAGCCTGAGCCGTTCAATTTGCGACAGACTTGGTACCCCTTTTCTTTCCGACGACGAGACAGACAAGATCAACACCTTGGATCAACTTGTCGCAGCACTCAATGAGCTAATGCGGCGAGAAGAACATCTGCTGCAACATCCTCTTGATGCCGGTCAATTGACCTGGCGTTACTCGCGGCCGACCAGGGGACGCGAAGTCTTGGGTCCAACTTTCGACCTCGATATGACCGAGGCAGCACACTACGCCAGTATCTATTACCTGCCCAACCGGTATGTCGTCGGCGTACTACTGGCCCCAGACAGTTGGCAGGGCCCCATCTGGCTGCGCATTCTCTACAATCTTCAGAAGGAGCAGCTCGACGACCACATCCATTATGATAGCCGCTATAACGACCTGGGCCCGGCCCAAAGAAGCATGCTTCGTCTCTTTCTCGGGCTTTACCCAAAGCTTTCTCATTTGTTCGAAATAAGCACAATCCAGATGCTAGCCGTTTGACCACTCAGGCGTAACAACATCACTCCATCCCGCGGGCTTCGCCCGCTTTTTTGTACACAAAAAGCCCCTTGTCTGCTTCTGCAAACTTGGGGCTTTCTTCTGCCTTAGCGCCTTACTGCTCTATTGCCTACTGCCTTGCTTTTAAACTTCAATAACTACCGGTATGACCATAGGTCTTCGTTCGGTCTCGCTGTAGAGAAACTCCCCGATTTCATCGCGAAGTTTCTGCTTGACCAACCCCCAATCAGCCTTGGGCTGGACTTCACCCGGAACAGGAGAATGCTTCGCAAAGATTTTTTTGATCTCAGCACGAGCATTATGCACCAACTCTTCATTCTCGCGCATATAGATAAAGCCACGAGAAATGATATCTGGAGAAGTCACAACCTCACCGGAATCATGATCAACGGTAACGATGATAACGAAGATACCGTCCTGAGCCATTGCCTTGCGATCACGTAGAACAATGTTGCCAACGTCACCAACGCCTAAGCCGTCAACAAGGACGTATGAGGCTGGAACACGCTTGTTCGTCACCTCGCCCTTGCCGCTAGAAAACTCAATAACCTGGCCGTCATCGCAAACAAGACAATGCTGTTCGTCGACGATACCCATATCCTGAGCAATCTGACTATGAAGCATGAGTCTGTGACGTTCGCCGTGAATCGGAATAAAATACTTGGGTTTGACTAATGCCAACATTAACTTTAGATCTTCTTGATTGGCGTGGCCAGATGTATGTACGTCCATCAACTTCTGATAAACAACCTTGGCGCCCTCGCGGTAAAGATTATCCATCAACCCGGAGACGCTTCGTTCATTTCCAGGGATAGGTGACGAAGAGAGAATAACAAGATCACCATGCTTGATTTTGATCTGACGGTGCTCGCCAGCAGCGATTCGTGTTAGGGCAGCTTTATCCTCACCCTGCGAACCAGTACAGACGATTACCACCTGGTCATCACGATATCGGTTCAAATCTTTGACATCAATAATAGTGTCCGACGGGACAATAAGCGCTTCGAGTGAAATCGCAATCTCTGCAGTCGTGGTCATACTTCTGCCAACAAAACAAACCTTGCGGTGATTTTTCTTGGCCACATTAAGAACTTGCTGAATGCGTGATATCAGAGTCGAAAAAGTCGAAACGATCACACGACCGTGCGCGAACTCGATCAACTTGTGCAAAGAATCTTCAATTTCTTTCTCAGAGATTGAAACACCGGGCTTCTCAACGTTAGTTGATTCAGAAAACAAGACCAATGGTTTTTGCGCTCCCAGCATTGCCAGAGCAGAAAAATCAGCTGGACGGCCATCTGCTGGAGTGTGGTCGAATTTCCAGTCGGTAGCGTAAACAATCAAGCCCTCAGGTGTTTCGATGGCAAAGCCCATCGCCTGCGGAATACTGTGAGTTAAATGAAATGTCGAAACACGGAAGGCCCCAAGCTGCAATACGTCCTCTCCGACCTTGAGTGTCTGCATCCGGGCATTCATGATACCAACTTCCTCGAGCTTGCTTTTGATCAAGCCGAGAGAAAGCGGTGCAGAGTAGATAATCGGGGATCCGATTCGCTCATAGACATACGGGATTCCACCGATGTGATCGAGGTGCCCGTGTGTTACAAGTAAGCCTCGAATTTTGTGCTTGTTTTGCTCCAAATAAGTCACATCAGGAATAATATAATCGATACCAGGCATTGTTTCGTCAGGAAACATGAAGCCCATATCTATGACAAGTATATCGTTCTTATACTCAATAACCGTGGTATTCTTACCACCAGTCTCCTCAACGCCGCCGAGCGGGATGATTCGCAATTTTGGCTCAAAAAAACTTTTCGCCTTGTCTGGCGTAACTGTCTGAGCGGTATAGCGAGGCTCTCTGTCCTCGGTTTTTGGACGTCTTTCGATGGCATCCACTTTGCCCCTGGCGTCGTGTCGGGGTGCATCAGTGCGGACTCTGCTGCCTCTTTTGGCAGCTGGATCATTTCGCTGCACTGAGTAAGATTTACTTCGAGAATCGGCCGACGGCCTCCTGGGGCTTGATGTCTGACTTGATTCCTTAGTTCTCGTATCCATAACTTATCCTTTCTTCCAGTTAGTCCCTCGTGGCCCCGGTTTAATGGGACGAAGGGGGCCTGTCACTGTAACAGAAAAACTGGTTAGAGTTCAATTCTTTAGTTCTAATAATATATCTGCAGACGATAAAAATAGATAATAACTGCTTACGCCCTATGATTTTTGAGAATGCTATAGTTCACCCTTGGGAACCCCTACAATAAATCGAGTTCTATTTTGCTACTGCAAATTTAATTAAAGGATATCAGAAAGAAACAAGAATGTCAAGAAGAGTGGAAAGTAGAAAGGCAGCAACAAGAACAAACTGCCCCCCCCCTCCATCTTCTACTTTCTTCCCTCTACTTTTTCAGCGTCAAGCTAATTCTGCCCTTGACTGGGTCGACTTCGACGACCTTAGCAGTAACAACTTCACCGATCTTTAGTACATCTGACACCTTCTCAATTCTCTTTTCGGAGATTTGAGAGATATGAATCATTCCATCCACTCGTGGCGTGATGCGCATGATGGCACCGATTTCTTTGCCGGACATTCTATCTTTTTTGATTTCGATAATTTCGCCCGTAATCGTCTCTCCGGGAATAATTTCGCGCATCATGGACTTGATGATTGAAATTGCTTTCTCGCCCATGGCTGGATCAGTTGACGAGACCATGACAGTACCGTCGTCTTCTATGTCGATCGATGTAATCTCTTTGCCGCCAGCTTCGTCGACAATTTTCTTAATTGTCTTACCGCCTGGCCCGATCAACTCGCCGATTTTATCTGGGTTAATCTTGATTGCTTCGATTCTTGGCGCATATTTAGAGAGCTCTTTTCGTGGTTCCGGAATAACCTTAAGAATGGCCTCTAGGATTTCAAGCCGGCCCTTCTTGGCCTGGGCGAATGTATCCTTGACAATATCCATGGTCAAACCTGAAATCTTCGTGTCCATCTGGACAGCGGTCACGCCATCGGCAGTACCGGCTACCTTGAAATCCATGTCGCCGGCAAAGTCCTCAAGACCCTGAAGATCGGACAGGATTTTATATTCAGAAGCATCTTCGTTGGCAACCAAGCCCATGGCAATACCCGTAACCGGCTTCTCAATTTGAATGCCGGCATCCATCAGAGCCAGAGTCGAACCGCAAGTAGCTGCCATTGAGCTAGAACCATTTGAACTCAAAATTTCTGAGACGAGTCTGATCGTATAGGGAAAATCTTCCTGATTTGGGATAACCGGCTTCAGTGCCTTCTCGGCTAGGTAACCATGACCGATTTCGCGCCGACCAGCACCTCTCAGGGGCTTGACCTCGCCGGTTGAATATGGCGGGAAATTATAGTGATGCATAAAACGCTTGGTTGACTCTCCCTCCATAGTGTCGATCAACTGTTCCATCCCCGGCGATGCCAAGGTGGCCACAGTTAGAGCCTGGGTTTGACCGCGAGTAAAAAGAGCTGATCCGTGAGCTCGAGGCAAAAAGCCGACCTCAACTGAAATGGGACGAATCTCCTCAACCTTGCGACCGTCAGGACGGACACCATCTTCAAGAATCCTCTTTCTTACTTCTTTTTCAACGATCTTGGCAAAGGCACCCTTGATCTCTGATTGTTTGTATGTGCCCTCGAGAGATTCCATAACTTCGGACTCGTAGGAAGCGAGTTTTGACTCTCTGTCAGCCTTATCCATTGCCTGAAGTGCCTCCTTGATCTTACCGCTGGCGATAGCCGAAACATCGACATGAAGCGCAGAAACCTCATCGGATTCAGCCGCAACTTCACGGGCATGATCCTCGGCAATTTTGTGTTGAATTTCAATAATTGGCTTAGCGAGCTTGATCGCCTGCTCGATAGCCTCGTAGATAATCTCTTCTGAAACCTCTTTTGATTCAGCTTCGAGCATCATGACCCGGTCCTTCGTCATGGCAACAGAGAGATTAAGCACAGACTGTTCAATCTCTTCTTCGGATGGGTTATAAATAAGCTTGCCGTCAATCATGCCGACCTGCAAAGCTGCAATTGGCCCCTTGAATGGAGCGCTAGTCTGCATGAGAGCAGCAGAAGCCGCAACAATTGACATCATGTCGGGATCGACAGTGCCATCATAAGACAATACGGTGATAATGATTTGAATGTCATTACGGAAACTCTTAGGGAACAATGGGCGTATTGGGCGGTCTATCTTTCTGGCAGCTAATACAGCAGCATCAGACGGCCGGCCTTCACGTTTAATAAAACGGCTGCCCGAAATCTTGCCGGCAGCATAAAAACGTTCCTCAAAATCAACCATAAGAGGGAAGAAATCGACACCCTCTCTCGGTTCCTTGCCAACCACAACCGTAGCCAGAATAACCGTATCGTTGCAAGTGGCAACAATCGAGCCGTCAGCAAACTCTGCCAACTTGCCGGTCTCAAGATGCAATTTCTTGCCGGCAAAGTCGACTTCATACTTTTTGATATCGAATTCTCGCTCTTTTATCATATTCTTGTCAGCAATTAAGCTATTAAGCTGCTAAGCCCCACTAAGGGGCCCCTGGTGGGGCAAGTAAGCAATCCTTCCCTGGCCGTACTTACCTGCTTACATGCCTAAAAGCTTATCCGCTCCTTGTGTTAGTTATTTCCTTAAGCCTAGATCGGAGATCAATTTTGTGTATCCCTCTTCGCTTGTTTTCTTGAGATAGTTCAAGAGTCTGCGACGCTTACCAACCATCATGAGTAAACCTCTTCGGGAATCAAAATCTTTTTTGTGTTCCTTCAGGTGCTTTGTTAGATCAGAAACTTTTTTTGTAAGAATAGCGATTTGCACTTCAGTTGAGCCCGTGTCTCCCTCATGTCCCTGGTACTTCTTGATTAGATCAACCTTCTCCCCCTTAACTTTCTTTGCATCCTCCGTTGCTTTCCTTGCCATTACACATCCTTTCGGCCAGCAAGCCAAGAGATACCTAGTTCGTAAAGTTTATAAGGTTTATAAAGTAATATTCCATCGAAATTTAAGAACTTTATGAGCTTTATGAACTTTTCACTTTATGAACTGGTTTCCTGAAACTGGTCTCTAAATTAATTAGTTCGTAGCATGGCTACGTTGAAATAATACAACATTCGCCTCAAAAAAACAAGAGGTGTTCAAAGCATTAGTAACAGCGAAATATTGGCTGCCAAGAGTTCAACAAAGCGGTCGATAGTGTCTACTCCACCTTCATGATCGGTGCAGTGCCATCCGGTGGTCGAACTTGAGAGCTCTTGTTGCGCTCTTTATAAAATTCCCGAATACGCTGAATTATCATATTCGAGCTCTCTAATAATGTCGTGCGGTTAACCTGAAAAGCTGCCGCCATTGGGTGGCCGCCGCCATCAAATACTTTTGCTATCTCCAAAACATCAGTCGAGGAGTCGACCGACCGGAGAGAACCATAAACGTCGCCATTTCTTTCTGTGAGCAGAAGCGCAAAATCAACTCCAGAAGCGGTCTTTAGAAGTTCATCAATAACACCACTGGACTCACTTTCAGTCGCACCCACCTCCAGATAGTCCTTTTTGTAGAGCTCGGACCAAACAAAATGATTTTCCTTCTCGTCGTGGAGATTGGACAGTGCCCGGCCCCAAAGCCGCAAGGTTGAAAGAGGCTTGGTCTTGTATACATTCTTAATAATATCTTGCTGGTGTGCCCCAGCCGCAACCAATTGGGCTGCAACTGTCAGGGATTTGGGTGTCGTGTTCGCGTTCTGGAAGGAGTTTGTATCGGCGATAATTCCAGTCAACAACGCTGTTGCAATCTGTTCATCAATAAACTTGGGATCTCCTGCCAAAGCCTCCAAAACTGAGACCAATATCTCCGAAGTCGAGGTAGCTGTAATATCAACCAGATTAATCTTGCCATAGTGGCTATTGGCAGAATGGTGGTCAATATTCACTACTGGTAACTCATAAAAGGCCTCGGCATTCTTCTCGTAAATCGAACCCAATCGCTCCAGGTCAGTCGCATCAAGGACAATAATTGCTTCATATTGAAAATTTCCCGAGGGGAAGCTGACCATGCCTTGATCAAACTGACCGTTCTCGGGCGTGATAATGATATCGATAAAATTGTCTCGCGTCTTATACAGAAGCTTGTCGGCTTTTATCTTGGAGGTATCGACAGAAATGACAAAATCGCGCGACCCGTTGAACTCCTGCTTGATTACACCGACATCAGAGAGATAACTAAAAATTGTTGGCGCGGCATCGTTACAGATAGCCATCGCCTCTTTGTTGAGTTTTTTTAAAGAAAGGAAAAGTGCCAGAAGGCTACCGACGGCGTCACCGTCAGGGCTCTTGTGGGTATAGAGAAGAAATTTTTGCTTACTGCGCAAAATATTAACGACTTGTTGTTTCGGCGTTAATTCCATCATGCTCAATCCTTTATCATTCAAAGTACTTCAATATAGCTAAGGCGAGCCTGGTTGTCAAATAACGACAATTTTTCTCTTGCTGTGACTGTATTATTGGCCAAGCAGCGTCTTGACGTTAGCGACGATTGGGTGTAGAATTACGCACGTAAATTGCCCTCGCTGTCTACGCACACAGAGTAGTCCAGCAGAGTGCAGTTTTGGAGGAAACAAAATGCTGAGAAGACGTCCATGGGACTGGGACGGCTTGATCCGGTCCGAAGACAACAAGGCTTGGAAAGAGTGGGTTGATGCAATTCACCCCGAGCCGAGAGATTTGCAAACATTGCTCAACACCCCGTCAATACGACCGGGCTTTAAGGCACGAGCGCTAAGCGTTGCCCTTGCCCCAACGACAAAGGACATACCTGTTTATTGGCACGAGCGCAGAGTAGCCGGTCTTCATCCCGTCTCGAGTGCGCTTAACATCAGGGGAGTTGATCATGCCGTTGTGGCAACATTGATTAAGGCAGTCAACAACATGTCGAAGGGCAAAGCCACCCTGGACGACGATACTGCGGGCATTCATCAAGGTTATGTGCTGCAGGCTCTCAAGTACCTTCCGGTTGACCATGCAGCCGCTCAGGCAGCATTTGGCATGTTCTGTCTGAGAGAAATCTCCTGTTTCTACAATATGGATGACGCCAGCGGTTATCGGCCGTTCAGGCACCTTCTCTTTGACACAGACATTCCGCACAAATGGAAAATCAGTGCCGATGTCAAAATGCGCCAGATCATTGATGATGAAATAGCCGGCAAGCTACGACCGAGAGCTGAGCACGAGGCGGCCCTGCCTTGTTATGCTAACATTGTAATGGCAGACTCGTTTTTATGGGACAAAGTCGAACCACCTTACCCCACTGACCTATTGGCGAGTCAGATTGATTTTATCTGCCAAAGGCACGCCGGTGTCGATCGAATCATGCTTGTTGACAAAAGCATCATCTCCCTCATAACGTGTTTGAAGGACCCGAACTATCTGCAAACGTGCCGCGCTTTCGTCAATTTCGTGCTTGAGAAAAACTTCTTCTCACCCGGGGACTCGATTGAGTACTTGTACGCCGTTCTTCACGCCTGTGGCGAACAGGAAAGGGCCAACCATGTCCTTGCTGCTCGAGATGCGCGTGACCAAGCCAGGGCAAGAGAAGAACAAGATCGGAGCTTGACGCGTTCGCGACGAGATACCGCCTGGGCAGCACTGCGAGCTTGATGTTTGGGCGTTTCGCCCATTTCCACGGCTGGCCGGAATAGGCCAGCTTTTTTTATTATAAATCGCTGCAACACAGTCTTTACTTATTTCCCATTTCCTGCTATTGTAAGGAGGTAAATTTAATCTAACTGAGGAATTCTTTCAATGCCAGTTACAAAATCAGCCAAAAAGGCCCTTCTTGTTTCGATTCGCCGCAAAGAAGAAAACGATCAAGTCCGAGCCAAGGTCAAAAGTGCTGTCAAGAAGACAAAGATCAGCATCAAGAACTCAAGCAACGAGATTGCAAAAGATTTGTCTGCTGCTTTTCGCGAAGTCGATTTGGCCGCCAAGAAGCATGTCATGCATCCAAACAAAGCTGCTCGTATCAAATCAAGACTTGCTTTGCAGTCTGTAAAAATTGACACTGCTCCCCCAGCTCCAAAGGCAAGCAAGGCCAAGAAATAAATACATCACGACAACTCGCTCTGCTCATACACAAAAAGAGCCCCTCAACAGGGCTCTTTTTGTGATCAGAGAACTATTTTGTTTCGATTGTGCTTGTCCGCGGGAACATGATAGCCAGAGCCTTACCCACCAAGAATCTTTTTTCCACCGGCCCGAAGTAACGTGAATCATTGGAGTTGGGCCGATTATCTCCCATTAGAAAATATTGGCCAGTTCCAATCTGCCACTCTCCTTCAGGCTCAGTAATAACAGTCGCCGGAATATAGAGCTCCTTAAGCTTCGTGCCATTAATATAGACCCGGCCATCAGAGATCTTAACTTTCTCTCCCGGCATCCCGACCACTCTTTTTACATAACGCTTGTGCTCTGGATCACCCGGATACCGCACCACTGCGACTTCTCCCCGTTGAGGCAAGCCATCGCCCCGGTAAGCGCTTTTCTGCAGCAGGACCAACTCCCTATTGTGCAGATTTGGCTCCATCGACAAACCATCAACGATGAAGAAGGTAAGCCAGAACGTATTAACAACAACAATCAAGACAGATGCAAAGACCACCCAGCGCGTTAAATCCAATACGATTCCACCGCCATACAAAATTCGATTAACAAAGGTCATGTCATGCTCTCCATTAGTCATAAGACACAAGAAAAATTTCCCGCCACTCGCAGTAGATGCTCCTAAAGACTTTACTCAAATCCAGGCTCACGTAAAGCAATTAGGCTCCTGCTAACATACGAAATTATCGGAAAGAGGGAGAGACAAAAGTCCTCCAAATCCAAGCCATCTTTGTCAGTCGTATACCAACCGGGGATCGTAAAGTTATGATCATAGAATCTTCTTGCCCAAGCCGCTTCGCAATCGAAGACAATAGCGTACGGCAAATATTCCTCGAACGTTCTCCAAACATCTGGAGTATAAGGGATCGGAGCCGGGTTCGAAAGAAACTTTTTAAATGCCAGCCAATTAGTGAGCACCTCCTGGCCAAGAGGAGTACGAATTGGAATGTGAGAGGCAACAGTGATTACAAGCAGAGAGGTAACCATCATACCGAGCCAGAAAAAGGCGATAAACGGCGGATCTTTGAAAAAGAGCAAACTAAGAGCAAAGCCAGCAAGACCAACAAAGAAGGACAAGATACCAAAAAGCTTATACTTGGCATGGATACTCTGGGGATTCGTCTTGAAGTATCCTAGCCTGGTGGCTAAAATATACATTCCAGCCGAAACAACTGAGATCTTGCGACTATAGAAATGACTGTTGATTCTCTTCTCTATCTCCGCCCGGTTGGAGCTAATACTTTTATTGAAAATCTTGGACAAAAGCACTTTCTCGTACCCAAGAAGCCTCTGGTCGAATTTGTGCTTACCAAAGGCGAATCCACGCTCGCGATCGAGAATAATAATATCCCTGCGAACCGCAAGGTCGACAAGCGTAGCAGCAATCTCTCGAGGCCTAACCGTTTGATGTACGAGAACACCGACTATCGCCGGAGGAAGAGCCATGGGCAGTGCGGTAATCTCCCTATCTGGTTGGTCTATTCTCTGCTTTCTTCTTTGATAAAAAACTAACAAAATTGAAATGACTATGGTGGCAGTCGGCAGAACAACCCCCAGACCAACCCAAACATTCACGTCTATACCAGAAATATTGTTGACTAGAGTCTGCTTCAAGCTTGGCTTGACTGTTCCCTTGGGCAATTTAGCGACTATCGAAATAGTCGCCTTGCTGCCAACATCTACAACCCGATAACTAATCGTTCTGGCATCGATGACAGTTGCAGTACCAGCACCGGTCCCATGAATTGGCAAGACTTCATATTCGCTCTCGTAAGCAACTGTTTTTGGTAAACTCAGAGTTATTTCAACAAGATCATAGCTTCGGCCAGGTTCATCGACTATGGGCAAACGAACTTCATCGGCATCAGGGAGCAGATCAACCCTTTTCTTGGCAGCATGACCATCAATAAGGATAAGACCACCGTCAGTGACTGCAACCGGAATCTCCAGTTTTGCACCCTCCTGCCCAAGAAGGCCGACTGCCTCATCAGCCTTGTAGTCCGGCGCGGATAACCACCAAATAATGCCTGCAACAGCAAAAACAAGCGAGAAGAAAAGGAACTTTCGCTTGTAAAAACTAAAGTAGCCACCATTTTGCGAGCGGGTTACTATTCCCCCGAGCAAGTTCCCTCCTATACAAGACATCTAGCAAATCTGGCAATAAAGCACTAAAGCGGTAGAGCGGTATAATTTATAGTCCCTTACTGCATTACCAGCCTTGCTGCTCTACTGCTTGCTAGTCCGCTATCCTTGTGCACTTAATTCTTATCAATTATAGCAGAACTTTTACCAATAGTTGCCAATAATAAATCCAGAGCCGTCGCCGGATCAACCGCGCCTGTTTTTATGCTCAAATCCGTTCTAGCCAAAGAATGATAAATGTAGCACAGCCTTTCCGGGGCCATCAATCGCAATGAAACAAGTGCCTTCTTTACCACATAAGGATGGACAGCAGCAGATGAAGGAATCTCTCTTTCGGTCATACCTTTCTTTGATAAGTCGGAGACTATTAGGAGCGTTCGAAAGTGCGACACGATGAGAGAGAAGACTTTTATCTCGTCCTCCCCTTGAGTGGTCAGGGTTTTTAGGGCAGCAAATGCCCGCTTAATATTACCCGCGCCAAGAGCGTCAGTCAGCTCGAATACGGACAGAGTGGTCTCTGGATGCACGAGCTCATCAACGTCCTCCGACTTGATTATCAAGTTCTCCCTGGCCCGGCAGTAGAGAACAAGTTTCTGGATTTCACTGTTAAGGCGCCAAAAATCAAAGCCGAGAAATTGCTCCAACCTAGCAACTGCCCGCGGATCAATCTGTCCCCCAAGCGACTCAACCCTTCCCTTGATCCAGTGCCTGAGCGCCACCCCCTCGGGCAAAGGAAACCTTTGGCTTCGCTTAGGTTGATTTAATAGCTTATACAGAGCGCCCCGCTTATCGGGTTCGCCATCCTCGATAAAGATTACTACTACGGAGTCAGATATTTTGGGCAGTGTTTCAGAGATAAATTTTTTGAGATTCTGATCGGAAGAGTCAGCCAAAGCACCTTTGATCTCGACTAATTTCTTGTCGCTAAAAAATCCAAGGCCAAAGATCGCCTCGGAATATTGAGATTGGGTTAGCGTTGCTCCCTGAAGACGAATTAAGCTGTATTCAGTGCCAGACCCAGAGAGAAAGCGTTGTTCTATCTCTCTTACCTTCTCGTTGATCGCAAATGTATTTTGTCCGTAGAAAAAATAAAACATAATATTCAGGCGTAAGGCGAAAGTTAGCAAGGAGAAAAAATATGTGGCTCTCTTGCACCTCTCACTTGAGCCTTTCACGCTTACGCCTTCTAATGCTTCGCATCCGCCCAGTTGTCGCCCGACCCAGCCTCGACCACAAGCGGTACACAGAGATCAACAACATTCTCCATCACCTCTTTGATTTCTTTGATGGCCTCGACGACCCCATCTTCCAAAACCTCAAAAATCAACTCGTCGTGCACTGTCAGAACCATCGTCCACTTCCGTTCTCCGCCCTTAGCCCTTTTCCCTAACTCAATCATCGCAAGCTTCAAAACTTCTGCTGCGCTGCCCTGGACAGGAGCATTGACCGCCATTCTCTCCTCGGCCTCTGCGGCATTATGGTTAAACGAATTGATGTTTGAAAACTCACGACGAAAACCAAAAAGTGTCTCGGTGTAACCTTGGTCTTTGGCCTGCTTGATCATGTCTCCGCAATACTTTTTGATACCGATATGAGTCTCAAAATAGCGCCGAATATATTGAATGGCTTTGTCTCGGCTAATTCGGAGAGCCTCAGACAGTCCGTATGGGCTCATGCCGTAGAGCACGCCAAAATTTACCGTTTTAGCGATGCGCCTCTGGTCTGAGGTTACTTTATCAATTTGGGTATCAAATATCTCCGCTGCAGTCGCAGCATGGACATCGCGCCCACCCTCAAAGGCTTGGAGCATAACCGGATCCTGGGCAAGGCAAGCAACAATTCGAAGCTCGATTTGAGAATAATCGGCCGAAATAATCTTTGACCCCTCTGGCGCGATGAAGGCCTTTCTGATCTCTGCTCCCCAATCCCCCTTGATAGGGATGTTTTGCAAATTTGGGTTTGCCGAAGTCAGTCGTCCCGTCGATGTTTCCTGTCCGTAGGTCGTATGCAGCCTACCGTCCTTCCCCACCATCTCAGGCAATGGCTTGAGATAAGTCGAAAGAAGCTTGGCCAGCTCTCGATATCCCAGGAGCGGCTCGACGATTGGATGCTGATCAATTAGCTTCATGAGCTCAGAGGCGCCAGTCGACACACCGGACTTAGTTCGTTTCAAATCCTTAGTTGGAAGATTAAGTTTTTCAAACAAAATAATTGATAATTGCTGCGGCGAATTGATATTGAACTCCTCGCCGGCAAAGTGGTGAATGGCAGAAACCAATCCCTCAATTTTCCCCTCGATATTTTCCTCCAATTGGCGCAAAACATCGCAATCTATCAAAACACCGACCTTCTCCATTTCACGCAAAACAGGCTCAACTTGTTTGTTGATTTCTGCCGATGTTATCTTGGGCAGTATAACGCCCTTTTCAGTTAAGTGTTTCCACATAGATTTGAAATACTAGGCCCTAGGGTCCCAGACCCCAAATTTTAGGTTCTAGTCTTTGGAGTTTAGATTCTCGATTAAAGTTCCAATCTTAGTTGATCATCTTTCTTCCCCTGTTCTTCCGTTCTTTGGTTTTTTGGTTCTTTGGTTTCTGCCCAACCCTTCGAGAAACGCATCAGCAATGATCTGAATTCTAGCTCCTCAAAGAGCTGGCGCAACTTGTCCTTATCATACTGCCCCCAACGCGCGCCTTCAAGGTCAAACCCTATTGGCACATCGCGCCGGATAGTTGCGAGGTGCTGCGACATAAAAGCCTGATCCTTGTATTCGATGAGAAGTCTAAGAATGCGTTCCTTAATGCCAAGCTCTTTTGCCTTTACTTTTAGAATGTCATCCCTTATTCCTTCTTTATTATCCTGAACGTCGTCCCCTTTGTCATCCTGAACGTCAGTGAAGGATCTAGGCGAAGCCGCATGCGATCGCCGCGACGACCCAGATTCTTCGCGGAGTTTACCCTGAGCTTGTCGAGTGAGCTCAGAATGATGTCCAGAAAGAGATTTCTCAATTTCTTGGTATATTTTCTCCAGCGTATCAAACCTCAAAAGCAATTCAGTCGCAGTCTTAGGTCCTATTCCAGGAATTCCGGGAATGTTATCTGATGCGTCCCCCATGAGGGCCTTCAAATCGATAAAATCTTTGGGTTCAAGATTGTAGACTTCCTTGAGATGACTGGTGTCAAAAACTTCAGCCTCGCTAAAGCCATGCTTTAGCATCAAGACCCTGACATGGCCATTTAGAAGTTGGTAAACATCACGATCGCCCGAAGCAATGTACACGACTAAGTCGTCCCCTGGAACCTGACACTTTTTATTGTGGCCGTTACAAAACTCAACAATTGTTCCAATTACATCATCTGCCTCGAAGCCCTCGACGGCATAGATCGGAATGCCAAAAGCGGCAAGCATCTCGCGTACCCGAGGAATCTGATCATAGAGTTCCTGATCAGCCTTAACTCGAGTCGCTTTGTATTCCTTGTATTCGATATGACGAAAAGTCGGTGCTGCCAAATCAAAAGAAGCAGCGAGATAGTCTGGTTTGATTTCCTCAAGGATTTTGATCAGGGCCAGAGCAAAGCCATAGGTTACGTTGGTCAACTCGCCCTTCTTGTTTGAGAGGTTCTTGGGCAAGGCATGGTACGCCCGATGAACGATGGCGTTAGAGTCTATCAAAACTAATGTTTTCATTGAGGAGCATTCATTTAATTAAATTTGCAACAATCTTTACCATAGTCTCTTTCTCGCTCGGACCAGAAACAGCCACAAGCAAGGCCAGTGAAACCAGAGCACGCTGATCGATATTAACTATACCATTTTGGTTCAAATAGTACACAAAGAGCATCGAAGCAATCCGCTTGTTGCCGTCATAGAAGGGATGGTCCTTGATGACGAAATAAAGCAAGTGAGCCGCTTTCTCCTCAACGCTTTTGTAAAGATCCTCACCACCGAATGACTGATACAGATTGCCCAAAATACCGACAAATTTGTCAGGATACTCACTTCCAAAAAGCTCGCCGGCCTCCCGTTTTCCGCAGAGTTCAAGCTTTAGTTTACTAACAACTGACCAGCATTTTTCATAATCTAGCGCGAACGCCTCCTTTTTACCTTTGCCAACTTTCAGCTTATCCTCATCGTACTCATAGAGAAAAGTCAGTGACTTAGCGTATTCGCTGATAATCGCCAGCAGCTCCTTCTCCTGGCCGTCAAGCAGCTCAAATTTCGCCTTTGATTGGATTAATCTGATAGCATCCTGCAGCTCTTTCAGCGTTTCTGATTGCTCGACCAATCTTTGCTGGTTGACAACATAACCTTTAATTAAAAAGTCCCGAAGCACTCCATTAGCCCAAATACGAAACTGGGTCGCTTTCTTCGAGTTGACTCGATAGCCCACTGAAATAATCACATCTAAGCTATAAAAATTCACCGGACGATCGGAGTTTGCAATGTGCATTTTTTGCACATTACCTTTTTCTTCGACTTCGCCGGAATTAAGAATGTTGTTGATGTGGCGCGTAATCACAGTACGATCCGTGCCAAAAACACCGGCAATTTCTTTTTGCGAAAGCCAGATATTATCATCCCGTAATCTCACCTCAATCTTCGGCCTATCCTCACCAGATCGATATATGATAACTTCGCCCCGAGTTTGTTCTCTTGTTTTCATGATGCCTTCTACCTTCTACTTTCTCCCATTGTGCCGAACATATCCCAAACAGTCAAATCTTTACGATCAAAAAACCGCAACCTCTGGGTTGCGGCACAATACGAAAGGGTCAGGTATCTCACGAGTTATACCCCGCAAAACGAAGATGGCAACGATGAGTTAGCTCGCCGATAGCTTTGAGAGACTCGGCCTTAGTCAATATATCATCATAATCTTGAGGAACAGCATTATTCTCCAGCCACCGCCTGGTCCGGCGCAAAATCAGTTCCCAGGCAAGAAATGCACCGAAACTCCGATCAAAGAGAGGGTTCCCCGTCTGGGTAACTTCAACGATAACCCTGTCCCCTGGCTGCAACCATAAAGCAGGCAAGAAATCGGTCGCTTGTATGCCATCCTTCTTCGGATTAATCTCCGAAAAACCAAAGAACATGAGCTTAATCGGAGAAGTTTCACTATGATGAATACTCGCCACAGACAAGACACTGTCTCCGCGATTCACCTCAATCTTGGCCGGTCGATAGCAACCACGCCGACTCACAGTTTCATCGGGAAAGTAGTTAGCAAACTGCTTGAAGGCCGGAAGTCCATCGAGATGTATGATCATTCCGTTTGGTTGGCAATAAGCAAGTGTCATTTCCTGATCAAGATCTTCAGCCACAAACTCAAGCGGCTTGACTTGCATCAGATCCCTCCATTCCGATCTCAAGGATCATCTGTCTTATACAATATAATCACTCCCTTGTCCAGCCTTCGGCCGGCTTTTTCTTTACAAAAAAGCCGCCGGGGTACCGGCGACAGTGCAAAGAATACAATACTCAATCAAATCACCTATCAAGGACATAATCACCTTTTAGCAATATATCAGCCGCCTCAGTGCGATACCGATAGACGATCATGAGGCTCCCCAGTTCATGCCTGCTTGGATTGTTGTCCAATATTTCCCTGGCTGCCATGTCTTGCAACCATGATGGGATATTGGTAATCAAGCCGTTGGCCATGTTGCAGAGACCATATCTCGGACGCTCCCTGCTTATTAGCTCAACCAGTGCGGCCCAAGCGCGCTGACGAAGCTGCACATGTTCACACATGATCTTGACAAGATCAGTCCCTTTGTCGAAACCGCGCCGGGCCAATTCATCCCAGATCCTGTCTTGAAACTGAAAGAGGGAAAGGCGCTGTTGAAGATCTTCCGAACGCGGGTCGCGCTTGACATACTCGGGCCAGGCCCGCTCCGGCAGGTCTTCTATACCCTCAATCAACACTCGGCCAAAAGCGAAAGAAGATGGCCTAGATTCGTCACAATGAGCGATAAACTTAACCCACGCTTCTTCACGTAAAGACGGGTTTCGTTGCGCATAGCGCCAGATCGCATTTAGATCAACAACATCTCTGGCACCCTCATGCAACAGCGCCGCCAAAGCCTCTTCGCGAAGATCCAGAACATTCTCAATAACCTTGACGTAACGCCTATGGCCATGTTGAGTCGCCATGTCAAGAATCTTCCTGCCAGCTAGACGAGAAAGAGCGGGGTCAGCCACGATATCAAAGATGCAATCCAAATCCTCCGGCTTGTCTGCAACGAGCGAGAGCAATAAAGGCGCGATCAGCCACCGGTTAGGCGGACTATGCTTGATCAATGTTGTGCACGACTTAACACCGAGCGGCTCGCCTGTGCGCAAGGGTATAGCCATCAAATCGGCCACAGCATCTGCCCGACGCTCCGGCACATGCTCAATGATGTCGCAAAGTACCTCTTCGGAAAGTAGCGGTCTCTTTCTTCCTTTTTCTTCACTCACTTTAGGTTTTTTCTCCCTCCGTCGAGTGCGTACCAGCTGGCGGTCCTGCTTCTCCGGCAGTCCCCAGCTCAAGGAAAGTATAATCAGGACCTAACAATTTGTCAACTTGGGTTGATATACAAGAGTCAAACTGATAGTTTAAGAACTAATTCCCGAGAGAGGAGAGCTTATGGTTCGCCTTTCTGAGCTGCAAAGCATCAATCAGCCGACACCCGCATTGATGCAGTTAATCGACCGGCTTTGTGCCCGCATCCAACCCCTGACACCAAATGAGCTTCATTACGGCTTCGAATATCCGATGATCGGCCAGCCATTCTTTTACGTTACCGAGATAGAACGCAAGAGATTGTTCAGATTCATTCCCCTTGGCAACAAGAAGAGATTGATCATGGCCATCTCTTCCGGATTTTTCGGAGAGGCTATTGGCAAAAAAGAAGTTCGAGGCTGGATTGGCAACAAGCAATTTGAAGCAATCATTCGCGAAGAGTTCGAGCGTTTTGCCTGCGATGTTGGTGCAAGCAGTCACATGCTCGCCTATGCCTACCAATAGGGCGCCCCCATTAGCCGCAACAGCCCAGTTGCGGTTTTTTGATTCACAGCCTCACCCCATGAATCAAAAAACTAATTGTCTCTGAGATTTATTTTTCTTTCGTCATTCCAGACTTGATCTGGAATCCAGGCGCGATAACTATTTTATGGATCCTGAATCCCTTCGGTCTCGCTCAGGGCGGGCAAGTTCAGGATGACAACCTGAGAGCAGGATAGTTTTTTGATTCACGGATTGACATACGCCCTAGTTCAGGCTATTATATTCACGCTTTGGTGAATAACACGAGAGGGGAACAAGTAGAGAGTGAAAAAGTCCCTAGCCAGTTCAGCCAAACGCGTTAACTTGAGGCCTATCATTGTCTCGGCAATCGCGCTGATGGTTATGTGCCACATCCTTGGAGCAACTGTCGGAACACTATTCTTCTCGATGCTAGTAGTACACGAACAGGGCCATCTTATCATTGCCAGAAAGCTCGGTTACGAGACGCAAGGCATGGTCGTTATTCCATTCATTGGCGCGATTGGTTTCCTTAAAGAGGAAGTCCAATCCAATAGAGACGAGGCTATCATTGCACTCGCCGGCCCGCTCGTTGGACTGGTCTTCAACATCATCTTGCTGGTAGCCTGGTTGCTCACGCTGTCGCCGGCGCTGCAGACTGTGGTTTGGATCAATGCGATGGTCAATCTTTTTAATCTGCTGCCGATTTTTCCACTTGATGGCGGCAGAGTCGCTCGCGTAATTCTGCGTTCAATGAATATGGATGCGAGCGTTCTCCTATCTCTGAGCGTGATTATAGCGGTAATTATGATTATCAAGCATCCGATTTTTCTTTTGCTTGCTCTCATGGCACGGCAAGCACTAAGGCAACACTGTTTTCTGTCGAGCCTGTCCAATCAAACCACGGCGCTGGCAGAAATCAAAGCCTCGGCCGAGAACGACCATGATCCAGAAGCGATGTCACTGATTCATCAGGTCGACTCGTTCCGTGCCAGCCAGTCGGCACCGTGCCTGTCCCAGCGCGAAATAAGCATCACAGTTACGGCATATCTATTGGCATGCATTTGTCTCATCTCAATGGTGGTTGCCGTAAGCCTTCCCCATTGATTTTCCGCTGCACCCAGGTCCCTGCTCTTGGCAGGGCCTTTTTGTATATTGAACACAATCTCTTCCCTGGCAGTAACATTTTTTGGCAACATATTTTGCAAAGTTTTTAGATTATTGACAGCGGTCTGATTGTTGCTGTAATTTGTAGCTCAGATAATCATTTATTTACAATCACTTGTTATGCAAAATATATTCAAAATTGCCTTGATTTGTGGCGGACCCTCGCTTGAACGAGGCATTTCCCTCAATTCCGCCCGATCGGTCATGGATAACTTGGAGGACGACAACATTGAAATCGTCCCGTTCTACCTTGACCAACAGAGAAGAGCTTATCGTCTATCCAAGCCGCAGCTTTACTCTAATACGCCCTCTGATTTTGATTTTAAGCTTAGCCGGACCGCCAAGCCACTCAGCCAAATCTCCTTCATTCGCAGACTGAGAGAGTGTGATATCGCCTTCCCTGTCATGCACGGTACATACGGCGAAGACGGCGGGATTCAACGTTTTCTGGAGAAAAACTCGATTCCATTCGTTGGCTCCGACTCGACTTCATGCAAGCAGGTTTTTGATAAATTCAACGCCCACCAACTTCTGGGGGATCTTGATTTCAAGGTTATGCCGACCGCGCTGCTCAAGATCTATCATCATGACCACAAGCAAATTATTGATAAATTTTTTGAGGCAAACAAGATTAAGCACGCCGTCGTCAAGCCAGCAAGCGGCGGATCAAGTATGGGTGTTTTTCCGGTCAGTAATACGATCGAGGCGCTCGAGAGGGCCAACTACCTTTTTTCTAAGCGCATTGACACCAGGGTTGTACTAGAGCCGTTCGCCGAGGGTATAGAATTCACTACCATTGTACTCGAAAATCGTTTTGGCCAACCGGTGGCTATCTTGCCGACAGAGATTGAGGCTGATTATGCGGAGCACCAAATTTTCGATTTCCGCAAAAAATATTTGCCCACTCGCCACGTCACCTACCACTGCCCACCTCGTTTTCCCAACAAGCTGATCGAACAAATCCAGATTCAGGCAGAACAAATCTTTTCAGCCACCAAGATGTCTGATTTTGCACGATTTGACGGCTGGGTATTATCAGACGGTTCGATCTGGTTTTCTGATTTGAATCCAATTAGTGGCATGGAGCAGCACAGCTTTCTCTTCCAGCAGGCCTCGCGAGTTGGGCTCAGCCACAGAGGTGTCTTGCGCCATATCGTCAAAAGCGCCTGCCGCCGGCAAAGCATTGACTTTCCGGAGCGCCAACCACAAGCCAAAACTAGGCGTCGCGAGATCAATATCCTTTTCGGAGGCAACACATCAGAACGCCAAGTCTCCCTCTTAAGCGGTACCAATGCTTGGCTCAAACTTTTACAATCGAAAAAATACCTTCCCAAACCGTATCTACTCGATCGGGAAAACAATGTTTGGCAGTTACCTTACAGTCTTGTACTCAATCATACAGTCGAAGAGATTGCTACGAACTGCAGCAAATTCTCAAAGAGTGAAAGGCGCTTGCGCTATCTGGAGAACAGGGTCAGATTTAGGCTTGGTCTCAGCCCGGAATCGAGCGATGCGCCGCTCTTTGCACCCCAGAAGCTCTCTCTCAAGAATTTTATCAAGAACTCTTCCTTTGTCTTCAACGCCCTGCATGGCGGAGAGGGTGAGAACGGTATCCTGCAGCAACAATTCGAAAAACTTGGCACAAAATACAATGGACCAGATGCCACAGTTTCAAATCTATGTGCTGACAAGGCTCTGACACTCGAAGCAGTCAAAGCGAGCGGCATTCCCGGCATACATACAGCAAACTACATCACAGTTAGCACCGACGAATTGATCCATTTTGATAATTTTGGACTGAGCAACTACTGGAAAAAAATACTGAAAGATCTCAAGGCTGACTCTGTCGTGATTAAGCCCAAGTCCGATGGCTGTTCCTCTGGTGTTGCCCACCTTTTCAACCACAAAGACCTGGCGAACTATATTCGAGCAATCAGGGAGAACTGGCCTTCTATCCCCAAGGGCACGCTCCCTCATCAATTGAATGACATTGAGATGCCGACAGAGCAGCCGCATGACTTTTTGATCGAAGAATATGTTACTACTGACAAAATCTCTGTTCGAAATAATAAGCTCAACTATCAGCGACGTCGGGGCTGGATCGAGGTAACGATTGGTGTGATCGAAAAAGACAACGAGATAATTGCGCTCAACCCAAGCCTGACTGTGGCCTCCGGCGAAATACTTTCGGTTGAAGAGAAATTTCAGGGTGGTACAGGCATAAACATCACGCCTCCCCCAAAAGAAATTATCAGTCAAAAAGCAATTAACCGGACGAAAGAGTTGATTGGCAAATTATCAAATCGTCTTGGTATCAAGGGCTATTCTCGAATCGACGCCTTTCTCCAAGTTGACCGCGGCGATCTCATTATCATTGAAATAAACACTCTCCCAGCACTCACGCCCTCGACCGTTCTCTTCCATCAGGCCCTAGCCGAAGAAAAGCCTCTCTATCCGCGAGAATTACTCGAACAAATCATCTCAAGTGCCGGATACTAAAAACCAGGGTATAAGCCCTGGCGATAGAAACGAACCAACCATCATCTGGTAGGTTCAAGCAAATACTGGCAAGTCTCATAGCTCCGGCCACCCTCCTCGTACCTCTCGGGTATGATCGGCGAAAGCTCAAAACCAAGACGCTCAAGAATATGGCGGCTGGAACGGTTGGAAGCAAGAACCTCAGCTAAGAGCAATGTGGCAAGGTTCGTCTCAAAGATATATTTGATTGCCCTCCTGGCCGAAGCTGTTGCCACACCCTGGCCGCGGAAACCCGGCGATACAGCATAATAAAGTCTACCAGTCTTGTGACCCTCAACTTCATTGACACCAAGCCGATAAGCACCAACCACTCCGGCAAATTGACCGTCAACGCATATCCACCAGAGAATGCCTTTTTCATTCTCCTTGGCCCGATGAACTCTCTCTATGTACTCTTCCAGGCTGGGAACCTCATAACCAAGCATGAAATCAGGGTGCAATGATGGATCCCTCAAGAGTAACCAGGCGAGCTCAGCCTGATCGGGCCGTGGCTGCCGCAAAAAAATCGTTCTCAGGTCATGAGTCAAACCACAGAGCATCTCCGATCCATACACGAAGCATTCCCCCTTCCAGAATGTCGCTCTCGTTGCGCCCTGATACTATAACCATATTTTGGTAATTTTCCAAGAGTAACAAAACTATTGACAGACTGACAAAAATCGGTTATTACATGAGTGCCAAAGAGGCAATCCACAAGGGAGGATAGACAATGCAGGTACTGGTCGTAGGCACAGGCAGATCCGATCTGCCCCTTGTCGATACTTTGCTTAACCATGGCATTATTGTCTCCATAGCCAGCAGTGACGGAGCGGCCGAAAAGTTCAACAGGGTTAAACCCGACATCGTTTTGGTCACCATTGAAGGACCCCTTCACACAGCGGAAACCATCGAGAAAATCGTGGAGATTGATCCTGATGCCAGGATCGTTGCCATTTGCTTTGGAGACTCCAACGATCTTAGAGCAACCATTCGATCAGGAGCAATCTCTATATTGCTAGCTCCTGTTGACGAGGAACTCTTGCTCAGGCGGCTTGAACAGGTTGCGAAGCGGACTCCGGCCATCGGCGTCGATTCCCAATCAAAGCCGGGGAGCGGCAAGAAGTTCCTGGTCGTTGACGACGAACGACATATAATTGCCTTAATGAAGCTCAACCTGGAGCTCGCCGGGTTCGAGGTGGCGACTGCCGCCGATGGCATCGAGGCAGTTGAACGGTATCGGGCGTTCCAGCCTGATGTTGTTTTCATGGATCTGTGTATGCCGCGGATGGACGGCACCGAAGCGATTCAGAAGATTATTGAGATGGATCCCGATGCCAGGATTATCTCCTCTTGCGGCATCGAAGAGAACGACCATGCCGCCCAAGCGGCAGGCGCTCGGGATTCGATTACCAAACCCTTCGGCCCGACTGATCTGATTAACAAGGCCTTAGTCTTGATGAAAGAATAGTATCGCATTCTGTTAGGCGCCCCCCGTGGGGTGCCTTTTTTCTTTCAAAACCTAAAGTTCAATGAGCACCAATAGTCTGATTTATCAAAATTTATTTACCGCATTACCACAAACATCTCTTAGGCTGTATTCAGAGCTTCAGTGGTGGCTACACCACCTCCGATCAACCATATCTTAAGTGTCATCCTGAGGAACCTGCCGATTTGGCAGGTGACGTGAGGATCCCATCATCGCGTTAGCGACGGGATTTCTCGCTTTGATTCATTCCGCCCGGCGGAAGGTCCCTCGGCAAGCTCGGAATGGCTTCGCCAGTTCACGCCAATGGCTCTAAATGACACCAAGGGAAGGGATTGCTGCGCCTCAAATGCATTAGCTAACGCTTGTGATCTCTAACTTTTAAAACAAAAGCCCCTGAAGAGGGGCATCGGTGCGAGCTTAAATCGGGGCTGGAGCAGTACGAACAAGATAGTTCTCAATAGAGCCGAGAAAGCTAAGCAGGACAATGCCACAATCAGCAACTCTCGTCTCGACCTCATACCACACTGCAGGATTGGGGTTAGTAAGCTGTTGCCCAAGGCAAACAGCATATTCCAGCCGCATCGCATCCAGATGAAGAAAGTCTTCGATCGCACCAGTATCCCGCAACAAAACATCCGGATCAAAGCAATCATGCATATCGTACATGTCCTGAAAACGGAAAAGCACATGGCGGTGAACACTCAGAATATCGCCAAGCCAGTCGTACCAAGAATCGCCCCGGATACCGATCCCGCTACCTCGCTGACGGATAAAGTTGCCACGCGCCTTGTCAATCTTGCGAGCAACATAGCCAATGAGGTCGTCGCGGGAATTACCTGGCAACCCCGGTACGCAATCTATTGACCCCTTAATCAAGCCGCCCTTAGCAATAGCCCAATTGAGATGTCTGGCATAGCCATGACGAAGAGTATGGAGGCCAGCTTCCAGCTCATCCTCCGTCACAACATGGGGCTCAAATGGAACACCGTGCTCTGCTGCATCGGCACTGATTGCACTGATCTGGGCTAAAGCCTCAACAATCTCGAATGAGCGCAATCCCTTGCCCAGGCAAACGACAAGATCAATATCGCTAGCCGGTGAGAGCATGTGCCGGACAGCCGAACCGGCCAAGATTGCCCAAGAAACATATTCGTTTTGGTCAATCGCCGCTCGCGCCAAATCGATAATCCGATCGAAATCTTCGACAGATGGCACCAGTTTGTCCCGAATATCGGAGTATGGAATGAATCGCATGTGTTTCCCCCCTCCCGTACCGGTCTCGCAGGTACAGATCTGAGCGTATTTTACACGAAAAATAGCTCCCCTGCAAGAAACAGCACCAACACAACGTTCTGTTTACACGCTAGAACACTGCCACAATGAGGCAAAGATCTGCGAGAAATTGCCAGCCAAATGCTGATTTGTTATGCGAATACCGACAAGACCGCCGCTCTCGAAGGAAAGTATGCTAACCATATCTCCAACAACATAGATGGCAAACTCTTTGATCACTGTGCTCTTTGGCAGTAAACGAAATTCCAGCGCATTGCGCGTCTGGTAGTACTTAGCTTTATCTCTCTCGGTTGCTGAATCATTGATCAGCAATTTTGTCTTGATGCCTCGTTCAACTTTGAAATGCTTGACCAGATCGTGCCACTCCCGATCGAAAACAAATGACCATTCCTTGCTCCAGACAAACTCATCCCGCAGAATCAGCATCGTCTCGTTCTCCTTGGCCTGACGCAACATCGATAGATAGATTTTTTTAAGCCCTTCCTGCCCCTCAAAAAAAGTAATTTGAGGAATGGACAGATCTTGATTGCCGAGTATTTTGAACTGTTCCTTGAGGTTTTTAACTAGTTGAAACTTCTGATCAATGGCGGCTTTCTCTTTCTCTACCATTTGTTCAAGCACGTTGTAATCTTCGACAATAAATTGTTTTACTTCGTTCTTGTACGTCGTGCTGACAAGACCCTTGGACTGCAAATCACTCAGAGCGGTGTAGACGCTGCTTCTAGAAAGATTAGTCTTCCTGGCAATGAGCGAGGCACCGGATGGCGACTTCTCAACCAGAGCAGAGTAGACCAGGGCCTCGTTTTTAGTAAACCCAAGTTTCTCGATCAATTGTTGAATCATCTGTCTCCTTTTGTGTTGTCGTAATTGTACGGCACATTGTACATATTGTCAATTAGCAGTATTATTGTGACAGATTCTTGCAAATGCGCAAGGGAGAAATGGAAATGAAAACGACAGCACCGATAATCCAGCAGCACGAACTGACCACCGCCTGCAATAATGCTTGCGGCTTCTGCTACAACCCCGAACGATGCCAGAAATCATTCGCTCCACGGCAAGAATCGCGCCGGCAAAACTTGGCAGTGGCCGAAATGTCAGTCGCGCATGGTGTCATGGCAGTGTGCCCGACCGGAGGAGAACCGCTCTTAGTTGGCAATCACCTCTTGGATGTGATGGCCATCTACAAACAAGGCGGATGTTACATCAGCGTTAACACCAATGCCAGACTGGCAACACCACGAGTGGCCAAACAGTTGGCACAAGCTGGGCTCAAATCGGCCCTCACCTCGCTTCATGGCGTGGGCAAACTGCACGATGAGCTCGTTGGGGCCGACGGCGCATTCGAAGAAACATGGCGCGGCATGGTTACCCTGCGCTCTGAGGGCATCGCCGTAACACCCAACGTTGTCGTCACAGCCAAGAACATCGGACGCATCGGCATGGTCGGCGCCTATCTGCTCAAGGAGGGATTCAGTTCGATCGCATTCACCCCCTTCCTGCCATCATGGGGGTCAGACCATCACCAGGATTTCCTTCTCACCGAGGATCAGCATCAAGCGTATTTCCGGCTTCTGAAGGAAATTGGCGAGCAAGGTGCACGCATCGACTCCACGCTACCGGTTCCGCCCTGCATTCTGCGCCAGATGCTTCCCTCAACATGGCCAGAATATCTGTCATTCCTGTCTCCGCGCGTTTGCATGGCCGGCCGATCATTCGGCGTTGTCTCGCCGGACGGCCACTTCCGAGCCTGCATCCAAGCACCGTTCTTCGACCAATTCGGCGGCAATGTTCACACGAACTATGCCCGGAGCTGGTCACGTGCAAACCGGTGGGCAGAACAAAAACTTCTCCCAGATGAGTGCCGGGACTGTGCCGTCCTCTCAGTCTGCGGAGGAGGCTGCCGCACGAGCAGTCTATGGCGAAACCAAGGAAGCGTTTGTGGCAAGACCATGTACATGGGTCAGCCACTCACGGCAGCCGAGGCTGAACCATTCAAACAGCGTGTGGTTGTCAATGTCGCCGCTGCCGTTAGCTACCGCTGGCAGGATCACCTCAAGTTCCGGGATGAGGGCTGGGGCGTCATCGTCTTCAATGCAAAAAACCAGTCATTCACTATTCTGGATCAGTCTGCGCGGACGATGCAACGGACGGGCATAGTCGCATTCGACGACGAAAAAACCGGCCGCGTGCTACAAGCAATGGGCGCAGTCGCACCCGAGCACATGCTGGCAATACCGGCATGCACCTGCAACACCAAGGCACTTCCCGCCAACCTGCTCCTACCACGACTGGCAGGTGATCTCGATTCACCACATGTAGTCTACCGCTTGCGTGCCGACACCGGCGAACGGTACTACTTCTAGCCCCGTGGGCGGCCTTCCGCCCACTTTTTTTAATTAGTCCAATATTGATTAAATCCTCATCTTTTGGTATACCATTCCCGGAGGTGAATGCTGATGCTTGACCGTCTGACAGCCGAACGTGCCCAACGGGCACAAAAAGCCACTTCATTTACAGTTATCACGAGATCGAAGGGCGATTGGAGTAAAGAAGAGATAAGGGTGATTGTAGATGGCCGTCTTACTGAATGGTTTGGCCACCAGAAGCAGAAAGGAATTATGATTGGACTTGGCACCATTGACGCCAAGATGATAGAGCGGCGTTTGCTTCATCATAATTTCACTCATCAGATTGTCACTGATCGCACAGCTCTCCCCTTCGAGCCCCAAGATTATCTTTCCCCCAGCGCATAGTCGGTTTGACTGTGCAACCGTGCCGGTTCACGCCGGCTTTTTTTGTTCCTTTGATTGTTTGCAATAATTGATCATGGCTCCGGAAACGTATTGAGCCAAGCCCGGAGCAATCTTCTCGTAATTAGCGGTGAATCGCTCGTCTGCCACGTACATCTTGGCTAAGCCTTCAAAAATCTCCAGAGAACAATCATAGAAATTGTTCATGTACCTGTGATACTGGCCAGCTAGCTTGCGCACCTCGGCGTCTTCTGGCGGTACGCCAGCCTTCATCTTTTCGGCTATCTCGTTGACAATTGCACCACCCTCATCTTTGACGCTTTGGAGCTTTTCTTTGCTCCAGGATTTAACCCGAGCAACAGACTGATCGACAGTGTCCTTGCCCCAACGTTGTCTTGCTTCCTCCTGATATTCCTGCACCTGCTCTTTGGTCAGTCCCTCGTATAGGTCTTCGTCTTTCATTCCTTTTTCTCCTGTCATTTTCTTTATCGTATTCTCAATTGTGTTAATCATCCGATCATAGCGATGTCTCTCGGCTTTAAGCGCTTCCCCGTGGCTGCTGAGGGCTTGAAGCATGTCAAAATTAGTGTCATCCAGTATCTGCTTAATCTCATCAAGTTTAAATTCTAACTCACGAAAAAAGAGGACCTGCTGCAAGCGCAAAAGATCTTTTTCCTCGTAGTAGCGATATAAATTCTCGCCAATATGCGATGGCTTGAGCAAACCGATCTGGTCATAGTAGTGGAGCGTTCTCACGCTTACGCCAGCCATCTTGGCTAACTTGTTGATTGTATATTTCATCTTAACAAGAGCATGCACTATAACGTTACGTCATAGTCAAGGGGTAAACAAAAAATATCATCTGATTACAGAGTATCTCTCTTTGCGCCTTTTACCCCACATTCATCTCAATCACCGGGGCGGAGCCATCCGGATTGCGCTGGAGCTCAACATCAGCAAAACGCATTTGAGCAGGATTAAAGTAGAGCATGACTTCGCCGGTCGGGCCGTTTCTGTGCTTGCGGATGAGAACCTCGGTGATACCCTTCTTCTCCGTATCTGGTTTGTAGTACTCTTCGCGGTAGAGGAACATGACGATATCAGCGTCCTGTTCGATAGAACCGGATTCACGCAGGTCAGAAAGCTGCGGCCGTTTGTCGTCTCGATGCTCAACCGCACGTGAGAGCTGAGAGAGGGCAATAACGGGCACATTAAGTTCGCGAGCCAAGCCTTTGAGTGATCGAGAAATCTCAGAGATCTCCTGAACGCGATTTCCATCGCTTCGGGACTTCCCCTCCATCAACTGCAAGTAGTCAATAATAATTAAACCAAGTCCATGCTCCATCTGCAGCCGTCTCGCCTTGGCTCGAACCTCCATAACATTGGCCCCAGGAGTGTCATCGATAAAGATCGGCGCCTCGGACAAAACACCCATAGCGTAACCAATCTTGGGAAAATCTTCATCGGACAGATTGCCCGTACGTAATTTCCAAGAGTCAACGCCAGCTTGGGACGACAAGAGACGATCGACAAGCTGTTCCTTGCTCATTTCCAGAGAGAATACACCAACAGGCACCTTCTCTTCTATGGCTGCATTTTCGGCCAGGTTAAGGGCAAAGGAGGTTTTACCCATAGACGGGCGAGCGGCAAGAATAATAAGGTCAGATTTTTGAAAACCGGCTGTCTTGGTGTCTAGACCTTTGAAACCGCTGGGGACTCCGCGAATAGCACCCTTGTCCTTGTCGCGATGAATAGTGTCGATACGCTCAAATGCTTCGGTTAGGACATCTCTTATGGGTAAGAATTTATCTTTCAAAAATTTTTGGGAGACCGCAAACAAAGACTGTTCTGCCCTATCTAGAGTTTCAGCGATTTCCCCATCCTCGTCGAAACCTAATCCGGATATATTGTTTCCAGCGCTAATCAATCGCCTCAAGACTGCCTTGTCTCTGACGATCTGTGCATAGTGAGTGATGTTGGTCGCGGAGGGAGTGCCATTAACTATTTCGGCCAAATAGCTCGAACCGCCGACTTCCTTGATTTTGCCCTCGTTCTCCAGTGTCTCTGAGAGAGTGACAATATCAATCGGCATACGCTTTTCGAATAATCGAAGCATGGCTTCAAAGATAATGGCATGGCGATCCTCGTAATAGTCAGGAGGGGTAACCATATCGGCAACCTTGATAATCGCGTCTTTATCGAGCAGGATCGCACCCAAAACACTCCTCTCTGCTTCCGTGCTCTGGGGCGGGATGCGAACACCAGAAAAGGCTGCCTTCTTTTGGCTCTCGCCATCTCGATCAAAATTTTTTGCATTACCCCTTGGCATTCGCCCGTCCTTTTCGAATAACGTACTTGGACTCAATAACATTCACAGCAGGTATCAGGTATTTCGTATCTCGTAGCTCGTGTATCGTCTCATGTAACACACAAGGCACTGAAAAAAGTTTGATGTTTTCGCCTGATACTAAAATACTAAAATACGAACTGCGGCACACAAACATCAGCTTGCAACTTCAAAAACCTGCTCTGCCACCTTCTGTAACTCATCATCCGCGACGGGCTTTTTCTCCTTGGGCTTTGGAGTATTAATCTCGCACAGTATCCGGCAACTCCCACCAAGAATTGCGGCCGCTATCTCCTCAAGAATCTGCCGGTTTTTTATCTCAGAGATACGGTCCTGGTGAAATTTGAATTTGACACCCAGGGTAAGAAGACCAGCATTTAAAGATAATGGTTGTGCATCACGAAGCAACGCCGCCAATGTACCGTTCTCCTTTTTGGTTTGATCAATAATGCTCTGCCAAATATCATCTGTCATTTCTAGCACTGGCGCTGTGGCAGCAGCACTGTCCATGACCTTCTTCGGGTCATCTGTCGGAATGGATGCCTTGTTTGATTCATTTGGCTCTGTCTTTGGGCTTTCGACAGCATCCTTCAGGCCGGCATCTTTGCTCTCCGGTATGAGAGATGATCCGTTTTCTTCTCTGTCCTCTTTCTTCTCGGCTGGTTTCGCCTGAAGTGTATCTGCTGCAGCCTTTGTCGTGCTCGCAACAGGTCGCGCTTCGGCTCTTGTCTCGCCTGACTTGCTTGCCTCTCCTCCTTCCACCTTCGCTGCAATCTGAACCACAGCCATCTCTAGCGGCAGTGTTGGAATCGATACATCTTTAAGCGCCCGACCTTTTTCAATAAATATTTCTAGCGCAGCGACAACCCTCTCAACCGAAACCGTTGCGGCAATCTTCGAGATCTTTTCCAGTCCCTCTTTTGATTCATTCAGGATTGATTGACCGCCGATAAGATAGTGAAGTACGCGACGCAGGCCTTCGATCACCTGTCGGTTAAACACTGTCATTTCCGCACCGCTCTCATAGAGACGGTGGACGATTTTTAATCCCTCCTCCGGGAGACCATTAAAAATCGTCCACAGGAAGCTATCTACCTCCTCCCCTCGCACTACACCCAAAACACTTTCAACATCGGCAACGCCGATATCCTTGGTGCGGCTTGCGACCTGCTCAAAAAGACTAATCGCATCCCTATGACCGCCCTGTGCTGCACGAGCGATCAAGTCAAGTGCCCCGTCCGTTATTTTGATGGCCTCGCCTTCAGCAACACGCTTAAGATATTTGACAATGTCGCCGTGACTGACTCGCTTAAAGTCATACCTCTGGGCCCTTGATAATATTGTGGCCGGAACCTTCTGCACCTCTGTCGTCGCCATAATAAAGACAACATGAGACGGCGGCTCCTCCAGGGTCTTTAGTAGTGCATTAAACGCACTCTTTGAGAGCATATGAATTTCATCGATGATGTAAACTTTCTTCTTCGACACAGCCGGGGCCAGTCTGGCCTTGTCGATAATATCTCTGACATCATCAACGCTAGTGTGTGAAGCGGCATCGATTTCAATAACGTCGAGCGCTTTGCCTGCCGCTATCTCAAGACAGCGATCGCACGTATTGCACGGCTCCCCCCTACCGTTTTCCTCAATTTTCTGACAACAAAAGGCCTTGGCAAGCAAGCGAGCGGTAGTTGTCTTTCCTGTTCCGCGCGGTCCCGTCAAAAGATAGGCATGAGAAAGACTGCTGCTCTTGATAGCCTCAAGCAGAGTCAAACTAACATGGTCTTGACCAATAACATCAGAGAAGTTTTGAGGACGGTATTTGTGATATAAGGCCACAGCACCTCCGGTGCTCCCTACTTAATTGCAAATCAAACAAAACTACAAGCCTTACGAATTTGCTTACATGCGACTTTGTCCTATTCGTATTTTCGTAGGGGACATCCCCTTTGCCTCTGTATTATAAGGGCAAAGGGGATGTCTCGTGAACAGATGTACTATTATCTGCTGCTGGGCTTGAAGATATATTTGTGAGCTAAAACATAGCCCTCTTATCCCCATACATATCCACAGGAAGTCGATCAATAGGCAAAGGGCGTAAGTAAATCACATTCTTGACCACGCTCCTTTCCCCTTACGCCTATCTTCATTATCCTGTCTTTTTTCCAATAAAAATGGTATATTTAACTAGACAATATCGATTGTCCAACTGCGCCCCAACAGGTCAGGGCTATGAGGGACAACACTTCGCCAATTTGGCCTGCCGGCCGTAACCTTGGCGAGGGTCGGAGGGGAAATAAATGAATCGGAGCGAGCTAGTCAGGGCCGTGGCGGACAAGACGGATTTTTCGCTGGTCAAATCAGATAAGTTGGTTACCGCCCTGTGCGACACCATTACAGAAGCTTTAGAACGAGGCGACAGAGTCGTCTATTCTAACTTTGGTTCGTTTTACACCGTCCACTATCCCTCAAAGGTCATCATCCATCCCAAGCTTGGCCTGGCTAAAAAAATGATAATGTTACCAACAAACGTAGCCAAATGGATGCCATCAGAGAATATAAAGAGTTTGGTCAGATCCGGTGAAACCAAGGGTTCGCCAACGCTCCACGCACTAAAATCAACCAACAAAGAAGTTCCGTCCGGTACCATCGTAGCGAGCAACAACACTACGAGAACGGTTCGCGATGAAACACCAGACTCCGATGAAACCATCGTACCAATCCGTCTCTCCAGCCGAAACGCCAAAAACATTGTCGGGGCAGAAATTAACCCCGAACAGAAAAACAAAAATATCAACATCTATGAAGAGTTAATGCAGGACGGCAGCAAAGAAGAGACAACTTTTAATGGCGCAATCAGGGTCCCCAAAGACAGAAGCAAGCCATTTTGGAGCAAGCTCTTTAATCGCTCTAAAGACCAGGAATCATCTACCCCAACAATTGGTCACATAGACAACCAAAACAAAGACACCCAGAAAGTCTCACTGGTTGATTCAGGCGTATTCGATCCCGCCAGCAAACCGGAAACTATGGCAGTGCAAGCCACTGCGGAACAAAGCGCTGGAGCCGGTCTTGCCAGTCATCCTCAGGGCGAGACAGTTTCAGTTCAGACAAACAATGATCAGACACCCATCGAAAAACCCATTGCGCCATTTCCATCTAATCCGATGGAGATCTCGTATATAGATCTATCCAAAGCGATTGTTCCCAAAGAAATTCTACAAAAAATCCCTGAGAAAATTGCTCGCCACTACGGAGTCGTGCCAGTCGAGGAGAACGATAACGAGCTTGTCGTTGCCATGACAGATCCCGAGGACATCGAGGCGAAAGAGTTAATCAAGAAGTATGCCCAAAAGCCGCTAAAAGTGAGGCTTGGCACACAAGCCGACATCAACCATGTGCTAGACCAATACCAAGGACTAGAGTCAGAAGTCCTGGAAGCTATCGAAGAAGTGAACACCGAAGAGGAGGAGAACAACAAAACAGACAACGGCAAGGCAGCAAATCTTACGGTTGCCGACGATGCTCCAACAGCAAGGATTGTCAATTCTCTCCTCAGGCGCGCGATTCGAGATAAGGCCTCGGACGTACATATTGAACCACTAGAGAATGAGGTTCAGGTCCGCTTCAGAATTGATGGCGTTTTACACAAAAAGTTAACTTTACCAAAAGATATTCAGCTGTCAGTCTCCTCCAGGATAAAGATCCTATCCAACATAAAGATTGACGAGCAACGCTTGCCTCAAGACGGACGATTTAGCATAAGCATCGACAACAGAAGAGTAGATTTTCGTGTCTCCACTCTCCCCACGGCTTACGGCGAAAAAATTGTCATGAGAATCCTAGATAAGGCCTCTGGAGTTTTAACAGTTGAGCAACTTGGTCTTCAGGGCATGGGCCTCGACGCGCTAACTCAAAATCTAGAAAAATCACATGGCATGATCCTGGTGACTGGCCCAACGGGATCAGGTAAAACCACTACTCTTTACGCCCTGATTGATAAGCTTTTTGCCGAGGGCGTTAATATCGTCACTCTCGAAGACCCGATCGAGTACCAGATGCCAGGCATTAACCAGAGCCAGGTTAACTCCAACATAGACTACACTTTTGCATCAGGATTGCGCTCAATAGTCAGGCAGGATCCGGATATTATTATGATCGGGGAAATTAGAGACATGGACACAGCCGAGATGGCGGTTCAGGCCGCCCTGACCGGCCACGTTGTCCTCTCCACTCTCCACACCAATGATGCTGCCGGCGCAGCACCGCGATTAATAGATATGGGTGTCGAGCCATTTCTTCTTACCTCCTCGGTCAATGTCATTATCGGACAACGCCTCGCCAGAAAGATATGCGATGAGTGCAAGGAGAAAGATGCGATTCCTGAAGCAGAGATAGAGAGCGTCAAAAAAATTATCGACACTATGCCCGAAAAAGAAAAGAAGGAAATGTCCAGCAAGGAGCTTGTTTTCTATAAGGGAAAGGGTTGCAAATCCTGCGACAACACAGGCTATCGTGGCAGAATCGGCATATTCGAGGTCCTAAGTGTTACCGAGACAGTCAGAGATTTGGTTCTGCGCAAGGTCTCCTCGGGAGAGATTCAGACCAAGGCAATCGAGGACGGGATGGTAACAATGATTCAAGACGGAATAATTAAGTCCCTTGAAGGCAAAACCTCGCTGGAAGAGGTTTGGAGAGTAACAAAAGATTAATAAAGGCAAAAGTTAGCAAGGCACCAGGCGAAAAAGATGCGGTCAAGAAAGAATGTGGTTCTCTTACGCCTTACGCCTTTCACACTTACGCCCGCCTGCATCGTCTGGAGCGAAGCGACTGCGGGCAGGCCTTACACCATTTATCATGCAATACACCTACAGCGCAAAAGATGACAAGGGAAATATTATAAAAGGCACGCTAGAAGCAGCGTCTGAAATCTCGGCTGCGAACGCTCTCCGCGCCAAGGCCCTTTTCCTGCTGGACCTCAAGACCAAAAAATCCCCAAGAGCGATTTGGCAACGCCGTGTTCCGCTCAAGGAGAGAATTATCTTTACTCAGCAATTGGAGATTATGGTCAGATCAGGCTTACCGCTCGTTGATGCGATCACATCTCTCCAGGAAGAAACCGAAAACAAAAGATTTGCCTCCGAACTCTCGCAAGTTGTGGCTAGTGTGGAAACGGGATCACTTCTTTCGGACGCACTGGCCAAATTCCCCAAAACTTTCAGCGAAGTATACGTCAACCTGGTACGATCCGGAGAGAAGACGGGCCAACTAGACAAAGTCCTGCAACGTCTGTCTGGTCAACTTCAGAAAGACTTTGAGGTAAATAGAAAGGTGAAGGGCGCCCTATCCTACCCACTGTTTATTCTCACTGCGCTGATTGGCGTGATGGTTTTGATTCTAAACGCGATTATCCCGCAACTGCAACAAATATTTGACGATGTTGGTGCCGAGCTTCCCCTTTCTACCCGCATCGTGATTGGGGCTAGTAAATTTACACGAAGCTATGGCGTTTTTACTCTGGCGTTTATCATTGTGGCAATTGTCTTAATATCCCGTTGGCTCAAAACAGCCCAAGGCAAGAGATTCTTTGATCGTTTTTTACTGAAAATACCGGTTATCGGACTCTTGCTCAGAAAGTCGTACCTGGCTCGCTTGACTCGTACCTTTGCTGCTTTATCAAACGCCGGCCTACCAGTGCTTGAGGCGCTGCGGGTGTCGAGCAATGTAATCGGAAACTCCGTCTACGAAAGAGAGGTTGTGAAGGTTGCCGACAGAGTAAAAAATGGGCAAACAATCTCGAAGGCGTTCGGAGAGAGCCCGCTATTTCCGGCAATGATTATGCAGCTAGCCTCTGTTGGCGAAAAGTCCGGCAACATCGGAGAGGTTTTTGACAGCTTGGCCGACTTCTTCGACAGGGATGTCGACTCCATAACAACAAATTTATCAACAATGCTTGAACCACTGTTAGTCATTATTCTGGGTGTTGGGATAGCAGCCATCATCATATCTGTTCTGCAGCCAATCTATGGATTAGTAAATACGATGTAGATGTTAGGCGAAAGTTAGCAAGACGAAAGTAAGACAAGTATCGATTCAAGCAGCAGCTCTGACACCTTGCGCCCGCCTGCATCGCCTGGAGCGAAGCGACTGCGGGCAGGCTTTTTACACCATTATTTGGAGACGTATGTTTCTTCCCTTCTCTGAAAATTCAATTGTGGGTCTTGATATCGGCTTTGAAACGCTGAAGCTTGTCGAGCTCAACAAGGGCGGCGGCAAAGTTTCTCTGCGCGGCTTAAGCAATATTTCTCTACCAGAGCGCATACTGGAGCGAGACCACTTCAAGGACAAAAAGGCCACTGCGCAGCTAATTGCAAAAGCTTGCGAGGAGGCAAAACCAGCCTCGATCAAGGCCAGAAAAATTGTCTCTGCACTGCCAGAAACGTTTGTCTTCTCCAAGACAATTCAACTACCAAAGATGGAGGAAGGTGAATACGAAAAAGCTGTACCGATGGAAGCAGCTCAGTTCTTGCCCATACCTATCGAACACGTCTATCTTGACTTCGAGGTGCTCATCACCAGACCAGACCAACCGCTTGCAGACATCCTTATCGTCGCGTCACCAAAACGCTTAGTCGAAGAGTACGTCGAGGTTGCCCAGTTGGCAGGATTTGAATTAACTGCCCTTGAACCAAAAGCTCTGGCAGTCGGCAGAGCCCTTTTGCCGCATGATTTCACTGAAGGAGTACTGATAGCCGAGATTGGGACGGAAATCACCAGAATATCGATTTGGGACGGAAATAAGCTTAGGCTGACAACGACTGTCAGCGCTGGCAACAACCAGATAGCCGAGAGCACCAAAGCGGGTGATTTTCACCATTTGCTTCCGATTATTGACGAGGTAGTAACCGCCATACGCTATCATCAAAATCGCGATTATCAACCAAAACCAATTAGTAAAATTTTGCTATGCGGATCAGGCGCCTGCATTCCAGGCATAGATAAAATATTTGAAAACGAGAGTAAAATTAAGGTTGAGATTGCTAGGCCACAACTTCACGGCGAAGACGAGCTTGGGCCAGAATACACAACAGCATTCGGCCTGGCGCTAAGAGGAGAATATGAATAAATCAGAGTGTGAAAGGGCGAAAGTTCTAAGCACTAAGTAACACGCAGTGTCATCCCGAGCAAGTGAGGCTTGCGAGTCGAGGGATCCCATTGCAACAATGCGACTCCTTTCGCCCCACAAAGGAGCCCCTGGTGGGACACTTAGTACTTTCACACCAATATCATGTCCATTAATTTACTGCCACCAAAATTAAAGAAACAGAAAGGCGTTGAAAAAAAGCTTCGCTCAGTTTTGCTTGGCCTGATTTATCTCGCCGCCATGATCCTGGTTTTAAGCGGGGTGCTCTTTTCCTTCAATATTGTGAATAAAAATGAACTCGACCAAGTGATCGCACGCACAGAGGCGTACAAGACAGAAGCAAAAGCATACTCAGAGATCAAGGAAAAAATAACTAAGACCAACAGCAAGTTAGACAAAATCAGCCAGATAGACAATAACCGCGTTTTGTGGAGTGTCATAATCGCTGAAATAGAGATCCTTACTCCAGCTCAAGTCACAATTCGCACTATGGACCTATCCCACGATTCCAAGATCATTAATACAGTTGGAAAAGCTGAAAGCCGCTATGACGTTGTTCTGTTCAAGGACAAACTAGAGGCTTCACCGTTCTTCAAAAATGTCACCTTTTCCTCTTCGTCCTTCAATCCAGATGAGAACAATTACTCCTTTGCCTTAAAGTTCGAGCTGGAGAAAAATAAATGATGATTAGCTCATACAAAAAAACAATCGTCCTGCTTGTAGTAACAACCGTAATAATGACGGCAATAATTCAATTTGTGCTTTCTCCGCAAGTTCGCGTATTCGCCACGAACCGAAAGAAAATAACCAAGGCTCTGGAAGGCCAAACAAGCGTTCAGGTGGAAGTCGAACAATTAAAAAGGGTCAAAAAGAACGAAAAGGATGTTAGCGCTAAGGCAGAGCGAATTAATAAGCTCTGGCCGGACAGCAACGAAATATCAAGCTATATCATCCAGACAGAAGCGCTTGCCAGTAAAAACAATTTAGTCCTGAACAATATCACGATAACCGAAAGCACAAAGAAAGAGGCCAAGACCAGTGAGAACAAGGAAACCAAGGCCGATAGCGAAGCAGTGAACACCAGCACCAGCAAGAAGGGCAAGAGCGAAGAGGGCATACGATTTTCATTTGATGCCAGCGCCTCGTATGACAACTTCAAGCGTTTCGTTGACGGCATGGAACAGCTTGAGCGATTCAACCTTGTTTCATTGGTAAATATTAGCTCAAGTGGTGGCGATGGAGTCACTTTTAAGATCAGTGGAGTGATATATGCTAAGTAAAATTAAAAACAATGCTATCTATGGAGCGCTGATGCTTGTGCTGATCGCAGCAGCAGTATTTTATTGGAAAAACTCGACGCCGATAGTCCCCAGCAAACAAAAGGCAAGCTCAGACAGCGCGCTCTCAATCAAACAAGACGCTTATTCACGGGCGACAAATGTACAAGAAACCAAATCCCCACTTTCAACCTCGACCGCTGGTTTCGGCCGAAACAACCCGTTTTCGCCATACAAATAAGTACGCAAAAAAGAAGAAACCCTGCCTAGGGCTGCTTCTAATCGCAAAATTAAGACAGAACTAAGCCACTGTCTTTTTGGCCACGCCTGCCGATTTTAGCGCACTCTCGATCTTCTCAACCACTTCCCCGGGCATGACCTCACTTTTGATGAGATAAGCATCGGTATCTCTCATCATCTCCTTGACCTTATCGATCTCGCGAACAAGGGCGGTCAATAGAATTACCGGGATACCGGCAGTCTCCTCATCCTCGCGCAGTTTCTTCATGACATCAATGCCGTTAACCTTCGGCATCATAATATCCAGAAGAATAACACTTGGCTTCTCGCTCGATGCCTTTTGGAGTGCTTCCTCTCCATCAGAGGCGGAGATGATCTCGTAGCCGCCCTCCTTGAGCCGAGCTTCATACATTTCGCGCAAGATCATATCGTCATCAACAACCAGAATCTTTGCCATCAATACCTCCTAGTTTGCTTTGTAAACTACGTAGTCAAATAGATCATATAACGTTCCCGATTGGCGATCAATATCTGCGGTCAACTTTCGACTAGTTCCGTTGAAGTAACCGGTCGACTCAACGTGGGTATATGGTCCATATATTGGCAATCCAATCCCTGTTGGATTGTTCATGTCTCTAAAGGCAAAAGCAATATCCGCTCCGATCGGCTTGACTGACAGCTCCGCCTCCGGGTCCAACATATCACCCATTCCTTTAAGCATAAATTTAGCCTTGATACCGTTTATCGGGGCATATCCATTGGTAGGATGCAGAGTATAATTTATCCTTGATGATGGATCAATATTAGAATTAATACCGTTGCAAACAGCGCTATTGTTATAAAACATAAGTTTGTGCTCCTCAAGGTTGCCGCCCTGTTTGCCGGTCAGCTTCATCTCCAGCAAGACGCATCGACTGTCAAGTGTGGTACCGGAATCGCTTGACGAGGCAATCGGCCTGAAAAAAAACTGAATATCGCTCGTAGATAAATTCACCTTAAACTTTTTAGCCTCATCCTTTAGAATCCGGTAGGGGGCAAACCGGTGTTCGCCATAGTTCTTATCGTCAGCGGCAGTTAGAGTGAAGGGAATAGAGATAATCTTGTTAACATTGCCGTGCGCAACCGAGCGAGAACCAAGCTTCAGATCATAATAGGCTTTGCTCACATCAAGGGGCAGGGCTACATTGGGTTGGCTGCCATCAGAAAGATTACTTCGAGTAAATTCATTTCTGTTGTAAGCTAGATCATCAAATGGGACCTCCGTGTCGCGATCGTAGCGGTAACGCAAGAAGCTCTCCTCGATGCCGGACTCAGCTGAGTAATAGGCAACGATGCCACTCTCGTAAATCGATGAGATAGTGCTCTCAGCAAAGAGAAGCCGACTCAAACCAAAAACAGTGCCGCCGATTGCGGTCAGAAGAAAAATAGTGATAATGAGCGCCGATCCCCTCCGCCTCATCGGGCCTCCGTCAACTAGTAAGAGTATAAGCAAGTAAGCTGCACTGAATCCTGTGGCTGACTTACCAGCCTACTAGCTTATCTGCTTATCGCTATTTTACCAGATTTACCCGACAAGCAACAAATCCCCCGCCCTAAATTACGATGACCGAGATACAAAAGATCAATGAGCCTGACATAATAAGACGCCGGAGCACAACCACTTGCCCTAGCGGTGCCTTACCCCGTATAATTGGTTTAATATTCAAAGGAGGATAATGTATAAGTTGCGCATCTCTTTTTGGGAAGCGGCCACCTGGTCGGTCGTCATCTTGATGACACTTATCGTTGTCTCTTTCTTCCCATGGTATACGGCCGAAAACCTGCTTCGATACATCTTCGCCACCTCAGGCGTAGCAGCAATATTCTGGTATCTGAAGAGTCGTCGGCTTTATCGCGAGAGCCAGGAAAAAACTTTGGAAATTGCCCAAAAACAGAAGGAGATCTCTGCTCATCAAAAAACCATTAGCCTGATCTTCGACAATTCCGCTGACGGCATTCTTATCCTCGACAACGACCAGATCATCACCGACTTCTCTCCGGGACTAGAAAAAATCACCGGCTACTCCAAGAATGAGGCTATCGGAAAAAATGCTCAAGAACTATTAAAGTTTTCCGGCGACAACAGCAACAGCTTGCTTCCAGATGCGATGTTCATCTCTCGCTCTCTCCACAAGAAGCCCTACATCAGAAACACCCTCATGACCAAGCAGGGCAGAGAAATTGATGTCGAAGCAAGCTACACCTTGATCTCTGATCCCGGCAAGAACAACATAAGCGGCATGGCAATCATTCGCGACATCACATATGAGAACGAACTCGTGCGAAGAGACAAAGAGTTTATTGCGATCACCTCTCACCAGCTCAACACCCCGCTCTCTATCATTCAAGGCTACGTCTCTCTGATCAAGGAGGGCAAGGCGGGAAAAGTAACTGAAACTCAGATGAATTACATTAATGAAATTGTATCGGCACTCAAAAAGATGATCGACCTCACGAACAATCTTCTATCTATCTCACGGATTGAGCAAAATAAAATCAAGTTGGAGAAGAGTGATGTCAACGTCGCTGAGATAATAAAAAAGATTATGGACACATTTGGCTCTTTTGCCAAGAAGAAAAATATCGATCTAATTTGCATGCAACCCAAGAAGGACCTATTGGTTTACGCTGACCAAGAAAAGTTAATTCAAGCACTATCAAATATCACCAGTAACGCCATAAAATACACTCAAAAAGGCAAGGTCGAACTATCCGTCAACAGAGAGGCTGGCAATATTGTCTTTCAAATCAAAGATAGCGGCATCGGTATCGCCCCAGAGGAAATAGAGCGTATTGGCGAAAAGTTTTATAGAACGCAACAAGCGATTGATGCCGACCACCAGGGCACAGGTCTGGGCGTCTTCATTGCCAAGACAATAATCGAAAAGCACGGCGGGACGCTGGCGATCAGAAGTGTTCTAAATAAAGGCACAACCTTTGTCGTGTCTCTGCCGGCAACTAACTATTAGAGGAGTATATGAAAAAGGTATTAATCGTCGACGACGAAGAAGCAATATTAAAAATGTATTCGGTCGTGCTACAGGATGAATTCGAGGTTATAACCGCTCATAATGGCAACGAGGGCTTTGAGACTGCAAAAAGGGAAAAGCCAGATTTGATTTATCTCGATATCATTATGCCGCAACTGAACGGACTTGACGTCTTGGGCAAGCTGAAGGATGACAAGGAGACGACCACCATTCCGGTTGTTCTTCTAACCAATCTTCCCAAGGAAGCTTCTGCCGATAAAGCTAAAGCGCTTGGTGCTGCTGACTATTTTGTTAAGGTTGAGACTGAGCCGAGCAAGATTGCCGAAATTACCAAACAAATACTGGGCTAGCACTGCTATTAAAATTAAAAGCGCTACTTCGGTTAGCGCTTTTAATTTTGTACTTCGATGCTGTTGACAAACTGAGTGATAAAATGTACAGTGTTGCGTTAAGCTACTATTTGACTATCGGGCCAGTATGGCCTAGTCGTTTTGATTATTATGAAAAAGAAAACTAGAAAAAATAGAAAAATTCTTATCATCGATGATGATTGGACTATCGCCCAGATGTATGGCGAAAGACTGGACACAGAGGGCTACGATGTTGTCTGGGCCAATGATGGTGTTGTCGGACTTGAGAAGATACTCCACCACAAGCCTGATTTGATCATTCTTGATCTCTTCATGCCCAACCGTGGTGGTTTAGGCGTCTTGCGAGTTCTGCGAAGCATTCCAAAGACTGCCCAGATCCCAGTCATCGTTCTAACTGCCTATCCGAAAGAGGAGTTTACCTCTGTTGCCGAACGTTACGGCATATCATCATTCTTTGGCAAGGCAAGCACTCTTCCTGCTGAGATCGTACTAAAGGTAAAAGAGGCTATGGCAGTACCAAGGACAGTCAGGAAAAGCTACACCCAGGAAATCACAATCGCAAAGTTGTACTAATATCACCTCAAAAAGCGGTCAGCCTTGACCGTTTTTTGTTTTGGCTTCGACTCCCAAAACATCAAGCGCAATCCGCGTTGCTCCCTCAAGGTTTTTAGCGCAAACATCCGTACCATAGATCGAGGTAAACTTACCATCCAGATAATAGTCACTGATAACCTGGAGGGAGGCAATTTTAACACCCTTCTCCTTGGCGATCGCAAACAAAGCAGAACATTCCATCTCGAAGCCAGCAATATTATTTTCTTTGGCGTGATCAATCTCAGCCAGCGTCTGTCTAAACATACAATCGGTTGTCCAGATTGAAATCGGCTTAGCACCCTTTTCGATCAGCCTGTCTGTCAAATCCTTGTCTGGATAAGCCCACGGATCACTGTTCTCCGTGTAATGATGCGACACACCTTCGTCCCGCATTGCCCTGGTTACTGCGTAGACGGCATCGTTGTCGTGCTTCGTGCTCACTTTGCCATACAATCCGATATAAACGAAATTCTTGATACCGTAGGCAACCAATTGCTCAAATACCCATGCCCACATCGGAGAACCGAATCCGACGAAAGCACAAAAAACAGCCACATCCTCATTCATCAATATCGGCTCGATAATATTCGGTCCCTTGGCCAGATCCAAATCTTGTTCCAATCCACTCCGCAGCCTCGCCAACGGACTAAAAATACAATTCTCTGGCGCCAGTGGAAGCTCCGATAAGTCGGAGGCCTTGTTGTTCTTCAGGAACATGTCGATCGCCCGAAGGGAATTCTCCGAGCTAAACTTTTCCTTTCGCTGAGGTAAATACATGAGATCTCACTTATTTAGTTATTATCCATCTAATCCTAGTCTTTTCACTGTTCTGATTCAATGCTCAAAAAAAGCGCCAGCTAACTGGCGCGGCGGCAACTTACTTCTAAGGAAATCGGCTGCAAAACGCAACCCTCAGGAATTTCCCCCGGCGAATAATATCCAATATATCGAACAGTAAGGTCAAAGAGGGTCCATTGACCTGTTTTACCTCTTGGGTGATAGGGATTACCGAACTCCAAATCAAGCATCGGCTGACCGCACTGAATTAACCAATCAATCGGGAAAAAGCCGTCCTTAACAGAACTGCAAGAAAACTGGCATCTCACTCTCCTGGTATCAATAACTTGCACATAAATGGCATCACCGAGATTTGGCTTACGCCATGTTCCATCGACAAGCAAACAAAATATCTCGCCTGGCCGCCTTGGCCGGGCCACGTCCAGAGGTATTCTCACCCGGCACCTCCTTGGTCAGAATATTTATACTACCCCAAAGCAAATTTATCAACCACTGCCACTAAAAGATTGCCCCGACAATAGTTGCCGGGGCGGGGATTTTCCTCTGCTCGATCCCTTCGTCCTCACTATGCGACCATCCTCTCCGGCCGCGATACCCGTGCCATCTTCATCAACTTGATTTCCTCCATGGCTTCGATCCAGGTCAGGATCTGCCGGGCAGCAACATCGAGATAGACGTTGTCGATCTTCCTGATCATGTTCAGCGTCGGCAAGCGACGCGGACAGAGCTCGTCGACATACTCGCCGAAGACGTTGTGCTCGGCCATGCGCTCCCGGTCGATAACGACCAGATCCGTCGAAGCTGGCTGCATACAGTTGAGGTATGGTGCAGCGGCACGCCGATCGCTGAGATGGAAGGTGTCGACATCGATCCGGATCATTGTCATCTCCTCGATGGTGGGAAGATTGACGATCCGGCCGATGCAGCGGGCTGAGACGAACGGCTCGAAGCCTCCGCTCTGGTTTCTGGTTGCGTATCGCCCCCAGTCGACGATTGTTATACCAGGGGGCAGGAGAGCTATGGTCTGTTCCAGATACCGCTCGAAGTCCTGGATGCCGCCATTGGCGTTACCGAGATAGACCGCAGCACAAACTTCCATGTTGAAACGATGGAAGTCGGGCCGCCACTCGATCAATCGACTAACGACACTTGTGACCCCGCTACAGCGCGGGCCTCCGATCGTGACCAGAACGTTTCTCATCATGGTGCTCCTCTCTGTCGACGTTCGATCGACCCCATCATAATACGATTAGAAATTGCTCCAAGAGATCTTGTCTATAATTTTGACAACTAATTAATTGCAATAGTACTTAGCTCGATCTATAATATTGTCAATGAACAACAAAAATCTCGAAACATTAATCGATCTTGGTATGGAGGACAAAGAGGCAAGAATCTATCTTTCACTCCTTGCGCTTGGCAATGCCACCGTCGCTGATGTTGCACAACGATCTGGTATTAAGCGAACTACCATTTATTTCATACTGGAAAATCTCAAGAAGAAAGGGCTGGCTCACCGATTGAAGGTAGATACAAAAACTTTCTATTCGGCTGAGCGTCCGCAAATGCTACTGCGCCACGAGAATGAAAAAGTTAAAAAATTAGAGGAGATACTACCCTCCCTTGTTTCATTGGGTCACGCCAAATCACAGAGAGCAAAGGTACTCTTTTTTGACAGCGAGGAGGGCTTCAAGCAAATCTGGTTTCGCCTCTTCCAATCTGGCGAAAAAGAGTACTTGATTATCACCGACCCAAGAGAGATGCTCTACTTCGTACGCAAAAATTACATCACCGGCAAGATCATTAAGGAAAAAATCGAACGAGATATAAGCAGTCGCCAGATCATCGCGGCATCAACCTACGCCAAAGAGATTGTGGCCAAGGACAAAGAAGAAAACCGCACCTCAAAAATTTTGCCGTTCGGCCACTCGCTACCCTTCACCACGATAATCTTTGGCGATAATGTTGCCCTTATCTCTCCCATCATGGAGAATATTATTCTTCTAATTGAAAGCGAGGCCTTTGCGCAAACCGAACGCTCCAAGTTCGAGGCGCTGTGGCAATCATTGTCCGCTAGCAGCTAAACCATCGATCTCCTCTGCCAGCTCAAAGTCTTTTGCCGTTACGGCTTCAACGTCATGGGTCCACGTCTCTATGATAACTTCGTTGAATGAGATATGAATCTCAGGATGGTGTTTGCGACGCTCGGCGATTGCGCCGACATCATTAACAAATTGCAACGCCTCAGGGAAATCCTTGAAGGCGAACTGACCGAAGAGCGTCATGTCGTCTTCATCGATAAACCAGCTTTCTGATAATTGGTCGAGCCGCTCCTCCATTTCGTCCTCATTCATTTTTTGTTCTTCATTAGCCATGAATGCTCCTTCCTGCTCACATTGTAACAAAAAATGTACCCGGGCAGGGACCGGGTACGGACTAGGGCAACAAGAGACTATAAAACTCCTGCCAAGAGTAGACGCGAACGGCAATGTCACCAGGATCCTCGTCCCGGTTGTAGGGTTGATCAAAGAGATACAAACGTGGCACGACGCCAACGAGGCACTGCAGGGCCTCAATACTGTCGTCGACGTAAACATCAAGACCGCCGAGGTCACGCACAATCGCCGTCTTGTCCTTGCTCATCCCATTGCTTAGGACTGGAATATCCCATCCATGCAACTGGAAAAGCTCAACAATGTGCCTGGCAGCAACCTCCGGCCGACTACTGATAACTGGCACAAACCAGCCATCACGCAACATTCGGTCAATGTGCTCTCTGGCACCGGGAACAAACTGGAAGGTCAGGGCCTGCTCGCGAACCTTATAAGCAAAGTCCTTAATCGCATCATACTGTTTGCTTGTAATAATACCCTCCCGAACCAGAAGCTCGCGCTTGGCAAATCGGGGCGGAATATCAATACCAAAAAGTATTCTTGACGCCCTGGACTTGGCTTCGGCACCGTCAAGGACAACACCGTCACCATCAAGGCCGACACGCAGACGGGTCAACAAAACCACCCCCTCTCCTGTCGTAGAGTGACCATCCGATATTAGTCTAAGCCTTTTTTTATCAGATGGGCAAGACCTTGGGACCCGAGATACAAATATTTAGTAAACTATGCCTGGTCAAACTTTTTGACATTTTCATGTAGGCGCGAAAAGGAGAACTCCAGTCGATCCAAAAGAGCTTGTGCCGTTTTGGGAAAACGCTTAAATTCGATTGAACCCATCTCTTCCCGCATCTCCTCAACGATGGGAAGAAAAAATGAATGAGCCCAGTCAGAACCGAGATCGTGCAGTCCATAGGCGACACAGATCGTATTTTCAACCAAATCACTCAGCTTTATAAGTTTCGCCTCTTCCGGTGCCTCTGCCATTTTGGTCAAGTAGGCATCGCGGTCAGCGTCGCCGCCCTCATTGGTCAAAAACCAGATAAGCTCGTCAACCTCCTTGCCAAAATGCTTAATGATCTCACCTCTCTTGATACTTGTGTCTTCGTAGAGATCGTGGCCGAGAGCCGCCAACAAGATTTGTTCCAATCTTTTCTTGTTATGACTGAGCTCATTAGACTGGATGAGTGCATTGTTTAATATCTCAGATACGCTTACCAGATGGTGCCAATAAGGAACTTTGTCAGCATTGCGCCCCTGGTGAGCATGATATTTTTTGATAACCTCGACCATTTCCTTGTATTGCGCGCTTTCCATATTGCCTCCAAATTATCTAGATCTAATTTAGCAACTTTTGAGAACAAAAACAGCCCCGCAAGCAACGCCTGCAGGGCCGGAAAACGGTCAAAACAAAGAACGGTAATAATCCAGGAAATGGCGGTAGTCCAGTTCATCCTGGGCCGGATGTTCACCAGGGATCTGACGCGGACGATGGCTCAGGTATTCGACCCTGGCTAGATTTGCCGGCAACCCACCACCCATGGTGTAGTCAGGAAGCGCCGTATTGGCGCGCATCAGGAGCCAGGCGCTTGCCATCTTGGCCGCCTTGCCGCAACCATCAGCAAAGAAATGGTCCCGCATATCAATGTGCCACTCAGCCAGAGCGGCCAAGGTAATGGCGTCAGCACCGCTTCTTATCTGCTGGTGCAGATTGTAGTAGAAGCGCTGCATGGCCCTCTCAAGATCAGCCACCCGAGTGTAAAGATATTTGTCAGAATCGGCACCGCCACGGAAAAGGCAGCCATCACGCAGAATTCCCCGATTGACCTTCTGAGCCAGAGTTTCGATCACAAAGCGAAGTGATTGCGGACAGGTCACAAATCCAATCTCATGACGGCCCTCAAATGCATACTCGACGGCCATCTCCAGGTTCAAGCGAGCCAGTTCGGCCGCCCCTTCAGCATCCAATCCTGGCACGATCTTTGCCCCCTTATCGGCTGACGCGCCAAGATCCAATATACCTTTGGCCGTCCGACTCATCAGTAGCAGATTGCGACCTGCTTGTTCCTGATACTCCTCTAGCGTTGGCACTGTCATTCCTCCTCTCCGTTCCCTACTCACGCATAACCGCCAGATCAGTCGTCTCGACAACCTGAAGACCGTTGTTGTTGAGAACCTCTTCAACATCGGCGTAAACAGGCATTATGGCGGCAACGCCAGTAACCGTGATCGCCCGCTGGACTATCGGCTGCAAACCGACAAGAACGAATGGCGCGCTCAACTCAGGCGGGAGAGCGGGCCGATCCGCACTGGCAATGCCAGTGAATTCAACCAAGCCCTGGATAAGCACCCCTAGACCGACGCTATCCATGAAATCAACTTCAATCATGTCGACAATGACGCCAAATCCGATCGGCGCTCGCTTGTGCAGTTCAGAGAGAATATCCCTCAACTGCTCCGCGGTATGGCCGTCGAGCTCGCCGGAGAGCTCGACGACATAGAATTCACCCTCAATCCGTACGGGGTTAATATGCAGATAGCTCACTTCATCTATCTGCAAATGTCTCGGGTTCATGCTACACCTCCGTACGTTCTTATAACATAAAAAAGAATATTAAGCAATGGCTAATATTGCATGCCGGCACTTTCCGTGTTATTATGCGCGCAGCGACAGGCAAAGGAGGGAACAGGTCATGCCTGATGATCCGTATCGCGCTACGTTTGATTGCCGAGTGGTGGGGATGAAGTTTTCGCCCATCTCGCTCGACCTGATTGTCCTGCTTGAAGACGCCCGCCTTGTTGTGTTGGGTGACGACGGGCAGCGCAAAGTATTTCTGCCAGAAAGAGTTGGCGGCAGGGCCTACTCGCTCGCAGTCTCTCCGACTGAGGACGCGTCCAGGGAGTTTCCCCAGTTTGTTGTTGCCTGCGATAAACCGTTCGAGCATTCGGATGATACGCATTTCTTGCAATTCAGGGGTCTGAGAAGCAGCTCACACCACCTCATGACAATCGCAACCGATCACCCGATCGGTGTGATGTCTTACTTTAAACGAGATGGCAATCTCAACCTGCTTTACGGTGACACAGATGGCAAGTTGGCCTGTTTCGATATGCAGAGAGGAGGAAGTAACTGGCATGAGCCAATCTGGCAAAACCGAGTGGCCTCTGGACCGATCCTCTCTCTGGCAGTGTCACCCGATGGAACGTGGGCCGTTGCCGGAAGCGAAAGGCCATCGTTTGTTACATTTGATCCTACCAGTGGCAGCGAGATAAACCGTAGGCAACTTTCTCTTTATGGTGATCCAATCGGGCCGGTTACCTCACTGGCGATAGGCAAAGACACATCCGATTACTTTGTCTACACAACTTCCAACGGCGCAATCTGCGCGCATCACTATGCCAGCAGTGCCTATGCCTGGTTTATCTCCGATTCTCAGTTTGACTACAGAACCGTTGTTGCCCACAAGAATTCCCGAACAATGATCGCTGGCAGCAACTTTAACACCCTGCGTATCTTTGACGAAATTCGTGGCGAAACACCAGCCCGCCACATTGCCACTGAGCCATCAGTTTACTTCCTCGATGTTCATCCATTCCGAGGTTGGCTTGCTATCTGTTCCATTATCGGAGTACACGGCGGCGTCAAGTCGAAAGTTCGAGTTTGCACTACCCCCTAATTCTATTGGACGAATTGTCATGGGCGCAGTACTGACTGCGTCCTTTTTTATTACAAAAAAATCGGAGGAGATCCGATTTCGGCTAAAGGGGCGGGCTGACACCCTTGCCCCGGGGAGATTATTGAGGCTCTATGGCCTCTTCCAATGTTCTATATAACCGGATAACGCTGAGACGCTTCGCCAGACCAAGGATCCTTTTGACCCGGGACGAGACACCGACCAACTTTACCTCGCCATTATTCTGACTGGCCTTCTTGTAGTACCGGCTGATGGCGCTGATACCGCTCGCATCCATAAATGACACCCGGCTCAGATCGATCACAATGTTGTAGCAACCTTCATTTAATACTCGATCCAGGCAATCGCAAAGCTCAGGAACGGTATAAATGTCAATTTCACCCTCGACACTTACAACCGTCCATCCGCCGAGCCCCCTAGATACCACGAGGAACTGGGGACCTGGAGTCTGTTGCATGGGCTTCCTCCTTTGAATGGCCTCTCATTTTATCACATAGTTGACAACAAGAAAAGACGGGTAGGAATAATTAATCTCAGGTTAAGATCAAAACAGTCTGACAAATTAGATTAGACAGACTCTCGCATCCAAGACACCTTGCACATAAGCCAACAAACAAAGCAGCTATTCCGACCGACCAACTATGTGCCTCCCCAACAGAATAATATCATCAACCAAATATTACATATTACAAAAAAGCCACCGGCTATGATCCGGTGGACGTGTGAGAATACACCACTATGTGCCAAGGGGCCAGCAACCCTTCGCAAGAAGATATCGGTCAACATTCGCCGCTCCAGCCATACGCAAACCAATATCAAGATCCAAAAGTGCCTCACTGGGAGGCTCGCTTCTTCCGACAAAAGCGGTTCCACCACACGACCAGTCACAAGACTGGCCAGATGCCAAACCATAAACAGTGACATTAAACCTCGGTCCGGTCGGCTGATCACCGTTCAAACGTGCGGATTCGTAGCACAAATACTCTCGGAGCTCATGACAACGATCAATTGTTGAAACATGGACAACTATGGTTGGAACAGGTAGCGATAATGATATGGCCGACTTCAAAAAGGCGGCTATCTGTCCTTTCCACGCACCCGATTCACCAATCTCTATCAATCCAATAGCACCATTGCCCATAACAACATCACAGTCGCACGAAAGTGTCTTCGGAAGCTGCTCGCTTCGTGGCAACGTTGGATCGTACACCAACAGAATCGATCGAGCCGATGGTCTCATCAGCGCCTCCTCTCGACACGATTTAACCAAATTTATCACTTACTTAGGTCTTTTTCAACTATTCCAATTGCTCTGAGCTAGGCCCAACAACCAATAAACCGCCAAACAAGTTGGCAGTTTTTAAAAAACACTCAAACCGTAGCTTGAGCATTTTTTGGTACCGCGTATGGGAGTCGAACCCATGATTTCCGCCGTGAGAGGGCGGCGTCCTAGACCACTAGACGAACGCGGCACGTCGTGTCTGTCCCGCTAACAACGAATCTCGATAGACTTTGCAATAATAGCACAATCTGGCCTTTTTCTCAAGCCTATAGTTGTTCCTGGGGCTGCTCGTTCGCAGTTTTTACATCTGCAAAGAGCAAACTGTCAACTATTGCGCGCGCGAAGTCAGTCGCAACCTCGGAACTGCTAGCAGTAATAATATTACCGTCTGTCACGACATCATTGCCAGAAAACTTGGCACCGACTTCATCAATTGCTTCTCGTGCCCCACTCCAAGCGGCAACGTTATGGCCAGACAAAATCCCTGCCTTGGCAAGCACGACCGGAGCCCAACAGATCGCGCAAACGTATTTCCCAGTACTGGCAAACTCCTGAGCCAAGCCCAAGGCCAAGTCATCCGCGAAATAGCGCTCAACTCCATTCCCGCCCACATAAACAATGCCATCGAATTCATCAGGGTTGACTTCATCAAAAGTTAGATCTACCCCAATTGTAGTTCCGCCGATTCCGGTACACTCTCCTGGCTCTGCGGCCGCAATCTTTATTCCGATTCCGTTATCCGAAAGCATCTCATAAGGCACACTAAACTCCTCATCACGAAACTCATAGTTCGGCACAACCATAACTACCTTTTTCTCTGAATCCATCACGCCTCCTTATCGTTAACGATAGAAACCCTTTGATCATTATAATGCGTATCATTCCCCCAGAGCAACCTTTTAGCTTTTGTCGTATTGCGAACAACTGAGTGTTTGTCCAAAAGCGCAACACCCCGTTCCTTGTCTTTTTTGAAAAGAAATGTTAACATTCGATCGCCAGGCACTAATGTTTTGAGATCATTCCGAGATCGTCTAGTGGCAGGACAGCGGATTCTGGCTCCGCTAACCTAGGTTCGAATCCTAGTCTCGGAACCAAGAAAAGAGCTTTCATTGAGAGCTCTTTTCTTGGTTTGTAGGATTCGAACTGGGAAGGGGTCGGGAAACGGGAGTTTCCCGTGTCGGAAGGTTGGGAAACCGAGGGTTTCCCAAAGCGAGACGTAGAAGCGAGCGCTCGAGATCCTAGTCTCGGAACCAAGAAAAGCACTCTCAATGAAAGTGCTCTTCTTGGTTAATCAAGACTACTCAAATTTGCTCGTATACGTATTTTAACTCGGCCCCAGGACTCAATAATTTCTCCATTTATTTAGTCCTATGAGAGCAATTTTTTTCAATTAAGCGTTTGGAATCTGCTTGTCTCCATAAATCCAAGCGGAACTCGCTGTAAGCTAGAGTTGGAGCCACAAGGACCTGTTCAAATACTTTTTCCTGAAGCGAGAGCGAGATGATATCAGGCGAAAAACAGGAATTGTGAGGAGGAATAGCCAAAAGCTATTATGACAAGCAATTCGTGCTTTGCAGCCGAAATCAGCCGCTCACAGCTATCGGACACAAGTGTTTGGGCAGGTCCCAATGCTCGGAAAGGAGGTGAGAATATGCAGATAAGACTGAGGACACGAATGACAATCTGGCTCATAGCAGCGATAATTGCAGTTGGCGGATCAATAGGTCTCGGCTCTAATTCAGCTGAGGCGCACGACTGCGCTTGTAGCTGTGGGCAGCAGGTTCAAACCACAACAAAACGGGTTATCGCCGCACCTAAAAAATTCAGACACAGAAAGGTTGTTCATCAGGCCCCGATCGAGAAAAGAATTATAGTCAAAAAGGTTGTCGTCAAAGAAGTAGTTCATGAGCCGATTGAGAAAACCGTCATCGTGAAGGAGCCGGTGGTGCTGCGTGAAAGCATTGTCAATGAAGGACCAGTTGTTGTCGAAAAGAAGGTAATCGTGAAGGAGCCGGTGGTGGTTAAAGAGCCAACCATTATCAAGGAAACAAAGGTGATTAAAGAACCCGTTATAATCAAAGAAAAAGTAGTAATCAAGGAGCCTGTTGTCGTCAAGGAAAAAGTAATTATCAAAGAACCGATAATAATCAAGAAGCCCATCATTATCAAAGAACCGGTCGTGATTAAGGAACCGGTAATAATCAAAGAGCCGGTCATTATCAAACAACCAACCCCCGCTGTTCAACAGCCGATTCAGCACAACGAGATTACGGATATCGAGCGAACAACAATAAGAAGCGGTGACGACGTCAACGTTTCTACCCGCTCAGTCAACACGATCAATGCAAGAGGATCAAGTTTCAACCGAATCTACAACGCTGATCGTCAAAGTATTTCGGCCGATGGTGATGTTAGTGTTAGTAACACCAATATCAACACAATAAACGCAAGGTTCTAGGTACAACCAACTTAGATAACTTAACTAAGGCCCCGCTCGGGGCTTTGGTGTATAACTTAGGCAAAAGGCGAAAGGAAAGCAAATATATGGCCCTCTTGCGCCCGCATGCATCGCCTGGAGCGAAGCGACTGCGGGCAGGCCTCTCACACTTACGCCTAATATATGCTATAATCCCTCATATCATGAACAATAAACCACCCCTAATCGTTATCGTTTCCGGCCCGTCAGGGGCAGGCAAAAATTCTGTCGTCGCACCACTGCGAGCAAAGACCGATGATTTTGCTTTTTCTATTTCTTACACAACAAGACAAACAATTCGCCCCGACGAAATCGATGGGCGAGACTATCATTTTGTGAGTAGCGCTGAGTTCGCTCATTCTATCCAGAAAGAAGAATTTTTGGAGTGGCAAGATGTCTTTGAAAACCGTTATGGCACCAAAAGGTCTGATTTTGAGAAGCTTCTTACAACAAACAAGACTGTTGTTGCTCTCCTGGACGTTAAGGGAGCGATGTGCGTAAAGGGGGAGTACCCAAATGTTGTAACTGTTTTTGTTATGCCGCCCGATTTAGACATCGCCTCAGAACGGCTGGAGAAGCGGGCAACGGACTCCGAAACGTCTCGGAATATCCGCAAAGAAAGATATGCCCTAGAAATGGACTACAAGGACAAATACGACTATATTATTGTCAACGACGACCTACCAATGGCCCAGCAAGAACTCTCTAGCATTATCAGTAGCAGATTGCTCAAAAATTAGAAAGGCTCCCGCATTTAAGGAAGCCTTTCTCGCTTGAATATTGAGCACTTATCGCAGTACGTTAACCCATTTCAAGACGGCGATAAGTACGACTGCCCCAACGACGCCCCACAACAACCCGAAGAGTGAGAGCGTTCCGGCGGCAGCAGCAGAACCGATGCCCAATAGATTGAAGAAGATAAACCTGGCCAACAACGCTCCGATTATTCCAACTATCACGTTGGCCAGTATTCCCTGCTGTTCATCGGTTCTCATAACCATGCTTGCTAGCCAGCCGACGATTCCGCCGACAATGATGGCTACTAATATATCCATTGTGCCTCCCGATTTATTACAAGATGCGCAAGTTACCCAAAGGACACACGCTGCGCAACAAAAGGGTAATACTTCGAAGGTTCCTGTTTGTCAAAGCTTCGGGCCCGACAACTACCTGACACTCATCGGCTAGCACCCTTTTATTTCATTATGGGCACTTCTCCCTCTTAATTATACCATTCGTATTCAAGTTGTTTTCTCAACAATTCCCCGCTCCCAGAAACGACAAAAGTGCTGGCAAAAATAGATCTCTGGTACAACAAAAGGCTATTGAGTGCGTCCAAGTTTTTTTGCCAGCACCCTGGCTTCTGCGAGAAGAGCCGCTACCTCCAAAAGCCCCTTTTCCCAGAAAGTCTTGTCCTCAATGTCAACACCGAGCCCTCTAAAAATATTTGTGGGCGAATCAGATAACCCCGCCGAAAAAAATACTTTTACCTTCTGCATAAATTTGTGATCTCGCCTGACTGAGCTTTGCAATGATTTCGAAATTAATAATCCGCTAGCATAGGAGTAGACATAGAAGAATGTTCTAAAGTGCTGCCAGTAAACCCACCAGTTCTCTGATCCGCTCGTTTGCTCAACCGCCGAACCCATATAGTCAGCCATGTGCTTCTGGAAGATAGCACCTATCTCCTCCTTAGAGAGATAGCCCTTCTCCCTCAGAGCATTGTGTAGTTCTTTCTCGAATTGATATGCTGCCACCTGTCGAAAGATTGTGGCAATATCATCATCGAGTTTGGCAACCATGAACGCCAGCTTGGTCTCCTCGTCAGCCTCTCCCCGTAATTCCTCGAGCGCAAAGTCCTCCATAAATGTACTCGCCACCTCGGCCGTGGACAAAGGAGTGCCGAAGTTCAACGCATTTTGCTTTGCCTTGATCAGTTCATCGTTAATACCGTGTCCCATTTCGTGAGCAAAGGTAGACACGTCCCCAGCCTTGTTGGTGTAATTCAAGAAAACATAAATCGGCTGAGATATCAGGTTGCCCATGCAAAAAGCGCCACCGTGCTTGCCCTGACGAGGATAGACGTCGATTCTACCTTCATCAACGAAACGCTCGAATATCTGGCTAAACTCCGGATCAAGGTTCGAAAAAACTTTGCGCAGCAGCACGACGGCATCTTCATATGAATATTCTTTGTTGATATCGCCATAGACGAGGCTGCGCCAATGGTAGGGAAGGGATTTCACACCAAACAGCTCAGCCTTAAACTGGTAGAAATCCCTCGAAATTGAAAAGTGATCGGAGACCGCCTCGACAAGCGCATCAACACTGGTTGAGCTGATATCATCGCTCAAATGTCTAGCAGCATCGGGCCGCACAAAGCCCCGCAGCTCGTCGTTAATTTTTTTGTCTTGCAAAATTGAGTTAATCTCCGCCTCAGCCACATCAACATATTTGACCAAGACCTCGTTGATTGCCTTGCCCGCGCTATCGCACACGTCAGTATTGCTTGTTTGGAGCATGTTCTGAATTTCGGAGAAACTTTTTTTCTCTCTCGTGCCCTCCTCGGTCAAAACCTCTCGAGTTTCGCGGGAAAGAAATCCGGAGGTCATTTTGCGCCAGTTGGAATAGGCCGGCGTCGACTTGAGGTTTAATATCTTCTCCTCGTCCTCGCCCAAGAGATATTGAGCCTCAGCAAAAAGCTTCTCCAAAAAGTGATGATAAGCAGAGAGCTCCTTGCTCTCCAGAAAGGTTTTCTGCCTGTCAGCCGGCACCTTGGCAAGCCTCAAGACGAAGAACTGCATCTCGTTCTCGCATTTAATCGAAAAATCATTTATCTGGTTATACTTTGCCTTTAGCTCGGGATTGTTCTCGTCTTGCTGGGTTCGAAGGTAGTAGTAATATCTCTCTCCGCCACCGTTAGAATAGACCCGCTCCCACTCATCATATTCAGACAGTGCCTCACTAAGAACCTCCGGCTTCTCCAAATAATCGTTTCTGTTTCGCCACTTCTCAACGAATTCCTTGAGTTTGTTTTCTATCTCTCGACGCTCATCTTGCGCCTTCTCGTCACTCTCAAATAGCGGCGACAGGTTCCACTCTGTTTGATATTTTCCGTGATTCATTCTTGTTTCCTTCTATCTCCCTCGCCCCCTGGGTGAGGGTGAGGGTGAGGGTAATGATCAAGTTGATACTACCTTATTCTAGCACAAAACGCCGCCCCGGAGACTTTCGGGGCGGCCGTGTTGATGAGATATTTTTGGATATTAGTCCCAATCGCCACTCCGTATCATCCCATAGTGCTCCAATACCCGGATAGCCAATCTGGGCTCTTTCCCTTTTAACTGTTGGAACACTTGGTAGACCTCCCGATGATCTTCGGGCGAAAGGCCATGGAAAAGTTCATCCTCAAGATCAGGGCAAATCTTAACGACTGCGAGAAGGCAACGAAGATTGATGCAAGCAACTTGATTACCCATAATCCGTGTATACGGCGGCCTAAAAAATTCTTTTCTTAGAGCTTCCTGTATTTCTCTAAGTCTCTCCGGTACCAGATCGGCAATTTGTGCTGACAACCAGAGGAAGGTTGACGCAATTTCAGCTGCCGATTCTGGCAGGTCACGGGCGATCTGAATCATAACCTCATCCCTAAAACTCAGATGCGCCAACTCTACCGCCTTATCGGGGAAAGCCATGGCTAGTTCATAGTACTTTCCCGACTCTGACGCGATCCAGTTGAGAAGACCAGGGTATTGCCTAGCGAGCTCAATCGCACTATCGGGGTTGTCGTGTAGCCGTCGAACTACTGCACAACGCTCTCCTTTAGTAATGCTGTTCACTTTTCCCCCTATTCCGCATTGTCAAGCCAGCCTATTCCAGCCTGATTGAGGTATTGTAGATTAGTTGCTACTAATATTCAAGTGTTTCCACTTGTTTTGTGGTGGTTTTATGCTAACATTGGGGCAGCTATCACTATATTTGTTTTGTCATCGCTGGTCGAGTCAGGAATTCAATGATATTAATTTCTAGATTCCTGATCGAGAAGCCCCCGCCTGGAATGACAGAGGAGTAATTATGTATCGAATCTTAAAGCAGATAGGTTTAACCTCAAAAGAAGCAGAGGCGTATGAGGCCCTGCTTCGGCTTGGCGAAGTGCCAGTTTCGGAGATCGTTAGGGAGACAGGTGATCATTCGCAGATCATTTATCGAGCAATAGATGGATTGGTTGCTCTTGGCTTAGTTGCAGTCTCCTATCAGCAACATCGAAAATTTGTGAAGGCCGAGGACCCAACTACTTTGGAGCGGCTCGAGGAGAAACGATTGGAGGAGCTTCGACTAGTGGTGCCAGAGTTATTGTCAATTCAAAGACAAGCTCACAATACCTCAATCATCAGGACAAGCAAGGGCAATGAGGCGATTAGAGCAATGAGACTGGATAGCCTGGAGAGATTAAAAGCGGGAGACTGTTACTACGCCATTGGAGCAACTGGAGACCGGTACTTAGAAGCAATGGGCCAGTATTATTATGAGCAAACCGAGAGACGCCGGATCAAAAAAAAGATTCAGCGCAAAATGCTCTCTTATGACAATCAACGAGATAGATGGGAGTACGCCAAACCGTATAAAGAACTAGCTGAGACTCGATATCTGCCGGAGAGCTATACTATCCCCGCAACTACTAATATCCATGCGGATGTGGTGACAATTATCATTTGGGATGATATTCCGGTAGTGGTGACAATTGAAAGCAAAGCTATTGCCGAAAGTTACTTGCACTATTTTCATATGCTCTGGCAGATCGCTAAACTTTAATTTTTCAGTGCACGATAAAAATGTGTCACTTCTTACATCCCGACGAAGCCACTTGAAGCTACGACAGAGAAATTGACAAACATTTTACAATTGATAATTGGGCCTACCAAACGGCCACGGCCAAATGCCTGAGACACTCTGGGCACCGGTGTAACAGCCTTAGAACTAGTTATAGTCCGGCATTAGTCAAAATACGGCGGTGGATCTCGAAGGCGGCGAGAGCCCCTTCGCCGCCGGCGATAATCGCCTGATCGGGACCATTATTGCACGGTCCAACGGCGAACAAATTGTGATGCGAGCTTTCGAGTGAATGGAAATCAACCTTAATATAGCCGTCATCATCACGTTCCACCTCGATGCCGCCTTCATCCAGAAAACGGTCCAGCCTCTCATGTCCGAGCATGGTAAAAATCGCCTCTGCCTGAATCCGTGTGCCATCTTCTAAAATAATGTGTTCCAGATAGCCTTCATCCCCTTGCAGCTGGCTGATTGGGCTAACATAGGTATCTATGCCGTTTTTCTTGGCTCTACTCATCATCCCCGCACTGAATGCAGACGCTTTGTCAGAGAGAATTACCGCAATAGCTGATTCCGGCCTCATAAACTTAAAAATCAACGCCTCTGAGATTGTTCGATCATTGTTGCCGACAACAGCAATTTTTTTGCGCCTATTTTGATACCAATCACAGGCAGGGCAGTGAAAAACAGAGTGATCAAAAAACTCGTCAGGAATATCAATCGGCGGGATCGGATCAACAACTCCAACCGCCACAATGACATACCGGGCTTGATATTTATTTCCCTCCTCCGTCACGACGTCAAAACCATCTCCGCTAAACCTGACAGTGGTCACCCTCTCTTCCTTGCACTCAATCGGCAGATTGGCGATCTGCTCTCGGATGCGCCGCAAGAAATCCTGACCGGGCGTCACCTCGGCATGACCAAGAAAGTTCTTGAGGTTTGTCGCCACCGCCGTTCTGCCGGTAATTTTTTCCGGAACATCAAAAAGGATGACCTCGTGGCAGAAACGAGCAAGGTAGATAGCCGCACTCGATCCAGCCGGTCCGCCGCCAATAATAATTGTTTTATCCTGAAAATTATCCATTCTTTTCCTCCCTGCTGATAAGCAGGTAATTATAAAGGGTATAATACCCCGGGGGCAAGTCCTGACCCAAGATTTCGTAGCAACATACGGGTTATTAACCCTTTGTTACGCCCTGATTCTACGTCTTTTATATCTTGTAATAGCAAGAATTCAAGAATTGGATAATTCAACAAAAAAAAGACAGTAAGCACCCACGGCTTGACCGTCTTAGTTTGTTAGTTCTAAATAGAGCTGTTCCAGTCTGTCGGTCACAGATGGCCAGCTGAATTGCTTGATTCTTTCCCTTCCCTCAGTGACAAGATGACTGGCAAGATCTTTGTCGCCCAGAATTCGCAGAGTTGCGCTACCGATCTCCGCAGGAAAGCGCGGTCTCACGAGCAGTCCGCTCTTTTCGTTTTCGATCACATCAGGAATTCCGCCGACTCTTGTCGCCACAACCGGCACCTTCATCGCCATTGCCTCGAGAAGAACGATGCCAAACGTCTCCGCAAGAGAGGGAAGGACGAAAACGTCCCAGTGCTTAAGATACTTCTCCACATCTTTCTTGTGCCCCAAGAGCGAGATATGATGTTCTAGGCCTAATTTATTGATAAACCTCTCCAGTGACTGACGATCTTCTCCATCGCCGATTATCTCGAGAGTGGCAAGCGGGTATTTTTTGATAATCCCAGACATTGCCTCAATCAAAAATCTGTGCCCCTTCTGAGAATTAAGGTTGCCAATGGAGCCAATGATTGGGTTGTTGGTTTTTTGCTTCTCTGCGCGGGACCTCGGCTCAAAGTCTCTAAGGTCAACCGCATTTGGAATGACAACAATCCGCTCTCGCCTAACCAACCCTTCGTCAATTAAAAATTTCCTCACCGACTCGGAGACAGCGATAACCGCGTCTGTGTTATGGTTTAGCCAGCCAAGGATTTTCTTCTGGACCCACTCATTAATAGGGCTCCCAAGATGAAAATCGGAGTCAAAACGATGCTCAGTGTACACATAACAAACCCCCGGGATTCGCTTCAGACGGGAGAACAAGCTTGCTCTCGAACCGTGCGAGTGAACGATCATCGGCCCGAACGGATCGTTCTCTGCCCGAATTTCTTCGATTATTCCATGGAAGCCAGACATGGCACGAAGATCAAATTTTGACTTGAAAGAAAGGGTGTAGACCTTCGTGCCAGCTATCTTCCTCGCCTCTTGGTTGAGATAACCGGCAGGGCAGATGAGATAGCAATCGAATCTGCTTCGATCCAAATTGGCGAGCAAACCAAGAATATGCTTCGGCCCCCCACCTAAGCCGGAATCAGCGATAACCTGAATAACTTTTATTTTACGCCTCATCGTACCCTCCTAGGTCGCAATCATGATTTACGATTCGAGCATTTGTAGTGCTCGATCAATTCTTTGCAATGATTCGGATTTGCCTAGCGCTATCAATAGTTCAACAGGCGATGGAGATTTCTCCTCACCAGAAAGCGCCACTCGAACAGGCCAAAAAACATCACCATTCGTTAGATTCAAATCACTAACCACCCCCAGAAGTAAGTTTTGCAATTCTTCGTTGCTCCAAATATCTGTCGCCGCAAGCTTAACTCTTGCCTCTTTTAGTCCAGCAAGTGTTTTTACTTTGGTTGATTTCTTAAAGACGAGGAGATCGGCATCGTACCTTGGTTCACTGCGCAACTTCTCAATGGTGTCAACGATCTCTCTCAAGGTCTTGTAGCCGCCACGCTGGGCCAGAGCAATCTCGCCCTCAGTCGGGCACGGAAGACCAAAACCAGCCAACTCCACCGCAAGCCTTCCCGGATCTTGATCGCGAATATATTTTTCATTGATACTGTTGAGCTTGTCGACATCAAAAACAGCCGGAGACGTATTGATGTTTTCCAGACTAAACTCACGAATTAGCTGCTCTCTGGTAAATTCTTCTCTGTTGTCCTTAGGATTCCAGCCAAGAAGCACCAAAAAGTTAACGAGCGCATCTGGCAAATATCCAGCCTCCTTGTATTCAAGTGTTGATGTCGCCCCATGCCTCTTGGAGAGTTTCTTGCGGTCCGAACCAAGGATGAGCGGCAGATGAGCGAAGAGTGGTGGTTCCCAGCCAAAAGCTTTATAAAGTTCGATATGCTTAGGCGTTGAAGAGAGCCATTCTTCAGCCCGAATAACATGGCTAATCTCCATTTCATGATCGTCAACAACCGCTGCTAAATGATATGTTGGAAAGCCATCAGATTTTAAAATAACGGGATCATCAATCAAAGCGGCATCAAAGTCGATCCGACCCTTCACTAAATCGTTAACCTCAATAATCCCAGAATGGGGCATCTTCAGACGGATGACACAGCCTTCTTTGTATTTGAGATCGAGATCACGGCATTGACGATCGTATTGAGGCGGAAGCTTTTTTTTCTCTTGCTCCTCCCGTAGTTTTTCCAGGCGATCCTTCGAGCATTCACAGACATAGGCAGAACCCTTTTCAACTAGCTCGAGAGCGTGTTTAAGATAGATATCTTTGCGTTCAGACTGAACCATCGGATTATCAAAGTTGTCGGGTGTTATCGAAAGCCAATTGAGAGAAGCGACAATCTGTTCAATTGCGCTCTCATCGTATCGCTCGCGGTCAGTGTCCTCGATACGCAACAAAAACTCGCCTCCGCTGTGCTGGGCGAAGAGATATGAAAACAGTGCCGACCTGACATTGCCGATATGCAGCTTGCCAGTCGGGCTTGGAGCGAATCGCGTTCTAATCATGCTTTGATCTTAACATAATCTTGCCATTTTCTAAAGAGTAGGCTAGACTTTCAGCGAGCCTGTCAGCTATGACGGGTTTCGGCAAGGAGAAGACGATGGCAGAACCAACCAGGGAAAACATTGCCAAAGCTTCAGACAAATTGATTATTCCTCCCGGAAGCCAAGTTAACAAGTATCTTGACTTGATCGATCGAGACAGCCAGGGTGATCACACAGGGCTTGGCCCTATCTATCATGGTCCAGACCTCGAGTTCACTTCCTATCCCGGCAGGAATCTGATAGTTGATGCGTATGTAATTGAGCGTGCCAGCATTCCGGAGCTCAAAGACCACTCCGTCACAGCTTATCGCAATTTGACCGGCTTCTCACTTGAAATGTTGCCCGGCATGATCGAGGCCACCATTCTGGCCGGGTCAGATCATCTGATCCTGCCATATCCCGGGACCAATAACTGGGATGAGCCTAAGAGATGGATGGTCGCCAAGAACAAAGCGGTCGAGGCGGCACAAAGGCCTAGTCAGCCGAAAACATACATGTGGTCTCCTCCGAGTCTGGGCGGCATTATATCTGGTGCTGCTGCCAGTTTCGGTTTCGATGGTATCATTACCCACTTTGGAGGTTTTCCTTCGGCCAAAAGCCAGTCCGAAGGAAAACAGGTTGAAATCATCGTCGAGCTCGATGATGGCGATGAAGATACTGTTACCAAGGCCCTTCAGGCCGGAGCAGATAAAGTAATCGTTTACGGCCTTGATACGAGCACCGATCAGTGCGTTAAGCGAGTCCAAACCTTGATCAACGAGATCATCGCCACTCTTTAGTCCTCACTGACCATTTCGCCCCCCCGACGAGTCGGGGGAATCCCCACACTCATTGATCTTTTGTTCACATCCTTTTTCCCTGCGCCTGCCCCAGGCGCTTTTTTGAACAACAAAAAAGACGCCCGGAAGGACGTCATGGTTGGCCAACTCTGCTTCGGACAGAGCTTAATATAAGACGGACAATTTCCCTCTCATCCAGTTCACCGGCCAAATATTGGTCCAGGATTTTGTGCAAACCAGGATAAGTTTCAAACAACTTGGCTATGGCTGCTCTCCTGCAGCTACAATATTCACACCGAATGATGTGTTCTTTTTTGAGTTCATCCAGTGCGTCACCACGGAGCAGGTCAACCAAAAGCACATGACTTGGGTCTTGATCAAATGCATGAATTTCTTCATCGGTAAATCGCCTGTTTGAATCAGGTGGGAGCATCCCACAAATAGTCCTTTCCATTGAGTCGCCGTGTCCCATACGATCACCCCCTCTCCTCCCTATTCGTTATCATAGATAATTATGATGTCTTTGTCAATGTAGACCAAATTGCCTGGCCCCGCTTGATTCAAAAGCTGTGACTGTGATAGGTTAAAAACATAATTACCACTCATTGGAGGTTAGGATGGAAGGACTTAGGCCACCAGATGGAGAAATCAAGGTAGATGAAAATCTTGATCTCTATTCATTGCCACGCGAAAAACGCCCGCCTACCGAAAAAACACCGTCTTCTATCAAAGAGTTAGCAGAAACACGCCAGAAACTCCTGGAAACAACAGCATTGTTGTCTCATCCAGAATTCCAAAGGGAACTTTATCAGTTCAGCAAAGCTATAGCCGAGTTCATTCATCGCAAGCAGATTCCGCATACCGTTCTTCTAGACCGATCTGCCCGGCCAATATACGTTGGAGTAATCGAATACTGGCGCCGCAGATATCAAGAAGAGCCCTTACCACAAATTCACTTTGTCAACCCAGATGGGTTCAAAGCAGCAAATAGACTTGGTGTCCAACAAATGTTAAAAGTGGCCACAGACTCTATGCTAAAACAGGACGTTGTTTACAACCCCTTTGATATGCGTGAAAGCAGTGAAATTATTGAGGAATTTCAAAGGACATATCATCGGCTGTACGCAGATAGGGACAAACCCGTGCTCATCATGGATGTCTGCTCGCATAGCGGCGAAGCAATCAGACATGTCAAAACGATCTTCCAAGAAGCGGGTTTCAGCAACCTAGCGGTTGCCACCGTAAGCCCACCAGATGATCCCAACAACGATGTCGTAGATCTAGTTATATCCGACAGAGAAGCAACTGCAGGTTGCTACCCATTTGGCCATGATACTATGGTTACTAAAAACATAAAGCGTACTTACTCAGACCCAAATCCGGCTTGGGGCGCACATCAGCTAGCCGGAACTCTTCGAAGAAACATTAAGAAAGTTGTTGGTGAGTGCTACAAATTAGACCACCAACAAGTCACCCTACAACGCCAACTCAAAACACAGCATTTCTAATGTGATCAATCTTCGGTTCGCCATCGCCAAACTCAATACCGATTACATCAATCCGAATGGTTCTGTTCGGATATTTTTGCTCGAGCGCTCTGGCTAGCATTTTGAGCTTTTGTTGTTTTTTGAAACGCACCAGCTCTTGGGCCAAGCCAAATCCAGTACCACGGACAGTTTTAACCTCGACAATGACGATAACTTGGTGATCTTCAGCCAGAATATCAATCTCGCCAAAGGAAAAATTTATATTCCGGCCCAATATTTTATAACCCAGAGCCAACAGATACTTTTCTGCCTCGTTCTCACCTCTTGCACCCGTGCTCTTGTTTTTCGTCTTGTCAAACATCATAGTAATGAAAAGTTAAAAAATTTAATAAGGAGGAAAATGCCCCTAACTGAAGCCCCCTCGATGTTACCGCAAGATCCTGAGATGGGAAAACCGCTGGAAAGCCGCCCTGTGGCAATCAGGCGTTTGGAGCGCGAAATTGCCATTGTTGAGGGATGCCTGGATTACGAGATAGGCTCTGAACCAAACGAATACAGCCACCCGCTCACTGTCAATAAATCACACACTGAGCTGTTGGACATGCTAAAACAACGCAAACGAGAACTGGATGATCTAATTGCCAACAGATAGCGGCGTGGTTGCGTTCCCCTTTCTACTTTCTATTCTCAGCCTTACATAATCAGCCTCTGCCCTCCTGATTTAGAATTTTAATCTGTCTCTCCAAAAAATCCAAACGGTGCCTGACATCGGCCAGCTCTTTGGCGAAAGCAATATCATCATCATACGAGCGTTTTTCGATACTATCGATCTTTGTGATAATCTCGCCCAAATCAGCGCGCAGCTCCTTGATCTCTCCTTTGACGGAAATAAGCTCTTTCTCAATCATAATTTTCCCTTCGTCATTAACATCAAAAACGGCTTTTCAGTATAGCACGAATGTTGTATTTTTAGACTATGAAAGCAGGCAAAGATTTTATCGGCGTGGGTTGTGGAGCATTAATCGTTAATGACAAAGGCGAGACTTTATTGATGAAGCGTGCAGCCAAAAGTAAGAACGAAGTGGGCTACTGGACTAAGCCCGGCGGCACTATTGAGTTTGGAGAAACTGTAGCCGAGGCTATCAAGCGCGAAGTGAAAGAAGAGCTAGGTATCGAAGTCGAACTGACAGATTTCATCAACTATACCGACCACATCATTGCCGAAGAAGAACAGCACTGGATTGCGATCAATTATGCAGCGAGAATTATCCGCGGCAAACCCAGAATAATGGAACCAGAAAAAGCGGAAGAAATCCGCTGGTTTCCACTGGATGAATTGCCTGACAAGATCTCCCAGACTACCATTGAGCCAGCAGAAGTCTATCTAGATAAACACAAAGGAACATAGTATGAGTGAGCAACTTGGCCCGATTCCAGCAGAAGAGCAAATGCTTCAGATTGAAAAGGAAATCAATCGAAGAATGCTCGAGATGAGGGAAATTATTCAAAAGAGTCCACACGGTCGTGCTTCTGGGCATCTCTATCTTAGCCACCCGGTTATCCGCAGGCTTGATGACGAAATTGCAGACTTAAAAACTAAACTAGAAGATTTAAAAAGTGAAACTGCCTAGCTAGTATCTTGTTAAAACAAAAATGCCCCAATCGGTTGACTCGGCCAGGTACCAGGTGGTACAAGGTTTCGCTTGGACTAGGGCATTCATTAATTGTATTATATCACATCGCTTCCGCTTGTGCCTGATTGAGCGTAATTTGAGAAGCACATGTATAAAATGTTGCGGCAGGAGAGGATTATTCCTTAATTCGATCTCCGGCAGCTATTCTTGCTTTGCGCTCAATTTCCTCTTCCTCGGCCTTTTTCTTGGCCTCGGCCTCGGCGGCTTCCTTGGCCTTTTCCTCAGCAATTCTAGCTATCTCTTCCTCTGCCTCTTTCTCTTCCCAGACAACCAAATCTCGATTTACTTCCTTGAGTCTGGCGTTTTTGCCGGTAAGCTCTCTCATGAAGTAGAGCTTACTGCGACGGACTTTGGATTGTTTGATGCGCTCGACTTTAACGATCTTTGGTGAATGAATTGGGAAGGTTCTCTCGACGCCAACACTAAAGGATTCTTTTCGGACAGTAAACGTACCGTCAAGACCATTGCCGTGTTTGGTAGCAATCACAAGGCCCTCAAAAATCTGAACACGTTCTTTGCCTGCTTCTCGGACGAGAAGGTGGACACGGACAGTGTCGCCACTAGCGACGGCCGGAGCATTCTTTTTGGTATATTTTTCGAGTAATTTTTCCATGTCAGTGCTTATTTAGCTGATTCCTGTGAAACAACGTGAACGAATGTTCGTTTTTCTTTGTTTCCATTAAATGCAGTTGCTCTTTTTTGTTGGAACTTGACTGTGCCTGAGGCTAGAGCAAACAATGTGTCATCGCCACCCCGACCAACATTGTCACCAGGGTGATATTTGGTGCCACGTTGGCGAATAATGATACCACCAGCCGAGACTCTCTGGTCACCAAAAATCTTGACTCCAAGCATCTTTGGATTCGAATCTCGTCCTAGTCTTGTACTACCACCGGCTTTTTTATGGGCCACAGCAACTCCTCTGGGGATGAAATCTTAGCTCTTGTTCCCCAAAAACACAATTTTACGTTTAACTACCTGATAATCCCTGCCATAAATTAATGGCGGACGTATATCAATATAACCTAATTTTTTAATCTCGTCAACACTCTCCTCAAATAAATCAAAACGATTAGTGTCAGAGGTCTCGACGAGAGGGAAAACAAGACACAAGTTTGATAGCGCGAGCACATTGGCATCAGACAATTTTTTGATATTTTGCAAAAATTTAATATATATATCTTTAATCTTTCTGTATTCACCCCTGGCACTGTTCAATGATGGCTTAAACTTCTTCGGTTGACCAAGATATGGCTCAGTGATAATAAAGCTTTTTAGTTTTAGGCTCTCTGCCTTGGAGCTCAACCAGTTTAAAAGCTCATTCGTAGTTGCATCAATCTGTTCAATATCAATGATCGAACTCGCTAAATCAGGAAATCTGCCAGCAAGCCATTCTAGATTTTGTTTTGTATCGAGTACCGCCTTGCTAGAAACATCGCTGCCAGCCACATCGTACCCAAGCAATAGAGCCTCTATCAAGATATTACCGGAGCCACAAAAAGGATCGATTACCACGCTCTTGATCTCAATATTTTCGTTTTTCAGCGCAAGACTGTTCTCTTCTGTCGCAATATTAACCAACATTCTTGCCAATTTAGGCGGCACCATGCCTGAGTAGCGGTCCCCTGCCGGCTTGCCATAATCACGCTCGCCCCACTCCTCGGGGTTATTTAGTGCAATTAGAGCTCCGACACCAGACTCAAAAAGGCCAATTTCGATACCTCCGTCTATCAGCTTGTTTTTAAGAACAACGATCGACGACAGCTCGTTACTATCACGCAGAGCAACGAAGCGCGAGTTTATGCCCGCCTTTTTGAGCTCTTTTTTTACCTCAAGACCGAGAGAGTTTACTCCCCACTGCGACAACTTCCTGGTGTATGATGAAATACCAAAGTCCGTCTTACCAGATTTGTTGGGCCGGCACTCTGCAATAGCCTTCGCAAGATCGGTTTTTGTGCTATTTGGGCCCGGTATCAACTGAAAAATCTTAACCACGCCAGCCAAAACTTCAATTAACTTTGCAACATCTTCCTCTGACTTGTCAACGTTGGCAAAAACAACGTTTCCCGATACACTGGTGACATCAAAACAAAAATCAAAGCGGTGAAAAACCGCTTTTAATTCCTCCAGGGCCAGCTCGCGTTCCCGCCCCAAAACAAAAGCAAATGTATTTTGGCTCACAATAGAACTCATAGTGCTCTTACTATACCAGAAATTATATCGTTTGTCACTCGGTTAGTTTTGTTAAAAAAGGGGGCATCTCCACGTGGATAGCCCCGACGGCGTTGAGGGCTCACGCCCCCATGCGAGTCCAGGCTCGCATTCAGTCCTTCATCCCAGCCGTGCGACGACTGAGCACAATCTGCTCGGGATCTTGGCCCACTCCCCATGCTTCCTCACCCTTGTCGTGGGCCTTTGCCGAACTCGGTCTCTCGTCGACAGCTACCGTAGCCGACACGGGGAAGAGTAGCACTGCGGCTCTTCCGCGTACATTGTGGCCGGCAGCCGCACCTCGAACGCTCCGACTCGCCATGGCACACCTCCCAATGATGATCTATGTCATCCATAGTATATTAATTAATCCCCAACATCAAGAATGGACGATCAAGAAAAAAAATTTGTCCACCTCCATGTCCATAGCCATTTCTCCATGCTCGATGGTATGGGTAAGATTCCCGATCTTGTCGCCAAGGCCAAGGCCGAGGGCCAGCATGCGCTCGCTCTTACCGACCATGGCGTCATGCACGGATCGATTGAATTCTATGAGGAGTGCGAGAAACAGGGTATCAAGCCATTGATCGGCGTTGAGACCTACGTTGCTGCCAGAACACTGCGGGACAAAACTCCGCGCATTGACGCCCACCCTTATCACCTTGTACTCATCGCCAAGAACGACGAAGGATATCGAAACTTGCTCAAGCTAACCTCGATTGCACACCTTGAGGGCTATTACTACAAGCCTCGCATTGACAAAGAAACTTTGCGCCAGCACTCGAAGGGCGTAATAGGCCTCTCTGCCTGCCTGCAAGGCGAGGTCACGCGAAAATCGCTCGAAAGCCTGGACAAAGCCCGCGAAGCACTCAAGGAATATTTGGAAATCTTCGAGCCTGGAGATTTTTACCTCGAGGTCCAAAAGCACCCCTCAATTCGAGAGCAGGAAACAGCCAATGCAAATATCTTTACGCTTGCAAAAGAGTTCAACCTGAAGGTCGTGGCGACGTGCGACACTCATTATGTCAACAAAGAGGACGCCATCGCCCAGGACGCCCTGATCTGCCTTCAGACAGGCAGGCTCCTGTCAGACACCAATCGGATGTCGATGGCAGACGATGACTATTCTCTGATGACAACCGATCAAATGCTAGCCAACTTTCCAGACAACCCCGAGGTTATCACCAATACAGTCGAGATTGCAGACAAGTGTAGCCTCACCATGGAGCTAGGTAAGTTTAAATTCCCCGAGTTTCCATTACCGGAAGGCGAAACTTATGAATCATATTTGCGCAAACTGATTGACGAGAGACTGCCACAAAGAGTCGGGGAAATCACGCCCAGCATGAGAGAGCGTCTGGAATACGAACTAGATGTTATCAAACAAAAAGGATATCTGGGATACTTTCTCATTGTTCAAGATTTCTTCAACTGGGCCAAGGAGCATGGAATCCCGACCAATACGAGAGGCTCGGCCGCTGGTTGTTTTGTCTCTTACGCTGTGGGTATAACTCCAAAGCAGCTAAACCCACTGGACTACAATTTGCCCTTCGAGCGCTTTTTGAACCCTTTCCGACCCTCGGCGCCTGATATTGACGCTGACATTGCTGATTCCGGACGTGACGCCATTATCCAATATGTGTCGGACAGATACGGCAAAGACCACGTGGCCCAAATTATCACCTTTGGTACCATGGCTGCCCGCATGGCAGTCAGAGACGTCGGCCGAGTGCTCGGCATGACCTATAACGAGGTCGACATAATAGCCAAACTGATTCCGCCGATGAAAACGACTCTTGATCAGGCGCTCGAAAACATCGCGGAGCTAAAAAGTCTCTACAATTCAGACGGGCACGTCAGGCAGTGCATAGACATCGCCAGGAAGCTTGAGGGTGTTGTTCGCCACGCCTCCGTTCACGCTGCCGGCGTCGTGATAGCGCCCGAGGATATCACCAATTTCACCCCTGTTATGATGGATGCCAAAAACGAACGGCTTATCACTCAATACGAGATGCACGCGGTAGGTGAGGATGGCGTAGGATTGATCAAGATGGACTTTCTGGGATTGGCCAACTTGTCAATCATCCAAAATGCTCTGCGCATCATTCGAAAAACAAGAGGCACCGAGATAAACCTCGATGAAATCCCCCTGGACGACAAAAAAGCCTTTGAGCTCCTCTCCCGCGGCGAGACAATCGGCGTCTTCCAGTTGGAAAGTGAGGGCATGAGAAAAAATATCAAGGAGCTTCGCCCGACAAGCATTCACGATATCATGGCCATGGTCGCCCTATATCGTCCTGGCCCAATGGCGTTCATCCCTGAGTATATTGCCCGAAAACGCAATCCGGCACGAATTGTTTATCCTGACGCCCGCATGGAAAAAATTCTTGCCAAGTCTCTTGGCTTAATCGTCTACCAAGACGATGTTTTGATGATCGCAATCGAGCTTGCCGGATACAACTGGCAAGAGGTTGACAAGTTTAGAAAGGCTATCGGCAAAAAGATTATCAAGGAGATGGCCGCGCAAAAAGAGAAATTCTTCAAACAGATCATCGAGCGAGGCATGCAGCAAGAAGTAGCGACTGAACTCTGGGCACAGATCGAGACATTCGCCGGCTACGGTTTCAACAAGGCCCATGCTGCGAGTTATGGTATTGTCGCATATCAAACCGCCTACCTCAAGGCCAACTATCCGCCGGAATACATGTCCGCTCTCATGACCTCGAACAAGGACGACCTTGACAAGCTGGCAATGGAGATAGAAGAGTGCAAACGAATGGGTATCGAGGTTATGGTTCCCTCCATCAACGAATCCTTCGTTGACTTCGGCGTGGTCAAGGACACAAACAACGTTCGCTTTGGCCTGTCCGCCATCAAAAACGTTGGCCAGGCCGTTGCCGAAGCAATCGTTGAGGAGAGAAAAAACGGTGGCAACTACAAAGACTTGAAGGATTTTGTCACCAGGCTCGACTCGAAGGTAATTAATAAAAAGTCTCTGGAATCGCTTGTTATGGCTGGAGCGATGGAGGATCTGGGTGAGCGTGCCGAGCTGCTCTTCAACATGGAGAAGATCCTCGCTTTTGCAAGCATCTTTCACAAAAATAAATCTGCCGGACAATCATCTCTCTTTGGCGACTCAACCGAAGTGCAGATAGGCGATATTCCGCTCGAGGCCACAAGACCGGCAGACCAGAAACAGCGCTTGGCCTGGGAGCGGGAGCTGCTTGGCATGTACATCTCCGAACACCCCCTTTCAAATATCGGGCCCCTGCTTGAACAGGCCCGCACCAAAGCACTGTCAGAGATCAAGGAGAACCTGGAAAACCAATTTGTCAGAGTTTCGGGCATAATCACGGCAACGCAAAAGATATTAACGCGCGCAAATCAGAATATGGTATTCGCTCGATTCGAGGACCGAACAGGCAATGTTGAGGTCTTGGCCTTTCCCAAGGTTCTCGAAGCGAATCCCATTCTTTGGGTAACTGACAAAATTGTTGCTATCGATGGATTCGTATCATTCAAGGACGGCGCCCCCAAAATCCTCGCAGAAACGATTTTCGAGCTTTCTGACAACATTACAATTCCACCCTTCGAGACAAGAAGCAAAAGATCTCGGGGCTTCGGCGGCGGCAAGAATGGAGGCTCCTACGGGTCAAGTGGATCATACGGACAGAGCGGTAATACCGGAAGCACCGCAACCAAGTCGCCGGCGCCGGTGTTTGTTCCACAATTTTCCTCCCCTCTGGTCGTCACCATTCCCTCTGGCTCTGACCGATCTGTTCTCAATGAGATTAAAGCTATCCTCGAGAAACATCCGGGAAGTTCAGGTGTAACTCTCAAGATCCCCAACAATGGCTCCGGACACAAGGAACTCAAACTTAAACAAAAAATTGAGCCTGCCCCGGTGGTCCTGCGCAAGCTCAAAGAACTCGTCGGCAACGAGAATGTTGTATAGGGAAAATAAAAAAAAGGGTCACGCTAAGCGTAACCCTGTGGCGTTTTGCCCTTCTCCCTGTCTCGGTGAAAGAACAACATGGATAAGGCAAGTAGAAAAATCAATCCCATCACTACATCTGCGATGTATGTGAACAGCCTCATACTAAACCCGAAATACCAAATATTAAGGCCTGCAGTGACAGCTATCACCTGAATGACTGACAAGGCAAATACTTTGAAGCGGCATTGTCTGGGTAGCGTCCCGGCCAAAGCGTGTAGGGTGAGCAACAGTATCATCGCCAGCAATAGAAGGAAAACAATGCCAGCAATCCGTTGTAATCTTGCTGGCGTCCCAGAGATGATGGGCCAAAGCACTATTGCAGCAAAAATGAGTGCTGCGATCGGATGAGCGTATCCGCGTAAAATAGAACGGACTTCGCTATTGATATCTATTCTCCATTCATCCTGCGGAGTGCATCTGCGGAACGTCGTGCAAATTGCCGCGGATTACAGTCAAGGACCAAAGCCAGCAAGCACTTCGTCGACAATGCCCTGATTTCATCGCTGCACTCTCCCAGACCTTCCAACACGGACTCAAACGCCACGCGCATTTCGCTGTCGTCCCTCAGGCGCAACAACGCCCGCGTATCCAGTGAAGCTTCGCTGCTGATCTCCCCGCCAAGCTCAACCTCAACAAGAAAAGCGTCTTCAAGCGGCAGGGAGACCTCATCGTCTAGCCACCCCACGCGAACCTTACCAGTCGCACCGTTCATACTCGCTCTCCCTTCCGGATGGTATCGCTCACCATTGAAGCAGTGAAATTATACAACAAAACCGCCATTATTTCAATAGCGGCGAAGACATCACGAGCAATTTTTAACAGTGAGTCACTACGCGGGGCCCGACGGATCAAACAAGGAGGGCTATTTAGTACCAACTATCAACTGCTGAACCGCATACGGGTTGGCAACATTTCTGATAATGATCTCGCTGCCAGCAGTAGCACCAGCCGTACGAACAACCAGATCACCATATTTAAAAACTGTGCGCAGCAAGCCGGACGTACTAGAGGAGATATCTTGAATATTCGAAAGCTCTGTCTCAGTTATCTTTTTGCGTAAATAACCGCCCTGATCAATGTTAACAATCCTCATATTGGTAACAATAAGGTTACTGCGCGAAAATAAATAATATGAACGAGAAAAGATGCCTATCCCAACTATACTCAGGACAAATGCAATTAACCCAGAATACTCATTGGACCAAAACCAGACGAGCGCAACAGCCATAGCGAGAACAACAACCAGCTTTATCCCTGGCCCAAATAAAACAAAGGGGTGGTTTTTCACCACGGCAAGAATTTTCTCGCCCGGCTTCTGGCCATCAAATTTGAATTCTTCGTTCATGCGTCAGTTCGTAAAGTTCTTAAAGTTTATAAGGTTCATAAAGTGATGTCGCAATTCAATGCCCATTGCTCTTATATTAAGGCATCCAATCAGTAACAAGTGCCGAGTTGCTGGTTGCGATTAACTTTATAAACTTTATGAACTTTTCACTTTATGAACTATGTGCTTGGCGCGATAATTCAATACCTTGATCAAGATTATCAAAAGAACCACAAGAACAAAAGCGCTCACTACCTTATTGAGTGTCTTCAATTGAAGCGCAAACGCACCAAACACTCCCGAGATGATATAGAGAACGATGATTGATTGCCTCACGGAAAAACCTGCCTGCAGAAATCGGTGATGTAAATGAGTTTTATCAGGAGTTGTCAGTGGGTTCTCACCGCGCATGATCCGACCCCCCGCCACAAGAATACCATCGATAATCGGGAAACCAAGCACCAGGAAGGCAGTTGCCAACTTGCCGCCAGAGATGATAGCCAAAACACCGAGCATAAACCCCAGGAACATGCTGCCGGAATCACCCATAAATATCTTGGCTGGCGGAAAGTTCCAAACCAAGAAACCAGCCGTTGATCCAGCAAGAATTGCAGCAAGTAGTGCTGTGGCTGGCTGGCTGACTTCGACACTGACAGACAGGAGCAATATTGTCACGGCGGCAATGGTAGATATGCCCGCAGCCAGACCATCGACCCCATCAACAAAATTAATAACGTTCATCATTCCCACGAGCCAAACAAGCGTAAAAAGGTCAGACCACAAAGAAAAGTGGTAAGACACACCGTTTATCTTCATGATGGGAATGTAAACAGAGTTTAGGTCGATGGCTAGGCCGAAGGGATTTGATATCTTGTCGATACCAACACCCGCAGAGACAACAATGGCTACCGCCAAAATCTGAAAGAATACCTTCTGCCAAACTTTTAATCCCCTCACGTCATCAACTAGCATTGAGAGAACAATAACAAAACCAGCAAGCCAGATGCCAACCAGATGCTTATCAACGCCAAACCACAAGCCGGGTCCAAATTTAAGAGTAGGATTATCGATCAAGAATGTGATCGCCGAAACAACAACGAAGGCAGCAAAGAAGCCTACGCCACCGATCCTCGGTGTCGGCTTCTTGTGAACATCCCGTGCACGGGGAACAGAAAGAAGACCAGCAGAAAGCCCAATCTTCCTCACTATTGGGGTCAAAACAGCCGCAAGCAGAAACGAAGATATTAAGGGAAGAAAATATGGCATAAAAGACTATAAGCTAGTAGGAAATGAGCCGGCAAGCAAGGCACGGCAAAGACGCAAACCGCCCGCTTGAATTTATTATTAACTAAAACATTGCCTTGTGCTCGCTTCTATCGTAGTCGTGTATCTCCTCCTCGGAAAACCAATGGCCAATTTCATGTTTGGCTTCACCCACTGTTTCAGATGCATGGATAAGGTTCTTGATTGCTCGCTTGCTCAGATTAGCGGCAGCAGGAGAGTCAACAGAGTAGTCGCCACGAATAGTGCCAATATCCGCTTTGGCCGGAAGAGTAGAACCGGTAATCTTTCTGACCATGTCAATCGCATGCACACCTTCGATCACCATGGCTACAACAGGGGCATCGGCAATATAATCCATGAGCCACTGCCGTACTTGCTTGCCAGCTTCCTTCTTGTCGTCTGTCCCCATGACTTCCTTTGGATCAATCCCGTGTTCTGCGAAAGTATTAAACCCCTTCTCTCCCAAGCGTTCAATCCAAGAGTCGTCTTTAGGATAGTGCTCATCGACATGTTCAAGAGAAGGCTTTACCATCTTCATGGCGATTATCTTTAGCCCACGCTGCTCATATCGCTTAATAATCTCGCCGGTCAAGCCACGCTCTACACCATCGGGCTTAATCATAACAAATGTGCGTTCAAGAACAATTTCTGGGACAAGATCCTTCAATTCAGACATGGAGACTCCTTATTAGACTAAAGAACGCAAAAACAAACTCTTAGTACAAATCTTTTGAAGTGTATTGTTCTTCAGCTATTACTGTTATATCACAATCAATATTAAATCTTAAAGATTTGGTTAAGATCTTTTTCCTTGAGCGCGGGTCCAATGTAAGCAAGGCTCATGCGATTGTCCAAGATATATTTCTTTGCAACTTCGGTGATATCTTTCACCGTCACTTTTTCATAACGCTCTAGGATTTCCTCTGGCGTCAGTGTTTGGTTCGCCACTATCTCAGAAATGGCATAATGAGTAGCCAAGTCAAGCGAATCCTCAAAAGAGATAAGAACTCGGCCAGAGATCATCTCCTTTGCCCTTGCGAGCTCAACTTCTGTTACTCCGCCGTCCCTGATCTTGGCGTATTCTGAAATCACCGCCCTGACTGTTTCCCCGACCTTGTCGTGAGGAACGCCAACCTGAGTTTCAATTGATCCAGCGTCGCTGTAGCCGGAAACTGACGTTCGAACAGCATAGGCCAAGCCTCGTTTTTCCCTAATTTCAGCAAACATCCTGGAACTCATGCCGCCGCCCAATATAACACCGAGAAGTTTAAGTTTGTATCTATCAGGGTGGGCATAAGCAGGACCATGAAAACCAATAACCATGTGTGACTGTTCTGTCTTCTTGGAACAAATCAGATGGCTCTTGGCCTGATTTACGATTAATGGCGGAAGATCAATGGGCGTTGATGAAGGAAGGGGAAACATCTCCTCAATCATGGCCATTAAGTCCTCCCTGGAGTACTGACCAAAATTACCGGCGATAACGATAATTGTGTTCGGCCCGGTGTAATACGAAGACTTATAATCCTGCAAACTCTTCGAGGAAACACCTGAGACGGTTTGCTTGTAGCCAATGATGTCTCGGCCAAGAGAATTGTTGCCGAAGAGGCTCTCTTCGAATTTGCTATCAACCATCTCCGAGGGAGAATCTTCGTACATGTTGATCTCTTCAATGATTACATTTTTCTCACGAGCAAGCTCCTCCTCTTTCATAACGGAGTTGATCACGATGTCGGACAAGAAATCAAACGCATCCCGAAGATGTTTTGGCGCAACCTTGACGTAGTAACCCGTGTACTCCTTGCCGGTAAAAGCATTGTGCTCTCCTCCGATCGATTCGATGAATTCAGCGACTTCAATAAAAGTGGGCCGTTTCTTTGTGCCTTTGTAATGCATGTGTTCTAGCACATGTGAAATGCCCGCGTTTTCCTCTGATTCATAGCGACTTCCCACCCCAAACATTGTCATTATTGTGACGACTTTTGTTGCATTATTTGGCGCAAGTATGACCTTGAGACCGTTCTTTAAAATTTCCTTCTGCATAGATTTATCTCAAAATTAAAAACTCAAACCCCAAAACCATTGTAGCGCATCTCTACTCACTTAGGGAAATTTTGGTACCCGCGACAGGACTTTCACGTCGCCCTGCTCCCTAGGAACCCACGGTTCCTAGTGTCCTCCCCTAGCGGGAAACTCCCGTTTCCCGACCCCTTCCCAGGTTCAAACTCTTCATCGCCAGAAAACAAAAATCACCTTTCGGTGATAATATAGGCCCCTCGACAAGCTCGGGGTCATTCGACTTCATGCCACGAATAAACAAGAAGGCATTTTAAAATATGGCTTGCCATGAGCGAAATCCCGATTTATCGGGATGGAGTCGAATGGTACCCGCGACAGGACTTGAACCTGTGACCTTCAGATCCGCAATCTGACGCTCTATCCAACTGAGCTACGCGGGCAGACATAGCAAGTAAGCACATAAGCAGGTAGGCTAATAAGCAAAGGCTTGCAAACACAGCTTGTCACAGGCTTACCAGCTTACCAACTTAATTCTTACAAACTAGAATCTTAGTATTCTGTTGACCATATCCATTAAATCTTCGCCTGTGGGTTCGGTCTCCGGCAAATACTTTTTCAAATAAATGCGGACCTGGCTAATATCAACGTTCTTTAAGGGCAGGGCAACCTCTCCGCCAAATTGCCCGACCTGAACTAAACGAACCTTTGGAAGCTCAGACAGAGCAAGGCTGAACGATTTGAACTCATCGAAACGATAAACCCTGTCGTTCACAACGATTCCATCCCGATAGATAGCACACTTTACAGTGCGCGGATGCACGCTCGACAAACTGATAAGAGCAATTGTCCCAGCTATCGTAACAATCACCCCACTCAAGAGACCGGACAGGTAGAGGACGACCGCCATAGCCACAGCAACCACAACTACTGCAGCATACCACCCATTGCTCTTTGAGTGATGAACATATTCTGGTGAATCCCAAGAAAAAACAGGATATTCACCGTCACCATCAGCACGAACTTTTGTCTTCTCAAGAGCCATTTCCCTCCTTGAAGAATTGGAAGTAATACTATTTGGTCCTACCCAACTCTATCATACAAATGCTCTGCGCGAATCGCATCAAACCTATTTATTAACTGGCTTGTTATAAGCTTGCCGAATCCCCTGCACCTTTAAATATAGTGGCGGAAGGTGCGGGATTCGAACCCGCGTGGCGGCTTTTAAACCACCGACGGTTTAGCAAACCGTTCCCTTAAGCCTCTCGGGCAACCTTCCGTAGCATCGACTTTCAAACACAAAAAAACATTTTGATTAGTGCCGTCCGCTCTAAATCCGGCTTTTCTAGATCACTCTATCAAAAAAACTCAATAAAATCTACCCCGCTCCTCAACGCTAGAACGTCCAGAATAATTTAATTAATGATAACTGAAAACTATCTTTTGTCATCCAGAGAAAATAATTTAAGACAGGGCCAATGCACCTATCCCCCAGGTATTTTATTAATCTTTAATCAATGTTACAATCGTCTATGAACAAACTCGGGCGCACTACAGCACATTATCACGATCAATTAAGGACAGACAGTTGATTTAGTTACTCACAGGAGAACCGTTTCAATGAAAAAATTACTAGTATTCATGGTTGCGCTGCTTGTTAGCATAAGCATTTTTTCGTCCTCTCAAGTGGGGGCAGCAAATACGGTAAATATATATTTTTTCCGCGGAGAGGGCTGCCCTCACTGCGCCAAAGAAGAAATTTTTCTCGAAGAGCTTAAGTCAAGATACCCGAGCATGAAAGTGAGTGACTATGAGGTCTGGTACAACAAGAACAACCAGGAGCTGCTAACAAAAGTCGCCGAGAAATTGAACGTCAAGGTTTCAGGTGTCCCATTTACTATTATTGGCGATAAAACATTCTTTGGTTTTTCCGAGTCAGCCACCGGCCCGGCGATGGAGGCACGGGTCAAAGAAGGGTTAGAATCAACTTTGCCTGATTCGGTTGCTGACACGATTAAAGCTGAAACGTCAAAACCAGTGGCTGACCCTCAGCCCGAACCAGGAGCTGGCAGTTTACAGCCCATACCCATGGCGCCAGACCCAAAAAGTGAGGATAATTCAGAAGATAACTCCATAAAACAAAACGACATACCAGACAGCGTGCAAGTTCCCTTTATCGGAGATATTAAAACTAAGAATCTATCTCTGCCACTCCTGGCAGTAGTATTCGGTACGCTGGACGGATTTAATCCCTGTGCTATGTGGACCCTAATTTTTCTTATTAGTCTGCTCATAGGCATGAACGACAGAAAAAGAATGTGGATACTGGGAAGTGCCTTTATTATCGCTTCTGCATCCGTCTACTTCCTTTTTATGGCAGCCTGGCTCAACCTCCTGCTCATTATCGGCCTTGTCACCAGTATTCGAGCGTTAATCGGCCTTGTCGCCCTTGGCGGAGGTGGCTTCAACATCAGGGAGTACTTCAAGAGCAAGGAAATTGCGTGCAAGGTGACCAACCACAAAAAAAGACGCCGTATTTTTGAAAAACTCAAAGAGATCACTCTGGAAAAAAAGTTTCTACTAGCCCTGGGTGGAATTATCCTCTTGGCAGTTGCAGTCAATCTGGTTGAGCTTTTCTGTTCTGCTGGGCTGCCAGCCATCTTCACCCAAATCCTTACCCTCTCCAATCTGGCACAATGGCAATATTACGGCTATATTCTTCTCTACATCTTTTTCTTCATGCTAGACGATCTCCTGGTCTTTTTCATCGCCATGACAACTCTTCGAGTGGCCGGTGTTACCACCAAATACACACGATTCTCCCACCTGATCGGTGGGATACTAATGGTCATCATCGGTCTCTTGCTCCTCTTTAAGCCGGAGATATTGATGTTCGGATAGGGCTTTGTCTAGCGCTTCTTGCCCAACCCTTTGTTCTGTCTAAATTGATCTAAATAAAAAAATGCTCCCGCCCGGATGAGGGTGGGAGCAAAGTCGTGTCTGCCCGCAAATGGAGCGGGCAGTCCAGGTTACACAGCCTGGCCTGTTAAATTGCTGGCGGCTTACGCCGCTTCGGTCTGCGTCTCGTCGGGCGCCGGAGTGGCCTTGGCCGCCTTCTTGTGGCGGTTACGGCCGATCGACTGGTTGATGCGGTGCACCATCTCCAGGATGGAGACATTCTTGTTGTGCGCAATGCTCCAGTCGTACGACTCCGCGTGGGCGAGAGCCCTGCGGATGTTCTCCTGACTGAGGTCTTCGCCGACAATGCTCATGAAGTTTGGCGAAGAGATGATCAGCTGGAGAACGGCGTTGACACCGCGCGCCGTCTCGAGGATATGGTTCTCGCTGCCCCACGCCTTGGGCCAGACGTCCTTGGCCATCTTGATCATGGCCAGGATGATCTCGGCCCGCCGCTGCGGGGTCAGAGCGCCGATCGGGCTTGTCCGGCCGATGACCCGCCGGATGGTGGTGTGCAAGCCCTTGCCGTTGATGCCGACCGGGCGGTGGCGCCGCTCGTAGATGCGCGTCTCCTGCTCCTCAAGCAAGATCTTGCCCTTAAGAGGGCTGCAGGTGTCGCTGTTGAGGCGCATGACGACCTCGTAAGCCTCACGATCCAGCGCGCTCGCCCATGTGTCCAGCTCGTGTTTGATCGCCATGGTCATGCGCGCATCGATCGGCTTGCGTTCGGCCTGCATGGCAAAGACGCGGAGGCGCTGCTTGTAGGACAGGCTCATCGTCACCGTCAGGTTGAAGGCAAGGTGCGCCCGCTCTGCCTCATGCAGAACACTGAGAGCCATAACGCGGTGCTGGCCGTCGTCGACCGACACGAAGCACTGGCTGGGATCGTACGCGAGCGAGCAGGTGGACTGGTCGTACGTCCACGGACCCTTGAGGTCGCCGAGGATGGCATCCAGCCAGAGGTTCTCCGGCTTCAGCATCGCCTGGCTGATGTCAAGGGCGTGGTCGTGGTCATACTTGCGGTTGACACCCTCGACGTCCTCGCCGAACCGCTCGATCTTGCACATAGCGACGACCTGCTCCGCCGTAAGGCGGAAACTGTAGACGTCTACACCATGCTGCTGGAACCGTACTACTGGACCGACCTGAAACATCAGTTTCTCCGCGGGCGCTGCGGCCCGTTTCTCGTGGTAGTCATCAAGGGAAGTGGTCAGTGCTGAAAATGAAAGCACTTGCCTTGCGGCAAGTTTTATTTTTGCGTATTCAGCCACAGTCCAAGTCCAGTGATGCTGAGAGAAATATAGCAAATAAACGCTTACTTGTCAATAGCCATAAACATTAACGATGGTAATTCTGCACCATTAGTTGACACATGACACAATATGCCTGTGGTAACGATCACATGAATAGTATGTATAAACCAGCAAGCGAGACAAACTAGAGTTATACCAAACTGACATCAATGAAAAACACAGGCACTTTTACGCTGACAATGATTAATTTAATAGAACTAAAAATAAGTTAATCTTTTTGTCTTGCTCCCTTAAAATTAGATAACAAGAAACTTGATTACACCAAAAATATTAGAGTTGAGAGAATACTTACACCAAAATAGTATCGGATAAAGAAAGTCTACCAATAAAATAGAGTTTGCTGTCGATCTGTGTCCCCCAAAATATTCCCAGGCATAGTCAACATTACAACAAAATTACCTAGTGTACCGAATTCCCGTAACAAAAAACAGATCTTAACGGGGTGCTCCTAAGTTAAGAGGTAACTTAGATATTATCAATGTCCCCTCGGCGTTCTCTCAATACAGAACTTTTTCCCTCCGATGCATCTTTATGCTAGCGCCAATTGCAAATAGTTGTCAAGTAGCCAGTAATAGTTTATGCTTCCGACATCTTCCAGAGTGTGTCAAAAACCTTTCTCTGCGTCTCGGCATTGGGCTTGCTCTCAACAATTAGCCCGTGAATTGTCTCGCCACAAGAGATTGTGGCAACCTTATCACCGTAAATAATGGTACTGGTTTCAAAATTGAGCTTTTCGGGCAAGAATCGTAGCTCTTTGCCGTGAGAGTGGTAAAACTCCTTGAACCTCTTTGTGACATCCGACTTTGGCACAAGCTCTCTCATCTCAACTTTCGATTTTAATCTACCATAGATATATTCCGGCAGGCCCTTGTAGTGCCTCTCCACCACCTCAATGTCACCATAAGCACATATCTCTTTGGCGCCCTCAATATCCCTATAAACCTTCTCCATCTCCTCGGCACCCTCGAAGAACATGACAGAGGGTTTCTCCTTGTCGGGCTTATGCAGTGCTGATAGCTCTGGCAGTATTGACTCAAAGTCCTTAACATAGCCCTTAATCATCTCATTGATCTTCTTGGGGTCGGTCGCGGCGTAGTGGCGTCTTCCACCCTTTTCAATGTGGCCCATCAAGTGCTTTTTCTCTAGATCGGTCAGAATATCATAACAATAGGTCCGCTTCACACCTGACTTCTTAGAAATTGGTAAAACTGTTGACTCTCCAAGCTCAAGAGAAGCCAAATAGACCTTTATTTCTCTGTCGAGCAATCCTATTTCATTTAAAATACTCTCGATTTGTCCCATTTCCCTCTCCTTAAAAATATCAGACTGAAACCATTTTAGCGTTGATGTGATATTTTTCCAAGCCCCAATTGTGCCAACTCGTCGTTATCTTGCGACAGAACTAAGCAATTGATTATCAATTGCGGCCAAAACAAAAACACCCGCGAACTAATCTTGGGTGCCTTTTGTTGTTAAGCAGTTAACGATTAGGCCTTCTTCTTCCCCTCGTCCAGTGCAACCGCCTTAAGCTCCTCTTTCATCACCTCTTTTGAGCGCAGGCCTATGATCTCTTTTGCGATCTCACCATTTTTGAAAACTTTCATGTTTGGAATACTCAGAATCTCATATTTCTCAGCAACCTCCTGATTCTCGGGCGCCTCAACATTAAATTTAACGATTTTGACCTTTCCGTCCAAGTCGGAATCTTCTGAGAGCTCATCCAAAATCGGTGCCATAATCAAACACGGCTGGCACCAGCTTGCCCAAAAATCAACCAGAACAGGTACCTCGGAGTTCAAAACTTCTGATTCAAAGTTTCCAGCGTTTACATCTACGACCTTTGCCATCGCGCTTCCTTTCTCTTAATCCTTGATTCGAAATATAACATAAAGCCTAATTCCTTTGCCAACTTTTAGCTATAAATTTAATCACAGATTGTGCAGAGTGCACAAGTTCTGACAAAACTAGATGGTCGATTTGGTTGATCTGCTTCTAGGAAAAATGAGTCATCCGTCTAGAATATAATGCTTACCTATACAATATTTGGAGTATTAACATGTGGCGATACAGAGTTAGCGGCATTTTGGGAATTTTCGTAGCCATAGTTCCCTTTCTCGGCCTCCCCGGCGGCATATTTAGGGCATTACTTTTTTTCATCGGACTTACCATAGGCGCCCTTGGCCTTGGCAACGCTAGCGAAGATGGCTAGAGGACGATAGTGCCACCACCAAGAACAATCTCTCCGTCGTAAAAAACAGCGGCTTGACCTGGAGTGATTGCTCGAACGGACTTGTCAAATCGTAGTTCATAGCTCATAGCTCGCCTGCCTGCATCGCCTGGAGCGAAGCGACTGCGGGCAGGTAGCTCGGGATTCACGCCCAAAATACAAGATTCAACACACGAAATGCGAGCCGGCACTGTCTCACTTCGGTACCTAATCTTTACGCCGATCACAGACGGAATCACGGGTTTTTCTCCGATCCAATGAATGTTGCTAACTGTGGCCTGATCAGAAAATAAATCTTTTTCTTCGCCAACATAGACAATATTTTTCTCGATGTTTTTGGACACGACTAGATATGGCCCACCCCCCAACTTAATGTCCAGTCCATGACGCTGGCCGACCGTATAGTAGTAGACACCGTCATGCTCGCCAAGCTCTCGACCATCGATATGAATAATCCTTCCCTTCTCAGGCTTAATATAGTCCTTTAAAAAGTTCTTCATTTTGAGGGGACCGATGAAGCAAACACCTTGGCTGTCCTTCTTGGTCGCAGTTGATAGATCAAACTTCTCAGCCATCTTTCTGACCTCCGGCTTGGTATAGTCACCAACAGGGAAGATGGTCTGCGCCAGATGTCTCTGCTCCAAAACATACAAGAAGTAACTCTGATCCTTATTCTTGTCAGCCGCTTGCAGCAACTTGTAGCTACTGTTGCGATGCCCTTCCACCTCAGCCTCCTCGTTTTCCGCCTTGATACGTGCGTAGTGTCCAGTGGCGACAAAATTTGCACCCTCTGCTATCGCCTGGTCAAAAAACATGCCGAACTTAATTTCCTTGTTGCACATTAAGTCCGGGTTAGGGGTAATTCCACTCTTGTATGCCCCCACCATGTATTCTACGACCTTTTTTTCATACTGTTGGGTAAAGTCCCAGGTAAGTAGCGGAATTTCTAATTTCGCTGCAACGCGAGCGGCATCAGCCCTCTCCTCTTTCCACAGGCAATAATCAAGGCGGGATTCATCCCGCGAAGCTTCAGCGGAGCGGGACCAGAACTTCATAAAAACGCCAACAACAGAATAGCCCTGTTCCTTGAGCAATGCTGCTGCAACAGAACTATCAACCCCTCCGCTCATTGCGACATAAACCTTCTTCATCCGAAAAATTATACAGAATTTCTAGACTTTTGTCTACCAGGCCAAATACAAAAAAGAAGCCCCGGGAAAGGGGCTCAAACGGGTAAAATCAACGAGGCCAGCAAGAGGCCGATACCGAGATCCATTGCCAGCTTGGTGACAGAAATGGTTTTCGGGTGGCAATCTCTGCTCTCCTGGAGCTGGTGAATAGCTGGCCAAAACACAATGAACATAAACCAACGATGGCCCCTCAATATCAAGGCACCAAGCACCAACAAGGTTGCCAACCACAGCAGACATATGACAATCTTCTTGGTTCGGTCTTCTCCTAGCCACTGAATCAACGTCCACTTGTATCCGGGATCATGTTCCCTATCATCAAAATCCTTAAGAATCTCCCTGGCATGTATGGCCAAGAATGTACTAGCAAACAAAATCCACAAACTTGGATCAGTGTGCCCAACAAACACCGGAAGTAGGGCCGGCAGCGCAGCAGCGGTTGCTACCGCCAAGTTGGGCAACAAAGGGATTTGCCTTACTGCCGAGTAACAAAGGCCAACCATGATCAAAATAATCATGGGTTGAGAAAAACGGCTTTCTTGCCTTAAGGCCAGTGCCACAAGCACAAGCGCGATCAACCACATTGCCGTAGCAAAGGCCAAAAAGAGCTGCGAGTGCTCGGAAGCAGTGGTTTTGCCTTTCTTGGCATCATGGTTGCGATCACAATAATCGTTCCAAACCATCGTCGCAGATGTTATAAGCATTGTTGCCAGAGACGGCAACCAAGTCAAAGACACACTAAGATTTGAAATCCTAAAGGCGGCAAGCACCAATGCGCCCGCCATGAAACAAACTGGCAATCGTAAGGCCTTGATGATTGGCTTCATTCAGTGCCCCCTCTCTCTCCACTTCCACCACGCTAGTGGCGCAATCATATTAGCACAAATATCTCCAGCACACCCACACGCTAGGCAATATTGACAGGACAGCATTATTTAGGTATTTTAATTGCGGACTATCTTAGTCCGTAATTTTTAAGAAAGCCGGCCAAGTATGAGATTGTCGACAAAAACCTACTATGGGCTCCGAGCGATGACCAACTTAGCTCGCAAAGAAGAGGTCTCCCCGATTGCTGATATTTCTTTTGAAGAGGATATTCCTTTTGCTTTTCTTGAAAAGATCTTCCAGCAACTCAAGCGAGCAGGATTAGTTAAATCAAAGATAGGATCGATGGGTGGATACGAGCTGGCCAGATCGCCCAAAGAAATAACGGCAGGACAGATCTTCGAAGCATTGGGCGAGGAGGTTTCGTCTTCGTTTTGCCCAGGCAACTCGAGCTGCCCCAAGTATGGCTCGTGCGGAACAAAGGATTTTTTATCCAAGTTAGAATCATCGATCGGCCAAACACTCGAATCAATTACATTGGAAAGGTTAATCGTCTAATATGAATAAGATTTACCTTGATCACTCAGCCACAACGCCACTCGATCCAGCAGTACTAGCAGCAATGATGCCATTCTTCAGTGACGACTTTGGCAACCCGGGATCCCTGCACTCTTTTGGCGTCGAAGCCAAGAAAGCAGTCGTCGAAGCGCGCAAGAATATTGCCTCCTTTTTGGGTTGCGATGAAACTGAAATCACTTTTACCTCCGGCGGAAGTGAAAGTGATAATCTTGCAATAAGGGGAATAGTAGAAAGTAGAAGGGGGAAAGTAGAAGGGGGAAGCAAGCCGCATGTCGTCACCAGTGCATTCGAGCACAAGGCTGTGTTGGACACTGTCAAAGCACTGGAAAAATCAGGTGATATCGAGGCTACTTACGTTCAGCCGGGACCCAATGGTGTCATTCAGAGTGAAGACGTTAAAGCTGAAATTAAAGACAATACCATTCTAATTTCAATCATGTACGTCAACAATGAAATCGGCACCATTCAGCCAATCCGCGAGATCGGAAAACTGGTCAAGAAGATCAATGCAAGCAGACACCTTCTATCCTCTACTTTCTACCCTCTACTTTTTCACACCGATGCTGTACAAGCTGCCGAATTTTGTCCGATGAATGTTAACGACCTCGGTGTTGACCTTCTTACCATGACCGCCCACAAAATTTATGGCCCGAAGGCGATTGGCTTGCTTTATGCCCGGAAGGGGACGCCGATCCTGCCGGAAATTACTGGCGGAGGCCAGGAAAGAGGATTTCGCGCAGGAACAGAGAACGTTCCCGGCATTGTCGGATTCGCAGCCGCTGTTCAGAAAATACGAGATCCAAGATACCTGCCCGCAGTCGCTTCGCTCCAGGCGATGCAGGCGGACGAGATACCTGCCCGCAGTCGCTTCGCTCCAGGCGATGCAGGCGGACGAGATACGACGCTGCTGCGCGACAAACTGATCGATGGCATTTTGAATAACATTCCAAACTCTATTCTTAACGGCGATCGAACACACCTGGTCCCCCATATTGCCAACATTAGCTTTGTTAATGCCGAAGGTGAAGCAATCCTGCTCAATCTTGATTTCTTGGGCATTGCCGTCTCTACCGGTTCGGCTTGCACCTCCCGCACCCTCGAGCCCAGCCATGTCCTCTCCTCGATGGGAGTCAGACCAGAAAACGCCCATGGTTCAATTCGCTTCTCACTTGGCCGCGAAACTACAGCAGAGGAGATAGACCAAGTTCTCGAGATATTGCCAGGCATTATCAACAAATTAAGAGCAATGAGTCCATTCAAGAGCTAAGCCACAATGGGCAATTCGTGGCTTGTAGTTCGTATTTCGGAAACACTATGCAGTAGCCATAAACGAAATACGAGATACAATACACAAGATTGAACGAACAAAAACAAGGAAGCTGTTATCCCAATGAACAAGACTAACGTAATAAAGAAATATGTCTGTCCACCCTGCGGTTACATCTACGATCCGGCGGTTGGGGACCCCGAGATCGGTATTGCACCAGGCACGCCCTTCTCAGATCTTCCCGATGATTGGCTCTGTCCGCTCTGCGGCGTCACGAAAGCTGAATTTGTCGAAGAACATGAATTCTATGGAGATTAATCTCTGCATCTCGCCTATTTGTAATTTCGTATTTTCGTTTAATTTGTAATTTAGTAGGAGATCTGGAAACGTGGAACAAGTACAATACTCACAACAAGTCCTAGACCACTTCTTTAATCCCAGAAACGTGGGTGAGATTTCTAATGCTGACGGCATCGGCGAGGTTGGCAACCTTCGTTGCGGCGATGTTATGTATGTGTATATCAAAGTAGGCGGAAGGCCCCGACAAAGTCGGGATAAACTCCAGGCGGAAGGCGAGACGCTTAGCGCCACTGAAGGCCGCGCCAAGCGTGGCGGAAGTGAAGAAGAGTATATTGAAGATATCAAATTCAAAACTTTAGGCTGCGCCGCCGCTATCGCCTCAACAAGCATGATGACCGAGCTTGTTAAGGGAAAATCACTTGAGGATGCGATGAAAGTAACGCGCGACGATATCAATGAAGCCCTGGGGATTCTTCCCAAACAAAAATACCACTGCTCCATATTATCGGCAGACGGTATTCGCAAGGCGGTTGAGAACTATAGGGCAAGCAAAGCGGTAGGGCGGTAAAGCAGTAGGGTAATAGTAGGTTTTTTTCTTATAACCTTACTAGCCTTATCCTGGCCATTCGGCGATCATGATGGACTCTGAAAGTGATGGATAAACCTCGCGTAGATCCTGCCACACCGCCTCTGTCACAAATGGCATGAAGGGATGAAGCATTACCAGCGTTTCCGACAGAACACTCAAGAGAACTCTTCTGGTGTTGTTGTTCAGCTCGGCCGTAACATCCTCGCCAAGTTGCCCTTTGGATGCCTCGATATAGACATCGGCAAACGTGTGCCAGAAATAGTCATAGAGAAGTTCGCCGGCAAGTGAAAATTTAAATTTGTTAAGGTGTTCTGTCACCTTTTTCTTTACTTCCTCATGTTGTTTTAGGATGTCCCTGTCAGCGTCAGTCAACAGTCCACCGTTGATTTTTAGATCAGAAACAATCGTTTGACCCAATTCGCCACTCTTTAGATCGCCCTCTGACGCTCGCAACATAACATAGCGAGAGGCGTTCCAAATTTTATTAGAGAAATTACGAAAACCCTTAATTTTGCCCTCGCCCACAGGTATGTCTTGACCGGGAGTAGATCCCACGGTCAGCGCCATACGGATAGCATCAGTGCCATATTTCGGAATCAGGTCGAGCGGATCGAGCGCGTTGCCCAACGATTTGCTCATTTTGCGATTATGCTCGTCTCGAACCAATCCGTGAAAATAAACGGTCTCAAATGGCGCCTTGCCGGTAAACTCAAGGCCGAACATGATCATCCTCGCTACCCAGAAAAAGATAATGTCATAGGCAGTTTCCATCACAGTTGTTGGGTAAAAGTAATTGTAGTCACATGTGGTCATGCCCGGAGCATAGGGAAGGGGGTATTCGCACTTTTTGCTATCAATATTGTCGGGCCATCCCAGTGTTGAGAAAGGCCAGAGACCGGATGAGAACCAAGTATCCAAAACATCGGGGTCCTGCACCCAACCGGCGCCATCAGGCGCTTGCATGCCAACAAAAACTTCCTCCTCTCCCTTTTCATTTTTCTTATACCAAACAGGAATCTGGTGCCCCCACCAGAGTTGGCGCGAGATACACCAGTCACGAATATTGTCCATCCAGTGAAAATATATCTTGTCGAAACGCTCAGGAATAATCTTGATTGTGCCATCTTCCACAACCTTCTTGGCCTTCTCGGCCAAAGGCCTCATCTTAACAAACCACTGCTTGGACGGCAGCGGCTCAACTGCACCGCCGCAACGATAACAAACGCTTAGATTATTAAGGTATTCATCCTCTTTTTCGAGCAAATTGTTGCAAGAGAGCCAGGCAATCAACTTTTCCTTTGCTTCGGTAACCTTTAGGCCAGTATAATTCTCTCCGGCCTCATCAGTCATACGGCCCTCTTCATTGATAACTTTAATAACCGGAAGATCATGTTCCTCTGCCATGCGCCAGTCAACCATAGAGTGAGCAGGTGTGACACCAACAGCGCCGGTACCAAACTTGGCGTCAACAGCCCGATCCGCGACAACCTTGATCTGTCGCTTGTTTCCGTCTATCTCAACATCAAAACTTTTACCAATATATCTTTGATAGCGTTTATCTGAAGGATTTACGGCCACGGCCGTATCGCCAAGCTTCGTCTCCGGTCTGGTTGTTGCGATAGTAATCGGAAAATTCTTGTCGTATTTGAAATAGTATAGCTTGGATTTTTGTTCAACATGCTCAACCTCATCATCGGCGATAGCTGTGTGACACCTTGGGCACCAGTTAACAATATATTCACCTCGATAGATGAGGCCTTTGCCATATAAATCGACAAATGCCCTCCGAACAGCAAGACTTAAGCCATCATCAAGCGTAAACCGCTCTCTCGACCAATCACAGGAGGCACCGAGACGACGTATCTGAGAGGTAATGATGTCGCCATACTTTCCTTTCCACTCCCAAACCTTCTCGACGAACTTCTCACGACCCAAATCGTTCTTATTTATCCCCTCTTTTCGTAGGGCTTTGTCGACAACGGTCTGAGTTGCTATACCAGCATGATCAGTGCCCGGCAGCCAAAGTGTTGGCTCTCCAAGGAGGCGATGGTAACGAGCCATAATATCCTCAACTGTCACAACCATGCCATGGCCCATGTGAAGCTTACCCGTAACGTTGGGTGGGGGCATTGATATCACAAAAGGCTTACCGTTGACTTCGCGATCATAGGCTAGCTGGCCGAGAACTTTGCCACTATTGCCTTTCATGTTTATCTCTGGTTTAAAATAGCCGGAGCTTTCCCACTTTTGGTAAATCTTCTCCTCAAATTCCTTCGGCTCCCAGGTTTTTTCGATTGTTTTCTTTGCCATAATTAAGCCTTATTTTTGTTAGTGCTATCTGTCCTTGATAATCAAAACTTAGCACAATTACGATCGAATTCCTAGTACCACCCCATCATAATGATTGTGTATATTTCGCAGTACTAGTGCCGTGAGAATTCAGGGAAAGCGCAGTGGTGTTGACGGCGCGAAGCCTTGCGAAGAGCGAAGTAGCACTAGGCATCGACCATATTATTACGAACAAATTTTTTGACAGCAGAGAGTGTCTCGTCCTTGAATTGAGCAGGAGAGGCTGCCACCCAGACAGCAAACTCATATAGCTCCTCGTTTTCGACCTGTATCCATTTCCCGTTTTTGGCCAAGAAGTGGAAGAGGGTCGTGATAGCAATACGCTTGTTTCCATTCTGAAAGGGGTGGTTTTTGATCATCAAATAAAAAAGGATGGAGGATTGATCGATAATGCCTCGATAAAGCGCACGCTTATTGAAGGTCTGAAAAGGGGCAGCAAGACAGCTCTCTAAAACATTAGGAAAACGAGAGGTAAAGTCGGGGATTGGCTCATCCCAAGCAAGCAACTTCTTGGCAAGACGATAGGAAATCATCTCAACCTCTTGTAAAGAAACCATGAAGATCATTCTCGCCCCAGTCTCTTTAGTGCCTCACCGTATTGATCAAAAAGCCGATCAACCGTACGGTTAACAACTTCTTTTTCAATATGGCTTAAGAATTCATTGGGTACTCCAAGGTCATGAATATTTATAAGGAAACCATGGCCCTTGCGTTTCGCCGGAATCGTGCCATTCTTAACCAAGCGAAAGACCTGTGTTCGGTGAAGGCCAAGAATTTGACCGGCTTCTGTTGTGGATACGTATTTTTCTCTCTTCATAGTAAAATCACTATATCAAAAGTTGAACGATTAGAGCAATGCAACATGTACAAATGAGGCGGAGAAAGAGCATGATTAATGATTGTGCCAAATTGCGTACATGCGTTGGGTAAGCGCAATGATGCAGCAAAACTTAGGAAAACAGGCTCATTTGAGCGTAAGCGAGTCAGACAGGAGAAATCACAAGTATTTAATATAATTGGGCACTATTCGGCTTGGGATCACAAGGCCATATTTGAGTCGATTGTGACTTGATTCCAGGACTTTACGTCACCTTTGACCGCATGATAATAGCCTGCTAGAGCTATCATGGCGGCATTGTCGCCGCATAGGTGAATTGGAGGGACGTAGAGATCAGGCTTAATCTCCAGGCTATTTACGGCGTTTGCTAGGCTGTGGCGGAGATGCGTGTTTGCCGCTACTCCGCCTGCAAGGATAATAGTTATTGGCTCGTATTTCTGCACGGCTTTCATCGTTTTAGCGACCAAAACATCAACTGCGGCATCCTCAAAGGCAGCTGCAATGCTAGCCTTGAGGTCAGCACTTAAGTGGCTTTTTTCCCTCACTTCCCGCAACACTGCCGTCTTTAAGCCGGAGAAAGAGAAATTAAATGTTCCATCATTAAGCAGTGGCCGCGGAAAACTAACCGCATTCCTGGCCGCGGCTTGGCTAGTCCTGTATTTGCCGGCCAATTTCGAAACTGCGGGCCCTCCGGGGTAACCTATACCTAATAGTTTTGCCACTTTATCGAAGGCTTCGCCAGCAGCGTCGTCGAGGGTTTGACCAATAATTTCGTATTTCCCGTGATCTCTCATCAATATCAGGGATGTATGGCCACCCGAAACCACCAGCGCAAGGGCAGGGAAGCTGATTTCACGTAGCAGGTAGCATGTATCATGTATCGTGCCTTGTTTGTTTTGCTCTTTTCGGTTTTGGGCTGTTGGATCCTTACTTTGGATTTTCGATTTCGGATTTTGGATTTCCTCTGCGGCAGCAGAGTATATATGGCCCTCAATGTGATGAATTGGAACTATGGGCAAATCGCAGGCATAGGCAAGTGACTTTGCCGCATTAAAGCCAACCAGGAGCGAGCCAATCAATCCTGGGCCAGAAGTAACGGCAATATGGCTAATTTTGTGGTGCAAAGAATTGATCGCTCCTTGAATATCTGGGTGATCACTGAAACCAGCCTGCAAAAGTGCCTCGGCTACAACCGGCACAATTGCTTCCATGTGCGCTCTAGAGGCAACCTCCGGCACGATACCGCCGGTTTTTGCATGCAGGTCAACCTGAGAAGAAACAATGTTCGACAAAATGACAGGCGGGTTAACGCCATCGCCCGTCACTACTGCGGCTGCGGTCTCGTCGCAAGATGACTCAATTCCCAAAATGATATATTTTTTCTCTGTGTCTATGTGTGTCATAACTTTATGAATTTCATCATGATAGCACCTTTCCCTGTCCGTCTCAAGACGAGACCCGGATTGACAACTTGTCTTGACACGAAACAGAGATCATTTCCGATAAAGACTGGGTTGCGCGAGCGTCCTGGCAACGATTATTTACACATCGATCCACATCCACGGTTGTTGAATACGCTCTCAAGTGGTAACATATTAAAAGATGAATAACTCAATCTTCCAAACCGAATCGTGGGCAGAATTTAAACTTTCCACCGGTTACTCGGACAAATACCGGCTGGATGATGTTTTGGTTTTGGACAAGAAATTACCACTACTCCGGTCGATGCTTTACTCGCCGATGGTAAGCGCAAGTCAGGAATCGAGGCTTCTAAACCAGGAGTTTATCAGTAGCATCAGGTCGCTGGCAACAAAAACAAATGCAATCTTTTATCGCCTAGAACTGGGCGTCCCCATCGACGAGATACGAGATACGAGATACGAGATACGAAAGCTCGGCTTTCGCAAGTCTTTCGAGGAGATGCAGCCCGAGCACACTCTCGTCCTCGACATAAATAATACCGAGGAAGATATTCTTGCCCAGATGAAGCCAAAGGGCAGATACAATATCAAGATTGCCAGCAAAAACCAAATCGAGATTATGGTCTCAGACAAACCGGGCCAAGAGCTGGACCACTTCTATGAGCTTTACGAAACAATGGCAAGGCGCCAAAATATCTCCCGCAGAAACAAAGCATACTTCGAGGCTCTACTTGAAATCATGTCTAGATTGGGGTATATTAGAGTATACAACGCCGTGGCCACAGTTGAGAACAAGAAGCATGTTTTGGCAGCTGCGATCATTTGCTTCTATGGCGAGCGAGCAACGTATCTCTTCGGCGGTTCAAGCAATGAACACCGAAATCTCATGGCTCCATATCTTCTCCATTGGCAGATAATCAAAGACGCCAAGCAGATTGGATGTAGCGAATACGACCTTTTCGGTGTTGCGCCGAATGACGACGAAAAGCACCCATGGGCTGGTGTAACACGCTTCAAAAACCAATTTGGCGGCAAACGAGTTGATCTTGTCGGCAGTTGGGATCTAGTGTTCAAGCCAACTGAATACGAGATATTTAAATTTGTCGAAAAAATTAGACGCTAGATATGACGAACAGAGACCGGAGCCGAAGATCACTCGCGTCCAACCGCTAGAAATTAATTGTCAATCCCGAATTATGAAAAGATTTATATCAAAAATTGTCCCACAGTTGACTAAGAACAGGTACCACAAGCTTCAAGCTAATTACGCCCGGTTCCGCTATGGCAACCCAAGCCGCAAACTTGTTGTCATCGGCGTAACGGGAACAAAGGGAAAAACAACCGTCTGTAACATGATCGCCTCAATTCTTGATGCCAGCGGCAAGCCTAATGCCATGGAGACAACCATCAACACCAAAATCCTCGACAAGATCACTCCTCATACAACAAAGGCTCGCTGGGTTACTACTCCGCCACCATCAGTTGTTCAACAATTCTTGCGCGATGCAAAAAAGGCCGGTTGCGAATACGCCATCCTCGAAGTCACCTCCCAAGCTATCGATCAGTACCGAATCTGGGGGATTGAGTTCGACGTGCTGGTCTATACCAATCTTTCGCACGATCACCTTGATTATCATCTGACAAAGGAAAAATATCTCGAAGCTAAACTCAAGGTATTCAGAGATAATCCCAAGGCTAAATTTGTCATCAACCATGATGACAGTTACTGGAATCGCTTTTACTCGCTACCAGCAACAGAGCGGTTCCTGTATTCAATCAAGCAACCCATGGAACACGGAGCGGTTGCTCGAAAAATCTTGCCGGGCTCAAGCGACATCACCTTTACCGTTGCCCACGACGACGGCCAGATCACAATCAACCTGAATCTTCCCGGCCAATTCAATGTCCTAAACTCGCTAGCAGCGTTCTGTGTGGGTCTAGCACTCGAACTGGAACCAGAGAAGATTAAGAAGGGATTAGAGGACATTAAGCAAATTACGGGCAGGATGGAACCGATCAGAACATCCTCGAAGCAAGACTTCACCGTCATCGTTGATTACGCTCATAACCCAGACTCCCTCAAGAACGTTTATGAAACGACTCGCGAAAGCATGAAAAAGGCCGGAGGAAGACTTATCGCAGTCCTCGGAGCAACCGGCAGAAGAGACAAGACAAAAAGACCATTGATGGGCGCACTTGCCGGGCGGTATGCAGACCTAGTTATTTTTACCAACGAAGACCCGTACGACGAAGACCCAAACACAATTATCGAAGAGGTTGCTGCCGGCATTCACAGGGGAGCACTCAAGAAACACCAGTGGCATCTGGGGCGCAACTACTGGAAGGTGATCGATAGGGCCCAAGCCATTCATCAAGCAATCAAAGAAGCACACAAGGGCGATGTCGTCATCATCACCGGGAAGGGTGCCGAAGAGGTCATGGCAGTCGGCCTAGATGAATTTATTCCATTTTCTGACCGAAGCATCGCCAAGCAAGAGCTCTTGCGACGCTTCCGGGAAGACTAAACGCCGCCCCTACAAACTTACGAATCACTCGAAATTACCAAATTACGAAACTACCAATAACGGTATTTGTATTTTCGTATTTTCGTTTGAATTCGTACTTTGGTAGGGGATTTGGCCACGCGGTCTTGACAACAGGCGCCTTTTTTGTTACAATGACATAATTTGCCAATCTGGAATCAAAGGTAAATCGATGCTGGCGACCATACCAGACCATAAATGTCAAGTAACAACCTAGGAGGGAAATGTCAAAAATCAAAGTTAAAAAAATAGAGGATCCGAATACTGAGGTCCCGATTCATAGCGCCTTCGACCGCATAGAGGCGATCAAGGCCGAGATCTCCGGCTTTACAACAGCGCCGCACCTTGCCGAGGTAGAGGTCTTTGATATGTGGGGGGACAGCTCAGCAGAGACAAGCTAGCCCACACGAGAGGGCTAGAAACAAAAAACCAACCCAATGACTAATCTTGCGTTATTGATTATCATTCTCGTGTCTGGGTTCTGGGCTAGGAACCTGAAGGTCAACACCAACAGGTTTTTTTGTTTGCAAGGTTTTGCCATGAAAAGCTTGATGGACTTCGCGCAGGTGCTGATCGGTCACATGGGTATAAACCTGGGTTGTCGTGATTGAAGAGTGACCGAGCAGTGATTGAACACTGCGGATATCAGCACCAGCCATCAAAAGGTCCGTAGCGAATGAGTGACGTAGCGTATGGGGCGAGACATGCTTCAATACTCCAGCCTTTTTAGCACAGCGCTCAACTATGCGCTGAACTGTTCTGACTGAGATGCGATCATTCTTGGGTGAAATAAAGAGTGGTTCGCTTGTCTTACCGGAGAGTGAACCCTCCTCAGGTTTCGTGAATCCTCGATTCTTAATGTATTGCTCCAACCACTGTTTGGCCTCGCCCGAGAGGAAAACTACACGCAGCTTTCGACCCTTGCCCAGCACAGCTATTTCACCACTTTCGAGATTTATATCATCAAGGTCCAAACTTACTAACTCCGATACTCGCATTCCAGTCGAGAAGAGAACCGCCAGGATTGCCCGGTCGCGCAAGCCCACCAACTTGCTTGTATCGAGTGAATTAAAGATCGAAGAAACTTCTCCTCCCTGTAAAAAATTTATCTCTCGGTCACCAATCTTGGCGAGAGAAACCTTTTCTGGAGAAAGAGAATTTACGCCTCGAAAAGCGAGGTAGCGCAAAAAAGCACGGAGAGAAATTACGTGATAATTCTGAGTCACTTTCTTTAGACCGTGACCGGCGGGCTCCTTGAGCCGATTTACGTACAGCTTGTACTGTCTGACTATCTCCTGGTCAATCATCGACGGCACTAATTGCTCGCCCGACCTCTGAGTCTTGAGCCACTCGAGAAAACGACCGAGATATCGATCATAATTTTCGATAGTCAGAGCAGACTGGCCTTTGTCTAATTCGCAGTACTCGAGGAACTCTCTTTTTAGATCGAATAAATCCTTCATAAAAAAGTGCGAAAGTACTAAGTGTGAAAGTACTAAGTGTGAAAGCACCAAGCGTGAAAGTACTAAGTGCCCCACCCGGGGCCCCTTTGCGGGGTGAAAGGAATCGCATCATTGCGACGCCACTTAGTGCTTAGAACCTTCACACCTTCATGCTATATTTATGCTTCATATTTCCAGTATTTTTCGTATGTATGAACAAACCGATAGGCGGCCACACCAGAGAGAATGCCAAGTATGGCGCCAGCAATAGTGTCAGAGGGGTAGTGCAAACCGGTACCAACTCGCCCGAGAGCAACAAAGATTGCCAATACTAACAAAAAAGCACCCAGCTTCTTGTGGCCATACAAAAAAACACTTGTGGCTATAGCAAAAACTATATAAGTGTGGCTAGAAGGAAAGGAGCTAATGCGGCCTTCGGCCAGCTCCCGAACGACGGGATTAATTATTGTCTCGTGCGTTATAAAAGGCCTCGGACGACGCCAAAACATAAAGATCAAGAGATCGATAAATCCACCCAGGGCCATCGCCGTAAAGGAACAAAGGAATGCGTTGATCCGGCGCATCCAGATGAGATAGGTAAAAGAGACCAGAAAAAAGACAATTCCATACTGGGCAAAGAAATAATAGAACTTAAGCCACGCCGCAGACTCCACGCCTCTCTGATACAGAGCTTCGTAGATGGTGTAGTCATAATATCTGATAATATCAAGATATTTTTCCATAGGATAATTTTAGCACAAAAAAAGTAGAAGTACTAAGGACACTATCTCAGCTGCTCGCACCCTTCTGTCACCCCGTATCAAGCACGGGATCGATTAAACTCAAAACACTAATTATCTGGATGCTGAATCAAGTTCAGCATGACACAATTTAAGGATACGAGCGAAAGCAGCAACACGCTGTTTGTCCATTTGAACTTTATCGGCCAACAACATATAATGGTTGCATGATCGAAATCGGAAGGTCTTTTATTATTGGGGCGATTCAGGGCATTGCTGAATTTTTGCCGATCTCCTCTTCTGGTCACCTTGTGCTTCTTCCCTATATTTTCAAGTGGGATTATCAGGGCCTGGCTTTTGATGTTGCCCTCCACTTTGGCACAGTGGTAGCACTGGTTGCCTACTTCTGGCGCGATTGGCTTGCGCTTTTCTTTAGCGCGGTAAGAATACGAAATACAAAATATAAAATACGGGAATACCCAGACAACCTGCTCTGGCAAATTATTGTCGCCTCAATCCCCGCAGCAATGGTTGGCCTACTAATCAATGGCTATGTCGAAAAATACCTGCACTCTCCTGCACTCCTGGCCTTCAATCTGATTTTCTTCGGTTGGCTGCTCTGGTTCGTAGACAAGAGGGCCAAGGCAAAATACGATCTTCAACAAGCTCAGGTCGGCCTGAGTGGCAATAGACCGCCCGAAATACGAAATACGAGATACTCGCATTTGTTCCTCATGGGCATCGCCCAGTCTGTCGCCTTGGTCCCTGGCGTTTCTCGCTCCGGTATCACAATGACCGCCGGACGATCTCTGGGCTTAAGCAGAGAAAATTCAGCTAGGCTTTCCTTTTTGTTGGGCACCCCTGCGATGATCGGCGCGTTTATTGTCGAGTTTAAAGATATCGATAAGGGAGGCCTAAGCGCAGCATTCTTGATCGGCGTTATCTCAGCAGCTGTTTTTGGTTTTATCGCTATTAAATATTTGCTACAATACTTAAAGAAAAGCGACTTCTCAATTTTTTTGTGGTATAGGATCGCTCTGGCCATAATGGTTCTGGCCCTATATTTCACAAGATAATAAAACAGCACATAAGCTAGTAAGTAATTTTAGAGCAAATTGTGGTTCAGTTAAGTTTTCACTCGCTCACCAGCCTATTAGCCCGCTAACTTACCGGCCAGCAAAGGAGGGTATGAATTCGGTGACAGACCAAGCAAAAGTTAGCCAGACATCAGATCGGCCAATAATCTACTGGCTGGTTTTTAAGTGGCTGCTAGTTATTGCCGTCCTCGTAGCCGTCCTTTACCTTGGCACGCTCCCTGCCCGAAGCAAGCTATCCACACAACATCTCTACCGAGGCGACAAACTGCTCGAGGAGAGAAAATATCTTTCTGCCCGATTGGAATACAGAAAGGCCCTTGTTCTCGACAAAAACAACACCAAAGCCGCAGAGCACGAATTCCTTGCTAATGAAGCGTCCAGCGATATTACGAAATTAGAGAAATTTTTGCGTGACAGAGGAGCGGACAACCAATTAAACACAATGAAGGAAGCCAAGGCTGTTCCGGACAATGAGGTTGCAGCCGCACAGACATCAAGGGAACTGCTCGAGGCGGGCGAGTATCAGCTCGCAATCATCCCGGCGAAAACAGCCGTCCAGATGGACAAATCTTACCGCGATGGTTGGCTGTATCTTAGCATTGCTAGCCTCGAGTCCTCTCGACAACTGGAGATAGCGCAAGAAACCCGACAAGAATATCTGGACCAGGCTAGGCTCGCCCTTGAAAAAGCTGCGATTGCCGATCCGTCATATGAACCGATCAAACAAATAGAAAAAGAACTAAACTCTTAGTACGAGCGAGGGAAGATGAGGGGATCAAGACGAATACATAACAGTGAAGCCGTGGACCAGTGTCTATCGACCAAGGTTATGGCTGCGCTATTGACCTTGGGTGTGATAATTTTACCAATGGCCCCCTTCGGCAAAGCTTTGGCCGCAAACGAATACACAGAGCTTGCACCCTGCAGTCTGGCATTTAACTCAACCAGCAATCTTCTCAAAAATGAAGCGGGGGAAAGTTCGGGCAACAGACAATACATTTTTTCCGCCAGTGACTTTGGAGAAAGATTCCAGATCGCGGGTAGCGGCCTGGGTATGTCGTTTGATTCTTCGCACCAAAAAATAAATCTGAATTTTAAGCATCGTTGGCGAAGCGATAACGGAATTAGAGATGTTTCTCTAGAATTTACTTTCTCCAGTAAAAGCGGGACCAACTATTCGTACCGAAACACAAAGGTTACAACAGTATACCGGGGCAGCACCACCACAACGACAGGTAATTCAGACAATCCAGTACTAACTATTTTGAAGGCACCAAAACAAATCGACTTTAATGCGTCAGGGCACGTAGACTTCTTTCTCGCACTAGGCGATACAACTAACTCTCCGAATGATAATGTCTACTATCTCAACTGCACGGCTGCTCCAGATGGCGAAGCAGAGCCACCACCCCTGCCTGACCCAGACGATGGCGGTGGTGCTGGCGGCACACCCACGAGCGGCAGCACGGCAGCCCCGACAGCACCGTCAGCTCCGTCCGTTCCAGATCTTTGGCTCGATATGCAAAACTGCCGCAATCCAGAGAGTGCGGTCAATGGACCGAATGGGTTTGTGGTAACAAAAATAGGTTTCAACACCAATTCGCCCGATGATCCCAATAATGGCAAAACAATGACTGTCCTAGCAACCAAAACCGTGAATGGCGCCACGGAAACCATTAACACGCCGTTCGTCTATGACGAAACCCCCGGCAAAAACTCTGCCACCAGCACCAAGCTCTACTACGGTATTAACAACGTGGCGGTCAACAAAATTTATGCTGTTATAGATCTGACCAGCGCCGCCAAGCTCTCCATTATCAAGGAAGCCACGACACCGGCATCGGCATGGAAGCCATGGATGGATGACCTGACGCAGATGAACATGCGCCTAAATTGCAAGTACCCGATCAGCGCCGACTTATCGGCCGAATCGATGGACAACAGTGGTCCCGATGGAAAGCCGAGAATAACTGTCGCCGGCGACCCAACTCTCGGCCGCCCAGACATGAGATTTGAGCTCGGACGACTCGTCGTAACAGGCGGCGCCGCAACAACAGACAACAACTCCTTTTACTTTCTCTACAATAAATCCCTTGGAGCTATTGGTAGCAGCGACGTGTTTGAAAACAGATACAAGCACATGGCGATCAGACTGGACATGAGTCCAGGACCGAAGCTGGTTCAAGTTTTCTATGGCGATATCAGAAATCCGGGTGATGACTCCAAGGAGGGTATCGCCGGATATGGCGGAGGCTGGTCCGCCAACGTCTTCTATGGCTGGGGATTCAGGGTCGGAAATGAGCTCATCGGCAAATCCGTCGCCGACTATGTCTATCGCAAGAAGGATCCGAACGATAACAGCAAGTGCAGTGATACAGTGGTGGGACCGGAAACAAACCCGACAACAGCAGCACCAGACTGGGACAGCCTTGACGGAGGTTCAACCCCGCCAAGAGAATGTTTAATCCTAAATGGCATCAACATCGGCGATAATGCTAGCAAAACGCCCATTGGCTGGCTAAAACACTGGGGCATTCCGACAACCAAATCATCGATCACTGATGCGCTCGGCGAGACTGAAGATATCGGGCCCTGCCAGGTTATCAAGGTAGGAACACTGACAGCCTTCAGTCCCAGAGGACTGGTCACACTCCTAAACCGCTCGCTTTGCGAGGTTGCTTACTTCGTCTATAGTGTCGGCCAGGGTTTGGCCGCCAAAGGAAAGGAAATTCTGGAGCAATCACTGAGTCTGCACTCTTAGCGTCACCTTACGATGAAAATAATTACAAAAGAAAAATCATTCGCTTTTCTACTGCCGGGCTTTATCGTTGGTGTTTTGCTGGCCGTGTTCTTGTTGCCGAGCGAAAGGGCATATGCCGTGGCAATGGAGCCAATCTACAAGGTTCTCCAACAAAACGACGACATCAAGGGCATCTGGCGCAACATCACCGACCTGATCAACTACCTGATAGTGGCGGTCCTGATCTTTGTCGCCTTTGCTCAGATCCTGCGCATCAACCTTAACACCTATGGCGTCAAGAAAATTATTCCGAGTTTAATATTCGCTATCGTAGCCACTAATTTTAGCTATCTTTTCTGCCGGTTTCTAGTTGATATAGCCAATGTTCTACTCTCGCTTTTTGTTAGCCCCAATTCAGCGGTGATTACCAACCAATTCACAAACATTATCTTTGACCCCAGACCGTCAAGTGATGGCCGCACAATCACCAATCTTTTTGAGTTGGCTCTGGATATCGTCTTCATCTATGCCTCCGGAATCCTCATGTTTATCTTGGGCTACCTTTATCTGATCAGAAACTGGGTTATTTATTTCCTGGTCGCCATCTCTCCGATCGCCTTTATGTCGATGGTTTTACCGCAAACAAAGAGCGTCTTCAACCAGTGGTGGAGCAACTTTGTCAAATGGACATTCATGCCCGTCGTCTCCATCTTCTGGATCTGGCTCGGAACTGCCTGGTTTACCAAAATACCCGACTCCTCAAATAAGACAATGCTCTTTGTCTTTGCCTTAGTTTGTCTCTATATGGCCATCAAGACGCCGTTTAGCATGGGCGGCCAAGTTATGCAACAGTGGGGCAACCTCGGCAAAAAGGTTTGGAACCGAACGGGCGGCGATCTCGGCAAAGCGGCCTGGCGCAACACCGGCGGCAAGGGTGTGGGCTGGGCCAAAAATCAATACGACACAGCCAAAGCGGACCTTGGCAACGCAGTAGTTTTGGCTGGGCGCAACGCTTGGAGTCGAGGCACCGGATTTACTAAAAGGCAAACTCTCGGACGTCTTCCTGGAGGCAGAAACGCCCAAGGTCAAAGGCAATCTGCCAACGACTGGCTCAACACACGAGTTCAAGGCGCTAGACAGGGTAGAATCTCAGCCATAGAAAGAAGGAAACTACAAATGGAGGGACCAGAGCTCGTAAGAAAGAAGATGGTCGAAGATGCTAGAACCGATGCTGCGGAAAGACTGGTTAGAGATAGAGGAATCCCTGCCGATCAAAAATCTCGATTTAGATCCATGTTGCGATCATGGGTGCGCAGCAACAGTGATGCCTATATGGACAACGACCTGGATGACAACATTGCGTACCTACGCCGTAACGAGCTTCGTGATGCTCAAGGAAATGTTGTTGGTAGAGGAAATTACACTTCAGGCGATGGCCTCGGAGAGGTCATGTCACATGTTGTTGCGCTAAAACGTCGCAGAAGACAAACCGGTCATGCCCAAGAATGGGCTCAAATTGATGCTTTTTTGAATACTCTGCCCCTAGGAACTGTTAACAGAACAAGTGGGCAGGTTAACCGCGTTACCGGGCCGGCCATCATGAACACCGATGAATCTGGCATAGTCGGAATATCCGCCGGCGATAATGCAGCGAGTGCTCAAGACGGACAAGCTTCAGGCGCTAGCAGTCAACCGCCCACATCCCAGGATGAGACATTGCTGCAGCAAGAACAATTTGGCAAGGGCGCAAAATATCAACGATTAGCTGGGGCCCTGAGCATTCACCAGGCCGAGTCCATGAGAAGAGTGTTCCTGCAGGGGGAGAGGGTTGAGGATTTGCCGGAAACAACCCGTGCCGATATTCAGAAAGGTGGCCTCGAGGAAGATGTTGAGGCATATCGCAAAGACCTAATCAGTTTACGCGAAAAAACGGCACACGACATTCTCCAGGTTAAAGTTGCCGAGAATGACGGCCCGCTGGAGGAGAGCGCCGCAGACTTTCAGTCTGGCCTTGGCCATATGGCCAGAGCAATAAGCCACGATGGCAAGAGCTTGCCCGACCTAATGTCCGAGCTTGAGTCAATTAAGAAAAACTTGCGCAGCGAAGCACCGGATGTCAAGAAAGGTGCGGTCGAGGACCTGTTTAGGATGACGGATGAACCTATGGTAGAAAATCTTGAGGTCAAGGGCCGACTCGACCTTGCGGCAGGGAGAGCCCAGAAAATAGTTGACTCCATGCTTGTTGCAGGAGAAGCTGCGCCGATGGATCATTATGCCTCCGTGAGAGGGGACAGATCGCCAGAACAGGCGATCGTCGAGGAGAGTGCTAAGGGACAACAGAATGGATTTATCCAAACGCTCAAGGACAACTCCACGCCAAGTCTAGATGAAGCGCGTGGAGAAGCCGTCACACAGCTGGTTCAGGCAGCACAAAGCAAACCCCAGCCGCAAACGCAAGAAACAAGTCAGCCATCGTCAGCGGTGGACGAAACAGGAGAAAAGGTTGCGTCCTCAATCGACGCTGCTCTATCAAGGCTATTTCAGGGCGGAGAACATGGCGATCTTTCTCACCTGTCGATGGGGGGAATGCTAAACCATGAAGAACTTGCGGCTCAAATAGCTGGGGCGCTCAAAGATGAGATGGGTAGATTCGTCGGAGTCACAACAGGCATTGGAAATGTCGGCACGATGACAGTAGGAGAATTCCAGCGCGTCATGAAGCAGGCCTACATTGAGGCTCTCCAGACCAACCAACAGCTCAACAAGTCGACTGTAGGCGATGCCTTTTTGGATGAAAAGTTTCGCCGGATATTCTTCCAGCAACTCTCTCTGGCCACTGAACGCGGTGTAAAAAAGGGCACACCCAAGCCACCAACGATCCCGACTCCGCCGTCACCACCAGCAGCCTAAATTCGTCAAAAATCGAATAAACACGGAGACGTTTTATGACAGACGCAGCAGCAGAACAACCCGTCCCACCCCCGGTAACACCAGAGGCAGGAAGCGAAGGACAAGAAGCGGCAAAAGCGGCTGAGTTTTATTATCTTTCGGAGGAGGAGATTGCTCAAGCCATCGCCGAAGCCAAGAACCGCCCCATTCCGCCGGAGAAAGCACAAAGAATCAGTCGAGACCTGGACGCTGTTGAAAAAATTCGACAGGATATTATCGGATTGGAAGCGCTATCACCGGAAGAAAGAGATAAAACCCTTAGAACCATGTCCGGCGCGCCGAATGTCCGCCCCGTCTTTGATGTTCTTCTCGGAAAACCAAGCCAACAGCCGGCTGAGGTCGTCTCCACCGAACAACATCCGCGACAACGGCTAATAGAAGACCTGAGAACGCGATTTGCCGGACAAGAAATAGGCGCTGACACATGGGAAGAGGTCGAGGAGTTCGTTGCAGAGAACACCGAGCTATTCGACACGCTAGAAGCCAAAATACAAGAGCTGAGCAGAAAACCTGAATACAGTCGAATAGAAGTCAAGAAGAAGACCATCGAGATTTGCCTCCTGCAATCTGTTGTCAACGGACATCTCACGAAGGAAGATTTGAAAACTGTCCTCGAGGGCGGAGTCCGCATCTTGTCCAATGAGGAGATCTCGCAGCTTGCCAAAACCGAGCAAAGCTACGAGGGCATCATGTATTATGATCTGGGTAACCGGGCGCTCATTATTTCGGAGAGCGCTTTGGTTGACGAGTACCGCATGAAGAATGCGGAAACCGGACAAGAGCGAATAATTGAGATCGACATAGAACACTCCATAAACCACGAAATTGCCCACGGCATAGTTGAGAGGGGATTACTAACCTCCGGCGAGAAAAGAGCTCGCAAGGAGCTGCGTGAGGGCAAAGAGGGGGTAGAAATTCCACCCGGCCTGCTCTCCCTCGCCATGTCAGTCATTGCTGCGGCCGGCGAGGTGAAAGAATACATGGTTTACCATTCAAGAAATGTCTTGAATGGCCTAGAAAAGCTAGGAGACATTCCGGCAAAGGACAGACAAAACGCTCAGGTTAACGCAGCCATAGAGATAATTACTGACTATACAGCCATCTTTATGCAATCTGATGGCAAGGAAGAGAATTTTGTCGCCAAGTGTCTCGCCAAAACAGACACCGACTTGCTTGTGAATCATCTTGCCAGGCGCTTCGGAATCAATGAAACTGACCCCGCGATAGTCAGGCAAAGGATCGGAGAAAAGATTAATGCGTTTAACGAGACGGACGAGAATGAGAAGAAGAGCATTCTCGCGCAGTACCCGGAGCTAGCCAAGGTCAACACTATGTTTCGAAAATTCTACGGGCTACTATATCAAGGACGCGATGAGCTGGATAGAACCGAGGAAAAAATTGGCAAACGACAAGGCAAGCTCAAGGCGATGGGCAAGATCGGAACAGCAGCTGATGATAACGATGAGCGTACACTATTGCCGGATGAGGCAGCGTCTTTCCCGCAACAGAAAAACGAACAAAATGGTCAGCAAGAGGGCGGCGCTGTGAAGGAAGGTCTTGCAAGTGTTTTCCAATTTGTCCAGGCCTTTGCCGAAGAAGTAGGCGGGGGAGTAAATCAGGCCGTGTCACAATAGCATCTCAGGTCACAAAGCAAGTAGGCATGTAGGCTAGTAGGCAGAGTTGCACCACTGAAGAGTTATTACTAGCTTACTAGCTTACTAGCTTACTAGCTTACTAGCTTACTAGCTTACTAGCTTATTTTCTTTATTGCTCTCATTACAGAACATTGTTATAATAGTTTCGAATCGTTAACTTCCTTATATTGGAAGTGGTTTTGGAAACTCGCGAGGGGAAATGCGCTACAAGGTGCCACAAAATATCGACATGCAAGACAGAATCATTGGCCCACTGACGATGATTCAGTTTATCTATGCAATTGTTGGGACAGGCGCTGCCTACTCACTCTATATGACCCTGCCAAAGCCACTCAATCTAATCGCGGCTGTTCCCGTTCTAATTTTTACAATTTGTATTGTCTTTATCAAAATTAACGAGAGACCCTTCCTAAATTTCTTCTTAGCCATGATAGAGTTTCTCTCCGCCCCCAAAAAACGCGTCTGGCATCACGGCAGTGTCGACAACCTTAAGGTTATTATTTACAGCAACAAAGACAACAGCAAACAGAAAGCTGCCGTCAAACATGTTTCCGAGGATGAAATCAAAAAACTAGCAAAAAAATTAGACGAGAATTAATAGGCGTAAGCAATCAGGCGCAAGGCGAAAGACCTTGACTCAGTTACATTAATTGCAATTGACTTACGACTGACGCCTCTCGCCCGCCTGCATCGCCTGGAGCGAAGCGACTGCGGGCAGGCCTCTCACACTATCAATTATGACCCAAGACGCAACCCAACAAGTTATCGACATCGCAGGCATTAAAGACGGCATCATCATTCTAAAAGATGGCGGATACCGTATTGTTGTCTCGGTTTCGACCGTAAACTTTGCCCTCAAAAGCGAACAAGAACAAAATTCGATAATTTTCCAATACCAAAGCTTCCTTAACTCCCTGCACTTTCCAGTAGAGATCATCATGCGCTCGCGTCGACTCGACCTCACACCATACCTCAACAAGATCAAGGGACTTGCAGGGAAGCAGGAGAACGAACTTCTTCGTATTCAAACAGAGGATTATATAGACTTTGTGGCGAAGCTGATCGATCTGGCCAACATCATGAAAAAGACCTTCTTTGTGGCGATTCCGTTCCAACCTCTGACAATCAAAAGTGGATCGTTCCTGAGCAACATCCTGAATCGCAACAAGGAAAAGACAGTGACCGAATTGCGTATTCCAGAGGAGGAGTTCAAGCGCAATGCAGATGAGGCGAGACAGCGCGCTCAAATTGTTGCGTCGGGCCTTGGATCAATTGGGCTTCACTGTGTCCAGCTAACAACAGAGGAACTGATCGAAACATTTTATCAGATCTATAACCCCGAAATTGCCGGCAAGGAGCGATTCAGCGATGCTGACAACCTATCTGCGCCGATCATCGAGCACAGCAGTGAGAAAAGAGGGCTTCCCAAAGAGGATAAGGCAGGAGATAAGTCAGAGACGAGGATAGATAATTCCGCCGAGGTGATTGCTGTTCAGAAAGAAAAAAGCGCTTTAAGGCAGCAAGAAATGCTAAAGGACGGAGAGAGACAGATTGGCACATCGCCACACCAGCCTGCTTCCCCGGCCCAAAACCAGAAAGAACCGCCAAAACAAGAAACGGCCGGAACAACCGAAAGGGAAGAGAAGATCGGCCAACCGCAAACAGTTCAAGCGGGTGTCCCCCAAGCGGGCCAAACAGAGCAAGGGAGCAACACTACGAACGGTAGCACTGGGACCCAAACCAGCATCGCATATAACGTCCAGACACCAAGCACAGAACAAGAAGTTCAGAAGTAATCCAACAATAGGAATACATGCCAGAAGAAACCCAACAACAAGTTACAGCAGGGCAATCTGCCGACCCCAGAGTTCAAGCACAGGAAAACATCCGCCAGCGTGAGCAGAAGTCTCTTGGTGCCCTTAATGGCCTGGGCGACAGAAGTCGTGCCAGCATTGAAAGTGGCGAGATATCAATCAGGGATGTTGTCGCCCCTGCTGCCTTCATGGTGACACCAAATTATGTTCAGATTGGACCATTGCTCGCCAAGACGCTCTTCGTGTTCACTTATCCGCGCTATCTTGAAACCAATTGGTTGTCCCCGATAATCAATTACGACCTAACGCTCGACATGTCCATGTATGTTCACCCACTCGAATCCAAAGATGTCATGAATCAATTAAAGAACCAGGTGGGCAAACTTGAATCAACGCTGATGATTGATGAGGAGAAGGGTTCGCCTCGCGATCCAGAACTAGAAACCGCACTCGGAGACATTGAGTCACTAAGAGATGTTTTGCAGAGGGGCGAGGTAAGATTATTCCAGTGCGGCCTGTACTTCACAGTTTATGCTGAAACATTTGAAGAGTTAAAAACTGTTACCGATCAGTTAGAGTCAACGTTGGGCGGGTTGCTCATCTACACCAAAGAATCGCTCTTTCAGATGGAGCAAGGGTTTAACACAACGTTGCCACTGATGAATGACAAACTCAATGTTCTGCGCAACCTGGACACGGGCTCACTTTCATCAACCTTCCCCTTTACCTCCAACGAATTAACTCAGGATGATGGTATTTTGTATGGTATCAATCGCCACAATAACTCGCTTATCATCTTTGATCGATTCAAGCTGGAGAACGCCAACAGTATAGTCTTCGCTAAATCTGGTTCTGGTAAATCATACTTCGTTAAGCTTGAGTGCTTGCGATATCTTATGCTTGGAACAGATGTGATCATCATTGACCCAGAGAATGAGTACAAGATGCTGTGTGATGCAGTTGGAGGCAACTATCTTAACATATCACTGAACTCTGACCAGCGGATCAACCCCTTTGATCTGCCTCTCAACCCGAATGAAAAAGGAGAGGATATACTTCGCTCAAATGTAGCCTCGCTCCATGGCCTGATCAACTTGATGGCTGGTGGACTCTCACCAGAAGAGGATTCAATTATTGATAAAGCGATTTACGAAACATACGCACTTAAAGACATTACAGCAGACGCAGAGAGTCAGAAAAATGAGCCACCGATACTGCAAGACTTTTACAATATTCTCTCAAACATGCAGGGGACAGAGTCATTGCGGGCAAGGCTTACAAAATATGTTGAAGGCTCCTTTGCATCGCTCTATAACCAGAGGACTAACTTCCAGCTAAACTCCGGATTTGTTGTATTTTCCGTACGAGATTTGGAGGAGCAACTGAGACCTCTCTCCATGTATACGATTCTCAACTTTATCTGGACTCAGGTCCGCATGACAATGAAGCGACGCCTCCTTGTCGTTGATGAGGCCTGGTGGATGATGCAATACGAAGATTCAGCCAAGTTTCTTCACGGTCTCGCCAAGCGCGGCCGCAAATATTACCTTGGGCTCACCATTATCAGCCAAGACGTAGAAGACTTCTTGAGCAGCCGCTACGGAAAGGCTGTTGTTGCCAACTCATCGATGCAATTCTTGATGAAACAGTCCACTGCCTCTGTTGATGTTATCGCCGATGTCTTTAACCTTACCGAGGGAGAAAAGTACCTGCTGCTTGAATCCGACGTTGGTGAAGGCCTCTTCTTCGCTGGCCTCAATCATGTCGCCATTAAGGTTGTAGCATCCTATGCAGAGGATCAGATAATTACGACGGATCCGAAACAACTGCTGGGAGAATGAACAAGTCCCTACAAAATTACGAATAGACGCACGAAAATACGAAAGTACGAATGGTTCTCCCCCTAGGACAGGAGGAGACAAAGGGAAAGCACGAAGAATTGTAGTTTCGTAATTTCGTTGGATTCGTAATTTTGTAGGAGCTTTGGAAATTGGAGGGAAATAGTTGCCAACATTGACGCAAATACCTGGAGTAGCCTCTGTGGGTGCCAGCAGAACAGGTGCGACAGCATCAACAGAAAAAAAGACAATCAAGGTTGTGGTAGCCATCTTGTTGTTTTTTATTTTGTTGATGCTTGGGATTGCGGTCACTGTCGGTGGACTCATGAGCATCAAAAACGCAGAGAAGGTCCCCGGCACAACGGGCGAAGCAAGCCAATTAAACTCGTCATCAAGCAACTTTAGCTACCCGAGTAATGTCGACCCAGCGTCGTTAACTCAATGCCTAAACGATGCTCTTCAGGAATTACAGGCAGACTCACCCCTAAACGGGAGAGGAAACCGCTTTGCAGTCGCCGGCGTTGAACCAAATATCAATCCCGCCCTCTCAATCGCTATGGGTATGGCAGAGACCACACTTGGAACGGCCGGACACGGAGCCAGAGATAATCACCACAATCCGTTTGGGCTCACAACAAACCCATCACGAGCCGACGAAGACTTGGCTGAGTATACAAACGCCGGCGATAGATACTACACCATTAATGGGGGTGACGGCATTACCCGACACTTCATTAAGTTCAAATCATGGGAAGCAGCCATAGACTATCATCCCGCCTACATACAGAGAAGGTATATTAGTCAGGGCTATACGACCTTGCCACGAATATACAGCCTCTACGTGAGAGGATCGGAGCGCCTGGTTCCGGGAGCGGAAAACTCTGACTGGGTAAGGAATGTTACTGCCACCTATAACAAGGTGTTGCGTCATTGCCCTCAGCTATTTTCACCAGCAGGGACAACTTCAGCACAGAAAATTGTCAGCACTGCCCGGGACGCACACGCCCGCTTTTCTGCGAATGAAAGTGAGTTTGTCGAAGAGCAGAATTGGCATAATCGCGCATGGTGTGCCGAATTCGCCACCTGGGTTTATCGGCAAGCGGGAGCTGACGTTCCACTCATCGGGCCGGCCATTAGCGTCGCAGATACCTTTGCCGCAGATCCGACTAAATATGTCTGGATATCCGCCAATAAGCTAGAAACACCATCAATTAAGGCAGATCTCATAAAGCCAGGAGACATATTTGTCATGAAGGCAAAACGGCGAAATCAACAAGGCTGGGGATATCACGCAGGCATAATTGAAGATGTCGACAGTGACAACATCTACACAATTGAGGGCAACACTCATGACGATGGGTCCAGAGGCCAACTCGGCAAGAACACACGAAGACTCTCTGAAACAGATTTTGTCGGTGTCGGCCGCATGAGATAGCAACTCTTAAGGTATTATCAAAGTCAATTGAGACTGCACGTTAAACAAGAAGAGAAGGAGTGAAAATGAGCGCTCTAAAAGGACACTATCACCGCGTCAAGCACTCAATAAAGAGTAAAAAAATCCCAGTCCCATATGCTGATTTCGATCGCTCTTTTTACCTTGCCGTAATTATCTTTCTGGTGGCAGCACTCGGGTTCTACTGGTTCATAACTCATTCAACACTAACAATCACAACTAGCCCGCAGGATGCCATTGTTACTATCAATAATGCTCCGCAAAGGTCAAATGGGGTCGGCAAAGTACGCAAGATATTAACCCCTGGAAATTATTCTCTTCGCATCGAGGCAGACGGGTATATTGCACACATTGAAACAGTAACCCTAAAGAGAGCTCAACAGAAAAAAATCAATGTCCCCCTTAAGGAAATTCCTGAACCCTTTGCTATTGCTAAGGACGGCAAGTTTTTATCATCTGGAAACGATTTTAATACCGTAATTTATCTTGGAAACGAGGGAAAAACCCTCTATCAAGCAAAGCTGGCTCTCGGGAACGATGGAAATATTGAACTCAAAAACCATGCTCCAATTACCGACGCAAAACTTTCTGGCATAGAAGAGGTGGTACTGTCACCGAAAAAAGACCTTGCGCTCTTTCGGAAAAAAGACGGTATTTATCTTTTCGACTTCAAGAGGTATGATTTTATTAATCAGACAGAAACTCCTTGGGGAAAAAATATCGGAAGCGTTGCTTGGGCTCCCGACAACTCCAAGATTGCGTATTATTACGAACCGGGCGACGGAGAGCAATCACTTATATTCGCACCCCTAGACAACTCTAATATTACTCGTGTTGCGAACTTTGCCGAGCTTAACATCAAAAATCCGATCCTTCGCTGGTCTCCAGACTCCGAATGGCTCCTGGTTATTCCAAGAAATACCACCGATTATGACAGTAATAAGGTTTACGTTTTTAATGCGTACAACAGAACAATTAAGGAACTGACGGAGATAGGCAGCCAGATTGACTCTATCTTTTCCCCGGATGCGTCAAAGATACTTTACGCCACATATTCAAAAGATTTGCGAAACCCTGTTCGCTCGCTTCTCTCTGTCATGAATAAGGACGGAACAGAGAAAAGGCTGCTTGAGCTCAGGGCAGAGCCGAAAAAAATCTTCTGGAGAACGGACGGCAAAAACATCGTTGTGGCCAGCTTCGACGAAGAAAAGCAACGAGAGTCGTTTTTCAACTTCAACCTAGAGACTAAGGCAAAAGACGGTTTTGCAATCAACGCATTAAATCAGGGTTACGTCAACGCCTTAATGCTTTCTGAGGATGAAAAAATCATTATCTACGAAGCGCAGGGCGGGATATACGCGCTAAAGATAGAGTGAATGAGGCTAGTAAGCTGGTAGGCAAGTAGGCATTTAGGTAATAGTGATTCGCTGTGCTGTTGCTTCAGCCTACCAACGTACCTGCCTACCCCGCCTTCGGCGGGGCCTACTAGCTTAATCTTTGTGACTATTGGAGGGGTTTTTGGACAATTCGGGCATTGGCCAGCTAGATCAGCTAAAGAGAAATTTAATCGATGCCCTGGGTAGCAATAGCCCAGAGGATTCTTTTTCTATTGCGCGAAAAATTAGGCAGTTGGCACGACAACTGAAGGTCAAGAGCAGCGACCCAACTTTTGATAACATTGTCAACAACTTGGCAAGCGGATCAACTGAATCAATAAAATCAGCCCAAAGCTATTTCGGGCTCAAGGTTGCTGCCAAAAAAGAAACAATGCTTGGCAGGTTTGCAGACCGATATCTGCCAAAGGTTGCCAAGCCAAAGAACAAACTGAAGGATGGTAGCGGAACCATCGAAGAAACAGATGGGGACGCAGACGAAACATTCGGCCAACCCATTGGGCCAACCAACGAGTCACCCGGAAAAACAGATAGCGAAGAATCAGGCGCAGACAGATATGTTCGCCAGGCAAGCGGCGGTGTCATCCGCAGAGAAGGACCTGAGCACGATAAGTTTCTGCACGACATAAGTGGTGGAATTGCCAGGAAGACCGGGCCCGAGCATGACGAACTATTGCGTCAGATAAGCGGTGGTACCGTGCGGATGGCCAAGACAGGTGCCGCACAACCAGAAAAAACTCAGAAGGAAAAGAAACCAAAAGAAAAGCTGGCTGTAAGAATGGCCAAGAAATACCAAGACGCTGTCAAAAAGTTTCGGGTTGCCATGAAGGCCGCACAGCTAATCGCCAAACTTGTCCCCATCCTTCTCAATCCTGTTACGTGGGCGATTATCGGGGGCGTGATTGTCCTGGTTATTTTGCTCGGACTAGGCCTTTCCTACTTTGGGGCTGGTAGTGCTGGCGTCGGTGGAAGCACACAGCAACAAAACGCGAACCTCATTAACGACAATAACGTTATCACTAAGGTGCTTCTACTAAACGGCGACGAGGACATCAAAGCCGTGATGACCAATGACTTCTTCAATAAACTAAGGCGAGAGTTGACCGACTATAGGGCGGCAACAACATCCTCAGAGAAGCAAACCAAGATCGACGAAATCATCAATGAGATTGGCCTTTACTTGAACGACCCAACTCTGGAACAGGGTAAAAAGGTTATTAGTCTCTGCCAAGAGGTCTTGCGCTACCAGGGCATACCGGTCATCGCCGGCGTGAGAACAAAAAAACCGCTAGACACCATTGTTGGATACAATAGCGCATTGCACGGAGGAGAGATTATTAATGGTAAAAGCGCCGGCTACCACAGTCTCTATGCCGTCGGAAACACGCGTGACGTAGGCAGTGGAGGTATCTGTGATGCAGTTGACCTTTACTCCGGCGAGGTCGGAGTGGCAGTTTATCCATTCTTTGACGGCAATGTCGTAAAGGTCTTCGACGACCACCCGGGACCAAACCGTGAAGAACAAAAGGTCGTTGTCATAGAGAGCGGGCGCTACAGGGCTTACCTGGCTCATCTGCGCGATGTCAGTAAGAGGGCCGGGGACACAGTCAACATTGATGAATCAATCGGTAAAACCGGAAAAATCGGAGGAAGCAGACCACAAGTTCACCTCGAATTACTCTACAAGCAAAACGATGGAAATTACAGGTGCGCCACAACAACGGATGTAGATAAAATCGAGGCAAAACAGACTAGCAAGCCAAAAGGATTTTTCCTGTGGCGCACAATGGCAAATATACTTAACATTAATTTAGGCAGTCAAGTCTAGATGAGATCAGTATTCCGAAAAACATTGCTCTGGCTAATCACAATCTCGATCACACTCGAACCAGTTTTCGTATTGCTGCCGCAAAACGTCTCAGCCCAAGACGCTGCACCGGAGTCGCTCCAAGATTCTAACCCATATGACGAGAGTGATATCAGAAGCAATGCTGATAGCGACGACCTTGGAGATGAAGAGAACTACAGACTTGAGCCGGGTCAACTGGAGAATATTGAGGACGTCAAAACCAAAGAGGCATTAGATCCTGTCATGGATGCCATAAGCAGAGAAAGCGATATTACTGTAGTTGGCGACTCTGCAGAAGAGCGGTCTGCCGCAAGAAGACTGGCTGCCATACTCGAGGAATACACCCCATACAGAAACTTAGTCACATACGACGACTTCCTGGCTGGTCAGCAAGAGGCAAAGATTGTTCTCTCGGCAGGCGATCTCGAAGTACTGCGTGCCATGCACTACATATCAAAGGTTGCACCAGATTTCAGTGAAGATTCTGTCGCCATGTTTAACAGCCTCAACCCCTCAACGACAGAGGCGGGCGAAAGGCTTCTGAGCAGAGACGATATTCGAAGTAGTGATGGTGTCGGCATTGTTGATGAAGCCACGATGCAGACGATACACAACAAGTGGCAGTCGGAAATAACGATTGATAGCGACAATGCAGTAGAACGAGGAGACAATGAAGATTTTGCAAACGCCATCCGATCATATTTTGTCAGCTTGAAACAAGGCGGGGCACTGGAGACCAATCAGAACAAGAAGATAGTAAACAAGGAACTCTTCCACGACTTCGTCCAACAGGCAAGACGAGACTTTGCCGAGTCATGGAGCATAGACAATGTTACGTCAGGTACTCTAGCAAACCTCAACAAAAACGACTTAATGGCAATTTCCGGATACAGCGAGTCAGAGATTGACCGCATCTTGCAGGACAAACCATCTGATTCACAACCACAAGGTGGTGATAGGTGGAGATACTTTGCGGAAAGCATTCTAGATATCGTAAAAAACTCCCAGATCGACATTCGCGTCCTTAAGACCCTAGTTTACCTTGTAACCCCGAAGAGTGAGGGCGGAGCAGGACACTGGCGAATCAGGGCAAGAAAAATCGTCCAAACCAACTCAAAATTATCGCATGAATCTGATAGCGTTCGAGATGCCACTTGCAGCGGCGACGGCACGCAATCAGCGGCTTCCTGCGGTGAATCGATAAACAATGAAGGAACACCAATAAGCGGTGCAAGTGCGGACATCCAGGACTCAAGCGGCAATGTTACCGGCCAAGCTGTCATCACAGATGAACCGGAGGAAATTCTCTCAGCCCATGGCGACGGCCAAGCAGTTGATATTTCGGAGATAGACGACATTAGATGCACCGTAATCAAATACCGCCACATTGGTCATTCCTTTAAAGAAAAACGACCAGCGACTCCCGTAAAGCTCGCCTGGCAAACAACAGAGGGGTATGCGAGTTCGGGCGGCAACAATCCGATCGATATCATGGGAATGATCCGAAGCTCAGCCACAGAAAGCCTACAAAACTTTGCTAATGACCTCGGCGCAGATGCAATAACCGATTTTGAGGGTGACTTGTCGCAGTCAGGATTTTCCGATATCGTCGGTCTCTTCGGCAAGTCTATGATGGCCAGTGCCGTCAACTCTGCCAGTTTGGATTTCTTTGGCGATAATGTCGAGGAAACACTTCGAAACCTCGGGTCCGTCTATTTTGCAGACTATCTCGGAATTCCACGAAATTTATTTGTCGGTACAGAACAGGAGAAATTAGCATCGCTAGACTATGTCTCCCGTGTTATCGGACAGGCTGCAATCGAAAAACGACTCAATATACCCTTTGGATCCCTATCAACAGAGGTTAAGTTGTCGACCGCCGATGCAAGCACTGGCGACTCTTCGCAACCGACTATTTACTCTGGACTAGAGGCCATGATGCTAAATACGGGACTCCGCAAATTGGAGTGGGAGATGATACTTGATCCGGGCGATCTTGACAACATGTTTTGGAGTGATCCGAATAAACAGATACCGATTCAAACTCTTCACCATCGAATTGGATCGCGAATCATCGAGAAAAAATTTAATCTGGACAAAGGTATGCTTGATTCAGTCGTGGCTGGAAAAGATTTGGCCTACCTCAAGACCCGGTTTGGCGAGAGAGCGAGGCTATTGTTTATCGACCCAACATACTTCGACAACATATTGAGTCTTAATGCCGGCACGACAAAATTACTTTTTGATGGGCAAACGTCTCCAAGCGACTACATCGCTACCGTGGGCAGAAGGAGATATCTCAATACTGTTAGGGGCCTTAGACACTTATCATCTACCAGTTCAGCATATGCGGTACCGCCGACAACACCTGTCACAACGACAATCTACAGCCCTGATAATATTGCTCTAAATGATTGTCTCTCTAACCCACAAACGTGCCGAACTTTTACTAATCCTGATGGCATAACTGTGCTGCAAAAAACCGAAAACATTGATACGTGGAATAGCGCCATATTGGGCCGCAAGGAGGCCATAGAAAATATTGGAACATTTACTGTAGCCAGATTACTGGCGCATCCGCAAGATTACACACCAGAGGAGGCTAATAGGATCAATCAGGTAGGCCTTGAGCATCAACAACTTGACGACGGTGTTTCGATGACAATTGATCCAAAAGATAAAGGCGTTGGTGCCTTGCATCAATGGATAATCGCCAACCAACAAAAATATGCTTTTGATCACAATGATGGATTTAACGGCCGAACAGTAACATCCTGGGACAAGAAAAATGCGGAGATACCAAATTCCAGTACAGAAACCTGCCGAAATGGTATTGCCTGTGTAAGAGTAAGGGTCAATTCGGTCTTCATGGGAGAATCCAGCACACCAACAGAAACAGATACCATTGGCGCACCAGTGAACGTGAATGTACACACTCCTGTTTACAATGTTTATCCGGCAGGCGAGGCTGATGCATATATCTCAGAGGAACCAGGGCGAAAGCTTGACCTAAATCACGGCGACTTATACAGACTCTTTGGTTATGCCGAAGCTAATGGGGAGGCAGTCTTTAGACGTATTGGACAAAAGTTACTGTTTTATATGATCGCGAACAAAGCTCTAGCAGCGAAAGGACAAAGCTCTTCGGTTAAGCTTAATCTTAGTGAAACCAACCCCAGGCTTATTCCTGGTAGCGACACAGCGATCTTTTACTTCTCGCGTTTTGACCGCGCCCTGCAACTAGCAAGAACGATCAAGGGCGACTGGGAAAATGAACGAGAGCCTGGTTTCGATCGAATCATAGGCCTGATGAATGAACTTGACCGCGAGTTTCAGGTTGGTAGTCAGGCGCTCCTGACTCTGAACCTTCTCGAAATAGCGAACACCGTTAGAGCCAACATATACCTCATAGATCAGCTTACAATTGCTCTTGAGGAGAAGCGCCTCTACGCGACCCACATGATCGAGAAGATCAACAAGACCATAAGAGATGTAAATGAGCTTATCAAGGTGACATCGGAGTTCCTGTCCGGACAAGAGATACCTTCAGCCGAGCTCTTAACTGTCGACCAAATTCGAACAGACGCATTTGCAAAGCCGCTCAGGGGCAGACCAAGAGCACAGCGAAAGATAAATCCGCTTGTGATCCTGGACTTCCTGGCGGGCAGAATCACCCCGTTAGACTTCTTTGTTCTGCTTGGTGCGAACCAACTTGAAGCTCGCCTTGGCTTACCACAAAACACCCTTGTTTACTACATACAGAATTCTGAAACAATGGGAATCGCTAATCTCGATACATTTTATGTTGCGCTTGGTCAGGCCAGGATAGAGGAAGAATACGAGCTGCCCAGATACTACTTCCAGGGCTATGTTGTACCGGGCGACCGCAAGGTACCGGACTTCAGGCGAGACTGGACAGCACTAAAGCGACTTCTCGTTAACCGGCAGGATTCGGCCAAATACAGGCAAGAGGTGGGATGGACCGGGATATATCCGGCACTATTCCCACTAGCCAAGACGGATTCGTACTCCTTTGACGAACGCTTAATAAGTGATTTTGACAACAGGATGAAGGCGATACGTGAAAGCGAGGAGAAAAAGAGAGTTACAAACAAACCATATACCGACCTGATCAAGGATGCTGAAAAGCTATGGCAAGACGACCGAAAGCACGAAAGGGAAGAGCGATATAGTGACGAGGGCGCAGAACGCGGTAGGTTCGGAGACATCGACCTGGGCGATCTGCTCAAAAACCTAACAGACCGAAACTATGCCTCTACTGAGCCTTCAGCCCAGTCAAATCTGATGTTCAGTCTCAGAATGCCTGGCAATTATACTGCACTAACGCAAGGTTCGACAATCGCCTGGGAGACTAGCGGAGCAAAGGCAAGAGCTGCAGCGATCGATAAACAATTCGGCCTTGCCGCAAACACAACTCACAACTTATTCACCGGCGACACAGTCTTGGCGCCAAGCGGGACAAAGATACTGTCACAATCAGAGAAGGACCTCGCTAATTATTTTGGCGGGATGAGCATCGGAGCCGTTGAAACCTACCTTCAGGTTCTAAACAACGAGCTTCCCTTCGCAGACCTGCAAAAACTGGGCCTTGTTTCCGACTACAACTTCCAAAATCGCTATGCACTACAAGAGGACGCGCCAAGCGACAACGAGTGTCCGGTTCTTTATGCTCAGGTGGAGCCAGGAAAGCCATCAGGCAAAGGAAAATTCTCTGTTAACTACACTACTATCGAGCCTGATACTTATAGTTATTACGACAAAAGAGGACGCCACACCTTCAAGAGCAGGAGGGAGGCAGAACGATACTCCAACGAGCATGTCGATGACAGAATTGATGTTGTTGGTCATATGGCCAAACAATTAAAGACTCTTTACGGACCAATACTTGGAAGAACAGCGGGCGGCCAACTGGGATCAGGTGACAAGTGGCGAGTACCAAGTATAGATTTCAATAATGAGTCTGAAATCGCCGATAACCTAAGACTGTTGTTGATGAAAAATATCGGCGGTCTGTTTACGCTTGCTGATATCAGGGCAATCAACGAAGCCACCGATGCCAATGATTTAGATGGCGATGGCGACCGATCTGAACAGTCAATAATTACAGTCAGTATCACTCTTGAGAACGGGGAAACCAAAGACTACACTCTTAGCCCCAACACATTGGCCGGATCACCATACGACCCAGGTGTACTAGAGAAACTTTTCATGCGAAAGAAGACACAGAAACCGCTACAGGAATTCAAGAAGGCAGTCGGCCAGGTAGAAGCAGAAAAGGCAGTCAGCTGGAAACTGTTCTCAGAGTTAGTTGGAGTCAAGATCAGGCCAGAGTTCTTCGGGCCAGATGACCTATATAGCATCTTGCACGGCGACATGAGACCGATTTATAGAATTGGCTCCTATCTTATCGAGAAAGAAATGCACCTGCCTCAGCACTCTATAGCTCTGCTGATGTCAGCACTGAGTGGCAAGGCGAAGGAGTGCCAACTATCCCAAATTGGAGCCAATGTCTTGGGGGGTCTTGTTGGCCTCAAGTATTTGCCGTTGAATTTTAATGTTGCCAGCCCCAACGACATGGCTCAAGCCATCGGACAAGCCAAGATAGAGGAAACGCTTGGATTACCAAGAAAAACATTCAGTGGTGATTCTCTGTTGGATATCATCAACAGGATTGGTCCGATCACATTTGCCCTTGTCTTCAACATCCCAGTCGGGAAATCGGTCATCAGTAACCAGAACACAATATTTAGCGATTCTGTTGGCAACAATGTTTCTCGCTTGGATGCTATCCTTGGGAATGAAGCCAATCAGGTTAGAAACACTAGCGGTAGATACAAACTCAAAAAGATTCATGATTTCCTTATCTCAAATCATGTTATCAACGACTTGGCCGGAGCGGGGGTCGAGAGCCTTGAGAATGAGCTAATTCAACAAACCATACACTTTGTCCAAAACTATGCCACCTATGCCGGGCAGCAATTACCAGATAGAGCGTCATCAACAGAGATTGAATTTGCCGAAGAGGTTAAAAACTTTACCTCGCAAGTGAATAGTATTGACTCCCTGCTCAAAATCGACCGCAATTCTACGCTATATCTCCTAAGCACACTCTATGCCGGCGATAATCAGTCAGAACACGGTCCAAATAAGTTCAGGGAAAAGGTTGGCTGGGCTCACGTTCAAAAACTGATTACTCTTAGACTTGCGGAATTATTGAATATCGACACCGAAAGAGAACAGGCCGCCGCAGATATCATCACTGGCATTGCCAGCTACTTCCACTGCAGCGAGGATGACACCAACCAAGTTACCGGGCAGTGCGAAAACAGCAATTATGGCAATGTAGCTTGGCTCTTTAGTAAACTCTCGACTGTCTTTGTTCTTCGCTTAGACGAAAGAGCCGGTTTTCCGACCGGAACATTTGACCAGATGATCAAAGACCCGGTCAACGCCCCTATGACACTGCTTAAGATCGGGGCAAACAAACTTGATGCGAAGCTACAAAGGGACCCCAGCCGAATTTTTTCCTTCACAGGTTCATATCGCTTCATTAACCAGGAATACCAGCAATCTCTTAGTGACGGTTCTCTTGGTTTTATTTCTGATTACCGTGACCAAAACATTGCGGATCAGCAATGTCACGCCCAGTACTATCCCAACGGCCTAGATATGCGGTTAGACAGTCAATACAAGGCAGTCTTGGCCGTTTACAACGAGCCAGCCCCAAGCAGAACCGAACACCCAGAAGAATATCAAGCTTGGTATGACCGACATGCTGATGCTTCTGACCAGCTCTACTCTGGTCGCAGTGGTACAATCGGACGAACGATATCTGATCTCAATACACAATACAATAATTGTGTAGAGAGCAAGCGCGAGAGAGAGACCGTTGCAAAATGCGTCGGAGAAACACCAGCACCAGGCGGAACATGCACCACGGGAGGAGGAAGTGGAAACAATATCTTCCGCGACCTCATCCATCATATCAAGCTCGGCATAGCTGAGGAGATCGTGTATGCAATCAGACACGTCGCAGATGTAAATGGAGTTCCCGTGGGCGTTGAAATGCCCAAAGAAGACATGTATGAGTTGCTATTCAGAGGCGATATTCGCTTCCTCTACATCGCTGCCACCGCCTTCACTGTCAACTTCATCACAGCTATTGTCGAGGGTGATGAAAGTCGACAACCGTGGCCGCCGGCACTCCGCATTACTTATGGGGAGATCCGGCTAGTCTATATCGGCGACCCGAGATCAGACCAGGCCGCCAGAGATGCCGCTACAATTGCTTTTGCCAACACATACACCCCAGGTGACATCAATGTTACAAGTGGCGACATAAACGCGAGTCTTCCGGGTAGTCCACATGCCCCTCCTGTACCCAATGGTGAAGTCTGTCCCCCTAACGCACCAACAGGATCTCAATGTATTCCCTCCGACTCTTATCGCAACGGAACAGCCACCGGCACTGGCCTGGATCCAAGATCAAACGCTACCCAAATGGGTAATGTCTATGGTGTAAACACAAATGACCCAACCCTGCACGCAAGAGCAGAGGCCTACACAACATCAGTACTGGGAAATGTTGGAAGTGCCTGGAGCAACCTACAAACAGCATACGGCGAAGAACCTCAAAGAGGTGCTTACCGCAATGATGCGGAATACCAGAGCGCACATAGCACATGGGAGGAAAGAATCGGCGAGTACCCAAGTGCAGACAATCCCCAGGGCTCTGGTTTGCGCGGACAACTCGCTGCGGCAGGCGATAGAAGAGATGAACTCAACAGGCGAAGAGACGAGGCAGAGGGCAAATCTCGCGCCATTTATCGCAACAATTTGATATACAAAACCTTTGATGCCGCCCTGTGGAAAGTAGACAAAAACATTTTCCCTGGCTTTACCCGTGCACTGATGGCCGGTAGTCTAAGAGAGAAACAGCTAGCGCTACTCACATATCTTGAAAACGGCCTCAAAAACGGCAACCTATTCTTTGGTGTTCTTAGATTTGATGCCATCCCTGCAGAACTCGTCGGAGTCATTGATGACTTTGTCCATATCTTCCTGTTAAAGGATAGGGACTGGAACAGCTTCCTTACAGGAAGTGGCGCTAAGGTTCTAGCAGGTTTTGTCTCCAACAATTCCAGGAAATGGTTTAACGGTCTCTATATTCCGCCCGATATGATCATTGGTCTAATGGTGGGAATCACTACTGGTGAATGGGGCTTTGATTTCTCATCTCGCGGCGACACTATCACCCCAACCGCCACAGTTAATGGCGTCAAATTGCCAACACTGGGCAGTGCTCTCATGAGTATCGTTGAAACGAGAATATTCTCCTGGGCCGACACAAAGCTGGGTCTCCCGCCAGGAACAGTATCAACCGCGTTCAAGATGGTGGTAAAAATATACAAGGCGACAATGCTGTACTTCGAGCTACAGCACGCAATCGGAATATACAGCCAAATAACGAACCTACAGGGGATATATGATGCCGCTGAAGCAGCAGGAGCGGGCGCTGACGTACTGGGTGATATCTCAGGCGAGATTAGCGCCTTAGAGGGCAAGATTGACCCCAGCACCCTCGATGCCCTAGATGCCAACCAGGCGGGCAATGGCGAGATGCTTGACGGCAAGATTCTCGACATCAGAAAATTAATTGCGGCAGCCATAGCTGAGTTGATTACCTTTGCGATCATGCAAGCAATTCAGAAACTATTTGGCGAAGAAATTGGACGGTTTGAGGAAAGTATGGGACTGGTGCCAGGATCAACGATGGTTTTGATTAATTTCGTAGTAGGGGAGCTGGTTGTGATGGCTGTAAACGCAGTTGCTGGATCTGCTTTGCTTCCAGCCGCTGGCCCGATCGGTTTTGGAATCGCTGTGATTTTATTCATTGCCATTAATCTCTGGGGCATACATAAAATTGAGATAAAATGTAATGCTGACGGTCAGTACGTTAACTGGAGCGAGGAAAAGGGGACCTATACAACCGGTCCAGATGGCCAACCCTTGACTAGTCAGACATTAGCAGACTATGATGTTACCCCTATTGGTTGGTGGGAAAAACGGGTTACGAGCAGCTCTAGCTTCCAGACAGAGTTTAGTGAATTAATGAAACAAAAAACAATTCTCACTGCTAGGTATAAGGCCAACAGGTTAATTAAAGATATGCTAGAGATGCAAAATAGCTCAAGATTCAGAGATGAAACAGGCAAGGGCATAGTTCCAACGCAAATAATGATCGGCAGGGCAGAAGACGCAAAGAACGTTGAGCAGAACGGCGATATGATCTCTAGAAAGATGTGTCAACAAAGACTGGGCAAAGACTCTGTTGCTGTTGAAACCAGAAGCAGCGAGACAGGAGAGCTGCTCGGATATGTTTGCGGTGACAGGGATACTAAACCAGGGGGGACCCCTCCGACAAAGATAGGTATCTGGAAAAACCTCCAAACAACAGCTTGGTCACATATAGGGTTCTAAATTAGCTAGCAAGAATTAAGCTAGCAAGCAAAAGGCTTATAAAGAATATGAAAATTAACTCCTTTCAAGATATTGTGGTTTAGCAAAGGGCTCACAAATTAGTGCTAGAAACATACAAGATTTCGGATGGTTTTCCCAAATGTGAAATGTTTGGCCTAACAAGTCAGATCCGCTGAGCAACTGTTTCGGTCGCATCAAATATTGCCGAGGGCTTTAAACGCAACTCAAAAAAAGATTCTCTGCACTTCTACAACATAGCTGAAAGCTCTCCTGAGGAGTCAAAATACCAGTTAATTCTTGCTAAAGACCTTGGGTATGTTGACCAAGCGGGTTACACTGAGCTCATAAAATTAGCCGAAGAGGCTGGTAGAATGTTGTGTGGGTGGCGCAAGTCACAGAGCTAGCTTGTTAGCTTAATTCTTACTAACTTACTAGCTATTATTAACTATTCTCACTCCCTTTACGATCTTCCTGCCAATCTTTTTATTGAGGTATTCTATGATTTCTTCCTCTTTCATCTGAAGCTCTTGGGCTGCCGAAGAAGAGGTCACAGAAACCTTCAAAATCCCCCTAGAAAAGGATACTGACCGAAAAGGATACTTGCCCCAACTCTCTGCATAAAAACAAATCTGGGCACCTACCGTCTCCTTGATGAGGCCTTTCTTGGCCATCGAAGAGAAGATAAACTCGCCAATTTTTTTCATAAAGCTCCAAAACCTAAGTGGCTTAAGTAACTCAGGTTACTTAAACCTGATAACCTTGGCCTTTTTGACTAGCTCCGGATCAAGCAGACTCTCCTCGGCCGTCGTAATAATGGATTGATATTTGCTAATTAGCCCGGTTAGCTGCCGCCTTCTACTAGCATCAAATTCAGAAAAAACATCATCTAGTAGAAGCATCGGTTCCTTCTTCTCTCTTGCTGTCGAATACTTGTCCTGGTGCAACTCAAGATACTGCAACTCAACAATCTTTAGAGCAAGAACAGCAGATTTCATCTCTCCTCTGGAGGAAAACTTTGACATCTCTCTTTGGTTGAGACTGGTCAACAGATCATCTCTATGGGGACCATGCGTTGTTCTTTCTATCGCAATGTCCTGATTCCTGGCACTCTCCAGGTCTTCCAAAAAATTGGAGTAGTTTTTTTGATAGGTAATACTAATCTCAGCCCCTTCCTGCTCAGAGATTAGACGATAAATTGCAACAATCCGATTGTTAATAAAACTAATTGCATCATCGCGCTTGATAGCTATTAGCGCCCCCTGAGACACCAGCTCTTTGTTCCAATAAGACAGCTCCGAGATACTGCCCTCACCCCTCTTTAATCGTTTAAGTAGATGGTTTCTCTGTTTTTTAACCTTATCATAATCAACCAGAGCCCTTAGGTATTCTTTATCAACCTGGCTTATCATAATATCCAGAAATCGCCGTCTATCTCCCGGTGAGCCAGAGAGAATAGATAGCGTTTCCGGAGAAAAGACAACAACAGGGGTATGGCCAATAAAGTCAGACAAACGGCATGATGTACCCTTCGATTTTGCTTTCATAAAAAAGCGTGGGAGACGCGATAGAAAAATCTCTTGATCATCACCACTGACTCGAGCAAACTGACTCGAAAAATTAATCAAATCTTGTTTGTTTATTTCACGGAACGGTCGACAAAAAGAAAGCACTGAAACTGCTTCAATAATATTGCTTTTACCCGCACCATTCTTTCCGACCAGGATCGTGATCGGTTCAAGGGTTAGTTCAAGATGCTGATGATTGCGAAAGTTCTCAAGTTTTAGATGTTTTAACATAAAGAAGTAAGCTAGTAAGAAGTAAGCAGGTAAGCTAGATAATATTTTTTCACTTATCACTCACAATCTTACTTGCTTGCATGCTGGTTTACTCTATCTTTAGCGGCATAACGATATATAGGTAATCTTTGTCGTCACCAAATTCCAGCATACCGGCTGAATTTCCATCATTCAGCTTTATCGTCACCGGAGCAGGGGAAACAACCTGAAGCGCGTCAAGAAGATACTTCGCATTGAAGGATATTTCAATACCCTCTCCTGAAACCTTGGCGGGCATTTGAGATGTGGCATTGCCAGACTCGACCAAAGCAGAGGAGGCAACAAGTTTGTCGCCATCAACTTTCATCTTGATATTGTTGGCTGCATCTTTGGCAAACAAAGCCGTCATCTTAATTGCCGAGACAAGTTCTTTGTGATCAACTGTAGCACTTACTTTGAATGAACCAGGTATAATTTGTGAATAGTTGGGAAATGAACCCTCAATAACTCGTGAGACCAGCCAACTCTCACCAAAAATAAAGAAGACCTGATTTTCCGTAACAGCAATCTCAATATCCTCTTTGCCCTCAGAACCAGCCAGGCGCAACACCTCTGCCATTGTTCTTGATGGAATAATAATCTTCGTCTCAGGCACGTCTTTGTCAAGCGCGATTTTCTTCTCGGCCAACCGATAAGAATCAGTTGCGGCAAGAGTTAAGCTTTTACCACTAAATTGAAAATAGATACCCGCAATTGTCGGTCGTGTTTCATCATGTGCTGGAGCAATAATAATTTTTTTGACTGTATCAACAAACACATCTCGTCCAAACGAGCAGAGTGAATCTTTTGGCTTCGAAGGAATAGTTGGAAACTCCTCCGCGCTAATACCGGCTATTTTCGCATTATAGCGGGCAGATGACGCCTTCAACGTCGTTTCATCTGACTCAATAGTAATCGTGTCGTCGCTATTATTGGAGATAAAATCACTGATCAATCGAGCAGGAACAGTAACATCTCCCTCCTCCTCAATCTTGCCAGTTACAGTAGTGGTTACCCCAACTTCAAGATCGGTTGCAGAGAAAGATATCCTGCCTTTTTTCGCAGAAATAAGGATGTTGCCAAGCACTGGCAGTGTGGTGCGGGTACCGACTATTCTGTAAACCTGATTTAGCCCCTTTGCAAAGTGACTTTGAAGTATCGTTGCTTTCATAGAATCCTTTCTAAATACAACACACCGATTTATCACGATGTATTGTCATCCCAACCCCCGCACTTGAGTGCGGGGCAAGCTCCACGGAGGGATCTCTTGTTTCAAAACAACCATTCAATTTATTCTAAGATTTCTCGACTCAGCCCATAAGTCGACTTCGCTCGAAATGACGAAGCAGGCGGTTATCAACACGAACAGGGAAACTTGTTGATAACGTTCTAAAAATTTTTCTTTGTGCGAGCGGTAATTCGCCCCAATGAGAAATTTTTGTGGAAAAGGGCAATTTTGCTCCGAAATCCTGTCAACAACCTGATGATAAGTTAGTATTTTTGCCCTTAACCGGTTTGACGATTAATTTAATCCACAGATTTAGTATACTTTTGAACAGCTTATCCCAAGTTTTTTAAACAGATTATCACCAGTCTTATTTCCATTTTTTTCTCTCAGGGATGATATTTTTTGGCTTTTCCCCATCTTCCACAGCCCTTACTATTACTATTACTGTATTAATAACCTTTTTATTACAAGATCTAACTGTGTATAAAGTGTGACAAAACGTAACAAAGGAACGATTCAAACTTATCTCAGAAAACTCGTGGGTGAAACATTAGTGGATCAGGGAATAAATCTTTTCCTTAATTGCAGAGATGTCGTCTTTTATTCTCTTGTTATGAGCAACATCGGCCTCTATCTTGTTGCATCCATGAATAATTGTCGAATGATCTTTTCCACCCATTTCTCGACCAATCTCAGGATAAGATAATCCAGCCTCATGTCTCAATAAATACATCGTTATTTGGCGCGGAACAACAATTTCCTTGTTCCTTTTTTTACCCAACAAATCCTCTATCGAGAGATGATAATATTTGTGAGCTTCTCTGATAATTAGCTCTGAAGTTATTACCTGTTTTCGCTCACTGATCATCCCACTCATTATTTCAGAGACTTTTTCGATCGTTACTGGGACATTGGTCAATTCGCAAGTAGCAACAATCTTGGTTAGCGCTCCTTCCAGCTCACGTATTGAGGATTGGATGTTCTCAGCAATGTAGCGAATAATGTCATTGTCAATATTTTTTTGTTGCTCTTTGGCCTTGTGGCGCAGGATCGCCTCTCTGGTTTCTAGATCTGGTTGACTAATATCTGTAACCATACCTCCCTCAAAACGAGTTTGAAGTCGTGACTCAAGTCCCTTGATTGACTTTGGAGGGCAGTCAGCGGTCAGGACGACCTGTTTTTTGTGCTGATGAAGGTGATTAAATGTGTGGAAAAACTCTTCTTGAGTTGATTCTTTGCGGGAGAGGAATTGGATATCATCAATCAGCAAGAGATCAACATTTCGATACCTTTCCTTAAAGTCCTTGGCTTTACCAAAGCCTGATTCAACAGCATTGATGAATTCGTTGATAAAAGTTTCTGTGGATACGTACAAAACCCGTTTTTCAGGTTGCTTATCCAAAAAGGAGTGACCAATAGCTTGCATCAAGTGAGTTTTACCCAGGCCAGAGTCACCATAGATGAATAGGGGATTGTAGAGCTCGCCCGGCTTGTTTGATACAGCCTGAGCAGCAGCGTGGGCTAGTTGGTTGGATGATCCAACAATAAAGTTTTCAAATCTATATTTATCGTTAAGGGTGGTGTTTGTCGGCAGGGATTGCATTGGGTGGTAATGAGGTGAGATGACTGGTTTGTCCACAGGGGTGTTGATAACACGAGTATTTTCGATTAGGTTTGCTTGGCCTTCTGGGGGCGTGGCTATCTTGAACTTAACAGCAACAACCTCTTCATCTACCTGCTTTTGCAGGGCTCTTTGTATCTCCTTTAAATACTTTTTCTTAAGCCAGTCTTCAGCAAAGAAATTTGGCACTCCTATTGTAAAAATTCCCTTTTTAAACTCTAGTATGAATGTTCCTTTGAACCAGGTTTGGAAGTTGGCTTTGGAGAGTGTTACCTCTAGTTCGCCTAAGACATTTCGCCAAATTTCAGCAACATTCATGGTGGTTTTTACTCCTAAAAATAATCTATACACACTATAACAAGTTATCCACAGGTTAAGTCAATACCGCTCATGCCAAGGCATACGAGAGTGTGAAGGTTGGAGAGTACGAAAGTATTAAGTACTAAGCAACATGTGACAAGTCTCACCTTTGGTGAACATGGAATAGCTTCGCCTCCTTGAAAAGGAGAGGGTTAGAGCGTGGGTGGCAATACTTACAACTTAGCACTTAGCACTTTCACACTCTCGCCTCTGGCGAGATATTTGACTTTGAGGCTAAAATAGGTTATTCTAACTCTATTATGAAGCGAACATTTCAACCAAACAAGCGTAAACGAGCCAAAAGACATGGTTTTTTGCATCGCATGTCCTCATTAGCTGGCCGTCTCGTTCTCAAGCGTCGCCGTTTCAAAGGGCGCAAAGTTATCTCGGCTTAACTTTAAAAGCCTGTTTAATAACTACATCCGATAGCCATAAGTGGCATCTTTCGGCTGCAAAACAAGATTTGTTCGTCACAATAGCTTTGGCTATTCCTCCTCACAAGATCTTGTTTTTCGCCCCACAGAGGAGCCCTTTGGTGGGACTTGAAATCTGCTCACTTCTGTCTTATGGAGCAGTTATTAAACAGGCTTTAAGTGAGCTATTTTGGTCATTTCTTGGATCAATTTTTTGATACTTGAGTGAGAAACTGTGGTCGCGGTTAGGGGGTCTCTTTGGTGGTGGATATCGGATTAGTGTGGTACTATAACTATAGTCAAGTTTGATGCTTAAAAAAGAAAATCGATTAAAAAAAGAATCCAGCTTCCAGTGGGTGTTTAGGCGTTCAAAGCCAGTTTTTTTTGATAACCTGGTTTTTCGTGTTGTACCAGCAAAAAAAACGGCAACAGGTCCAGTGTCAGATTTGTCGCGTTTTGGTCTTGTTATTAGTGCGAAGACTGAAAAGAGTGCTGTTCGACGCAATGCAATCAGGCGCTATCTCTATAGTTTGATTAAAGAGTTTTTACCATCAATCAGAGAGGGAATAGACGTCGTGGTTGTGATTAAAAAAAGTTTTACTCTTCCACTTAATTCAGATGAGATCAGGCGGCGCTTTAGGCGAGGAGGAGAGTTGGCTGGAATATTTAGGACCACAAGGCAATAGTGTTGCAAGCCAAGCAAAGCAGTAAAGCTGGTAAAGCCAGTAAAGCGGTAAGGTCACAAGGAGAAAAAGTTTATTATTACCTTACTGCTCTACTGCCTTATTGCCTCATTCTCATATAAGACATGTTAAAAAGATTAATAATTAGCTTAATCAAGCTATACCAGCGTACATTGTCTCTGGATACGGGATGGTTTAGACACAATCATCCTGGGGGTTATTGTAGGTTTGCCCCGCATTGTTCGCAGTATGGCATTGAGGCGATTGAAAAATATGGTGTTGTGGTTGGTGGGGCCAAAACAGCTTGGCGTATTGTGCGCTGCAACCCCTGGAGTAAGGGCGGGGAAGATCCGGTAAGATAAGCCAATAAGCTAGTAAGAATTAAGTTCAGCCACAATTTGATTTTTCAGCCATTTATTTTCTTTCCGGCTTACGTACCTATTTGTCAACCATTAGCTTACATGCCCATTAACTTATTAGCTTAATTCTTACCAACCTACTAGCTTACATGCTAATACTCGAAAGGTAATCATGGGTGGAATAATCAGAACTTTGCTTTACCAACCTCTTTATAATGTTTTAGTTTTTTTGGCTTGGCTAATACCAGGCCATTCGATTGGTTGGTCGATTATTATTTTGACCATATTAGTGAGATTACTCTTGCTGCCTACTTCTCTTAAGGCTGCTAAGGCACAGGCCCACATTCAGGTGCTGCAGCCCAAGATCAATGAGATTCGGAAGAAGTACAAAAGCACAACAGAGCAAAGCAAGGCTCTGGTTGATCTTTACAAGGAAGAGGGGGTATCTCAGTTTGGTGCCTGCTTGCCTCTCTTGGCCCAATTTCCTCTCCTGATCGTTCTCTATATAGTGTTTCAAAACATAGTCAAGAGTGGCGTTGATCTTTCCCTTCTCTATAGTTTTACTCCTCATCCAGATACACTTAGTCATTTTTGGTTTGGCCTGGATGTGACTAAACCAAATTTGTGGGTTTTGCCAATCTTGGCTGGGGTAACACAGTTTGTTCTATCAAGAATGACAACTCCTCCAATAACCCACGAGAATACCGAAGGAGTGCCTGACCCAACAAAGGTTATTCAGCAAATGAGCTATGTTTTTCCGGTAGTGACAATTATCTTTGCCCGACAGTTTCCTGCTGCAATCAGCTTGTATTGGGTTATATCGACTCTAATCGGAATCGCTCAGCAGTGGTATGTTAACAAGCACATCAAGACCAAAATCAGAGTTTCGTCTGGCGCTGTGAACAAGAGCGTCTCAACTGGTAGCAAGACAGGGGTTCTGGTTGAAAAGGAAAACAAGAAGAAAAATTTGTTGTCCAAGGTTATTGATCAGAGATTATCCAAAGCCGAGAAAAAAAGTGGAGTAAGTGTTACAATTCGAAAAAAGAATTAGGCTAGCAGTGAATTGGGGAAAGTGGAAACGCACCTAAAAGTGAAAATTATCTTTCTGGTTGGTCTAATGTTTTTGATTTATTCAAGCGTCCAGCTAGTCGGTGCCGACCTTAAAAAGATAAACAATATCGTGAACAATGGTGCTGTCGCCATGGTGAAGATTGGACGTTCAGAGATCAGGGCCGAAATGGCCACAACAGATCCGGAGCGTGAAAAGGGGTTATCAAACAGAGGCAGCCTTGAATCTGATGCTGGTATGGTGTTTATTTACGACAAGCCCCTGCAACCATCTTTTTGGATGAAGGGAGTTCTGTTTCCAATTGATATTATTTGGGTTTACAACAGCAAGGTGGTGGAAACAACTACCAACATTCCGGTTGCCGGCAGTAGCACACAGTTGCCAACTTATTCGCCTAGGGTTAATGTGGACACGGTTATAGAAGTTAATGCCGGTTGGGTAGATAATAATGGGATTCGGGTGGGGGACAGAGTAAAGATAGATTAGTTCGGGTGGGATGTCTGAGTGGTTGAAAGAGCTGGTCTCGAAAACCAGTAGTCGCCCTAGGTGACTCGTGGGTTCAAATCCCACTCCCACCGCCAGTTAACAAGTGCATAAAAGTCGGCTTGCAGGCTAGTGAGTAATTAGCTACTGAAATTGGTTGTGGTGTACTTAATTCTTACCAGCCCCACAGAGGGGCCCCTTGGTGGGGCTTACACGCCTACTAGCTAAAACGGAGTGGGTTTATGGTAGACATCTCAAAAAAAATATCTGGCTTCAATCGTGAGTTAGAGGAGAGGCATACCTCTGAACTTGCCCAAAGATTGGGTCTTCCATACATCGATTTACACAACTATCCTCTCACCAAAGAGGTCTTGGAGACGATTCCAATAGAGTTGGTTTCCCGTTATCAGATCGTGCCATACTTAAAGATTGGTCGGTCAGTAAAACTGGGAACAGTTCATCCGAGCGATCCGGCCGTAAAAGAGTTCGTCGACCAGCTCTCCAAAACAAGCGGACTCCAGTTCAGTATCTGTGTGATTTCGGGTAGTAGTTTTGCCTATGGCGTGAACTCATACAAAGAGGCAAAACAAGAAGTTGAGGACAAGGTTCAGAAGGAAGTCAAGGAGAAGGAAGAGGTCTATGAGTCAGAGCTAGGGGATATCAACTCAATCAGCGAGGTTGTTAAAAAGGTTAGCACTACTCGCTTACTCGATGTAGTTATCTTCGGCGCCGTAAAACTCAAAGCCTCTGATGTCCACATGGAGCCGGAGGAGAAGGATGTCCTTATCCGCTATCGCGTTGATGGTGTCCTGCAGGATGTCTCTCATGTCTCAGCCTCTCATTATCATCAGCTGCTATCTCGGATAAAGTTTCTGTGCCAGATAAGAATGGACTCGACCAATCAGCCCCAAGACGGACGGTTCTCAATTAAGACTCCCACTGGCGGTAATATTGATTTGCGCGTTTCGATTATGCCATCTACCTTCGGCGAGGCCGTAGTTATTCGAATTCTTGGCCAAGAGACTTCTATTTTGCGTCTAGATAAATTGGGTTTTAGATCCGAAGCACTCGTTGCTGTCAGGCAATCCATCTCGAAGCCAAATGGCATGATTCTAACCTCCGGTCCGACCGGTAGTGGCAAATCATCAACTTTGTATGCGGTTTTGATGGAGCTCAAGAAGCCTGACGTGAAGATCATTACACTGGAGGATCCGGTAGAATATCGCATTGAGGGGATAGAGCAGAGCCAGATTAAATCAGAGGAGGGATACACATTTGCACAGGCGCTCCGGGCCTCTCTGCGCCAAGATCCCGACATTTTAATGGTCGGTGAGATACGTGATGGGGAAACGGCCGAAATCGCTGTCCAGGCTGCTTTGACGGGCCACCTGCTTATATCAACAATTCATGCCAATTCCGCTCCGGCCGTCTTTGTCCGACTCTTGGAGATGGGGGTTAAGCCGTTCCTCCTTTCTGGCTCAATGAACTTGGTTATGGCTCAGCGGCTTATCCGCAAAATTTGTGCCAACTGCCGCGAACAATACACACCTCGCCCAGAGGTTTGGCAGGAGGTCAGGGACACTCTCATGCCCATCAAGGACAGGATCGAACCATCGCTTCAGCAGTTTCTGCTTTCACCGCAAGTCTCTCTTGTGAGAGGTAAGGGCTGCGACAAGTGCGGCAAGAGCGGCTATCTCGGAAGGCAGGTCGTTATCGAGGTTTTGGTGCCGGACAGTACGATCGAGGGTTTGGTTGCAAAGGGTGCGTCTATCTCGGAGTTCGAAAGGGCAGCCAAGACCCAGGGAATGGTCTCCATGGAACAAGACGGCTTAATCAAGGTTCTCAAGGGAGAGACAACAATCGAAGAGGTTTGGAGAGTAACGAAGGATTAGCTGCCACTTATAACTCAACTTTATCTTCTGATTATAGCTAACAGAATATTGCGCCAACGGGTCTAGTTAATTTAGAGGATTGTTATTTTTATGCCTAAAAAATATGTTCTAGAGATTAGTATTTTTGTCAGTGGCGCGGTCGTAATGATTCTGGAGTTGTTGGGATCAAGGATGTTTGCGCCCTTTTTTGGAAACTCATTGATTGTCTGGACCAACCTGATTGGTATTGTAATGGCCAGCTTAAGCATTGGCTATTGGTTTGGTGGTCGCATTGCCGACAAAGAGCCAACCTACAAAAAATATTCGGTTATACTTTTTGTTGTGGGCTTGCTTATCTTTTTGGTTTATCTCTTGCAGCTTCCGGTTTTGGTTTTGCTGCAAAACAATATAGTTGATATTCGGTATGGATCCATTTTGGCTGGTGTGATATTGCTGGCTCCAGCCAGTGCTTTTCTGGGCATGGTTTCGCCCTATGCTGTGCGATTAAAAATGAAAGACATCAAGGCATCTGGTGCAACAGTCGGGCGGTTATACGCTATTTCTACTTTTGGCAGTATTGCCGGTACCTTTTTGGCAGGCTTCTGGCTTATAGCACGCCTTGGAACATCCCAGAGTATTGTTTTACTATCTTTGGTTGCGATTGCTTTGTCTGTTGTTGTTTGGACAGATGTCAAGTTTCTTATTATAAGATTGGTGGCTATCACGATTATCGCAATAGGCGCTCTCTCTTTCAGAGTGCAGTTATCCGGTGTTGTTGCTGATATTGACACCCAATATAGTCGCGCCTTGATATACGACTCTGTTGAGGAGATTTCCAGCAGGAATGTTAGAACTATTGCCTTTGTGCCCGGAGAAGCCGAATCGGCTATGTATGAAGATAATCCAGATGAGTTAGTTTCTGATTACACAAAGTTTTTTCGCATTGCCGGTTTTCTTAAGCCGGATCAAAAGCGCACACTGCTAATTGGCGGCGGAACGTATATGTATCCACGAGATTACTTGAAGCAATTTCCTGAGTCTGAGATGGATGTAGTTGAGATTGATCCGGAGATGACCGACATTGCCAAAAAGTATTTTTCCTTTAAGGAAGACCCTCGTCTCAACATCTATCATGAAGATGGCAGGACTTTTATAAACCGGAGCAAGGCATCATACGATGCGATTTTCCTAGACGCTTTCAAATCCTACAATTCAGTGCCATTCTATCTAGCTACGCGAGAATCTCTCGAGAGGATTAGGGGATTACTCAGTGAGAATGGTGTTGTGGTCACGAATATTGTTTCTGCACTTGAGGGAGAGAATGCAAGGTTTTTCGAAGCCGAATATGTCACATTGAAATCAGTCTTTCCATCAGTTTCCATATTCAGAGTATCTTCAGGTTCTAGCAATCAAGACATACAAAACATTATCTTGGTGGCCGCAAGGGCATCCGTCGATCTTGGTCAAGCCGTGAAATATTCCCCGACCTATGCTGACAAGATCGTAGACAAAGATGCCATTAAGAGTGGTGCGCTCGTTCTGACTGACAACTTTGCTCCTGTCGATCAATATCTTTTTTCGCTCAATCTTAAATAATCATCAAAAAATGGGTTTTAAACCCATTTTTTGATGATCTAGGCCGCACCAAGCACCGTTTGGATGGGCGACTTGTCAGTGAAGACAGTACTATAAATCTTTAAGAGCGCCACCCTCTGTAGCGGAGCCGAAGCCCTTTGAGACAGCTGAGACAATTGTGTAGGCCAGGATAATAATGATGATACCGATAACAGCATTGATGATACCTTGCTGTGCTTTTTTAGTTTGTTCGGCGTTTCCACCTGCTGTCAAATAGAGAATGCCGGAATAAACTAGATAGAAGAAGGCTAGAACGCCGGCAATAACTCCAATCCAGCCTGCGATTTGAACAACTAGCTCATCAAGAGTGGTTGAAGAGCCTGTCAGGTTGAGTTTTAGACCAGCGGTGCCTGTCTCTGCTGCTGAGGCATCAGCAGCAACGCGATTGATTAAGTTCATTTATCCTCCTTAGAATTTTACTTCACAACCGTGTTTGAAGTGTTGAGAAGATGATGTTAATGATATCGGCGTGCCTAATGATCGACCATTTGGGGATAATTGTCCCCGCCACAGGACCGATAGATATTTACTAATACATATTATATAGATGTTCCCAACCGCGTCAAGGGTGTCTGGTTTTTACTTAACAACATCCTTGACGGCAGTGACAATGACATAGGCAAGAATAATGACAATCATACCTATAATAGCACTCACTATGCCCTGGGTTGCCTTCTTGGTTTGCTCTGAGTTGCCGCCCGATGTCAGATAGAGAAAGCCCGAGTAAAGCAAGAATATAAAAGCAGCGACTCCGGCAACGACTCCGACAACAGAAATAATTTTTGCCACCAGTGAATCGAGGCTGTCTATTCCCACCGGCGCCACAGCAAGGTCCGAGCTAGCGGCAGCCAGGGCTCTTGAGGTTATCAATTGTTTCACAACCGTCCTCCTTTACAAGAAGTCATCGATCTATTACAAGATATGATAATACCCGACTCGGCGATGCCGAAGGTGAGACGGGGATCCTTTGGGGTCAATACCTTTTATTTCAGCGCATTCACAAATATACCGACCAGTGCTTTGGCAACTGCGACAACAACAACGCCGATTATGGCCCAATAGAGGGTCTTTTTGCCGTTTTCGGCTTTGCTGTCATCGCCATATGCGGTCACGTACATGAATGAACCATATAGTATATAACCAAAGGCCACTACGCCGGCGAGATCAAGAGCAGTGTCGACCACGCGATCAACAAAAATCTTGATCGTATTAAGGTTATTTGCTGATCCTGTCGTATCTTGATTAAGCAGTTCGGATAGCTTCATCGCCGCTTTAGTTTTTTGAACCAGTGTTATCATTAGCCCCTCATTATTCCGAGTATGAAATTAACTAGTTGTATGATGGCGTAAGAGAAGGTGGCCAGGACAAAGCCGGTAATGGAGTACATTATACTCTTTTTGCCCTTTTCTCGTTGGGTTGAGTTGCCGGCAGATGACAACATCTGGAAGCCGCCGACAATGACACCAATAAATGATAGTATGCCGATCAGTTCAAGGGCAAATCGAATGATTTTTCCAAGAACAGAGGCATCAGCACCACGAACATCTGGGCTTGATAGATCCACGACCGTGCTGCCGTCTCCTGCGTTGAATTCAGGCGGTCGCAGAATCGGTAATGGGGTAGATCGGTCTGCAGTATCTCCAGATGTGTCGCGTGGCATTTGTCCATTGGTAACATCAATAGCCAGTTCGCTTATTGCCATCAGATATGTACCTTCTTTGATTTCCAGGCTTGCTCTGTGGTTGCCGGATATGGTGCCGCTGGTTCCGGCAGTTGTTTGCCAAAAACAGGCGTCGATGGGAGGAGTTCTGTCGTTTCTGATATCTCCGGCGCACTTCTCAACGTCTGGTTCTCCTCCGGCTTGAGATGAGACCTTAAGAGAATATCTGTATGTATGTGTTGAGGAATTGTCCCAATATGCTAGATTGAAAGTTACTTTTTCTCCGGCGATGACACCCTGTGTCTTGTCGGCTGATAAATATGCGAGACAGCCCGAACCATCAGAGCAAGCAGTGGTGCCACCGCTCTCGATGATAAGCCGGAAGAGGTCGCTTTCAAATACCGGTGTCTCATAATTTCCGGTCGCTGCTTTGTATTGATAAATAATTACCTTGTAACCGTACCTCTCTCCGTCCCGTGAGCCGGGGATTGACCAGGACCTAGAGAAACCGGAACTAATTTGCGGACCCTCGATGAGTTGGGGGCTGCCCAGGCGCTGAACATCGCCGCTAACACTTGTTGGCTGCGGTGTAACATAGACAGAGGCACTCCAGATGGGGATCTCGGGGGTGGCTGGATTGCTGTCGTGGTCAAAGACGAAGCTTGCTCCCTGAAGAGACAATTCAACCCTAAGTGTTGTGCTGCCGCCGGGTCTTATTTGTCCCGGATCCGCTGTAATAGTAGGAGTAAGAGTGCTGGCAAAAGCGTGGGCGGGCAAGATGACTTGGATCAGCGTGCTTAGTCCGCCCAATATCATAATATGCGCCACTAGTGCCAGTCCGTATCTTTTTTTCCAAATTTTGAATCTTGTCATTAGTCGATCCGTATCACAATTATAGAATCTTAACTTCGTCTAAGCCGATGAAGTTAAGGATAAACTTAATCAGTATAAGTACGGCGAGCCCCAAGAGAGCCCCTGTAGCAATTTCCTTGGCGTCGCCAATCGCTGATTGATTTCCTGCTGATGTCAGGTATTTGTAGCCGGCATAGACAATCATAAGTGTTGCCAGAGAAGTGCCGAGACCGATTGAAAAGTTATAAATAGCCTCAACATATTCCTTGTAGGTGTAGCTTGTTCTGCCACTGCTCGGTGGCAAGCCAACTTCGACCGCGCTGCGGCCCAGCTGGGGCGCAGCAGCAAGTGTTTTTGTTGCCGGCCAATATGTAATTGTCTCGCTTTCTACCATGTTTCTTTTCGCAGGAGGTTATTGATATCGTTGGCTGCCAGATCTATGGCCGCCTTGGAGTCTTGGCGACCACTGTTCACTGAGTCGATAGAGTTTTTTATAATAGCATCAAATTCTGCCGGAAAACGTCCTTTGACCAGTGAATTTGCTGTCACCAAGGAAATTCGCTCTGGGTTGCCTGGAGTGCGCGCCTTCAATGAAACATCAGTATCAGTTGATTTTTGGCTGCTGTACAGGCGGTTTACGGAGTTGAGAGAACTGCTGCTTGCTGTGGCAACCAAATAATTTAGCCTCCAGGTCATGACGGTAGCTTTTGAGAACCTATTAACTCCAAAGGCCATAAACTTTGCGTAGTCCGTGAGTTTGTCAGTTTGTTCGCTAAGCTGGGGAGCAGGCGCTTTTTTGTAACTAATTTTCGAGGAGGGATACTTTTGCAAAATGTAGTTCTGGAAATCGCTGTAACCGAAGATCATGGCCACTTTTCCATTTACGAAGGCATCGACTTCGTCTCCAAGAGAGTCATTCCATGTGTAATTAGAGGAGCCCGGGTTAGAGAATGAGGTGTAAAACTCCAACGCTCTCTTGCCGGGGTAATCATCTTTGCCGGACGAGGTTTGAGTTGGTAAATTAAAGGTCGAAAGCTTGAGGTCGTCGGAGAGTATTTTGGTCTCATTCTGCATCATGAGTAGATAGAGGATGTCCTGGGAGCTTCTGAGACTGCTTGTTCCTATAGCTAGTCCAGATATATCAATATTGTTGCCATTTTTTTCTGTTAGTAGATTTGCTAGCTCGCTTAGGCCAGTCCATGATGTGGGGAAATTTCGTGATAATTCTTGTGCTCTTTGTCTTGTTTTTTGATCAATCTTGGAGTCTTGGGCAATTTTGGCCAGATTTGAGTCAAGCATTCCCTGGTTGTAATAGATCATGAGCGGTTCCGCAGAGGGAGCCAAGGCGTAAATTCTGTCGTTAAACATGACTGATTGCTTGACTGACTTTGCAAATGTGCTATTCATGGTGAAGCCTTGCTTGCCCACGGCCTCGCCAAGTTTATCTTCACCTGCGCTGGCAAGCTTATCCTTGTGTCGGTAAACCCAATCACTTGGCATTGCCCATAAATCGGGCTTTGTTGTTGAGAGGATTGAGTTCAAAACTCTACCCTCGTATCCATCATCAAGAATTTGCTTTTCGTATTTGAGCGTATATCCCTTGTAGGTTGATGCAAATGTTTTGGCGATTGGCTTCCAGGCGTCTTCGTCCTCAAAGCTCCAGACCACAATTGTGGACGCGTCCGGGTCGGCTGTTGTTGCGGCTTTTTTGCTCCAAGGGAGAGTACATCCTGAGAGGGCGATAGAGAAAATAACTGCAAAAGTAGAGAATTTTGCAATTCGGCCAATTTTCTTAATTGAGCTCATGGGTTCCCTCCGTGTGACAAGGCTAATTGGATAGTAGGCAAGTAAGCAGGTAGGCAAGTAGGTTAGTAGTGTTGAGATTTTTTCCAGTTATTTAGTAATCCACCGACTGATTCACACTCACGGAATATTTTATCAAATTCCTCCGTGCTAATATATTCTAAGTCTTTGGAAAGAATTAGTTGGTATTTTAGCTCTTCCAGTGATCCTTCGGCGATATTGTAGAAACGGATACTGTCTTTCAGTCCTTTTCTTTTAAAACCTTCTGCGATATTTGATGGTATTGAAGATGAAGATCGGCGCATTTGGCTTGCCAGGCCATACTCTTCATGCTTTGGAAATTTTGAAACGAGCCTGTATGTGAGAAGTGTTAACTGATGCGCTTTTTGCCAAACTAGTAGATCTTGAAACGATGTTATTGCCATATTGACCTACTTGCCTACTAGCTTACATGCTTACCGCTCTACCGCCTTACTGCTTTACCGCTTCTATAATCTGTCTGCTGTTTCTTTGATAAACTGGGCAAATTCACCGTTGATATCTGGCCGCTTTAGCGCCATCTCAACATTGGTCTTAAGGTACTCTGTGATATTGCCACAATCGTAATATCTGCCACCCTTAATTTCAACAGCATATGCGTCGCGTCCTTCAGCTAGAAGAGTGTTGACTCCGTCGACCCAAACTAACTCGTTTCCTGGCTCAGGTTTAAAACTTTCGAGAGCGCTAAATATTTCCGGAGTAAAGACGAAACCGGAAACAACAGCCAGATTCGAAGGAGCATTGGCTGGGCCGGGTTTCTCGACCAATTGTTCAACCTTTATAAAGCCAGGCTCAACTTCTTGACCCTTGGCATATCCGTATCTCTTTGTGTCTTCGGGCTTGTCTGTCCTGACAGCACCCAGGATAGTCGTGCCATATTTGTTATATGCATCGATTAGCTGGCGAGCCCTAGAAGGCTCAGCTACAATGAAATCATCACTCCACATAACCAGAAATGGCTCATCTCCAATGATATTTTTGGCTGTAAGGATAGCGTCGCCATTGCCCTTTGCTTCTCTTTGGCGAACATAGATGAATTCCGCCATATTGGAGAGCTTGCGAATGGCTTCAAGCTGCTCTGTTTTTCCGGCTGCTTCTAATCTTTGCTCGAGCTCTGCGTGTCTGTCAAAATGGTCCTCAATCGCTCTTTTGTGCCAACCTGTAATAAATGTTATTTGTTCAATTCCGGCCTCAGCCAACTCTTCTACGACGTACTGGATAACTGGTTTGTCAACGATTGGCAGCATTTGCTTAGGGATGGCTTTTGCGGCAGGCATGAATCTTGTAGCAAACCCAGCTGCCGGAACAACAGCTTTTCTAACTTTAGCCATATTTTTCCTTAATTTAAAAGTTTGTGGGCTGGTAGGCGATTAGGTACAAAAACATGCTGGTATTAGCTTGTTTGCATATTTACTTACTAGCCTACAAACTTACCTGCTTATCTGTCTCTTTGTTCTTGAACTTTCGTAATCGCCCTCATTGATAGCGATTATCTTGGTTTTGACTTTGGCGTCTTTGGGAATCTCGACTTTCAAGAGTCCGTCTTTAAGTGTTGCCTTTGCGCTTTCTGAGTTAACGGCCATTGGCAGGACATAGGAGCGAGAGAAGGGTCCCCAGTAGCATTCCTGGGTGAAAAAGTGGTCTTCGTTGGGAGTGGTATCGTTTAGTTTGCGTTCACCACGAATTGTAACCACCTCGTCGGTGATGGAAACATCAAGATCGCTGGATTTGACACCAGCAACCGGAGCAACAATATAAATAGTGTGCTCGTCTTGATATACGTCAATAGCCAGCTCCCCGTCTACATGCTCGGTTAGCCAGTCGTCGTGCGGATTCTCTCCCTGCACATTCCCTCCTGTCAATCAACCGTTAAGTATTGATTGATTAACTAGATTATAGTCATATAGTAAAAAGGAGTCAACTGGTCCGGTGGAGCACAAGCGATAAAGAGGTAAGGTAATAAAGCAGTAAGGCGATAGGGCAGTAGAGCCGCACTGCTTTAATTTTACATAAAATATTTTATAGTATGAACAAAATATTTTCTTTTTTGAGCGACATATTCCTCGATATCTTTTTCCCAAAGCGCTGTGTTAACTGTGGAAAATATGGGGATCTGCTTTGTTTTGGTTGTGTCGGCGAGATAGAGGCAATCAAAACGGATACCTGTCCGGAGTGTGGCAGGATATCTAAGCACGGACGATTTTGTACGAATTGCAAGCGTAAACTTGGGATGGAATTGACGGGGTTGCTTGTTGCTGCTCATTATAGGGGACCAATAAAGAAGATGATTCATCAGTATAAATATGCCGGAATAAGGGATTTATCAGTGTTGTTGGGCGAGATTTTGTTTCAGCGTCTCCATGATCATACTCTGCCAGGCCTAATTGTTGTTCCTGTGCCGTTACATCGCAAGAGAGAGGCAGGGAGAGGGTTTAATCAATCTGAACTCATGGCAAGATACATTTCTAAAAAATTGAATCTTGCGGGAGGTATGGCTTTGGCTAGGGTAAAAAATACTGAGCCACAGGCCAGGCTTGCCAAAGCCAAGAGATTGACAAACCTGACAGGTGCTTTCGCTGTTGTTGACAAGGATCTTGTCTCGGGTAGGGACGTTCTGCTGGTGGATGATGTGGCCACAACTCTGGCTACACTCAATGAATGTGCTAAGGTTTTGCGGCAAAGTGGCGCGAGGCGGGTCTGGGGGAGTGTCGTGGCGCGAGGATAATATTCTTGCGCTTGTTCGGCGCTAGCCAACAAAAAACCAGCAACTAAGTGCCGGTGTTCTTTGGCTCGTCTGACTGCGTCAGATGACACCACATTCTGGTTGGAAGCCATGAGCTTGTTGAGTGGCGGAGAGGGTGGGATTTGAACCCACGAGGAGCTTGCACCCCTGGCTGTTTTCAAGACAGCTGCACTAGACCACTATGCGACCTCTCCAATGTTATTCAAGAAACAAAGCCCTACTTTAGAGGGCAACCTCCTTGGTATCAATTTACGATGCGAAGCCCTACTTTAGAGGGCGACCTCTCCGATGTTATTTTAAATGTGGAGTCCCGACGACTGTCGGGTCGATCTCTTCCGAATGAGAAAATTATACTATATTTGAAGCTGTTTTGCAATGCAGTGTGGGAAATATTTTGGCTGATTCTTTTTGATAGCCGTCTATCCTAATATTATCGTTAATATTGTTAGCAGTTAGGGATAGTGGTAAGCTAATATGTCAAAGTAAATTGGAGATACTATGGAAAATGAGATTATGGTTGATGATCCGTGTGATTGTTTGCCCGAACCAATGATCGGCAAGAAATTGCCTGATATTGGTCTAAAAGCTTACCATGAGGGTGGTGAAAAGAGCATAAAATTGGCTGATTACCGAGGCAAGTGGATGGTTTTAATTTTTTATCCCGCAGACTTTACATTTATTTGCCCGACAGAGCTGGAAGAAGCAGCAGAATATTATGACCAGTTTCAGAAAGAGGGGGCCGAGGTTTTTTCTATCAGCACCGACACAGTTTATGTGCACAAAGCCTGGCATGATCAGTCTCCCTCAATCAAAAAAATTAAGTTTCCCATGTTGGCAGATCCTGCCGGTAAACTGTCCCGCTTGCTTGGGGTGTATCTGGAGGATGAGGGCTTGGCCTTGCGTGGGAGCTTTATCGTTGATCCGGAAGGTGTTATCAAGGCAATAGAAGTTCATGATAACAGCATTGGCAGGAGTGCTGCCGAGCTGCTAAGAAAGCTTCAGGCGGCAAAGCTTGTATATGACAATGACGGCGCTATTGTTTGCCCTGCCAATTGGCACAAAGGTGGCAAGACATTGAAGCCGGGGATGGACCTGGTCGGGAAGATATAAATTAGCTAGTAAGCTAGTAAGCTAGTAAGCTAGTAAGCTAGTAAGCTAGTAAGCTAGTAAGCTAGTAAGCTAGTAAGCTAGTAAGCTAGTAAGCTAGTAAGCTAGTAAGCTAGTAAGCTAGTAAGC
>JBAYHC010000005.1:0-22722 GCA_041666325.1 Patescibacteria group bacterium
AACAAATTCATCATCTTCAAATCGTTTCTTGGCCGGTATCTCGCCGCGCGCAATTTTGCAGAACAAACAGTCTTCCATGGTGGTGTCCAATTATTATTATCGTGCTTAATATACCACCTTCGAAACAGCATTTCGAGTCCGGTAAAGCTTGTTCCGTGCCTCCTTGACTTATTTAGCGTATTGTGTTACAATATAGAGGTGCACTGATTTTCAGTTCCGCTTGCCCCTACGGGGCGAAGGGAGATACACGAATGGGTTTCGTCAGGTGGTTTTTGGTCATATCGATCGCCGTTTGCGGCCTTGTGTTCGCCTTAGGCTTGCTTCCCAGGCAGGCTGCCATGACGCTGGGTCTCGTCCTGTCCGCATTGAATGCCGGGATGCAAACCAGTGTCATCGCGCTCAGGTACGAGAGGCGTCTGATCACGTCGCAACTTTCTCTCTTGTTTGTTCTGGCCGTGATGATGGCTGTCTGTGCGGCCAAGATCCTCAATCCCAACTTCTTCCCCCATCCCTAGGGGATCTCTGCTCGGGTGTGGGTCCGCCCACGCTCGAGCTCACCCTGAGCAGAGACAAACCTATAGCTAATAACACTGTAGTATTAGCTATTTTTTATTCAGGCTCAAATGATCCTATTAACCATTGACAAAACAGGCAAATTATGATAGAATAGATCGCATGCTCGGAGTACGAGCATCAAATTAAACAGGATTTTTGGGTCAAGGCGATACTTCTGTTTTCCCAGCCGAAAACCCGATACAATTAATGAAATTGCCTCTTTGGAGGACGAAGAGGGATGAGAGAAAAACCAAGAAGAAAATACAGTCTCTCGCAAGATATCTCCGAAAACTGGCTTCATTAACAATGCTTAGTGTCATGATGCCTGTCAGTTTATTCCCGACATTGGCTGCCCTGCCTCAAGCTCAGGAAGTTTCGGTCGAGTCGAGCAGTACAATCAGTCTTGATACAAGCTCAAGTGAAATAGTAGTATTTGCCAACAATGTATCGTCGATTCAACCTGGTTCATCTAAAGCTGATCTGGAAAGAATCGAACGCCAAAAAGCTGAAGCCTTGACTCGTGCAAAAGCGCAAGCCGAAGCTGATGCAAAACGGCTGAGCCAGAGTAGATCTGTCACAGCTCGCGACAACAGAAGCTATGCCAAAGACGATTTCATGTCTCTTTATAAAGAGGCTGAGAGCGAGTATGGTGTGGCCTGGCAGTTACTGCTAGCTATCCACTATGTCGAGTCAGGACAGTCTGGGTATACCAGTAAGTCGTCTTATGCTGGCGCAACAGGTCCGATGCAGTTCATGCCATCGACATTTCGAAAGCATAAGGCAAACCCTGATGCTGACATACGCGATCCAAGAGACTCAATATTTGCTGCTGCGCGTTACCTTAAGGCCTCGGGTTACCCCGATGTTCGAAAGGCTTTGTGGAGTTACAACCCCTCGCAGCCATATTACCGCAAGGTGCGCTCGGTTGCTGAGCCTCTAGGACTGAAATTCGAGTAAGTTATGCAAAAACCGCCCATAGGCGGTTTTTGCGTTGTGAAGCATTTGTAACAAATTCTTAACCCTAATTCCGGCTAGCGATGATTAGATCTGGGTAAACCCCAGATTGACTGAAGTGTCCCAGCTGGCGTACTTGGCTTTGGGTTCTTTCTCCTCTATCTCTAAGAGTCGATTGTACTTGACTGTTCGTTCTGCTCGACACGGGGCGCCAGACTTGATAACACCGCAACCTGAAGCCACGGCGAGGTCAGCAATAAAGTCATCCTCGGTCTCGCCGGAGCGGTGAGAGATGATAATCTTAAATCCGCTATCCTCGGCCAGTTTCATTGTTTCAAGCGTTTCGGTTAATGTTCCGATCTGGTTTGGTTTAATCAGGATACCTGTCGTTGCGCGTGTCTCTATTCCTTTTTTGAGCAAGTTTTTATTGGTTGCATATAGATCGTCACCAATGAGTTCAATCTTGCTGCCCAGTCGTTGGGTTAGGTTTTGCCACCCCGCCCAATCCGTTTCGGCTAGCCCGTCCTCTATTGAGATGATGGGATATTTTTCTGTCCAGGCCATATAGAAGTCAACCATTTGAGTTGTTGTTAGGGAGCGATTTTCGCGATGAAGCTGATAGATATCTTCGGAGAAAAATCTGCTTGCTGCAGGATCGAGGGCAATAAACACATTTTCGCCCGGATGGTAGCCGGCCGTCTGTATGGCAAGGACCAGGAGCTCCATGGCTTGCTCATTCGAAAAGAGAGAGGGGGCGAATCCACCCTCGTCTCCAACCAGTGGCTGATAGCTTCGGTCTTCTAGAATTTTGCCAAGGGCGCGATAGATCTCTGTTCCGACCCTTATTGCTTCGTGAAAGGTGGGAAATTTGACCGGAACAATCATAAACTCCTGAAAGTCTGTTGAACCGATCGCATGTTTGCCGCCGTTTAGAATGTTCAAAAACGGTATCGGAATGATTATCTCGTTATCAAGGTTTTTGCCCATAAGGTTGGCAAGATAACGATAAAAGGGAATTTTTGCGCTTTTTGAGGCAGCTTTTGCAACAGCGAGTGAGACAGAGAGTATAGCGTTGGCACCGAGTTTAGATTTGTTTTCAGTGGCGTCTAGCTCAATCATCTTCTTGTCGATGGCAGAGAGATTGGCAGCGTCCATTCCGAGCACCGCGTCTCTGATGGGCCCATTTACGTTTGCAATCGCCTTGAGAACACCTTTTCCACCATACCTTTTGGGGTCGTCATCGCGCAATTCCAACGCTTCGTTTTTGCCCTTGGATGCACCGGATGGTATAAAACCAGTGCCGACTGTATCATCATCAAGAAAAACATGACAAGCAACCGTCGGATTGCCTCTTGAATCAAGGATTTCACGAGCCCTAACATCTTTTACATTAGCCATCTTCCCTCCAAATTGGCTTAAGCCCCTTTAATTCTATTACTCTATCGTAATGCTTGCCCCTGGTTGGACGGCGGCAATCCAGAACTGACCACGATTGAAGGTAATCTCATTTCCGTCGGCATCATAGAACATTTCTCTGTCTGTCTTGCTGTTTTTCTTCCATTTGCCCTCGATCATCTTGCCATCCAAGAAGATCTTAGCTGGTCCAGAGCCAACATTGGACATGTCATAACCAGACTCGTTAATGCGAGTTGTCGTTGGCTTTCGGTCAACGGTCATGACGATGACATTTTTGGCTATAATTTGATTTTTTGTGAGCTGGTCCACATGTGGGGCGCCAGCAAGATGGCGCTTGTAGGAGTTGGAGGCTTTGTCATATTCGAATGCGACTTCGTACTGCTCACTTGAGAAAGCAATTCTAAATACCTGTTTTTCTGGAAGAAGCTGTTTTTCGGTGTCGGTTAGATCTTTGAATTTGTAAACGGTAAAGTTGTTTGCCTTTGAGTAGCCATTCTTCTCGGCTTGTTCGCGCAGTCGTGGGGTTGAGGTGAACATAGTATGTTCGGTAGACACGTTTCTACTTCTTTCTCTCCAATAAGGTGATGAATATGCGAACTGGTCGAGGTCCAAGACTTTTTCGGCCTTGATTTGGTCTAGAGCATCGATGTTGCCACCAACGTGACCGAGATAGGCATCGTATCCTCTGGCCCAGTCAACAAAGTAGGTTCTTGCGGATCGAACGGGACCAACCTTTTCGGCCTCATTTGTTCCAAACACCGCCAAAAATCTGGTTATGCCACCCTCGGCAATTGTCTCGTAGACAATGCTGGCCTTATCTAGGCCTGCTTGCGGACGTGCATCCGGGTGATTCTCGACAACAATGGCAAGAGGATGACGGCTGGCGGCCTCACTGGATGTCATAATACCATCAAGCGGGGCTTGGTCTGTGGCAACGTTCTCTGTTTCTTGTCCGTCTTTGGTCTTCTTGTTTTTGTTTTTATCGGCTAAGCCACTTTCGTTGCCAGTTAGGAAGTATAGTCCCGTTCCGACCAGGGCGATGATCACAAAACCGGCCGAGATAATAAAAATAAGCCTCTTCTTGGGATCGGTCATCATGAGACGAAACTTTTGTTTCAGTTCTTGTAGCTTTTCTTTTAGTGACGGTTTGTCGTTTGGCTGTGGTGCCCGGTCGTCATTTGCTGAATAAAAATTTGGTTCTTCTGGGATTAGATCGCTCATATTCCTCCTTCTGTTTACTCACGTAATCATACCATTATTTCTTGTTTTGAGTCAAAGATGTTGGCAAGCTCGTAAGCTAGTAAGCCATTGTTTCGTTCGATTCATCTAGCTTAATTGCTTAATCTGTGGTTCTGCCGATCAATGCCAATCCGCAACGATGCCGCGCTTACCCTTCTGTTTTTGTAAGTAGTCAAAGACAGCCAAAGCGGCCTTGGCGCCCTCTCCGGCAGATATGACGATTTGCTTGTACGGAGTTGGTGTTAGGTCTCCGGCGGCAAAAATGCCAGGAACGGAAGTCGCCTGGTGTTCGTCTACTACCACTTGATTATTGTTATCCAGCTTGACTAGTTTTTCGGCCAAAGATCTATCGACAAAGTAGCCAATTTCAACCATAACTCCGCTTGTTTCAATCTTGCGGCCGCTCCTTAGGGTAACTGAATTGACTGTCTTTTCGCCCTCTATTTTCTCTATCTCGTTGTCAAAGATAACCTCGATGTTTTTGGCATCACTGACCTTATCAATGAGGTACTGTTCGCCGTTGAACTTCGAGAACTTTTGTACGACATAAACCTTGGAGGCTAGCTTGGAGGAAAGAACAGCTGCGTCTAGGGCAGAGTTGCCGCCGCCGACGACCACAACAGTTTTGTTCTTAAAGAAGGGTGCGTCACAGGTTGCGCAGTATGTTACACCTCTTCCCTTAAATTTATCCTCTCCTGGTACGCCTAACTCTCTCGGTTTTTTGCCAAATGCCAGGATCACGCTTTGGGTTTCGTATTTACCTGTGCTGGTTTTGATCTCGAACTGTCCATCATGGGGTATGATCTTTGAGACCTCTTCCATGGTGACTTTTGCTCCGAACTTCTCGGCTTGAGATTTGAACTTGAGCGCAAGTTCGGCGCCGCTAATATTGTCGAAACCAGGATAGTTCTCGATGTCGAATGTTTTGGTTACCTGACCCCCGATATCTGAGCTCAGGACAAGAGTGTTAAGAGCCCTCCTGCTGGCGTAGATGGCAGCAGTCAGTCCTGCTGGGCCGGCGCCAATGATCACTACATCGTACATTTGTTTTCCTGACTATTTAATTAAATTTAGGCCTATTTCTTGGTTGGGTTCTCGCTCGATTGCGTGGCCGAAAGGATTGATCAAAATTTCGCAGGTTGCCCCGACTGTGGCGCTGTTTAGATGGCCGCCGTATGTTTTCATGCTCTGGTCAGAGAGGACGGCATGGAGATGAGCAATCGGTTTGTTGTCCATTATCGTAATGTTGCCAACCAGATTTGCCAGTTCCAGGGTCCCTGTCATCTTTTTGTGATGGTATTTCTTCTTGTCCAGCTCGTAGTAGGCTATATTCGCTTCTTGCACTGAGCCCAGGCCTGAAATCCATGCGCTTTCTATGCCGGTCATCTGGCAGTATGAGACAATTGAGCTAACTACTTCCTCGCCTCGGGACAGGACAAGGAGTATCTCGCCGTGATGCTCGTGCGTGTCTGACTCTTCTGGTGATTTGCTCATAAAGTTCCTTTCTTAGATCGTTGCTTGTATGCGTGACAGAAGAAACTTTATCACAGTGATGATTATATTTCCAATATGCTTGGCAGCTGGCCAGGTGCCAGGCAGCAAGACGATTAGAGCAAGGATAAAGATCCAGTGGCCACTCTTGATAACGTGATAGATCTGAAAAATCAGGACAATTAGCAGTACAAGGGAGATTATTGCTTGGGATGATGGCGACATGTCTGCCAAAATCTTGTCATAATAACCAAATATTATATCTAAATAGTCCATATTTCCTCAAATTACTTTTTGCCAACTACGACTACTACGTTATATTCTCCAGCCAGGGAGTCTGAGGCTTCGATTGACGCTGTTCTGCTGGCAAGTGCGTCTTTGACTAGTTCTGCTTCGGCTTTCTTATTGGTTTGGTAATAAATTATTGTTGTTGCATAGCTAAATGTACGGGCGTTTTTGACGCTAGAAACGCTAAAACCTGCAGCCGTGAGCGTGTCTCTGACCTCATCTGCTGAGTTTTTGACACCATTTCCATTCAGGACCTTGATGGATATTTTGGATTTGTCAGTTGTGCTTGTGCTCGTCTGAGATTGAGTCGGTGTGACGGTAGTGCTTGGTATGGAGGTGCTGCCTGATGTTGCGCTATCACCAGTAGATGCCGCATAGTCCTGCGTGATGACCTCGCCGCTATAGAAATCTGTGCCCTTTGGCTCAGAGGAGGTTTGCTCGTTTGACTTTTTGCTGCTCTTCCCCCTCTTGTCGAAGGTTAGAAATAGCTGATATAGGATAGTGCCGACGATAACCACGAACAAAATAAACCAGACGATCACCTTGAAGGCTCCTTTTTCTTGGGCAGGCTGAGTGGCTATCTGAGCTGTTTGTACTTGATGTTTGCTGAAAAACTCGTCTTCTAGAATGGTTTTGGCTACGTGTTCATTGTCAACTTGAGCAGTGGTTGGGGTATGCAAAAAAGGCTGATTAACCCCAGCTTCAGGCGTTGTGGATAATTTTCGAGTTAATCCTCCGTGCGATCTGCGCGGTCGAATATCGTTGGCAATGCCCATGTCCCCTCTCCTAAAAGTCCTCAGGTGCCGTTATGTGCTCAAGGTAAAAGTAGTAGTTTTGCTCGTGTGTAATATTCAAAGTATATCAGAAACTACCGCCACTTTCTAATCGATTCGAAGTTGCGATGCATGGTAAATTTAGTGACTGATTTTTCCCAGCTATCTCCAACTATGAAGCACTCATTCTTCTCTGCCTCAAGAAGAGTAAGATATCCGACATCCTCCAGCTTTATTCCCATAAGAACACAGGCGAGTGAATCGACGGCGAGAGCGGAGGTTGACGCAATGGCGTAATGAGTTGGTACCATTGTTCCCTCGATCGGGCCATCACCCTCCATGGAGGTATAACCATCGATTACAGCCAGCCTAATCTTCAGGTGCTCATATAATCGCCTGATGTTCTCATTAATAATCGCCGGCCCCTGATGAATCGCTGACTTATTGTTTTTGGTTGCTCCAAGTTTAGGCATGATTCTCCAGCCATGATTGATACTTGGCCTAATCAATCCGGCGACGCTAACGTTTTTGATCGCGCCGGTGTAGACGACTGAATCATGAGTCTTTGGTGGTGAAATTGATATAATGCAATCTGATTCTAGCAGAGTCTTGGCAAATTGAGCTTGCCACTTCTTGCCATGTTTATCTATAAGATCGATAGTGTCAGGTGCATCTTCGTTCAGGTCAATTAGAGCAAGATCATACTTTTCCTGGAGGGAGAGGTAGCCATAGTTTTTGAATGCCGACATGGTATCGCCTATTCCTGCTCCCTCAGCCAAAACAATTTGCTGGCTGGCATGAGGCGCGATAAAGGACAGGAGCGAATCAAGCGCATCTCGATGAGTTGCTGCCAACTGAACGTTGTCAATGACACAATTTGGTTTGACGACTATACGTTTTGACTCTTTGATAACAGAGACAACCTCGCTCTTAAGGAGTGAAAGGCTGCGAGTCACATTGTATTTTCGATCGTCTGATTTTATAAAGGCAACTTTATGCATATTTGGACTATTTCTTACTGACGAATTTATTGTTCCTGATATAAAAACGCCACGGTAGCTCTTTTGAGTGCTTGGAATATTCTATGCCAATGCGAGCAGTCGAGACAACATCAAATTTGTCCGTTGCTGTTCTTGGCAAAATATATATCTCATCTGAGTTGGTGATATCAATACCATTATGACTGCGGTCGATGCCAAGAGCAAGTGATAATTTGCCGGGACCGGTAGCAATCTTATCATTGGCCTTGGCAAACTTTGAATTGCTAACATTTGTTTTTGCCGCCTCTTGTCCCTCAATGATTTCAGTTGCGCGAATCAGAACAGCGCTCGGATGTCCATCGGGTCCGCAGATGATATTTGTTAGGTTAAATATTCCATAGATACTATAGACATAGAGGTGCCCGGCTGGACCGAACATTATCTTGGTTCGTTGTGTCGGGCCAAAGCGGGCATGTGAGGCTAAGTCGGTTGAGTCACCGTATGCCTCTGTTTCTACTATTCTTCCAACTATTTTGCCACTGGCTGTTGTATGCACCACAAAGCACCCGAGCAACTCTCTGGCCACATCGAAGGAAGCGTTCTCAAAAAAATCTCTGCCGAGTTTCATGGCGCAAGTATATCAAAAAAGCGGTGAAGCATAATGCTTCACCGCCGGTATCACTTGCATCTGGCAAGCTTGGCTACAAGTAATGTTCCAAGCAGGAGAATTGTGCCAGACATGATCCATGTAATTGGAATCGAGCTGTTCTTTGCCATGTATCCACTTAAGAGCAGGCCAACCGATCCTCCTATATGGTGGATGATCGATTCGCACGAAAGAATAGTCGCGCGCTGTTCTTTGGGTACGTTGTCATTGAGGTATGTGTCCTTGAGTGGGCGAAAAGCGCCTCTGGAAACTTCATAGATGAAGAAGGATGAGAATATCATGGGAATTGATGCAAGTGTCGCTGTTAGCACAATACCGACTCCGATGGCACACTGGACAAGGACCAATGCTCGTTTCTCGTCCTTATGAACGTATCTCAGTATGCCGTGGTGGATTGCAGCGCCGATAATCATCGAAATGGACATGCCGGCCCAGACGAAACCGAGCGCTGTCTTGGAGCCGACCTGAGGCAGGAAAAAGGGCTGCCAATACATGTTGACTGGTTGAACTGTGATGTATTGAATGATGCCAATCACAGCGATGATGCGAATGGCTTCGTTCTTGCGTGCATATCGAGTGCTGAGGCGGATAGTTTCGGCCATGTGCCCAAGATCGAACGCCTTAATATGACTTGGCCTGTGATGGTTTTCGCGCATGAGTCTGAGTGTTAGTGCTGCCGCAATGACGAACATAATACCACTTGCTATCCACGGCAGAGCCATGTTTTTGTCAGCCAATCTGGCTCCGATAAGTGCAGCAATCATGCCCATACTGTAGTCAATTTGGCTCTCCTTCGCCAAAACAGATCTGACAGATTGCTCATATCCCTCTTCCTTCAAGCGGTCAACTAGCCAGGCTTGAAAGGCTCCGCTCGAACAAGTGAAGCCGATTGCCAGAATAAATTCTGCCACGGCAAAGCCTGGAAATGAGGTCGATGCCGCGTAAACGAGGACGCCAATGGCGTTGATCGAGCAGGCGCAAAAGAAGGAGAATTTCCGGCCGTAGATGTCAGCGATGGCACCAGTTGGGATTTCAGCTAAAACCATGGTCACATAGAAGACAAAGTTAACCAGATTGACCTCAAAAAGATCTAATCCCTTAGACATCAAAAAGGTGACATAAGTGGCATGGGTTAGGCAGATTGCGAAATTGGCGACGGACGAAAGCAAGAAATAAGTGCGTATTGTTGCTTTGGCCATTTTTCCTCCATCTCGGTTGTCAATGTGCGAGCCTAGGCGCATTGCGGCCGTGACCACAATTACGTCTCACCATTAGGGTGGGATAAACCAAAAAATCTCGGCTTACCTAGCCGAGACGCTCAATATCTTAAATAAGATTATTTAGTGCATTGAGAACCGTCTTGGCTAGACAACGAAAAGAGAGGTCGCTTTCGGCCGGCGACAATCATGGTCTGCTCTAGGTTGTGACACCAAAACTTGTTCATAATGCTTCTTACTATATCAGTAATATAAATATTGTCAAGCGATAATTCCGTGAATAAAAAAACTAATTATCCCTGAGATTGGTTATTCATTTGTTATTCCAGACTTCCCTCGACCGTGAGTTGCGGCTCGGGATCGAACGGTGATCTGGGATCCAGTCTCAATAACTATTTTATGGATCCTGAATCAAGACACAGATCCTTCGACTTCACTCAGGACGACTTCGTCGGTTCAGGATGACAGTCTGAGAGCGGGATAGTTTTTGATTCACGGGTAATTGTCATAATGGCCGAGGCGGGCTGAGGCATTGGCCTTGATAAGTGGGCTGATTAGTGGTACAAATCAAACAGCCAGCGATGGATGGAGGGAGATGAAAGTGATGGGCATTGAGGTTCACTGTCTGTCATACGTTGCACCCGGCCTTCCGGGTGCTTCTTATAGCGGAGGTCGTTTGCAATGCCATGGTTGTGACCATGGTCTGGTTGTTAACTTTGGTAAACAGGTTCTGCTTGTCACGTATCAGGGTGAGTGGCGGATGCTTTATCAGGGATCCGTACCTGTTTCTACCAAGCTATGCTCTATGGGTGCAATAATCCAGAACGGAAACATTCACTCCTTGGTTACATTCGATGGGTCGATGAAATCATTGGTTACTGACTCCAATGAGATGAGTCACCCGTGCAAAGACGGTATCATAATCCCCTGTGGCCGAGCGCGTTTTGATTTTATCTCATTTGAGTGTGAGCGCAGGACCATTTGGCAGGGAAATCACGGACTATATACTGTTGTCAGCGATGGGTTGGTAACGTGCCGTGGCAAGCACCGTTACAACGAAGTGGTTGTTACGTCGCCTGACGGTAACACAAGAACTATTTGGGACAGGGCCGATGCTTCTTGCGGTTTTTGTAGCTTGGGCTTGCATGCAGTCGCAAATGGCAAGTATTACCTTGTTCCTTTCGACGAGAGACCGCCGGCAGTTTACGATGACCTATCAATCCAGCATGGTGCTTGCTGTAATGGCCTGGTTGTTGAAAATGAGCATCAGATCACGATTGTTCCCTTCGGGGGCTCTCCCAAGTTGTTCTGGTCCAGTCCGCGAGGTCGTTGGAGCAGCTGTTCGTTGGGCCTTCTTGTCGAGGTTGACGATTGTCTCTTGCTTGTCAAATACGATGGAAAGCCAACCAGGGTTGTATGGAGGGGTCCCCACCAAGAGTGGTTTGGGTGTGACACCAGCCTGGTTATCATGAGCGGAAGCGATATTGTTGCGATTGATCTCAGAGGCGCCTAGTGCGCTCTATCTTGCCCTGCTTGGATACAGTCCTCGTAGGGCTTTTTAAATTGGCAAGTTATCATTCAGCGTGATGCGAATCAAGCTATCTCTTTACTAATCCCTTAAAAGTGAATTCCTTGTAATCAAACATATCGATACCTGCCAAGCGATAGATCTGAGTTGCAGAAAAGATTTTCTTGTCTTCCGGGTTGAGCTCCAGAAGAGCAATTACCCGGTCAATCTTATCCCATGAACTTGCTTCTATCTCTAGGTACGGTTCAAGCGCTGGACAGATGTCGATGTCTACTTCTGCGTCGTCCAACAGATAGCGGATACGCCTCTTTTCCTCAAAAAAGTACTCAATCAAACCCAAATTTAGTAGGATACTTTCAGCTGATTTGAAGCTGTCGATAGCAACTTCGTGCTCTTCCATTCCCTCGTCGTTCTTGCTGCCATCCGCAGCCTTGGCACCGAGGCGCTTCTTGAAGGCCATAGTGATCTTCTCGCCCTCATCGCGAATACGTGCCCAAGATGAATTATTTGTTAGGCGCAGGTCAGGAAAATCAAAAGCCTTTGATCTATATGTTCGATCAAATATCTTTTTAGCGCCAATCTTCTTTAGCTTTCGCTCAATCTTAGATCGGTCAATATTAAGAAACTTAACTTCAATCTCTTCCATGAATGCAAACAGATATTCTGGTATTAAAAATTATTAACTAACAACAACAATTTTAGCACTTGCTGTCCGAGATTAGTAGTGATCTAGGGTTGTATGTAGCGTGCATTAATCTTGGCGATTTTGTGTTCGAGGGCAGACTTAATGTCGACAGACATGGAATTGGCGAGAAGAAGTGTTGTGATCAAGACATCGGCAAACTCCGCTGAGAGGTTGTCGAGATCTGCTGCGTCGAGCTTTTCTTTTCTCTGCAGGGCGCAGTGAATGAGAACTTCATTACAAAGTTCGCCCATCTCTTCACTCATCTTGACGGTTCGAGCCAGAACAAGCTTTTCATTGTCGCCTGAATTACCATAACGCTCTCTTAGTCGTTTGTCCTCGAGAGCAATAAATTGAAGGAGATTGTTAAGTTCCATATTAAAATTTCCTTATTACTCCCCTAACTTTGCCCTGGATGGTAACACGGTTTTTGGCAAAGTGCATCGGCTTCATAGTGCTGTTGGAGGGTTGAAGCCTGATCTGATCTTTTTCATTGTAGAATCGCTTAAGCGTAGCGTTTTTGTTGTCCACAAGAGCAACGACTATCTCTCCATTGCGCGCGGAGGAGGTTTGCTCAATGATGATATAGTCACCATCTAGGATACCATCGTCAATCATGGACTCTCCCCTGACTCGGAGAGCAAAGGTGCGGCGGCCCATCATGTCTCTCGGAATATCGATTGTTTCGTTGGTTCTGATTGCCTCAACTGGTTTGCCGGCGTCTATCACACCAGAGAGAGGTATGGAGAAAATCTCGGTACCATCATCGAAGGCTGGTGTGAGCTGTATGGCCCGGGCTTCCATCGCCTCCTTGGTCAGATATCCCTTCTCAGCCAAAATATTGATGTACTCCGCAATGGTGCCAGTTGATGAGAGTTCAAAATAATGAGCGATCTCGCGGTAGCTCGGGGCATAGCCGTTCTCGTCTATAAATCCACGGATAAAATCAAGAATTTCTTTTTGTCGCTTGGTGAGCGGATCCATTTTTACCTCCTTTGCAAACTAGTGATTAAAGATAAAGTTTATGCATTAAAAGCGAGCTCTAGGAAAATGCCTAGCTCAATGGGCCAGTTGTAATCAGTCGGATCGACTTGTTCGGATTCGTTTGGCATCTTCCCTCGCTTGTTCGCTATCTGTTCTGCTAATGTTTGCCTTTTGTTTGGCAATTCCATTATCGAACAAAGACCAAACAGTGTCAATTGTGGATAACTGCCAGATAATCGAAACCAGGCATACCTCTGTGTACAACTCTGGACAGTGATTATCATGCCTGCCATTCTCGCGTTTGCGGGTTTTTTTATTTGTGCCATTTATGGTTAAATAGAGTTTATGATAAGTAGGTTTTACCGATTGAATAGTTTGCTACAAATCAATAAGGTTGTGTGCCCAATTCTGATGTTGCTTGTACTCGCCATTGGAGCTACTGGAATTTATTATTTTCGTGCTAACAGCGCTAAACTGGAGGATTCCTTCTATGATCTGTCGCAAGTCAAGGTCTCGCCGCTGCCGGCAGATGATCATGCGAGTCAAATTAGCGGCGTCGATGAGATAAAGGAAACTGTCGTCAAGGACGACAAGAGTCTTGGTGGGGCAGCCTCGAGCAAGAAGTCGGTTTGCCTTGATCCGGGACATGGCGGTATCGACCCAGGTGCAATGAAGGGTAAGGTTTGGGAAAGCACTATTAATCTAATCACAGCTAACAAGGTCAAGGCTCTGCTCGAGGCAGATGGATACACCGTCTTTGTGACCAGAAGCTCGGACGAGAGTCTTTCTAAGAGCGATCGCTATTCTTTCTGTAATAATAGCAGCGCTTCGATCCTAGTGGCGATTCACCATAACAGTTATAGTAGCAGCAAAATCAATTATTCTACCGCGCTCTACTTTAGCGAGTATGATCAACCGTTGGCTGAGAGTATCGCTCGCTCGACCTCTGCCAGTCTCAATCTAGAGAACAAGGGAATCGCCTGGTTTGATAATAGTGTCCTGTCCAAATCAAAAATGCCCGCAGTTTTTTCTGAGGCATTCTTCATTACCAACGGCTCTGAGTATGTTAAATTAGTCAGGAAAGACTATTCGCGGCTAGACGCTGAGGCAAAGGGCATCGTGCTTGGCATCAGCAATTACCTTGCCGACCCGACGCAATTTAAGCCAACTTATGCCTCCGAAGAACTCAAGATTGATCGGACTGATTGGTAGTGCAGATATTTGCTGTTAATGCGACAGAGTTATGACAACCATCTCGGGTCTGGTGAAGAATCGTAGTGGCAGAAAGGTTGTGCCGACGCCGCTTGTGATGTAGAGGGCTGTTTTGCCGACCTCTTTTAGTCCATAGCGCAGCTCTTGGCCGTATCGCGAGGGAACCCATGGTGCCCACAAGCCGAAGAGTGTAATTTGACCGGCGTGGGTGTGACCAGAGAGGGCAAGGTCGATTTTGCTGGAGTTAACCTCTCTGACATAGTCGGGGTTGTGGCTGAGAAGAATGACAAAATCCTGCTCTGTTGTGTCGTCCGTTGTCCGCGTCAGAGTTTGCTCATCCATCCATAGATCGCCAACGCCACCAACCTTGATCCTGTCATTGCCTGACGGAATCCACAAGGCACTGTTGTTGAGACTTTTAATGTTTGCTGCTTCCATCTGCGCAAGGGTGTGTTCTCTGGCTTGCCTGTAATCATGGTTTCCCAGTACCCCATACACTCCCAGGGGTGCACTTAGTTTGCCAAGCTTAGAAAATGCGGTCGCGTAGTCAGCGGGATTGCTTTCAATATAATCGCCGCCAAGAAATATGGCATCAGGGCCAAGAGAGTTGGCTTTGGTGATTATCGCCTCTAGCCGCTCCTTGGATAGGAAATGTCCGAAATGAATATCGGAAAGAAAGAGGAGCTTTTTCCCCACGAACGCCTCCGGGATATCACCATTCTTGATCTCGAGGGTAGTTGTCTTTAGGCGCAATGGCTGAACAAGCCCGTATCCCAAGAAGAGTACCATGAGGACAGCGACAGTTATTGTTCGCTTAGGTGACTTCATTTTGTTCCGTCTTTAATAGCTGTTAGTAAATTGTGCTTTACTAATAATAGGCTGTTATCTGGCTTATCGCAAACCTATTCTTTGGTCGGCAGATCAAACTCTGATATAGTGAAAAGTGCTAACTAAGACAAGGATAACTATGAAATTATGTTTAGATATTGAAACTCTGCCGGCCGACGAATCGATGGTTCCGCAGATTAAATTTCTCTATGGCCGCAAACTGGAAAAAATTGCCAAGCGAAAAGAGACATCGGATACGCCTGTCTATGGCGAGAGTGATGCTAGCGTTGACTTCGACAAGTACTATCGGGGCACGAGTCTTGATGGTTCATTCGGTCAGATTCTGTGTATTGCCTATGCGATCGATGATGATGAAGTCAGGGTTATTTGCCATCCGGACGATGAGAAGAAGACGTTGCAGGAGTTCTGGGGTATAGCCAAGAGCGCGCATCTTTTTATCGGTCATAATGTGATGGATTTTGATTTGCGCTTCATATATCAGCGCTCCATTGTTCTTGGTGTCAGGCCAAGCAGAGAGCTAAGCTTTGCTCGATATAGAAGCGAGCCGATTTACGACACAATGAAAGAATGGGCCAAGTGGAGCAACAACAATATTAGCCTCGAGAATTTAGCCATTGCCCTCGATATTGACTCTCCCAAAGATGGAATTGATGGATCCCAAGTTTATGATTTTTATAAAGAGGGTAAGGTTAAGGAAATTTGCGACTACTGCAAGCGGGACGTTGCTGCTACCAGGGCCGTGTATAAGCGAATGATCTTCGCCCTCCCAACATCCACCAAGGAGCCGACACAACAACTGGCTTAAGTCAAAAAGAGCACCCGCGGGGCGGATGCTGTAAGGATGTAAGTCAACAATTACGATCTCTGCCGTGCGGCAATTGCAGCGCAGAACACTTGCTCTGGTGTCATGGAGCGGTAGCCATGAATGTCGCCATTTCTGGCTATGAGTAGCGGCTCTGTCCAGTGCTCAATAATGATGATGGTTGTGTACTCTCTGCCTGTTGCGGCATGAAAGCGAGCAATGGCCGCCCTAAATTCATCATAAGCAGCCCTGGTCAATCGGGCGTTTTTGTCTCTCTTCTTTTGCTCCGTAGTGTTGCTGGCGACGGAGTTCTTCCCGACCGTCGCTTTTGCGCGCCGAAGAGCAGCTTTGAGCGCGTCCTCAAACGTCTGGTGGTCCTCAAAGGCGCGGCGCGGACCTGTGACAAATGCCTCAGCGGAGTTGTGCGGCAGAAAAAGAAATATTGCCGGATAATGATAGCCATGCAGCCTGGCGACAAACTCATCAAATGCTCGTTTGCAGTTTGCGTCGGCCATGAAGCCGGCTTCTTCCGGTTGGCTCACCTTTGTTTGTCCTCCTGTTCGTCCTCTGCAAAAAAGCGCTATCGAGCGCTATTTATTTTCCTTCTTGTTTATACCACTATTACATTGGCTTGTCCATGATCTAACTTCTCCGATTTGGTCATCGATCCATATTAATTTACTAGCGTCTCTTTGACAAATGGTTGCCCCAATGTTTTAATCAGCTTCAAAATATAAATTGATTGGTATAATAAGGAATCCTCGCAATATTGCGGGATTACACTGAGAGGAGGATTGCAAGTGAACCGTCTTGAATCGGCTGTGGCAAACGATGGCAGCCGGAAGGCGGTCGTGACGACGGTGGCGGGAGCCATACGTGGACCCCGTTATGGTTATGCCCAGTTCATCGCAGACAAGTTGCTGGAGTGCGGTTTCTCTGGCGACTACAAGGCCAAAGTCTGTCGGGTTACGACTGGATCCGATAGTACCAGGGGACGCTTACGCACTGTTGGGCGAGAAGGTCATCTCATCGTCTGCAAGGCCCATCCATCAGAAAAAGACAACGGCGGTTGCCGCTTCGTCCGTATCTTTACCCCAGAGGGTGAAGATCCTGCCCGATTCTGGCAAGAGTTGAGATTTAAATTTCCGCCAGAACGCTGCCCCAAGAGAGGAAGTATAGAAGTGTCCGGAGCCGATGGTTCGACTGAAACACAGGAACGGCCGTTACTGCCTGAATTGGAGGCCAGCGCCGACCCTGGTGTTTATCAAGCATTGGGTGTTGGGTGCACTGCTCCTCCAGTAGGACCTGAATCAGGGGGGCCAGACGAATTACTCGACGGAACGAGGGCCAAGAAAGATGCTTTCCTGGGAGACCGCGAGAGAGTAGGTCTCTTCGTGCTAGAATTCTCTAGGCGCGTCAACGGTCAGACTGGCCTAGTCCCCGCAGATGTCTACGACCTTATCCGTGAACACTCAGATTTCGTCAGTGTGCCAGACTCCTATCTTGGCAAGGTGGTGGTTCGCCTGCTTGTCCAGTCGGGTGTTTTGTCTAAGCCGCAAGGCTCTGTGCGTCTGTATGGTCTTGGCGCCGCAGGCAAAGAGATCCTCGAGGAACTGGGCAAGAATCCGGCTGAGATTTTGGCGGATGACGTTCTGGGTATCGGTCCACGAATCGATACTCAGATCGAATACCTGGAGAACGTTAAGACTGGGATCGAAGCAAAGATCACCAGTCTGAGAGAACTCAGGGCGACGATTCCTGATGCCGTCAAGGCGCTCAGGTTCAAGGTGCCACAACTCTGATCCGCTCATAGGTAGACCGGGGCCCGGCGAAGATTCGCCGGGCCCTTCTTTTCGATTGTGACTCAGGGCGACATCAGCGGGGTCGAATGTCGGGATCGAATGGCGCCCTGGGGGCCAATGCCTTCTATGTTCGGAGCCATGGCCTTGACTATCGTGTGAGATGTGTTATATTATACCGGTTGCACTCAGCAGCAGTGAGGAGAGGAAGGTTCATGACAAGGCGTTGCAAAAAAAGTGCTCCATTGCGGGCCCATGCTCGGGATGGTGCTATTATGATAACTGAGGTTCAGGAGGGCGAGCGGCTCGTGGTGCTTAACGAACGCAAGGCCTGGGCTTACGTTCGACTCGAACGTAATTCACTTACCGGTTACATGAGGTTGTCTGATTTGAGACCCGAATCGTCGTCAGAGATTTCCGTTAGTCAGTACGCTTGTGCGGCCTAAATTGGCTTTAGTCCCTTTTCCCCAGCGCTGTCGTTGCCTTCCGGCTTCGGCAGCCTTTTTTGTTTCGAGCGCCTAATCCTGACTCTCTCTTGCTGAGCTGTAATCTATGCCCTCTTTGAGTTCGAAGGGGTTGAGGTTTTGGGGCTTGAACTCGATGTCTCTAAATTCGTCAATTGAGAAAAACTTAGACTCCCTGATTTCTGTTGGGGCGACTCGCCCGATCTCCTCATTGATCTTGCCACTGAAGAATATCTCCAGCTGGCGGTCATTGTTGTGGAAGGTGAGGTCCTGGGTGAAAACAATCTTGTCTACCTTACCGATATAGCCGGTTTCTTCGGCGAGTTCTCTCTCGGCTGCATCTGAGATGGCCTCGCCCTCCTCTACTCCACCGCCTGGCACACACCAGAAATCACCAATGCTTTTGTGGCTTGATTTGACCAGCAAGACCTCCCCTGCCTTATTGAAAAAAAGACCCTTAGCTGACACCCTCAACTTGTAATCACTCATGTCGCTCCTTATATCAAAATCATTCTATCGTCCTAAAATATTACTCTCTTGACTCCAAGTCGGCAACCCTTTGCTTACACTTGGGTAGCTGACAGTCTGGAGTGGCCGCTTTCGTTATTGACAATTTACGATAAATATGTTAATATATTAGCACGTTTGTGATGGAAGGAGCGGGAATGAGATTTCTGTTATGTGTGTCGATACTGGGGATTCTGTTTCCCATCATAGTGCTGGGCATCGTCCGCCGCTCGGCCGACAGCCTCAAGGTCGACTATGCGAAGCACAACGTAGGCGCAATTCAGAAACGCGTCTACATAGATATGATCGGGTCTGCACCCTAGGGTGCAGACGGGCGCACGCCACTAAGGCGGGCGCCCACTTTTTTATAAAAAAAGCCGCAACACTAGTTGCGGTCTGAAATCGGACTTATCTGATACCAGTATTCCTAGATAGCCAGTGATACAAGCAATCTAGCTGCCACGACCGGTTCCACTATCCCCATCCCGACAGAAGCGAGGAATTGAATCTCTCTCTTCTTGACCTCAACATCTGGTGCCAATGTGCCCGGTGTGGCCGAAGCGACAGCGAGCCACTCTTTCATATTTTCGGGCCTTTTGGCCTTGGCGGGTTCGTAGCCGAGCAGCTGCATCATTTGCGCTTGAACCGGGAAGTAAACTTCAAGGTCAAACCTTTTGGACAGGTCAAGGATCGTTTCGCCGTTCAACGCCTTAAGATCAATCGACCCAAATTCGGTTGGAATAAGTTTGAGAAATCCGTCTGGGTAATATCCGCCATTTGATTCCAATACGTACCTGGCTAAGTCTTCTATCGTGTGTTGACTGTCCATGTCTCCCCCTTCGACTGACGGAAGCCGCTTCATCGATCGCCATATACTACCATATTGTGCCAATATCGTCCAGATAATCAAAAAGTGCCAGGATAACGCAATCCAGGCACTTTTGGAGTGGAATGTATGATTAGGCTCAGGCAATCAGTGGTGAGTTATGTTGGCGTCTTGGCTTTGATTAACTCGGCCCACTCCCCTGCCTTGTCGAGTTCTCCCTCAAGTAGCGGCCCCTCTGTCCCCTTGACATAGAATGCCGCGGGTTCAATGATAATTTTAGCGCCAGACTTAGTGAGCAATTTAGCGATTTTGCCCTTGGCATCACCATGAATAAATATCTTCACCCGAGTGTCGAATGATGTTGCGCTGATGCCCTTTAGCCCACCTTGCGCAAGAGTGTTTAGGAAGTTAACAATTGTCGGTAGCGGCATCCAGCCATTGATTGGACTACCGACTACTATCAATTCCAGGTCTTCTAAATCCGATTTGTCAAAATCCTTGACCTGTACTAACTTTGCGCCGAGAGTCTCGGCAATTCTTTCGGCTATCATCTTCGTATTGCCGAAAGCTGATTCATAAACGACCAAAGACTTCATGTTGTGCCTCCTTCAAATTTCTTGTCGTAAAACAATATTGTCTCGCTTTCTTCGCTTGGCTTGAAGTTGCTAAGACCAACCATCATCATCGTTAAACAATATTACTATCGCTAGTGTAGCTGCATCATAATTATATGGCACCGACTAAGTAAATGTCTACTGGCGAGGCAGGTATATATTATAGCTCAAAATAAATGGAGACTGATTTTATGTCTACCTGTATCTTGCAAGAGTCGCGTTGTTCTTTTTGCGCACTGCCGCCCTTTGGGTTTCTTCGTGTCTTGCAATAGAAATGGCAATGACATGAGATGGCCGAGAGCCATCCCGCAAGGATGTCCACTACATAGAGAGGCAATGCAGCAATCACCGAAGATCTCAGGAGATTTGAAATGGGTTTTGGGATACAGTTGAAGTGAAGGAGGTGATCAAAATGAATGAATATCCAGACGTAATGGAAGTTGCCAAAGGCACGTATAAAATACTGCTCGAGAACGACATGGTCAGAGTTTCCGATATGCGATTGCCTGCCGGCGAGAAACTTGAGATGCACACGCACCCGACAACGGTTGTCTATGTGGTTAACGATATCAAGAACCGCTGGACGATGCCTGATGGCAGTACCAATGATATCGAACAAAAGGCCGGCGACGCGATGTACAGCGAACCTTTTTCTCATGCTGTCGAGAATGTCAGTGAGGACGAGGCCCATCTGATAGTGATTGAGATGAAAAAAATGGTCTAGATCGCACACAAAACAAAAAGACCAAAATTATATTCTCCGGGACGCTTCCAACTAAAATTCGTAAGCGGAATGAGCGTCATTTGACAGTTCTGAAGCGTCCCGGGAATTTTTCACTAGATCTTGCTAGCTCCAAGTAGTTTTCAAATTTGATAATGCTATGTTCAAGCAGTATAGGGATGGCGTTGGCGTGCCAAAACCGATTAAGCTCCTCCGTCAATTCGGAGTTGAGGCGGAGGCAAACCGATTCGAAATAGTTAATTAGGCCTTGTTCCTATAGATGAATATTTGCCAAAGAATAATGCCAGTTGTGACAATACCAAGCCCTTGGCCAATGATAAGAACCCAGTCCTTGCGCAGTATGCCGTGTAATGTCCAGAGTATGTAAGCGATGAAAGTCATCCAAATGAAAAGAGTCGACAGGCCCTCAGTTGATTGCCGTTTGTAGTTTTTGCGGATCTGGTCAGGTAGACCAACGACTTTAACGATAATTCCCATCATCGTCGTTAGCACCGCAACTACTCCGGCAAGTGTAATGGTTTGCAGCCAATCCATGTTATTCCCTGCTATTTATCTTTGCTTAGCTTACGTTTGAACTTGCCGAGCCCGAGGCGAAAGGCCAACCTGCCATCACTGTTAAGCATCGGTGTGCCAATTATTTCACCGCAATCACAGACCAAATCTGGCATGTCCTTTGTGCTAACAATATTTATGTCCTTTTGTAACGCCGCCCATTTCTCAGGTCCAAAGATCCGGTTTAGATAACAGCGCTTGAGCCAGCCCGGGCCATCCTTCTGGTAGTGCAATAATAATTGGCCGCATGATGCGCACGACACATCGATCATGCGAGCCGTTCCCCCTCTGGTTCTGAGATATTTATCCTTCTTCATAGCTCTCCGGTATTCCTCGTTGTGTATCTATTAGATTGATTATATCAAGTTAGGGAAAAGTAATAATCCCCTATTTTAGTTACCGAGAAATATAACAAATATCAGAGAAATGCCTACTAAGAGGTTTGGTCTAGGCCTTGGTGCCATTTCTCGGGGCAATTAGTGCTACCAGAAGAAATACCGCCGACAAACCGCCGAATATATAAACCGACGTATAGCTGCGTGCTCCACCGCAGTCTGCGGTACACATTGATGCGAATCCCCCGTTTCCGCTACCAAAACAGCTCGATGGGATGCACGCGGTGGCCGTTTTCCGGTATGACACTCTGCCCCAAATTGCCAGCGCAAGTCCTGTGATAATTAGTATCTTTTTCATGCTACTCCCCCGTTTAGTTATCTTTTCGGGCAAACGATATTAGCTTGATCAACTCATCTGCCTCGCTATCCCTCTGCCACATAATTTCCGAATTCCTAAATATCTCTGCCTGAAAAGAGTCATGCTCTCCTGCCGCAATATCTCGCAACCGCTCGATTGAGCGTATGACGATATTGATTTCTTGGCCGCCAAATTCATACGAATACTCTCCCTCCGTGTGCTTCTCTTCAATTTCGATCGGCATGATGAACAAGAGATCAATGTCGGAATCTTTTCGGTTGGTGCGCTTGGCCCTAGATCCATAAAATACAATGGATTTAAGGTGCTCGGATGTCTCCCGGTACCAATCAAGCTCCGGCAATTTCTCAGACATGAACGCTCTGATTAATTGTATTGATGCATCTCGGGTCATAGTACTTAATTTTCTCGTTAAAACTATCGTTACTGGCAGAGTGAGACCATGGTCGTGTATTACAGCTTAATTGTACGACGGTATGGGCTAAAATCCAAACTAAAATCAAGTTAGACCTTGCCGAGATCGAGATAGTCGTCGAATTTGATTTGGTCGACGAAGTCCGGCATATGGCTAACCATAATCATGGCGCCCTCATACTCGTCAATCGCTTTGGCAATGATGGGGAGATGGCGGAAGTTGATGTGGTTGGTTGGCTCATCCAAGATGAGGAGGCCTGGCTGGATTAGTACGAGGCGAGCAAAGGACAACAGCCCCTTCTGCCCCTCGGATAGCTGCCCAACTTTGTGTCCCATCAGGTCACCCCCGAGAAGAAAGCCGGCGGCGATTGAGCGCATGGTTTGCATGTCAGTGTCGCCCCTTCTGACAGAGCAGAGTGAATCAAAAACTGTCTGATCAAAATCGAGATTAGAAAA
>JBAYHC010000006.1:0-3761 GCA_041666325.1 Patescibacteria group bacterium
GGCTGACGATGTCCATGAAAAAGGGGTTTTGCTTTTACAACATTGGTCCACTCTGTAAAGCCCTTGCCCCACCACTTGTCATTCTCTGGTATTGGATGAAACTGAGGAAGATAAAAGGCAATCGCCCGAACTTTGTTGGTCTTCATTTGGTGTAATCTTCTTCTGTTACTATTTTGACATGATAAACGTCTCGACCCAAGACTGCGCCCAGCTCGGCCCAATGCCCTACCTGCCGATTCCAACGTATGTAACACCAGCGCTTAAAAATTGATCCTTATCCAAACAGTTTCTACCATCAACCACGATTTTTACTTTATGCTGCAAGATCATGGAGGGTGTAACTGCCCTAAACTCAGCGTGAGCTGTTACAATGACAACCGCTTGGGCGCCAGTTAACACATCACTGAGAGATTTTGCAGTTGACTTCTCTATAACGTGGGGGTCATATGTTATCACACTCGCTCCAAGTTCCTCCAACTGACGAATGATTGCGAGAGCGGGACTTTCTCGGCAATCATCAACTTCTGGCTTATAAGAAAGTCCAAGGATAGCAACCTTTACGCCACTAATTTCTAGCCCGCTATCCCTCAGCGCCACCCTCAGTTGTTCTACCGTAAACTTTGGCATACGATTATTTATCTTGCGAGCAACTGTCAAAAACTTATGATGAAAACCATTTTCTTTTGCATACTCAATCAAATAATATGGGTCGACCGGAATACAATGACCGCCAACACCACAGCCCGGATAATGCGGCAAGAAGGCAAATGGTTTTGTCGCAGCACCGTCAATCACATTTACAATATCAATGCCCAATAGCGAGAAAGACATCGCTAGCTCATTTACAAAAGCAATATTGATATCACGAAAAGAGTTCTCAACCACCTTAACCGCCTCAGCTTCCCTAAGAGAACCCATCGGTTTGATATCTGCCTTAATTAAGGAACGATAAAACGCTACCGCTCGCGCCAATCCAGTTTTCTCAAAACTACCAACGATTCTGGGAATATTCACGATGTTCCATTTTTTATCGCCTGGATTGATCCTCTCTGGACAATGCGCCAAATAGAAGTCTTCGCCGCATATTAATTTACTTTGTCCTTCAAGAATCGGCAAGATAATATTTTCAGTCACCCCTGGATTAACTGTTGATTCCAAAATAACGAGAACACCCTTTTTAAGATGCGGGCCAATGGAGCAACAAGCGCTCTCAACAAGATCAAGATTTGGCTTATGGTTAATATGAACTGGGGTCGGCACACAAATAGCAATGACATCTGCCTGCTTGACCTGATTAAAATCAGTTGTCGCCACCAAAGAAGTTTTTCTCAATGACTTCTTGATCCATTCGTCCGAAAACGGCGTGTTCCTTTGATTTATCATTTTCACCTTCGTGAAATCCGTATCGATACCAAAAGTAATGTAGCCATTTTTGTCAGCTAAGAGCGCAAGAGGCAGTCCGACATAGCCTAAGCCAATTATACAGACCGTTTTTTGGCCAACTGTATTTTTCATTTTACTTTGACATTACGCTAAAACCGCCAGAAGCCGCAAGCAATCTCACTACCTTTGCCCGGTAACTCGTTCAAACGCAAGGCAAAGCTACCTTCATTGATCCTGATACGCTATACTAAGTTCACAATAACAGGAACTGGTCAAAAATATTAAACCGATCGAACGATTAATATCCCAACACATGAAAGTAGTACACCTAAACTATTCGGATGGACAAGCTGGCGGAGGTGCAGTTTCCTCTGTTCTCCTCCACAAAAACCTCATTCGCAAGGGGGCTAGCTCGGTTATGATTGTGCGCAACCACTTCCGTGGTGTTGAATCTTCAATTAGATACCCATCCAAATGGGCACTCTATCCCCGTCTCTTGGCCAAAGTTCGTGCGATTAATAATAAATTTCTAGAGACCAACTACCACCTTTTACCAGACAGTTTCTATCACACAAATTTCTCGCCAACAATGATAGCCCGCGCAATAGATAGGTTAAATCCCAACATCGTTCATCTACATGTTTTTCCCGATCTCATATCAATCCGCGAAATTTCCCAACTAAACATGCCGATCGTCATTACGCTCAGAGATTATTGGCCGATGACAGGGGGATGTCACTTCCCCTTTGATTGTCAGGGATATCAGAAAACATGCGGCCAATGTCCCGTGTTGCACTCAACAGATCCGAACGATCTGAGCCATAAAGTGTGGCAGCAAAAAGAGATTCTCTGGAGCGATCGCAACATCAGTGTGGTCGCACCCAGCTCCTGGATGAAAGAATGTGCCGAACGCAGCTCTCTTTTCGGTAACAAGCAAATTCACCTTATCCCCAACGGGATCGATACTACGATATTTAAACCCCACGACAAACAACGTACCAGAAATCACTTCGGCCTATCAAAGAACAAGAAGATAGTCCTCTGCGGCAGCCATGATCTTCAGCACCAACACAAGGGAATTGTGCCGCTCCTTTCACTGCTGGACAGAGAAATCAATGAGAACAACGTACAGGTTGTGGCTTTCGGTACCAATCCCCCGAAGATGGATAGATCTAAATTTAAGTTTATCGGCAGCATCACTGACAGAGCAGAGATGGCAAAAATATTCTCAGCCGCCGATGTCTTTGTTTGTCCCACTCGGACAGAATCATTTGGCTTGGTTATCGCGGAATCGATGGCTTGCGGCACACCCGTGGTAGCCTTTGGTGTTGGCGGCCCACTGGATATCATTGACCACCGACAAAATGGCTATTTAGCTGCGCCACAAAATTTCGAGGATATCTACAAGGGCATCCAGTGGGTCATTGACGAAACCAAAAAAACATCTTTTTCTGGCCGATGCAGAGAAAAAATTGTGTCAAACTTTGATATTACAAATATCGCCAAGCAATATTTAGACTTGTACCAGACGCTGGTTCACTGAATCGCTTCGGCAACCTTCTTCAATAAAGCACTACCGTAAAGTTGATCCGGCTCTAGATAATTCCCCTCCGCCCACTCGTTCCACGACTTGATAAAAATGATTTTTTCCTCATGGTTAAGGCGCCTGTCAACATACTCCACTGCATCGCGTAGGTGTAAACCAAACAACCCCGGAGTGGACCCCGTTACCACTGAGCCAACACGGCCATATCGCGGCGTATTATCCCAGTTTGAGATCACCATAGGGTAAGTAAAAGATGTCGCCAGACATTGTTCTTTTTTTAATGCTTTAATGAGATCAGAATAAGACACTATTCTTAACTTTCTTCTGACTCTTTGTATTTTTTTTATCGTTTTTTTCAAAACGTTAGCTTGTGCCGCAAGCGAACTTAATCCCAACGCAACAACGTCCCTAGCAACAACACCATCAAATCCATCTAGCAAATCATTCCCAACCTCATTGCTGAAATAAATAAAGTGGAAGCCACTAAGACCATTCTTTTTTGCCAATTCTTGCCAACATTCGGTAAATTGTTTAGAACTTGGCATGCCCTCAGGATGGTAAACCATGAATATAAGTTTTTTGTCAATTGTTAGATACCGCCTATCACGAAAAGCATCGAGCAAAGCATAAAAGTGATCTTCATAATCCTTCATACCAGAGTAGACCTGGGGAATCAAAATATCCGCCTCGTTCTTAGTCCAGGCCCTCTTCCAATTTTCATTTGCCCACGCCAAACAGAAGGGAAAGTCTGGTTTGCCGGAGGCGAGTACCTCATTAAATGGTCGCTCCAAGAGGCGTTTGCCATTTCCGAACCAATAGTGCCAGTAGCAGA